>JBATOT010000066.1:0-201856 GCA_049291095.1 Ignavibacteriaceae bacterium | reverse complement strand
TCCTTGTTCACTGGATGGTTCAATATCAACGCCTTCATTAGGACGATATGTAAGCCCGATATTATTTGCATCAACATCGTGATATGCAATTCCTTCTCCGCCGTTATCAAAATTTTCTGCCTGAATAGTTGCGGGAATTAAAACGGGTGTTCCGGAATATGGAGTGCCATTTCCGTTAACAGTAATTGTTAAACTATCTTTTGATGAAAGCTGCTGCTGGTTCGTAACGGTTAGCACTACTTTGTAAGTTCCAGGAACTGTAAAGAGATGGCTTGTATCAACTGCAGTTGAAGTTGTTCCATCACCAAAATTCCATTCGAATGAAAGCGGCGAACCATTTCTATCAAAACTTCTACTTCCTGTAAAATTAATTGTTAAAGGAATTTTTCCCGATGTTTTATCCGCAACCAAAATTACAACAGGTGCATTAATATTTGCGGATGAAGTGTTAACCGATTTCAGTTCTCTTGCCGGAACATTCATCGAATAGCCATCAGAGAAATGAACTGTGATAGAATCAGAAAAAGGACTATAGGCTATGTATGTTTTTTCTCCTGCACTATTTTTTAAAACTGAGTACGTTGGAATATCTGCTGTAACCGAAATATCAAACTGACCCATCTTTTTAAGATTGCCAAGCCAATGATACGTGTGTGCTTTTGTTTCTCCATCTTCAGGAACGTAATTAGGATCAGCAAAGAATAAAGACATTGCGGATGCCGGATCGGACAAAGCTAAATACTGCCAGAGAATATCTTTCCAGGTTGCCTGCGTACCATTCAACTCATCAATTACTTCATCATAATTTGCCTGCACATATTCCGGATGACGACCAAGATAAAATGATCCGCCATTGAACGGAAGCATGTTGATGCCGTGTATAAAATCAGGATCAGCACCAAACCACGTTGAGTGCACACCTTTGGCTCCCCAAACCATTCCTAAAGCTTTGTAAGGATATGGAGCAGGAAAAACAGCGTCATCAATATCAAACCAATATTGCTCGATAGCACTTCGCTCTGTTGTGTAAAGATAAATTCCCAGATCACGAATATCATTTTGTTTAGTTATTGATCCCCACAGAATTACTGCAGTTGCAAAGTTCATTGATTCAGAACTGGACTCTTCATTGTTTCCATCACCAAAATCTCCATGCCCTGATTCCCACGAATGACCGGCGTAAGGATCAAGTGCTCGAAGGAATGGAAACCTTGTATCGTTACGATCATAATTGTTTCCATCTTTTATCAGCAGCTCAACCATTCCGCCCCAGTTTTCATTTGCAGCCCAAACTGAATCATACTGTGCAACTATTGCTGCGCCCATAATTGCATATCCCGCGTGAAAATTGTGATCGTTGATTTGATTATCTGCGCCAAACTCTGATGGATAACCGGTTAAAGTTTTCCACGTAGAATTGTAAACATAACTTTGCGAACCACCAGCAGTAAACCAATCTTGCAATCTGGTTTTAATCTGAGTTAAAAAATGATCGCGTGCAGTAATGGCACCAAGCTGATCTGCAATGTTTACTAGATGAGCAAAGCGCGCAATTAGTTTTCCATTCCAGTAAGTACCTGCAAGATTACCGCTTGATGGAAGTGTTTCTGTTGCAATATCATTTACCATTGCAAGTAAATCTGCCGGATTATAAACTCCTTCATCAGGTAAGGCTGGCAGCACACCTTCAAATGTTAGATCGGTTGTAAACTGATTACCTTCGAACACTTTCATTTTTCCCGCAACTGAGATGTATTCAAAACTTGTTAAGGATGCAGAAGTGTTTAACCATTGATGACGATACAATGCTGTTAGTGTTTCGTTTAGATTTCCGTTACCGGATTCTTTTAATTCTGTTGTATAAGTAAATGTGGAAGTAAGTTTTGCAGTTGCTTCATCGTAATTCCAGGCAACAGTACTGCCGGTTACAAATGCATAAGCGTGTTTACGATATGTTTCTAACGTTGCTAAATTGTTATCCGGAAGCAGTGCTACAGAAAAATAATTTTTGTTATTTAAAGATGATTGAAGTGTTGTTGTACCGGACCATGTTGAACTATCAGGAGCAAAAATTCCGTAATGGCGACCTTCAACAGTAATTCCGAGGACTCCACTTTGATTAAACCAGATTGTTGGTGCAGCGTTGCAAGTTATAATTGCATTTCCGCCTGAGATGGTGAAGAAAGCATAAGGAAGTCCGTGACCCAAAGTTGCTTTCATACTACGAGTGCCGTCATCCCAAAGTGCTGTAACTGTCCAATCACCGTAATCATCCGTAACAGTTTTTAGTGCGTTCAATCCAGCAACACCAACGGTTAATTGTTTTGAGAATGGAAATAAATAATCCTGCGCAGCAAAAACGGGAGTTGTTGTATAGCCTAATTCCAATCCGTTATTTTTTGCTTTGTAGTTTATTGGATGAGAATACATCACGTTGGAAAACTGATCTCCATAAAACGGATAAATTAAACTGCTCCAGTAATCGCAGGTTTGCGGAGGCTTTGTAAATGTTGATGATACTTTTGGAACTGCCGTGTTGCCGTTAGAATATTGCGGACCAACTGTGCCGGATGGAAGAACTGTACTGTAACTACCTGCACCAACTGTTACGGTTTGTGTAAAAACATTAATGTTCAGCAGTAATAAAAAGTAAAGGCTTGTTATAAATAGTTTCATAATTTTTCTTGAGTTTTGTTTAATCTCATTGTTAACAGAGATGACTTCTTTTTGGAAAGATGTCATCTCTACACTTCTTAAGAGAAAAGGATAAAGTAATTCAATTTCATTTGAATTAATATTGCACAAATCGCACCAAATAAATGATATTATTCCAGGATCCTAAAAGTAAAAATAGATGCTATATGGGAAGAATAATTAAAAACTATTTAATTGAATTTTTTATCACTTATTAAATTGATAACTGTAAATTATCAAATCATAAAAACTGAACATTATTTTCTTTACAATATAAACAAGCAAAAAAAAGGCTGAGTCTACTTTTTACATTGTTTTTCAATTGTAAAAGTATTGTAACAATATAATTTATATCATTTTATACTTTATAATTTTTTTAGTTTATCGATGCTTAATTATTGAGTTTTAGTTTTATTAACAATTTTGAGCAATCATTAGATAAGATTGATTGCGCAATAGGATTTTATGCCGTACAGTAATCACAAATTTCACATTCCTGTAATGGGAACAGGTCATTCAATTGATAGCCCAATTAGAGTTGCACATTTTGGTATTTCTTCAGTTATGTCAATCGTTGATGATATTTTAATTGATAGGATTTGTAAACACTATTGCGAAAAATTTGATTTACTATTTACTGAAATATCCAAAAAGGATCTATTAGCCCGATCCAAAAGAATTACACAATATTTGAACACAGTTGAAATAATTGTTAACCGAAATTTAGATGCTATAAAAAAGCTTCCATTCTTTGCAGAAAATGATAAGAAAAAATATTTTGAGTTGTTGCCCGAAAGCAGTCCGTTAAAACAAAAGTACAATCAGTTATTAAATCTTACTGATGAAGTTGAAAAAGAAAAACTTGCGAATGAGTTAACAAACTCAATGGTAGCAGGATCTATCGATGTAAACATTATGTCTAAAGTTGATAGAACAATTTTTGCAAATGATGGATCAATATTAAGCGAAGAATTTACAGATGCAAAAACAGCTTTGCGCGGATATGCAGAAAGCAATTTATGTTCTTCAATAGTTTTTTCTGCCGGATTTAATAGAGGATTGTTCGGTTATCTTCCACTATTTAAAGATTTCTATCGCAACGAATCAGGCGAGTTAAAGAAAAAAATAATTATTAAAGTAAGTGATTATCGATCTGCTTTAATTCAAGGGAAATTCTTAGCATCAAAAGGATTAGAAGTAAGCGAGTTTAGAATTGAATCAGGATTAAATTGCGGCGGACATGCATTTGCTTCGCAAGGATTTTTACTTCCAACAATTATGAGTGAGTTTGCAGAAAATAAAAATCAACTTAACGTACAATTTCGTCCAATGGTAAAAGCTTATTATGATAAAGCTGGATTAAATTTTCCTGATAATGCAATGATTGAACCACCACTAATTACTGTGCAAGGTGGAATAGGAACAAGCGGGGAAGCAACAAGAATGTTAGAAGATTTTGGATGTGACTCAACTGGCTGGGGAAGTCCGTTTTTATTAGTACCAGAAGCAACTTGTGTTGATAATGACACAATGAATATTTTAATGAATGCAGAAAAAGAAGATCTTTACTTAAGTAATGCATCACCATTGGGAGTTCCGTTTAACAATCTGCGTAATACTGGTTCAGAAAATTGGACAAGAGAAAGAGCAGAAAAAGGAAATCCAGGTTCTGCTTGCCCAAAGGGACTTTTAATATCTAATAAAGAGTTTACTGATAAACCAATTTGTACTGCTTCAAGACAATATCAAAAATTAAAAGTTGATGAGATATCTAACTCAGAATTATCTATTGATGAAAAAAATGATTTAGAGGAATCACTTTTTGTAAAAGTTTGTTTGTGTGAGCATCTTGGGAATGGAGCTTTAATCAAACTTGGTATAACACCAAATTTAAAAGCACCACAATCAATTTGTCCTGGACCGAATGTAGTTTGGTTTAACAGAGGATATTCACTTAAAGAAATGGTTGATCATATTTATGGCAAAGCTGAATCATTAGTTTCATCAGAGCGGCCGCATATGTTTTGCCAGGAACTTGAATTGTATGTTAATTATTTCGAAAAAATAATTTCTACAATGGGCAACACTACTGCCGAAATAAATTATCTTGAGGGATTTAAAGATAATCTTGAAAAAGGGATGGATTTAATTTTAGAGATTGCAAAACAAAAACCATATCCAAATGAAAACTTAAGATCAATTCCTGATTTTGTTAAAATTCAGAGATCAAGATTAAAATTATTAAGCATAAATAAGCTTGAACTTCCAGTTGCCGTAAATTTCTAGTCAATAATTTTTTTTGTATTTATTAATTATTCTCTCTTTTCTCATTAATTTAGCCTTGACTTTATATTACAGTTTCCCAATTTTCTCTACCAAGTTTATATCCTTTGCTAACAGGAGTTACAATTTATGCTCAAAAAATCAGCTTTTCTTTTAACAACACTTATTTTTTTAAGTTCTTCACTAAACGCACAAACCGTAATAGCTAAATATGCCGGTGAGTTTATGGCTCTAGGCGTTGGCGGCAGAGCACTTGGAATGGGTGGTGCTTTTGTTGCGGTTGCCAATGACGTTACTTCAGGTTATTATAATCCAGCGGGTCTTGCTAACCTAAACTATCCACAAGTTGCACTTATGCACTCGGAGCAATTTGGCAATCTGGTTAACTATGATTACGGTGCGTTTGCAATTCCCTTTCAAGAAGATATGAGTTTTGGATTAAGTGTAATGAGATTAGGAGTTGATGGAATTCCTGATACACGTAATGCTCTTTATGATGCCAATGGCGATGGAATTATTGATATCAATGATGATAGACTTGATTATTCAAGAATTACAGAATTCAGCAATCAGGATTGGGCTTTTTATTTGACCTTTGCCAAAAGACAAACGGAAGATTTTTATTGGGGAATAAATGCGAAAATTATCAGAAGAGATTTAGCTGAGTATGGTGCTACCGGAATTGGTTTTGATGTAGGTGCTTATTACACACCAATGGAAAATTTATTTCTCGGTGCAAATTTACAAGATGCTACAACTACCTTAGTTGCATGGAGTACAGGTAGGAATGAGCTTGTTTCACCTACTTTAAAAATTGGCGGTGCTTATAAATTTGCAGAATTTTTAGGCGGTTATATAATGCCTGCTTTAGATTTTGATATTAGATTTGAAAACAGACAATTTGCTTCTAACTTTAATCTAGGACCTGTTAGTTTTGATATGCACGCAGGATTAGAGTACACATTTCAAAATTTAATATACGTTAGAGGCGGTTATAACGATGTTAAACAGTTTACAATTGGCGCTGGTGTAAAACTTCCAAAATTAAATATAGATTATTCATTTGCAAGATTTAACGAATCAGCAACT
Source organism: Ignavibacteriaceae bacterium (assembly GCA_049291095.1). Lineage (GTDB taxonomy): Bacteria > Bacteroidota > Ignavibacteria > Ignavibacteriales > Ignavibacteriaceae > IGN3. The sequence goes on along the minus strand of JBATOT010000066.1, from coordinate 195,790 downwards.
GAGAGATTAGATGACTCGCATAGAATTTCTATAATGTTAACTTTAGAAGAACCAAGATTTTTAAGGGACGGTATCTAGTTTTTGTAAAACGAAACGATTCAAAAAAAATCCTTATTCAAATAAATGAATAAGGATTTTTTGATTTTAAACACTAAAAAAAATTACTTTAACAATTCTTTAATCTTGTTTGTATAAGTTTCTTTGGAAACTAATCCAACGTGCATATCTGCTACATTTCCAGTTTTATCAACAACAAAAGAAGTGGGTATAGATTGAATACCGCCATAAGAAATAACCACTTTATCGTCGCCATAAACTATTGGATAATTGATACCATAATCTTTAACAAAACCGGGTACATCTTTTATTGTTTTTTCTCTATCCAACGAAATTCCTACAATTACAACTTTATCTGTAAATTCATTCTGTATTGCAACCAAATCAGGAATTCCTCTTCTACAAGGAGGACACCATGTTGCCCAAAAATCGATTATCACAACTTTTCCTTTATAGTCAGAAAGTTTAACAATTTTTCCATCAACAGATTTAAGAGAAAATTCAGGAGCTTTATCGCCATCAAGTTTTATAACTATATTTTCATTAGATATGTTTTTATTCAGTTTACTATCGCCACTAAATGCATTTATACTTAGCGCAAGAATAAAAATTAAAATTATTTTTGGCATATTTATTTGTTCCTTCCTTTTTAGATTTTTCTATTCAGATAATTTCTTCGTTGAATTATAATTTGGTGGATATGGACCTTCCTCAGGTTCTGTTCTTGTATTATTTACAATAAAGAATACAAGCAAAATTATAATTGTTAAAACCGTCCAGATTGTACTCTTTAATTTTGGATCCATCGTTGTTTTTTTATCAACAACTTGATTACCAATTTTTCTTTCACGATTTATGTTGGTGTTTTTCTTTGCCATATTTCAACCTGTATGATGCCTATTTTACTTATTTGTTTCGTTAACTTAAAAATACCTGACTTAAAATTATGGGTAAAATTTATTACCATTTTTAGAAGAATCAGTATAGTTTTGCTCCTGATTTGATTTACTCACTGAAAAAATGTGACTATTAAAGGATTTTAATTCCACAAATAATCCTTTTTCAGAAATCTCTTTAGCAGATCTTTTATAACTAACATTATTAATAAGATCAGCTAAAATCACATCTTCTGCTTCGGATTGAACTTCGAATTGTAATCTACATCTGGCAGTTGAGTTACTGTAATTTATTACTATAATTCTTAAATCAATTTCGTTACGCCATTCCCATGCAAAAAGATTTTCAAATGTAAAATCTGAATTTCCAACTGTTACAGGCTCAAGAATTTTCCAATCCCCATTTCTAAATACATCTGCTTTAGTAATTTTAAATAGATTACGATAGAATTCTTTTACTTTTTCATCCTGTTTTTCATCTGGTTCTCTGCCAAGTTGTAATGGCAGCCTAATTTTTTTACCATCACATTGGCCATCAAAATAAAAAGCTATTCCGGGAATTGTGCTCATCAAAACAGCAGCCGCCAAAGATCGTTCACGTCCTAATTTAACAATCGCTCTATCTTCATCATGGTTTTCTAAAAATCTAACAGATTTTTGTTGATAATCCTTTTCTGCATTCAGATGATCTTTAATACTCTTTATATCACCCGCAACGAGTCTATCAGTCAGGCGTTTATCATAAGTAAAATCAAATCCAAGATTTTGTAACTGCCATTCTAGATCCCAATAAGTTTCAGCAATAAAAATAAAGTTTTCACTTTTGCTTTTAACTACAGAGATAGCTTCTTCCCAAAATTCTTTTTCTGGTTTCTCAAAACCGTATTTTTTTAAAACTCCAATCCAGGTATTAAAAAATATATTATTTAAAGGAAGCATTGCCATATCACATCGGACACCATCACACACTTCAGTTAAGTCATTAAGCACTGAGATTAAATATTTTCGTGCATCGCTACTGTAGAAATTTATTTGTGCAGTGTCTTTCCATGGAGGAAAAAAAGGATCGCGCCCATGCGCAAGATATTCTTTACAATTAGCAGGTGAAGGATAAAATGTGTACGGATCATTTTTAAAAATATATTCATCTGCAAAAAGAAAAATTTCCTTGTTCGTCCAGATTAATGATGATTTGGCACTGAAATGATTACAAACAAAATCTAGAATCAGACTAATTCCCGCATCATTTAATTTTTTTTTAAAGATAAGTAATTGTTCTTTTGTGCCGAGTAAAGGATTTATTTCATACTTATCAATTGAGTAAGGCGAACCAGCAACATCATCTGTTTGCCAATCTTTTAAAGCAGAATTGTATGATGATATTAAATCGGGTTCAAAACAGTATTCACTTATAACAGATTTATTATTATCCCAAATACCCATTAACCAAATCATATCTATCCCCATCTCTTGCCAAGTTTTTATTTGATCATCTGGGATAGTGGCAATAGTACTATTTTTACCGAATCTCTTTATCCATATTCTAGCATTAATTTCTAATAGTCTTGGATTTTTGTTTAATCTTTTGTTCATTAAGAATTGGACGATCTAATTTGTAGTTAAAATTTAAATTATTTATTTCGCACAATTAAAGATAAAAATAAAATGGATGTCTTATATAGATTTAACTAGTGATAATAATTAATGATTTTTCAGGTAATTATTACAGAAATGTAAAGAATTTTTAACCTATTGGAGAAAGTTGGACATTTTATTTTAGATTTTATTTAACATAGAATAAATATTTATCTGGTAATTCAATATTTTTAGAGTTAAGATTAGAGCGCTTAGATAAATAGCTTAAATTTTTAAGCAAAACTGAACCATCTTATTGAATTAAAACAACCATTTGTAGTGATAATTACATCTTTTTATAATAACTAAGGAGTATTGGTATGATAATTGCCAACATCAAGAACCGTTTTGGTTAGTTAATCTATTATAGTACATAAACAACTTTATTAATTGAGTTTAATTTAGAAATATTTTGAGGAGACTGATGTCAAATTCACAAATAAAACCAAAAGATAACACAACAAAAAATCTTTTGAATCCGGATGTAGCCAATAATGAACTTGAACTAGAGCTAGAAGAATACACACGTTCTGCAGTTAGAAATATTAAGTTTACTGTAATATTAAAACCAGCGGTAATCTCACTAGTAGCATTGTTCATTTCTTTCTATTTAGATTTATCAGAAGTTCCATTATTAGGAAATATTACAATTGATTTAGCAAAATCATTGTTCCCATCCTGGCAACCTGCAACTGGTGATGTTGAACCATTTAGATTTTGGTGGTTACCATTAGCAGTTTATTCAATTTTCGTATTGCTCGCATTTCTTGCTTATAACAAATTGAAATTAGAAATTATTAGAACTCCTGCCAGCGGCACAATTGATAGAATAATTAATTCTTACACAAGTGTAATTGATAGTTTAGCAACAGCACTTCCTTTGATTGGTGCTGCAATACTATTGATCAGTATAAAGCTTGGTGAAGAAATTTTCTTAGGACTCTCAGTTCCATTTGAAGTTAAAGCTTTAATAGTTTTAGCATTAGGAAAACTATTCGAACCGGTAATGGATCAACTTGGTGTAGAATTTCAATCAGTAGTAAACCACGTTTCTGATATCAGAGATAAATACTTCTCTAGAATTCAAGTTGAAAATTCAAAAAACATATTAAAACAACTTAACCAAGGCGGTTCAGGTCTTGGTGGTGGATCAGAACTTTCACTTGCCGATGTTGAAAAATTCAAATTATTGGTAGAGCAATCTGCAAAGCTTAGTGAAATAATGAATAAAAATTTTATATCAATTAGTTCTCTTGCAGATAAAATCAATCAGATTGAAGGCGTAAGTTCACAAAAAATATCTGAACTAAGTACATTAGCCAATGCTCTAAATCAAGCATCGCAATCACTTGGTGATGAGAAAACCTTAACTGGATTAAAACATTTAGAAGCAATTGTTGTTAAGAAATAAAAAGATTTTAAAAAATGATAAATAAAAACAGAGACAGTAAATTCGTTATTTACCAGGTATTGTACATATTTGTTATTACAGTACTTGCGTTAAAAGGAGCTGATCTTGATTTAAGAAGAGTTGCATTAGAGGAAGATACCGTTCAAAAAGAAGTTAGAGATTCATTGATGGCGGTTTTAGATTCACTTTATGCACTTGGAATAGATTTTTCTATCAAGATTGACCCAAATGTTGTGGTTGAGAATGAACAAATGAGACAGCAATTAGCTGAACTGAATAGAAAGCTGGAAACTATAAAAGATTACGTTCCACCACCAAAAGAAGAAGAAATTAAAGTAGAAGAAGTAGTTGAGGAACAAACAAAATTGCCATCACCTATTTCCAATAAACAAACTTACATTCAGCATACCTGGAACATTGCAAGGAATACAGGAACAGTTCCTGTAAGTATTTATGATCCAAAAAACACAAATACACCAATCGCTGTTGTTCCTGCAGGTCAGGAAAAGAAATTTGATCTTACAGATCAAACCGAAGTTATTATAAAATTTGGATCACAGGAAGAAAGAATAAAAGTGATTCCAAATAAAGCACCAGAAATTAAAATCGAACGCGTAACTACAAAAATGAATTCTGCAGATATTTATGTAAAAGATTTGCAGCGTATTACAGCATTTAAAGTTACAATTATAGATCAAAGACCGGATCAACTTAAAGTTACATATGCAGGACCTATTTCAGCCTCTGGTCCGACAAAAGATAGTAACGGAAATTTGATCTACAACGTTTCACTTAAAATAGCATCAACAGAAAATGCTTTTGATGATTGGCTTGATAGAAATGGCAATCTTAGAGAAGCTGATGGAAGATATAAAGTTAATTTCTTCTTTACAGTTGTTGATGAAAAATCAAAGGACAGAGTACAAGTTGGCGACTCGTTCTTCTTTACAGAGTTTTCTAATTAATTATTCAGGTATATATATAAAATGAAAGCATCTAAACTAATTGTTGTATTGTTAACTGTTGTATTCCTTTTCGGATTTAATTCTATCTTTGCGCAGGAAGAAGAAGAACAAATCAGATATTATCAAATGGAACCGTTGGATGATAGTTTGTTCATCAATATTCAAACTGCTTTATTTATCGATCCACCAGATCCTAAAGCCGAGATAGTAGTTGATTTGAGAGATGCTAATAACCAAACTATTTCAATCAAAAGTGTTTTATATCCATTTCTTGCCGTCCCACCAGAATTGCGTGCAAGAATAATTACTTATCCATTTAAGTTAAATCTTGAAGAAGATATTAATTATGGCAGCGTTTTTACAAGAGTATTTCAGAAAATCAGAATAAGCAAAGTTGCCCAGCCACCAACCAAAATGCAGATATCCCCTACTCTTGGTTACATTAATCCTTTCTTTCAAATTCAGGGCGGTGAAAGACTTGGATTATCTTTAAAACAAGATGTTGGGTTATCGCTTGGTATTGGCACACCGTATTCTGGCTCGTTAGAAAATAATATGATTGAAGTTAACTTCCATATACTTGGAGTTAAAGCCGGTATATTCAGTCACATTGATGCAATGATAGAAGCTGTAAAAGATCAAAATCATAACAACATAATTTTTAGTGAAGGATTTCAGGTTAATTATGTTGTACCTTTTGGTAACTTTTTTGAATTCGGATATTTTAAATCAACCTCTAAAATAGGTGTTGAAAGAAGAACAAGATATCTTGATGTTGAAGAAGGCACAACCGTATTAAATGCTGATTCAACTGTAAGATACCAGGCTAGAATTATTGATGATGAACAATCTTATCTTAACTGGGAATTTAGATACCCGGTTTCGATTCTTGGGTCAACAAGAGGCAGAGTTTATGTTAGCCAGTATCTTGATGAGTGGCATTTTGGATTTGCACTTAGAGAAGCATCTTTAGCCGGTAGTACTTTTGATTTTAGTTTTGATGGAATGCCGGGAAGTAAATATCGAGAACCACAGTATAACATAAATCTTTTAGTACAAAAGATTATGGAAGGCTGGGGCTTTAGTGCTTTTGCAATCGGTCCTTCTGCTAGCCTTTCAAGATTAGATGATGGAGGTTTTGGTTTTACAAAAATATTTGTAAACATCAGGTTCAAAATAGGCACTTCACTATAAACTAAATTGTGTAATTCAGCCCCGATTTATTCGGGGCTTTTTTGTTTAAGACTTTCCCTATCTAATATTTCTTTTTAGATTTGATATATAAAAACACAACATTTGACTGATGAAAAAAAACAATATTATCCTTTGGATTGCGTCGTTTGTTATTATTTTTTTAACTGTTTTTCTTACAAATCTCTTAGATGAAGAATACCCTGTTACTGGAACATTTGGGATAGATAACAAAAAAGTATCTTATAGATTTGAAAAGACACATTACGGCAATGATGATTTTGAATTAATTATTAGAACTGATACTGATGAAATTTCCGGCAAATTATTCTGGAAGGTTAAATCAGATTCTATTTGGAATTCAGTCGAATTAATAAAATCAAATTTAATCTTGCAAACCAAGATAAAACCTTTAAAGCCGCTCAATAGATTATTTTACTTTGTAGAACTAAATCACAATAATAAAAAGTATTTATTGCCAGATAACAAAAAAGTTGAGCTAACTTTTTATGGTAAAATGCCTGTTATGGCAAAAGTCTTACGCTTTCTTTTATTATATCTTGGTTTATTATTATCAGTAAGAACTGGTTTGGAATATTTTAATCAATCGGAAAAAACTAAAAAATTTGGATTCTTAGTTGCAATAATATTTTTAACACTAACGGCTTTAATAAATCCGCTTTATCTAACTTATAAATTTGGATATATGAATTCGGTAATTCCGGAAATCAGTGATCTATTTCCAGTTGGTTTAGTTTTGTTAAACATATTATGGATACTTGCACTTGTTTTAATGTTTAGATTTAAAGAGATAAAAAGCACTTCGCTTATAACTGCAGGTGTTACAATATTAATTTACGTTTTTCTGATTTAATAAAATTTTTACGTGTTTAGTAATCTTATAACTTCACTGTGAATCGCTGAGTTAGAAGCAACAATACTACTCCCTTTTATCGGGTCATTCCCTTGATAATCAGTAATCTTACCACCCGCACCATTTATAATTGGTATAAGTGCACTTGAATCCCAAACACTCATAATTGGATCAATCATAATATCTGCAAATCCGGTTGCAATTAAATAATAGCCATAACAATCGCCCCAATTTCTGTAAAGCTTAACTTTAGTTAATAACTTTTCAAATCCGTTTATGTTTTGATATTTATTAATGTTTAAGTGATCGGTCGTTAATAAAGTAGCATCAGCGATTAAATTACAATTTCTTATCTTAACTTGATTATCATTTAAAAACGCCGTTTCGTTATCACCAATTAAAAACTCATTTAGGATTGGATGATTAATAACTCCAAGAATAGGTTTACCATTCTTTAATAGAGCGATCAAAGTTCCAAAACTTAAAGCTCCTGAGATAAAACTTTTAGTTCCGTCAATCGGATCAAGCACCCAAACATATTCTGCATCCTCATTTTCATTTCCAAATTCTTCACCAATAATACCGTGAGAAGGAAATTCTCGTTGAATCAAATCACGCATTTTTTCTTCTGCCAGTTTATCGGCTATTGTTACTGGTGAAAAATCGGCTTTAGTTTCAATATTAAACTCTGCTCTAAAGTATTGTTTAATAATTATAGAACTTTCTCTAGCAAGGGATTTAAGAAAAGGAGTAAAATCTGATAAATTCATAATACTTCTTAATTATTTTATGCTTAAAGATAGTAAAAATCAGTTTGTAGAAACATCAAGTATGATTATATTTGGCACTCAAATTTGTTCTTAAAAAATAGAATTTACTATGGAGAGTTGGCAGAGCGGTTGAATGCGGCGGTCTTGAAAACCGTTAAGGATGCAAGTCCTTCCGGGGTTCGAATCCCTGACTCTCCGCACTCTAAATATTAAATGCGAAAATTGTGATTTTAAGCAGTTTTCGCATTTTTTATTCTCCCTGATACACCCAAATCCACCACAATTTACCCCCACTTGGAGAGTTTTTGGAGACCTTTTTGTTTTTGTTACTGACTCAGTAATTTATTAAGTCGAGATGCTTGCGGCAACAGGTGATCTGAATTGTTGTGGGCATATGCTTCTGTCTGAACAACCGACCAGTGACCAAGTAATTCTTTAATCGATTCTATCGGTATCCCGCGCTGAATTAAAAATGTTGCATAAGTGTGTCTAAATTTATGTAGAAATGCTCGAGTGTTAACACCAGCTTTTACGGCCACTTGCTTGCAAGTTTCCAACATTCTTCGTTCTTTTAATTGTTTACCTAAAGGTGAGCAGAAAGGATATTTACTAGACTTTTTGTTATCATAAATTACTAAAAGCAATTTTCGGAGATCATCAATCATAGGGATTGCTCTCTCAGAGTTCTGAGTTTTTGTTTTAAAATTCTCTTTTGAACGCACATAGAGGAATCTCTTTTCGAAATCGACATCTTCCCATGTTAAATTTGCAAGCTCACCAAAACGCATACCAGTCAGCAGCAAACCCATAAACGCATTTCTATATGCATCGTGCATTTCCTGTGAAAAGAAATTCTTTAGTTCATCTATAGTATAATACTCCGGTTTTGGTTTTTCTACTCTCAGGCTTTTTATGTGCAGGAATGGATTTTTTTTAATATGGTTCTTTATTACTTCTTGAGTAAAGAAAGATCTTGCGGTTTGTATAAAAAAATTTGTTGTCTTAGGTTTAGGCTTTAGCATCCTTTTAGTATTGCCTGTCGGATCAGGTTTTTCCTTAACTAGTTCATTGTAAAACAAAGTTGCATGATCAGGTGTAAACTCATCGATGTATGTTATACCAAGAGCATTGAAGAATATACCCAGTTGTTTTACAAAATAAGAATACTTCTTAATACTGGTTGGTCGTAGTTCATTCTTGGTAGATATAAAATCTTCAAGTGCTCTGTCCGTGGGGTACCGGGACTCTCTTAATTTATTTTTTACCAACAATATTTCATATTTCTTACGATAGATGTCTCCTTCAAATGCTTTTGCATCGGATTTTGACTTAAAGGTTCGCTGTATTCTTGTCCCATACTCATCACGGATATCAACGAGATGTTTTCCATTCTTTTTTTGCTTGATTGCCATATTAAACTCCTTCTGTTATTATTCTTGCTAATTCAACGATGTTAATTAGAGGTTTGTCACCAAGATATGTAGCTTTAATTTTCCCCGATTTTATTCTTCGCCTTATAAATTCATCCCCCACAGTCAATTGTTCTGCTGCTTCATTAAGTGAGAATAAAGTTTTATTTGGATTATTTTTGGAAAGTACGTCAAGCGTAATTCTAAAAGCATCATCAACTTCAACAACAGTATGTGCACCATCCAATGGATCAACAATGGAAGAAGTTATGGTGGACCTCTTCCCTGTTGATTTTGGAACTCTGTAGTTATCGAAGTTGATTAGGTGAGACATATACTGTTCTTATACCGTAGAATTATTATCCTTTTTTACACCAGGATAAACATTTGGAGGCAGTTTTATTTGAAAGCCTCTACCTAATATTATTTGTACAAAGCTCTTTGTTTTTTCAATAACTTCAGCGATTCGATACTCAATAGCGTAGTCGATTTCCACAGCGTGCTCAAATAGTTCTCCTATAGTTTTTGCAGTCAACGAAATTGAAAAATTAAATATAACTTCACCACTTGAGTTTACGCTATAATCAATTATTTTGGGATTTAATGAACCTTGTGACATTAAAATCTGATGTTTTAATTCAAAAAAGTACGCAGGGGTAAAATCCATACTCCATAAATCGTTGTATCCTTCGTCCTTAAAGAATATTTCGAAAGAACCCGTGATTTTATGTTCCAGTATTAAAATTTTTTCGATTGGCCAATCTTCAATGTTGGGAGAACTTGGAACTACATTAGCGAATCTGTTTTTATATAGCCGACATTCACGATCAATGGGAAGCTCATCTATCAAAATATTTTCAACATCTTCCAAATCCATTTCAAACACACCATATTTATCAGAATTAAATTTTTTCTTCCCGATCAATAAATATTCCGAACCTGTTTTTTTATTTTGCTTTATTTCACTCATTTTATTTTCCATCTTTCTTTAAGTCAAATTGATGATGGCCGGATTTTCCAGCCACCCTATAGCACTGAGATTTCAGTTAAAGAACTTTTTGATCTTTGAGAGTATGGTGGTTTTAGTAGGCTCAACATTCCATCTCTCATAGAATATCGAATGCTCTTTTGCTAATCCTAAAAGATCATTCGAGAACTGAACTATATTATCTAGCGTGAAAAGAAATAGTGGTGTATCTATAACAAGCTGGTTACGCCTTCCGTCTTTAACAATTGCTATTTCCCTCTTCCCGATGAACCCGTATCTCGAACAAATTTTTTCGATGTTCTTCCGCAATAATTCAACGTCAAGACCTGTTTTGATATAAAAAAACCATTTTACTTTTTGTCTTCTGTTGATTTTCACGTTGAATGTGTTTGTCATCTTAAATAAACTCAGATCCTGTGTACGTGGTTTACTTTGATCGTCGTTATCAGTTACAATGATGTTCTTTTGTGCGTGGTTAAAGTAGTTTTTACTTTTATCATTGTTTCTGTCTCTGTTGAACTTATTGGTATTCATTTTATTTTCCTTTCTAGTTTTATATTAAGGCGGAACAGAATTATTCCGCCTTTGTTAGTTAGTGTTCCTATGAGTTTATTTCAGAATTGTTATCTGAACTTCCCTCTTGATCGTCCTCTTTCAGCAGGTTGCGAACGTCACTGTAGATCTCAGTCTTGACCTCTGATAAGCCGGAGATAGTAGCGAATGTTTCAGGATCGACGTTGCTAAGCAACTTGTCCATTTCTTTCCGGAAAGATCTTCCATCAGTAACGGACTCAGTTAGACTTAAAACACGGTTGTCGTTTTCCTTCAAGAGATTAGAGACTATATCTACTATCTTTTTCTTTCTCTCATCTTTCTCGGTCCTCGCCTTTGATTCCTTCTGCAACTTTGCGCTGAAGTTTCTTGACTGCTGCTGGATGAACTCTCCATTGTGGGTACAAGCTTTAGAGAATTCTATACCAGCATCCTTTTTTTCGTTCTTAGCTTTGCGCAGTTTCAGCTTAGCATTTCTCCTCTTTAACCTGTAACCCCTTACCTGTGCAGCTGTCAGAGGGATTGTTGTGGGTTGTTCCTCTTTCTCTGTCGCAGGAATGGTTATTGCCTTGGAAGTAATTATGTTGTCGTAGTTAATGATCTCTATTTCTAGCTCATTAACCGCTTCAACGGTTTTTCGCACACCGTCCTCAAGCAGTTTAAATCGCTTTTGAGCGATAGGACGAATCTGGTCCGACGAAGGTTTGTGTTTCTTTTGCATTTTGGACTCCTTATTTGGTATATATTTTTTGAACTTAGCGTTCGGACATAAGGAGGCAAAGAAAAAGCCGTTAGGAAATTCTAAAATTTTAAAGAAAAGAAAGTTTACAGATATGTGTTATTGAAGAAGTTCAAATATTTATGGAAGAAGTTCAAGATTAATTGATCGATTCAATCTCACTTTTAGATTTCAAGTATAATTTGAGTAGGGTCGAGTTGTTTACCTTGGTGCCATCAACACCAAGAATTTTACTTGCCATTTTTTGTTTTTCAGAACGACCCATTTCCGGTCTATAATAATCAAGGTATACTCTTGCAATCATCGGATTTATGAAATCGGAAATATACTTGCCATTCTGTGGGTCCCATTGTTCTAAAAGTGAAAGCAACAATCTTTCTAATTGACTTTTTTCCGAATTAAATGAACTGGGAATTTGAATCGGAGGATTGGATAATATCATATTAATTGAGATAGTAGTACTATTATTTCTGAGGCTTCTATCAACAAGCAGTTCAAGATAACCACTTAAATCACGGAGATTGCCTGGCCAATCATATTTAGAAATAAAATTGAGAGCTTCAGAATCCAGAGCCATCTTAATATTTTTTTCTTTTCTCAAATTCTCCAAATACCAATTCACAAATAATAAGATATCACCCTTACGTTTTCTAAGAGGAGGCAGTTCAAACATTCTAGTTTTTATTCTGTGAAAAAAATCTTTTTCCATTTTATCTTCAGCAACCATATCAGCAGGATGTACATTTGTCCCGAGTATTATTCTTACATTAGCTTCCTGCGTCCCGGAACCACGTCTCTCATATTTTTTATATTCTATTAGATCTAAGAGGTTACCTCTTACTTCAGGAGTTGATCTGTTGATTTCATCTATAAATAGAGTACCACCTTCAGCAGCCTTTACTTTACCCTTTATATCTTTCTTTGAATCAGTATATGAACCCGCTTCAGTACCAAATAATACAACTTCAATATTATTAAGAGTTAAGTTAGCACAGTTTATAAATTCAAAAGGTTTCTCTTTGCGTTTACTCAAATTATGAATTTCTTTTGCTGTCAGACTTTTGCCTGTTCCGGTTTCACCAAAAATCAAGATCGGTTTATCAATCTGGTCAACTTCATACGCCAAGGACTGCAAGGTCTCTATATACTTGGCGTCGCTCGTCTTGGCTAGTGTTTTAAGTCTGTTAAACTTCTCTTCAATGGATAATTCCTCAGTATTCTTTTTGCGTGGAGTAATCGTTATTGTTTCCTCAGATGGCCGAATACCTAGGAATGATGCCTCACCTTTAGCGTACCCGGGTTTTTTACTTTTTATGGCCGACCAAATTTTATAGGAGACATAATCTTTTTGTTTTTGCAGTGCTAAATAAATTTTTCTTTGGCCTGATTTTGATAAATCAAAATATTTATCCAGTTCCTTCTGAATTAAATTAAAAGCATCTATGAGAGATCCCCTTCTTACGAGTTTACTTATTTTTTCATTCATCATTTTCTCTCCTGCAACGCTATTAATTTTCTATGAATTAATTATTATTAGAATATTTATTGTCAAAATCATCAAGCGATCGTCTTAAAAATGCTACTTTATCGTCAAAACAAGTATCAAATCAGTCATATATTTACATAATTTTTGATCTATATGGCTAAATTTTTCAATTTTAGTTAGCAAAATTTAGTTTTTTTTCTATAATTAATTCAAAATTTCCCAAAATTAAAAACCACCCATCAGCTAAATCTTTACAATATTTACACTTACGAAATTTTTCAGTTTTATTACATCATTGATAATAATATAAAGTACCTATTAAAGCAGTTGTAAAACCCACAAGCACATGTTCCAGTTTCTCCTGCTCAAATGACATATTGTATGCTACAGCAACTACCCGGTAGTTATTCAACTCCTGAATAATTGATGCAGTCTCAAACTCATCTATCCAGTGAGAAACAGTTTTATTAATAATAACCGAGTACTTATTAAAAAAATCTTCAGCACTATATGGATTTTTTGCTTTTTGTTTGACTTCGAAAATATCAACTAAATCAGAGAGATAGAGTCCCCACCAATATTGAAGAGTAAGATTCTTCTGCAGAACTCCAAGATACTTAGATAATCTCGGCACAAGGCTTATCTCATTATTTGATTCGACACTAATTGCCTGAAACTGAAAATATTTTCCCTCATCGTTATACCAGGTGTTCCTGCGGTATAAGTCCTCCCAACTGTATAGTGACAGAATTCCCTTGTTCGATGCGATGGATTCAGAATCGATTATGATATACTTGCCTTTATTAATTCCGCCACAGACAAACCAGTGTCCGCCATCATTAAAAGTCTTACTGTAATTTACCCTTAGAAGAATCGGTGAGTTCATCTTTAATTTTTGTACCAAAAATTCCTGAGCTTCCATTTCAGAAAGTGTCTTGAATGGTGTTGGTTTCCATCCAAGCTTCTTTACCGCGCTAATCATTCCCTTTTCTTTGACACCATACCCGCTTAATATTTTTGTCTTTGTCCATTTATAGTTAAATATGGCATCATAAATATTAAAATGTTTTTTGAAAGAATCTGATTTGGACCGAAAGTTCGTGTATAGTTCAGCATCATCTATATAGGAGGGGCTTCCAAGAAGGTTCATTAGGTGAGCTAGTGCATATACTCCGCAAGAACCATCATCAGGTTGATCTAAAAATCCGACAGGAATATCATAGTCTTCTATATACAATTTTAATCTCCTCTGATTATTATTTTCACAGTGAAAAAATAATAAAAATCACGTTTACTTAAGAATTGGAATGATCATATAAAGGCACTTTCTATCTAGCACTCTTGAATCACAAGTTAGTTTTATTCAATCTCAATATCATACTTAGTTAATAATCCAGAAATACCTGAATAAGAAAATTTTGTCTTAGAGATTTTATTATTCTCCGGATCGATTATATAATTAGAAGCTTTGCGGAAATCACATTTGGATAAATTAGTATTATCAAATACTGCATTGTGTAAATCGCAATCATTAAACGACGAACCAGTAAGATCTGCTCTGCCAAAATCAACTTCGACCATTTCACATTTTGTAAATTTTGTTTTATGCAGTTTCATCCCGAAGAATGAGGACAAATTAATTTACACCCTGTAAATTCAAATGATAAAAGTAATTGGTTACAACCATCATAATTTTAAAACAAGCTTTCTTGTTTAATGTGTTTGGGTCTAAAGTCACCAATAATTACAAATGGATTTGGTGCTGTATAATGGAATCTCTTTGTTGTACCTAAAAAGAAATAATAATCCTTTGTCTTTGCAAAATCCTCAAAGTACTTTTTCTTTACATCTTCGCAAGCTTTGTATTCGTTACCTTCATTTCGTTCAAGTGAATGCCAAAACAACATACCGGTTTCCCAATCTTCAATCATTAAAGTAGATTCTTTACCAGCATCATCTTCAAATTTAAATGAGAACTTATAAGGAAGCTTATCTACTAGTTCAAATTCATCAATATCATTTTGTTCGTTGTTTTCGAACAAGTTTAATTGCAGTTTTTTGTTTTTAAGGAAATCGATTTTTTCTTTTTTCCATTCTCTATCGGTTTCCTGGTAAATAAAATCAATTATTTTTGTTGGTTTAAATACGGCCAGGGAAGTACAAATATCTTTATTCTTTGCTTCAGCTATTAACTGTTCAAGATTAGTGTAAATGTTTTTGAGAACAAATTTTCTTCTTTCAACCCAGGCATTGCCATCTGCTTTTATAATTCCATAAGATATAAGATCATTAAGCATAAAGTTTTTTGGTCGGTATGATTCAGGTCTGAAATCACTTGAATTTCTTAGGAGATCTAATTCAATCCATTCATATTTTCTGAATTGATTATCATAGTCTAATTGCCTGAAAGGTATAGGGTAGATTCTAATCCATTTACCTTCTTCAGTTATGCCTGCCGTGCAGACTGTTTCGTTATATTTTTTGGAAAGTGCGGGATAGGCTTTTACCGTGATAAGAACTTTAGTACGCATTAACGACCCCTATAAATGTTTTATTAAAAATTCCTCTTCAAATTTCTTTTCAAGTGCTTTTATTGTGCGACTTCTATGACAGAAATTATGATCGGCTTCAAAGCACATTAGAGCAATTCTTTTATTTTCGATAAACATTTTATACAATTCGAATATTTCCGCATCTCTCTGAGGAATAGTATTTATCTCATAGTTTCTAAACAAATTATCATAATCTTCTTTTGAGTTTAATTGTTGCCGTTTATCGGAATCAATTCCGAGTGCAGGAATATGAATATATTTTATACCTGCATTTTCAACAACATTTTTTAATTGCTTTTTGGAAAAACCATATTTCATACTGAGTGCATTTTTTCTAACATCACAAAGCACCCTTATGTCTTCCCGGATCAATTCATTCGTAAAATGTTCAACGGTTTTACCTTCATATCCTATCGAATATAAAGTAAACTCGCTTTTACTTGGTTTTGAATTTTCAACAGCTATTAAATGTTCTAAATCAAGTATCGTTTCCTTAATTGTGCTGTTTATAGAATAGTATGGATAATTTTCATAAACATATTTTATAAGGTTTCGGCCTTTAAGATTGCCAAAACTTGTTTGTAAGTCCTTTATCCGTTTACTGTCTTCTTCTTTAAGATCATTAAAATAATTTATATCACTTTTTAATTGCCAGTTTTTTTCAGATTCTGTTACAAGGCTGTACTTAACCATTGTTGACATATCCTGGTTTGCCTGGAATGAAAAGCAGCCATACTTATAGGGAATAAATTCAAAGAAAGGATTTTGTTTATTTACATTTAAAAGAAACAAATATTTCTGGAAATCAATCTTTGGAAGAACACCACCAAAGGTTTGTAATAAGGCTAATAATATTTTTCTTCTGTAATACATTTATACAAAAATAGTAATTAGTTTTGATAAATTATCACCCTTATTAGTTAGTAAAACTATAGTCTTCAAATTGTAATTTTTCTGTTCAATTCATACCACTCCATATAACTTTCAGGTTTGTATTTAGTTACAGAACGGCGTATTGAAATATCATAGCATAAACTCATATTATTTTTTGAAAGATAATCAGAAAGTATATCTCTTCTAATTTTTAAAGTAAACCCTTCCGATGTTGGTTTATATCTTCTTCTACCCGTACCTGATGTATAAGCACTTTGCCATCTAATAGCTTCAATTGGATAATCCAGTTTCCTCAATATAATTTCTGAGAGATTCGCTTTTTCAATTCCGAGATTCCCGAAAAAATCTAATAACAAATTTGAATTAATTAAATCGGATTCCCCGCGGAAATTATTATATGAAACTTCTATAATAGGTTTTATTTCTTGAATAGGGAAACTCACCGATGAAGATTGCTCATTAGGAAACTCGTACGTATACAAATTTTCTTGTGGAAGAATGACTGAAAGCTTCCTTTTGTCTTTATCAAAAATGGAATCATCAAATCCCATCATTTTCAAAAAAGCAAAAATCTTGAAATAACAGGTTGATTGTATCTCATCAAATTTATCACACGGTCTTTGGCTGCCAAATTCAACTAAAGTTAGATAGTCTTTTTCTCTCCTAACAAAATTCTCAGACAATAATTTAAAATCATTAAAATTAATAAAATCTTGTTCAGTGATATCCTTTGGTAACCAATTTATATAGGTAGGCTTAACCCTTATTTTAAAAAGAAGTTTAGATGAATCATAAAGTCGAAATTTTGTTTTGATTTCATCAAGAAATTTATCTTCAAAGCATCCCCTTTTTATTTTGGAATGAAATATTCTATTTATACTGCTTTTGGTTTCGTCAACATATGGAGATTGAATTTCAATTGTATCAAAGTTTGTATTAATGTTATAATCACGATGAATTGAACTTTCCTTTTCTATATTATAGTCACCCCAACCTTTTGACATTAAATCCGAATATATATCATCTTGAATTTCTGTTTCATCATTTTCATTATCGTAAAGATCTTTGAGAAGGGTGGTCTGGAATGTAGAGTAAATAAATTTCTTTCCTTTTCTAGTATTTATAATTCTATTATTATATTGAATTAGACTCCTAGTATTGAGTTTAGCAATTATTTCTAACTCATCATTACTTAAAAAGCTACAATCATAATCTTTTAATCGTAATAATAATTCTTTAACAGATTCTAAAATATTAAAATGTTCTTTATTAGTTAATGAAATTAATTCTTTCTTAAATGAAAGAAGCATTTTAGGTTTATTCAAAGAAATAGCTTGTAAAACCACTAAAGTATATTCAATTTGATTATCGGTTCCGTTTTCAAGGCCAAATCCGATCAGAATCTTTAAGTATTCTGGGTTTTCAATCACCAAATCGAAAACAGATTGTAATGTTAGTTCACGAACCTTTACAACGGGATAATTGAACAGGCCCACTAGATATTTAATTACACTTTCAGCTAGAGAAAGTGTTTCCCTATGCTCCTTTATAAAAAGATATTCATTTTCTTTTTCTGGAAGCCCTTTTGCTAATTCCTTGTTGTATTGAAGGTTGGATTCATAATAAATATCAGAGACTTTGTTGTCATTAAAATAGTCTTGATATTTTAATAATTTGTCAAGAGATGTAATTAAATTGTCACCATATCTGCCCATCTGAGAACTGTAACTTTTTAATAAGAATTTTTTTCCAAACTCTTCATCTACTTTTATAAGGGTTTTAAGAATGTCAAAACCTATTTTTGAAGAATCTTCATTCCGTGGAAATAAAAAATTTTCTGAATCATCTTGTGAAACTTTAATGAGAATATTTTTAGCTTTTACAGGATCAATCGATGTCAATCTGTACGCCAGTTTTAAGGAACAAATTGAATTTACTTTTCCAACAGTCCATTTATTAACAAAGTCTATTAGATTATCAATATTAACAACAGAGACATTTTCAACTAATTTATAAACATTTCCTTCTGGGATAACGTCATTAAATACATATTCGTGACTTTCATTAATAAATTGCAAAATATTTTCAATCCACTTGTCTTCCTCAAACTCAGTTTCGATAAAGTGCTTAAAAATATTATTTGGGAATATTGAATTTGTTTCATCGACGAATTGATTTAAAAATATTGTAAGTTCAGATGAACTTAAAAATGAACTTTTTTTATAATCTACTATCTTCTGACTGAAACTAATATAATTCCTTATAACTTGCCTCAAGTTTGGTTGATTCCTTAACCTTACTACTTCAGGCAGTGATTCATAAAACTTTTGAAATATTGATTTAGAACGATGATATTCATTGCGCAGGATAAGGATTCTTCGGTTTTGTAAACAAATCTCATAATTAGATTGGATTAACTTATCGAATTCAGAATAGTCTTTTTCAAATAATTGGATTAACTCTATGATCGAAGGAGTTGAAAATCTGATTAAGAATCTCTCATCTTTAGTTAGTTTACTTTCCTTATCATCATTTTCTATTTTCTTTTGAGGTTTGGGTAAAGAATATTCAGTGTAATCTCTACCTAGTTCAATTAATACTTCTGAGAATTTTTCTAACTCTTGTGAATTTTCAAGTTCAACTAAAACATTTTGTTTTACCACTTCTAAGAGCCTGCTAATAAATGCATTATCATCAAGTTGGATAGCTCTCTTAAGTAATTGAAGCGAAAGTGCAAGGAAATGATTATCTCCAATACTTTCCCAACGCGGTAAAGTTTTAATGATACTTAAAACAAGTGTAAGATTTTCTTTATTTGCTTTTTTGATAACTGGCTCAAGAATAATTCCAATAGCTTCTTCTCTTCCTAAATTTTTATCTTCTCGTTCCAATAATTGTAGGGCTAGCTCTGGATAGATTTCCAAAGTAAAAGAAATCAATTCAGACAAACAAATATGATGCATTCTTGATCTACCGACATCCGCTAATTGATTTTGAATATTAAAGACATCGCTTAATTTTTCCAGCGTCTTTTCCGGCTCTCGTTCGTGTACTAACCTTAATGGAGAGATGATATAACTAGATTGATAGTCCTTTTTATAATTTAATCCAAAAGCAATTTCCACTAGTTGATTATAGTTCCTTCTGAAATCATCATTAAAGCCACAAATACCATATGTTTCAGCAACTTCTGCAATGTAGTCAAGTAATGATGAAGTTTCTTCCTCATATCTTGCAATTTCTTCGGAATGCTTGATGATCTTATGAATTGATTCTTTGCAGTTTTTATGCTGACTTGAATTTATTTCTTTGGCTATACTTAATCCTATTCTATAATCTCTATATCCATGTTCTCCTTCCTCAAGTCTAAGCCAATACTGAACTAGTTCATTAATCCTTTCATCTGAAAATATTTTGCATAAGAAATGGAAAATATTATTAAATATATGATGAAGATTAACTGCAATAAAATTACCATCATTATCACCATCGAATAAGCTATAATGAGTTTTCCTGTACTCTTTATGTCTTGGTATATACAGTTCTGCAATTGATTTTTTTGCTAAATCGGTTTTGGCTTCCTCAGTTAATTTTAAGATTCTGTTCTTGTTCCAGAGCTCAGATAAGTAAAGAATTGAGCTGTAGATACTTTTTGATGGATCTGACAAACTGGGAACTCTTAATAAGAACGTGTCAACCAATTCGGGTTCATAAATCCAAATAGGTTTTAAGTAATTAAACAATTCAATGATATCTTTATAGAATTTATAACTTGTATCTTCTTTGTTAATTACTTGATTACGTAAAATAGGAGGATTTATGTTTCTTTTAGGAAAATATTGTAACACTTCTTCGTTCGTAAGGTAATCGCTACTAAATGCAACTAACTCAAGATAATCTCTTACGGATAGTTTTGAGAATTCTATTTGTTTAACTATCGTAAGAGCAGAAAGTTTTTCTGTTGGTAGTAAAAGTTTTATAAGTGCAATTTGGGCTTTACTAAATAAGGCTTTTTCTGACTCAAATATTTTTAGCAGATCATTGAGTTGTTCATATTTTTTGCATTGGTATAAAAAATCAATAATCTTGGATTTAATACCCAGGTTAATTTTTATATTTTTTCCCTCACTCAAATTATCTTTAAGATAGTCAGTTCCATTGTATCTTTTATCTTTCCATTTTATTTCATCAATTTTATCGAAAATTTCTTGTATGGGTTCCCCCGCTAAAGTTTTTGCTTTATATACATTTGTAATTTTTTCGACGTCACTTTCTGATAAATTCTTTGAAAACCCTTGTTGTATTGTATTCTGAGGTAATAGTGTTCCTGTTTTTAAATAATAATAATTCAAATAATTACAGAAATAATCTTTACTTGATAAAACAAAGTCTCCATCCCAAATTGATCGCAAACTATTTGCAGTTTCACCACCATTTAATAAAAGTATAGGCATATCAATTTCTGAAGTCTCGAAATTCCAACATAAGCGAGCAACTTGAGCTTTTATAAACGAAATTCTTATATATTCAGAAAGTGATAGATCTTCAATACAAGCGTTCAGAGCAATATCTATATTATCTTTTATCTCTTCAAGCGATCTATAATGACTCCAAGCAAATTTAACCCACTCCAACGTCATAAAAGAAATTATCTTCCGATATTCTTCAATTTCACTTAAATGTTTTAAATAATTTCTATATGCTTCATCAGTATAAGGTGATTGTTCATAAAATAGAACCAACGCTTTATTAAATGTATCTTTAAGTGATTCAGTTTTTGATAAAACAAATTCTCTAAAACTGTTATGGAAAATTGAGTAATCTCTACCATTTATTTGTTTTAGTAAGTGTGAATATTTTTTTATCACATTAGAAACATCGGTAACTGATTTATTTTCTCCAGCCAATTTTAATATTTTTTGTACAGTTTCAGGAGAGCTATTTTCTTTTCTATAAGCAAAGACAGCTAACACCCACTTTTCAAATTCATCATTCTCAATCATTTTGAACAAATATTCATGGTAAGAATTTATTTTACCATCTATGAGGTTCGGAAGGTTATTTAATATTTGTTCATAATTTCTTCTCTTTGTTTTGAGAAGTAATTCAGAAATGTAATGCAGGTAAAGAGGAATACCACTAGATACTCTTTCAATTTGGTCTATAAATCCTTCTGGGTCAACTCCTTTATTTATTAAATATTGACTGATTTCTTGCTGTGTAAACCGTGGTACAACAATATATCTTCTGCTATCAGAATCAACTTGTTCTGCAACCGATTGGGTTAAAACGGCTCGATATTGCGAACTTAAAATAAAGAAAATACCCTTTGGTAAATTGCCTTTAATTTGGTGAAGAAGTGAATTCTCTCCAAGACTAGTATCTCGGTGAACATGATCTAATCCATCAATGATAAAAACTATTTTTCTATTGAGAGTCACTAATTTATCAATGTATAAAGAAAACTTTTCTTCAAATCTTTCTGAATATTTATGTGGTAAATCAACATCAGCAAATTGATTTTCGATTGATATACAAAGTGATTTTAAAAAGTAATATGATTTATGGCGTAATTCCCCAAAAGTATTTTTTTCGTCTGGGATAAAGCAATAGAAAGTAAAAGTAACTTCAGGATTTTCTTCTTTAAATTTTGTAAGTGCAGTTGATTTGCCTATGCCCGGTAAGCCCTCTAAAAAAATATAGCCTCCTTCTAACTCAGATAAAGCAGTACTAAGTTTGTTATTCAAATCAACATTAGGCACATAATATTTTTCATCAATTGTTTTGAAATAATGAGAAAGTTTATCTTCAAACCTATCAGTAATTCCAAGTTGCTTTAATACCGTATCTTTTGTTATTTGTTCGCCAGTAATACTCCAATTTACAACACCATCGAGAAGCTTTTCTAACAAAGTTGTTTCAATACCTATTCTGTCTAATCGGATCTTAATTGCATTCTGTATTTGCGGTGTAGGCTCCTGACTAAATTTAAATTCAAGCTTTTTAAGAAAATTGTTGAAAGATTCTTCGTCTAATGAGCATTCATTTCTTATTATTTCTAATGTATCAAAATATTCTGCGTAGTTTGATAAATTGTTGAATGGATCAGAGGAATTTTTTAATGGCTCAAATATGTTTGTCCTAATCTCCGTTAAACTATGGTTCACTCCTTCGCTTGGTCTTTTTTGTGGGCTTTCTCGTTTTGTTGTAAAAAGAGTAATTGAAAAGTCAACGTCTTTTTGTTTAGCACTCAAATATCCTTCTGCTAATTGTCGAAAAATAGATTTTTTTGGGCCATGCGGTGTTAATAAATTAAAAAGTGTGTATGAATTCTCCCCGTCTTGAGTCCACTTTACTTGATAGTATTCTATTTTGTTTTTTCGGTAGACAATTATATCGTCAATATGATTCCCTTTTTCGTAATTCTCTAACCTAACGTGTGTAATGTTTGTATTAAAAAATAAGCATTCAATAATTTTCAGTGCCGCTACATTGTTTTGATAATAAAATCCGGCTTGTGATGATGAACCTTCCATAATTTATATTCTAATTATTTCATATATCAGATATGTTAATAAAATTTTATTAGTTCTCTATTTTTTCCAAAAACAAACGTTTTAAAATCAAAACAAATATAATATTCGGAATATTACTTGGATTAGCTCCTATCCTGCATTTAAAGTGCTTCATCACCCCACCACCTTTTTAACCAGCTTATCTATTTCTTTCATTTCTTCTGATAGATGTTTTTTTATTGCCACTCTTAATCTGCCGAGGTGAATTGCGCTTAGTTCTTGTTGTGGTGGATTTGTTTCTAAATATTGTTTTGCTTTTTTGTGTGACTGCTCGCTTAGTTGTGCAAGTTTACCGTGAGTTTCATTATTCTCATCAAATCTCGGAAAGTGAACATCTAAAATTTTCTTATGAACGTCTCTTGCTCCAAATAATCCTTTTGATTGAAATGCTTTCATTCTTTCATTTGGAATGCTTGAGTTTAATATAGCTGCTAAATAAAAAGATTCTAATTTTGAATTTGTTGTGAGTAAATAGTTTTTGTGATCAACTAAGAATTCAAAATCAATTTCATCTCTATCTACAACCACACAATTTGCATCTTTGCCGGATGTATTATATAAAACTAAATATTTGGCATTTACATTTTGATCTGATAAACCTCTTTGAAAATCTAATCGATCATTGCTCGTCATTTTTTTAGATTTTTCAGTTTTGAGGATATCCCAATTATTTTCTGCATACTTAAACCATTTTGAAGCGTTCAAATATCCTTCTTGCATAAGATCATTTGCAGATTGAAGCTTTATCCCTCTCTTCCCTTGTCCATCATTTTTAATCAGGATAGGTAATGCAACAAGATCAGGTTTATAAAGAGCAAAGGGTAAAATGCTTTTTGCAAGAGCAGTTCTAAAAATAAATTTACTTTCTATCTTACCAGTAAACTTTAATCCTTTCCACGGCTTCTTTGCATCTGCTTCAATTGCTTCAGAAGTTTTAATATTTATTATCCTATCGTTATAATCTTTTGGCAATTCCTGGTCAATATCAATAAAGTAAAAACATCTTGGAACTATTGTTGCGCCTTGCTTAAAATGTTTTTTATATGGATTCTCGTTTGTACTGCTCTTTGTTTTTTTATCGGAGAATGCAGAAGATTTACCCTGCTTAACATAATACCACTTTACATTTTCTTCTGTTAGTTTTTCTGCAGCAGTTTGAAGATTACAATTATGTTCTGTTAATCTGCCAGAAAATTTTAATCCAGGTAAACCATTTATTGGCGCGGCTTTTTTGTTATACTTCTCAAGAATAAAAACACAACTTGGAACTCTGAATAATGGAGTTACTTCATCCATATCCCAGATTTTTGAAAACTTAAATCCGCTTGCTTTGCCACTTCTTGTATTATCGTGATGATCTGCACTAAAAAAACTGCGAGGTAAAACAAATGCCGTTGTTCCTTTTTCTTTTAGAAAATAATTACTGCAATTAGCAAGAAATATCGCTGCAATTTCTAAATGAGGAAAATTTGCAACCTTCTCCGGTTTTACATTATATGTATCTGCAAGCTCATTCAGTGTGTTTTGGTATTCTTCATTCTTCACTGAACTATAAGTAAACCAAGGAGGATTACCGATAACATAATCAAACTTACCCGCAAGAAAATAAGGCTTATATAAGTTCTGAACGATAAACTTCCAGATACTATCCCGACCTTTTTCCTTTACGCTTTTTAATCCAGTATATACTTTGTAGAAACTTTCAATTATTTGTTTGTTTAATGAATGACCTTTTAATTTTTTCCTAAGAATATTTTCAAAAACGTCTTCGCTTTCATTTTTCTTGCTCATAGTCTGTTCAGCAAGTTCATCACAAATCTCAAGTGCATCATCAAACAATTTTACATCATCAAGCACCTGTGTCGTAAGCTTGTAGTTTTCCTTATCAATATTAAGAGTAAAGTCTTTTCCAAAGAGATTTTCAACGCCTTCCGGTGCAAGTAAAGTGTTCGCAAGAATAATGTTTAGATAAACAGGATTTTTTGCGTCAATTATTTCTTTACCAAGTGCAAGAAGCAAAGTTGTTTTTGCTATCTGCACACTTAACGGATGAATATCAATTCCGTAAATCTGTTCGTTAATTGTTTCTGCATTTGATGTCGGATTTAGTTCTTTTATTCTATGAATAGCAGCTCTTAAAAAAGAACCACTACCACAAGCCGGATCAAGAATTTTATCGGTTGGTTTGAATTCAAACTCTTTTACTATTCTTTCACACAACCAATCAGGAGTGTAATACTCACCAAGTGAGTGTCTTGTGTCTAAATCGATAAGTTCCTGGTAAACACCTTTAAGAACATCTTCATCAACTTTTTCAAAATCAAAAGAAGAAATTTCCTGGGCAATCAAGCGAAATACTTTTTTAAGACTCTTAAAATTTCTATCGTTTACAACCCAATGATAAAAATCATTATCAACAAAGTTCCTTATATTGTATTTATGGAATACGGTTCCGTCAAGAATTGCTTTAAGTTCTTTATCATCAATGTAATCATCATTTGATACAACACTGTATGCAAGCATTTTTGAAAAAACGCTTAGGTAAGTGTGGATTAGAAAAATACTTTCTCTTCCATCAAATGAACCATAAGCAACACTTAAAAATTTATTCCATTGCTCATAAGAAACCTGAACTTCACCATATTTCTTAGCTTCATTAAACCAATTACTTAAAACCTGGTAACTTTCAATAAAAACATTGCTCTGGTAGCCAAATGCTTCTTCAATTCGTTTTAATGTTGCGCGCTGTTTTTCTTCTTTGAATAAGAATCTATCTATCCAGTAATAAAAATCTTCAGTGTTCTTTTCATTCAATACAAATGAAGCACTTTTAACCTCTTCAAGCTTAAGTTCATCCTCTTTAAGTTCTTTCAGTTTATCAATACATTCAACAGCAGGTGCATATACTTTCCAGGTAATAAAATCAGATGCTATTAAAGTAAAGTTATAACCTTCGCCCGAATTGAATTGCCCTAACAGGTAACCTGCTAATTGTTCTTTAGCGTGAGTTAAAGTTTGTTTAAGATCATTCTCAAATTCAATAATGATTTTGTTGTAAAGAGTGTCAGCACTTCCTTTATGCAGTTTATCTTTTCGTGGAATGTTAAGAATTGTTTTTTCAGAGCCAAGAGAAATTTTATCAATCAATTTTAGAATATCTTTATCAGCACTGTAAAGCCTGTTTAATAAATCTTTGAATGCTTCTTTCTTGGTTAGCTCTTTATTAGCCTGTTTTACTTTGTGGAAGTATTCTTTGATGAGTATGGATTTTGTGTCAGTCATTAAGTAATTCTTAGTTATAATTTTTTAATTCTTAATTGAATGTGCCCACCAACTCAAAGCTTGCGGAATAAAGGAGAGATGTCATCGTATAGCTGATTATAAAACAACGAGGTTAAAAATAAGGAAAGTAAAAATCTAATTCTAATAATTTTCTTCAGGATTTTGGCATAAGAAACATAGTATTAACTAACTAGGAGTATTACTATGTCTTTCACGTTGGGTTGCGACCCTGAACTTATACTTCATCGAAACGGACAATTTGTTCCCGCGCATAATTTTTTCAAATCTAATTCCAGCTTTGGTCTAGACGGTTGCGAGAGCACTGCAGAAATAAGGCCTGGCTTTTCTGAATCCCCTATCGATCTTACCAGCAAAATATTTCAGATACTCGACTATGGACACGACAAAGCACCTGATTTAGAATTTATATCAGGTCACTATGTTAATGATTATTCAATTGGCGGCCACACACATTTTTCAATTGATCCGCTTCCTGAAGTTATTGACGGACTGGATATTGTTCTTGGTTCACTTAGTAACTGCATTGATGATAAAATGCAGAGACAAAAAAGAGAACGTTCCGGTTATGGAAAGAAAGGTGCATATAGAAGAAAGTCATACGGTTTTGAATATCGTACACCAGGATCATTTCTTCTTTCACCTTCAGTTACACTTGTTCATTTTACTTTATCAAAGCTTACTGTTGTCGGAGTTCTTGAAGACAAAGTTGATTTCAATGAACTCAAGAACAGGCAGCATTCGTGTACATTTCTAAAATCGCTCAAACATTCACTTCATACAATTCCTGATGATTGCCGTGAAGGATTAAAGGAACTTGATACACTTCTTGATAAAAGATTAAACTGGAACCAGGATATCTTACCTAACTGGGGATTAAGGAGAGCAGCATAATGCACTGCCATAATTGTGAAGATGAACTTAGAGATGATCAGGTAAGATGGGCTATGGAGGAACCTTTTTGTGAGGATTGTTTCGACAATATGTTCAACTACTGCTGTCGTTGTGATGGAGTTATCTATAGAGAATCTGCTCACTACAACGATGAAGGTGATCCTTATTGTTCGGATTGCTACGAAAGCGATTTTGATGATGATGCCCCAGACAATCCTGATGTTTCTGATTCAGATCGTGAGCTTGTAGTAAAACTTTCAAGAAGCTGGCTTCAAGGGAAAATAGAAACAAGAAGACCAGTCTTCATCAATGATAAAGACATTCTCCTCAGAACAATCAAAGACAAAGTAGGGTTGGTTGACAATCCAATTTACATTTTTGGTCTTACAGATAGAAAAGAATATCAATTATCGGTGAGTGCAGATCTGTTTGATAAGGTTCAAAGCTTCGTTCAACTTAATGATATAAAAGCAATCGTTGTATCAAGTCCTGGGTGTAACAGACTTGGAATATCGTTATCACTTCGTAAGAATAATCAGAAAGAAATCATTGACCTGATTAAGCAGATTACCACAGTAAGAGAACTGGTTCCCGCCTAACAATTAACAAGGAGTAAAATACAATGTGTGGAATAATGGGTTATTATTCCTTTGGGAATACTATGCCCGACAAAGAAAAAATAACAAATATGTTTTCATTACTTGAATCCCGAGGAAGAGACGCTTCGGGATATGCTTTTATAAGAGATAACAATCTTATCGTAAACAAAGCTCCTATCAAATCATCAGAGTTTGTAAAAACTGAAGACTGGAAAGAGCTTACACTTCCCTCTTCAATGATCTTACATACAAGAATGAAAACACAAGGTTCTGAAAAGAACAACGCAAACAATCATCCGCTGTTTTCAAAGAATGGAATTGCAATCGTCCATAACGGAATAATCTACAATGACAAAGAAATATTCGGAAGGAAACAAAGAGATGCGGAAGTAGATTCAGAAAGTATTCTTCATCTTCTCTCAATGAAAATGAAAGGCGATCGTATAAAGCGACTATTCGATAAAGTAGAAGGAAGTTTTGCAGTTGCAGTAATTGATAAATATCAGCCTGAAAGACTAGTACTGATTAAGAAAGATAATCCAATTGATCTGTATTATGATTCGAAGGATGATATCTTCTACTTCTGTAGTGAACGTGAGATTATGCAGGAAGCTCTGTCAATAGAGAAAACAACTGTGCGTGGATTTAACCTGGGAGAAAAAGATTTTCATTTCTATGAGATGCAGAACAACTATGCATTATTTATAAATAGTGAAGGAGTCGAATCTTATCAGAAATACTATCCATCAAAAAGTAAATGGTTTGATCGAAGATTTAGTTACCCAGCGAACGACTTTGAAGAGATGATAATTGAATGTCCCTGGTGCTACTCACAAACAACATATTTTGACGGAAAGTTATTTAATAAATGTGAAGTGTGTGGAATGGGAATAAATGAGGAGGACTTGTACAATGTCATATAGCCCAAAGATAAAACCTGAACTGGTAAGAGAACTCTACCTGCTTAAGCATTCAAATGAAAGTAAGATACCAATGACAAAATTAGTTAATGAAGCTGTTACACAATACTTAGAAAGGAATAAAAGATATGGAAAGCAAGAAATTGATTCGAATCGGAATGAAGCTTACAGAAGCTATAGTTGAAATACTTAAAGAAGAACTCAGCGATGAAAAGAAAGTGAAGGTAAAGAATGCGCGCAAACAGAAAACGGTGGTTAAAAGAAATAGCTAATACAGCAGGTAAGATTGCCCTTGAAATTTTAATCGTGATAATATTAAAAAAAGGAGGCAGATTTTGGAAGTAAACTTTTTAGATGAGCTGCTTCAGGAAGCAGAAGTAAAAGAAGATGAGCAGACTGAAGCATACTTTGATCTGCTCTTACTTCAGATAAAACAGCTTACAAAACAGATTGAGTACAACTTCTCACAAAGTGAGAAAGAATGTTCTATGATTAACAGCTTTGTGATTCATAAGAACGCACAGTTACAGGAAAAGATAAGATGGCTTGAGATAAAGCTGGAAGCTTTCATTAGAGAAAAGAAAGAGAAAACAATTGCTCTTCCTAACGGTACTCTCAAGATGCATAAGAAACCTGATAAGGTTGAGATTGAAAACATTGATCTGTTCTTAAAGAAAGCAAAACCGGAAATGCTCACTGTTGTTCCTGAAAGTTATAAACCAGATATGAATAAGATCAAGAACTACATCAAATCGAAACCTGTTCCTCTAGGTATAAAAATAACTGAGGGTAAAGAAGAGTTTACATATAAACTAAGAGAAGAAAGTGAGGAAGAAAATGGCAGAACGAAAGAAACTGGAGCTCGAGCTGAACAAGACAGTCAGCTTAGAGTTGTTGTTTGATGAACCTATCACCGGGCAAAGCAGATATGGGCCTTACTGGATGTACACACTAAAAGAGAAAAGCGGAGAGGAGGTTCTCTACTTTGCACCAGAAGAAGTTAATGAGCAGATTAAATCACTTCGTAAAGGTGATAGATTTGAGATCACAAAACTCGCTGAGCAGAAAGGAACAAAGATCATTACAAGGTTCGAGGTAAAAGTTGAGAAGAAGAATCTTGAAAGTCCTGCAAATGAGATAAACAAAAGTAACAGCACGGATTACTTTTATGACTTGATGCTCACCTCCTGTCGAGATGCAGTTAAAATTCAGAATGAACTAGGTGGACTAATGGATGCGAAATCACTGGCAGTCACTTTGTTCATTGCGAGAAGCAAAATAAATCAAAATGGCTATTAAATAATTTGGAGTGTCTGTGAAATTACTAATGATGTTAATTGCAGTTTTAATAATAAGCTGCAGTACAGTTAAAAAAGTGAGTTGGACTATTGAGAATGATTATGTAATAATCCAACTCGAAGATGTTAACTCCGATGTTGAGACTTATTATGCAGAAATCATTTTGGAATCAGGAAGCAGAATTGCAGTTGAACTTGGCTTGTCTGATGAAGATGGAAAATTCAGAGTGAGAAATAACTTTGGGAAGTTCAGGAACATTGAGATCTACACTAACCTTGATCTTTAATAATGGCGAGCTAGTCTCGCCTTTTAGCTTAAAAACAATTTTTTATAAAAAATTTTGGAAAACTCGTTTTGCCACCAGAAATCAAAAAATCCTATTGGAAAGTTTATGTGAGCCCAACCTGGTTTTGATGGGCGGAAGAGCCTTAGGTATTCAGTTCGCTAAAGAATGGATTTGGGCTCTTATTTAAATTAAATAGTTCTGGTTAATTCAGATTCTCTTTATCAGAATAATTTCCCTTTTCCTTATATTCAACTTCACGATTATATATCTCAATTATCGTGGTCTTAGATTAAGCCAGATTGTCTTTGCTTCATCTCTGGTATTATCCATATGCTCTGTTTTATATTCTTTATAGTTTTAAAAAAACAGTAAACTTTAAACTTAGTTGAATGATGCACCCGCAAATCAAAATGCAAGGAATCTGCCAATGCAAATAAATCCCTAATTGATAATGGAACAGTTTTAAACCAAGCTGCCTAGAAAGAAGATTAAATATAAACAGAACCTGGGTCGCAAAAGTTTTTAGACTTGGGTCTATAAATTAGCGTTATCTAATCTATTGAAACTAGGCAACAATAATTTTAACCACAACAATTATACTAAACGAATAACATTATAACTTATTTATTTGCATTATTTATTTCAGAGGATAATTCTTCGGCTGCTTTTAATAGTATCTGTTCATTCAATCTTACTTTATAGTTTGGATTAACATATTCAAATTGAATAACAGAGTCTTCATCAAGAAGAAATACTCCGGGTACCGGAAGTATATGATGTTCTTCTCCGGAGGCTTGCTCAATATTCATATTATATCCGAGCAGCATTTTATTGTAATCGTCCGATACCTTAAAAGCTAAACCAAATGCAATTGATGCCTCAGCCTTACTGTCCGATAATAAAGTATAATTCAGTTGATTTTTATCAATACTTTCTTTCAGCTTTTCTGGTTTATCTATGCTGATAGCTACTAACTGGTAGCCAAGATTAATTAAATCATCTTCGAGATCTTTTAGATTTCCCAATTGAATATTGCAAAATGGACACCATCCACCTCTATAAAATATTAGAACAGTTTTTTTACCTAAAGTCAATTTGCTAAGGTCAACATTTTCACTATCAAGGTTTCTAACATTTACTGAAGGAATCTTTTCCCCAACTTTGATTGGGCAGATATCTTCGGCTGAATCAGCAACTCTTTTCTTATCATCGATCATTGATTCTCCAGAAGAATATTGTGTTAAGAATGTCGTTATAAATAAGAGTAAAAGATATTTCATATTTCAATCCTTATTAAAGTTAAAATTAAAAAGAAGTTCCACCCCCACAATGCTGGAACTTGTTAATTGTATTCCCTGCACATTTCTATAAAACGGAGTTTGATAGAAAACTTTTAGATTATATGATCCTTCAGTATAAATTAGTGCTGGAAGTAAATCATAATAAGTTCCGCCTGTGCTTGGTAAAAACCTACCACCCCAGTAATCTTCATCAGAAAATCTGCCTCTTGCGGATATGGAGAAAGTTAAATAATCAGTAACGTAGTATTCACCGCCAATTGAAAAGATAAATTCATCGCCAAATCTGTAGCCATCAAGGTTTGAACCTGCATAACGGTAAAGTGTTGTAAGAAAGAATGCAAGACTAATGGGTTGAAATCCTTTATAAAAATTTCCCCACAATAAAACATCCGTTGACCCGGTCCCCGGTTGCAAATCTATAGCTAACCTGGATCCATTAACCTCTTGCGAGTAACTTCCGACAGGCAATTTAACCCCACCGCCAAATGTTAAGCCAATCGGAGATAAAATTGTTGGAGTGATAATTTCATATTTACCCAAAATGATTACATCTCCAATCCCCTTTCCTTCAAAATTAATTACCTCTTTAGAATTATCTTCGTTCGATCTTACAGTGGTTTCACGGTTTTTTATAACATAATTTCCCGAAATTAAAACCGACACGTTTTCTGAAAGTCCATATTCAAGTTCCAAATTAAATGATGAAACTGATGATGTCCTGTTAAGAGGATCAGGTATTTCTTCTCTGCCATAATAAGTTGTGTTAAGAGATGTAGAAACGAAACCAGTTCCTAAAAGTAAAGTTCCTGTTTTAGCTAATCCTCTTTCTAATCCACCAAAAGTGCTTGAACCGGCAGTACAGCATCCCTGACCAAATGCCGTATAATTAAATAATATAATTATAGAATTTAATAATAATAGATAATGGATATTCATTGGCTTAAGGATTAATCTCTATCAAAATATCTTTAAATGTTTTTGCACCTTTTGTATCGGATACAGTTACAGTAATAATATTTGAACCCACACAGCAAAATGCAGCAGTGTATCTTACTTCAGCGCCACTTCCGATTATGTCTCCTAATGCTGTTGACCATCCATAATTTAGTTGATCTCCGTCGAGATCGCTGGCATTTACTTTAATTGTAGCTGTTGTTCCGACATTTATAAATCCGGGATCTACTAAAACATTTTCTATCACCGGTGAATTGTTGTCACCTTGTGGTGAAACCGTTGACTCAGGCTGCACACAACCTATAAAAGAAATTAGAGATATTAATAAGAATAAATTGGTTTTATTTTTCATATTACCTTACCGGTTATTTATAAATTTATTAACAAGTTAATCAACACAACTTAATTTGCAATACTTGTATTAGGGTAAAAAGCTCCCCATGCAAACCAGTATGCAATCATAGATGACACTGATTTTAACTTTTTGCCTTGCTTTGGTCCATCTGTAACTTCTCCAAACAAATTATATTTATTACCGTTCGTATCAATCATAATAATTGGAAGCTCATTTTGTATTGAAGAAAGTTTGACTGCAGTACCATCTTCCAATTCATTTTGATATGCAGCAATAATATTACGATCTTTATTATTAACGACAGTTATAGATTTGCCACCTATGATATCAGAGAATAACTCTATGTTAGAGCCATTTTCTTGAAATCGATATGCCCTTGTTTCATTATTTACAATCACTCCAAGCACACGTTCTTTTCTTGGTAATCTTGAATCATCGGGGGATACGGGAAATATTAATAAACCATTATTCGTTTTGTAATCCCCGTATGGATAAGTTCCATATGATTTGGAATATCCGGTTGATGTTGTTACTACTTTAGCAGATGGAAATAGTTGTTTAGCTGTTAACCACGAAGTTTCAATAACAGAATATGTGGTTGCAGGAGTACCAATCAAACTTCCATTAACACTTTGTAATTTCATCTGCGACCAATTACTGTTAGAATTTCTATCGTAAAGAATAAGATTGGAGTTATACAGTAAACCGCTAACACCAAAAGTGGTTTCTCTTCCGTTTAAAACTCTATCCCAGGCGATTCCTGTACCAGTTAAAGGACAATAAGTTAATGCAAATTTAGTCCCGTTAATTTCATCGTTTATTATTTCGTGCCAATCAAGAATTGGATGCGGATAAATCCTGATTTCATTATCAATTTTTATTACAAGCACAAGATCATTATTATTTAAGTAAGTTGTTGATGAAGCAGAAGCAAATTGCGGATTTGTAAGTGCTGGTATGCCGTCCTTTCCAGGACCGCCATCAAATATTTGATCTTTGGGAATTAACCAATCACCCGAAACATCGACACTGTTAGTTGATGAATCATCACAACTGTATACAAAAATTATCAAGGCTACGAAAAATATATTTGCAAATGTTTTCATAGAGTCCTCCGAGTGTTTTAAAATGAATAATTATAAAAAAATGAAGCTGATATAGTGTATGTCGTTGTAAGCTGTGTTCCTTCAAGATTTCTGTAAAGAGGTATTTGACCTGTAATTCTTGTTATAAAATTATCCACAACTTTTATATTTAATCCCGGCAAAGCATAAAGCCAGAGCCCACCGGTATTTGGAACATCTTCATTATCAATCTGATCAACAGCAGATGATCTGAATCTGAAAGAAAGGCTGTAGTCAAATATCGTATCGGTTCTGTAACCCACCCCGAAGGAAGTTACAAACTCATTTCCAAACTTGTATCCAGCATCGGAGTTGGCAAAACGCTGATTTGATGTGTTTAATTTGTAAGAGGCAGTAACAAAAATATTTAGTGGAAGATCGGGCATATATCCTTCAGAATAGTAACTCCAAAAAACAAAATCCCATGAGCCGCTGCCGGGCTGCATATCAGCAGGAAGCAAAATTCCATTTTGAGATACATCAGAAGCGCCAGTTGGAATTTTTGGACCTAATCCTACAGCTAATTGTCTTTGATTTAAAATCGTTTGCGATATTAATTCGTATTTTATCAATAACAGAGCATCACCAAAACCTGATGAAGATAAAAGATTTTCTGAACCAGATTGTGTTGTAGTTATTCTTCTTTGATTTATAAAAGAAAATAATCCGGTTAATGTAAGTTTATCAGTCAATCCATACGTGGTCTCTAACAAAGCAGAGTTTGTAACTCTTTCTCGTGATTCATCCTCAATTTGTGTGGAACCTTCAAAAACACTTTGAAGTGTATTGTAATCGTAAGTTAAACTTAATTGTAAATTGTTTTTTATAGTTGTAGATGTTTCAAGCGAACCTAACATTGGGGTTCCAGCCGAGCAGCATGCCTGAGAAAATATTTCTACAGGTACAAATAATATTATCAAACTAATACAAATAGATTTCATTATTACTTCTATAATTTTCAATTTTAAAATGTTACGCTGATGCTTTATTAAATGTCGCATGGATGACAAATATTGTTTATTATTTAGGGAATAAAAGATGTACTCATTAGTTTAGCACTATCAATTCAGAGGATTTTCAATGGCAGATAAATCAAAACTTTGGTATCTAGAAAACTTCAACTTGTTCAGTAATCTTAAAGAAGATAGTATGATGGAGTTGAATAAAATTGCAAAAGAAAAAGAAATTGGTAAAAACCAACCAATCTATTTTCCTAACGAGCCTTCAAGTTCAATATTTATGCTTAAAATGGGTAGAGTTAAGATTAGCAGATACAGCGAAGATGGTAAAGAGATGATTATGGCTTTCATCAACCCTGGAGAGGTTTTTGGAGAAATGGCATATCTTGGTGAGGGTGAAAGAACAGATATAGCTGTAACGGTTGAACCATCTTATATATGCGCCATTAATAAGGATGATTTTTCAGAATTTATTGAAAAAAATCCAAAGTTAAATCTTAAACTAACAAGAATAATCGGTCTTAAACTTAAAAGTTATTCTGAGCGAATTGAAGATCTTGTATTTAAAGATGCAAAACAAAGAGTAATATCATTTATAAAAAAACTTGCAGAGGATAATGGCAAAAAGGTCGGGGATCAGATATTTGTTAAACCATTTCTAAAGCATCAGGATATAGCAGATTTGACAGCCTGTGCCCGACAAACCGTAAATGATGTTTTAACTGATTTACGGGAAAAAGGAATAATCGATTTTGATCGTAAAAAACTAGTAATTAATGATATGAATGATCTAAAATTTAATCTTAAAAAGTAATTTGTCTTAAACCTGACAATAATTTTTATTATCATAATTTAAGTTTACACTAAAAAATGGACTTAACATTAATAGTAAAAGATAATTGCAATACATGTGCCAGGGTTGAAAGAGCTTTGCACACTTTGGTAAGCGAGAAAAAAGAGATACTGCTTTCTGTGATAAATATTAAAGATTTAAGTATTCCAAAAACTCAGATCTGTCCGGCACTGTACGTTAATCAAGAACTTTATTCTTATGGTGATTTTAATGAGGATAAGTTAATTGCCTACCTGCAAAAACAATACGAACAAGGAGCTTGTAAAAATGCCGTTTATAAAAATAATTAATGAAAATGAAGCCGAAGGTGAACTTAAAAAAGTTTATGAACAGATTGGATCGGCTCGTGGAAAGTTATCTAACATAATGAAAATACATAGCTTAATGCCTGATACAATGATAAAGCATCTTGATCTTTATCTTTCAATAATGTTTAGTAAAAGCAATCTTACTAGAGAAGAAAAAGAAATTTTAGCTATAGTAGTTTCTAAAAATAATAATTGTGATTACTGCGTCAATCATCACGCTGAAGCTCTTAATCATTATTGGAAGAATTCTGAGAGGCTAAATAATTTTATATTAACTCTTGATGATCCTGATTTCACAAACAAATTAAGATTAGCAATAAAGCACTCCTCAAAACTTACAACTAATCCCTCGGCTATATTAAAAGATGAAATTGAAGAATTAAAACAATCCGGCTGGACAGACGAAGACATTCTTGCTATTAACCTCATCATTAGCTACTTCAATTTTGTAAATCGTATCGCACTCGGACTTGGAGTAGAATTTTCTGAAGAAGAAGTTAAAGGTTATAAATATTAAAAACATTTTCCTCTATTAGGTTTTCTTTTATAATGCAAAAATTATTAATCGAAATTCAACATTTTTATAATTGTCCAAACTCCCCAATTTTAATTGAAAGAGTCAGAGAAGCTATTAAAGATCAAGATAACGTTGATTATAGAGAAGTGATTGTTGATTCAAATGAAAAGGCAAAGGAAATAAGATTCCGGGGGTCACCAACTTTATTAATAAATGGAGAAGATTTTGAAAATCAGACTGAACCCGAAAGTCCAGCACTTTCTTGCCGATACTACCAGAATGGATTGCCATCAGTAGAGAAAATTAAATCAAAATTATCTGAATTATCCAAAGATATGCCTATGAGTAAATAGTGCTTAAGAATATAGACTTATTTTTTTCTCAGATAATATCTCAAAATCCCTGTCTTCAAAAGGTTCGCTAAAGTTTTTATTCACATAATCCATAATCCATTTATCGCGTTCATCAAAAAGATTGTAGATAACATCTTTGTAAGCATTAAGGATGTTATAAACAAATTCTACTACCCTTTGCTCTACAAATAATTTAGAATCCATCTGAAAATTATCCAATAAAAGTTTCAACACATCAGCTTTAACATACTCGTCATCTGTAACCCAACGGTTTACCGTTGACAGAGCAAGTGGTTTTCCATCTTTATCCATTGAGATTAATACAAGATGAATCAATTCACCTTTTTCATCAGTAGCAAAAGTGTGAAAGTGCCCGTATTCATTTGATCTATGCGCGTGAAAGAAAATTCTGTAGCCCGTTTTTTCATCTGATATGCCACCATCATAGGGATAATGAGTATAGGGATCGAGCACATATGTTTTGCCATTCATAACTTTCTTAATCACATTCGATCCCTCTGATCTCAAGCTTTCAATTATATCGATTACTTTCCTCTTAAAATCATTACTAATCCTAGCGGCTGTTTTTACTAATGACTTTGCGACAGTGTTAGTAGCCACAAAACCCAATACAGCTAAGTTTGATATTTGCTTTATAAAATTTCTTCTGCTTGACATTTTATTTAATTTTTAATTTAGAAATCTCAACAACAACCGCCTCCATCATAAAACCAGGTAGATGGACTTATGAAAATATCATCTCTGCTTAAACTTGATAAATTTTTCGCTGTTTTATCACAGATGGCCAAAGGTTGATTTTGTTTAATGATATGACCCATTCCATCATCAAAATAATCTTTCTCACCAAAATAAATTGCTGCTTTACCCGTAAATACACAAGGACCATCTGCAGGCATAGGATCTTTAATTGCACAGATCTCAACACTTTCAATATAAATAATTGATTCTGTATTGTAATGATTGGGTGATAAGATTCTATACGGTCGTTTTGCTCTAACCTCAATTGTTCCAAAACCTGTTTCTGCTAATAAGTTCAGATAATCAGATAGTGGAATAGATCCGCTTAAGCATAGTGCCCTCAGCTTTGAGTCATTCTTTAACTCTTCTGAAATTTCTGTTTCACAAACCGGGTCTGATAAAATTAATCTTCCGTGTGGTTTTAGAACACGATACATTTCACTTAATGCTTTCTTCAAATCTTCTTGCTTAAAAATATTAAACAAACAATTTTGTGCTGCCACGTCAACAGATTTATCATCGACTGGTAAATCAAGGGCGTTGCCGGATTTTAGGTTTATAAAATTAAGTTGAAACCAATCATTGTGTCTTTCAGCTTCAAGTAAATTATTTTTTGCGGCATAAAGCATTTCAACTACCGAATCCACACCTATTACACGTCCAGGCTTTCTTGAAAAATATGCAAACTGCAAAAGCTCCATTCCACCTCCGACACCAACATATAGTATTGTTGGATTGTTTACTAAATCTCGTGGATTTACAGTTGACCCGCATCCATAATTCATCTCCAGCATTTTAGTTGGAATATGCAAATCTGGTAGTTGCCATATCGGAGTAGTTGTACAGCAAAGTCCCACATCTGGATTTTCAGCAGCAGATTTATAAACATCTGTAACTGTCTCAAAGTAATTGTCTTTCAATTCAGTATCTCCAATTTTTAAAAAATTATTTCCGGCTTTCTTGTGTCCCACAAATAAAGCCGGCCAATAATACAAATTATTTTTTCTCAAATGTTAACTATTTTTTCATTGCGCAGGGATTGCACTGCCCTTTTTTCATATCTTTCATTGCACAAGGGTTGCACTTTCCTTTATCCGTAGAACAAGGATTACAAACACCACAAGGATTATTTCCTGAGGCATTTTTATCGCTTGCTACAAAGTTAACAGTAATCGCGACCTCATCATTAACTTTTCCAACAACCATGTCAGGAATCATAACTCCATACTCAGCCAATTTAATTTTGAAATCAGCATTTGCAACTAAAAGATTACCAGGAGCCTTTGCTTTTGTCTTTTCACTCTCTTTGAAATATCTTAATTCTGCAGGCACTTCAATATCTTTGGTTACGCCGTGTACAGAAAATTTACCAACAAGTATTACTTTAACTTTTTGTCCATCATTCAAAGATTTTGAAGAAGGGTTTTTAATACCGGTTAGTTGAAACTCTGCATATGGAAATTTACCTGCATTAAGCCACATTTCACTTCTCAAGTGTTCATCACGCAAGTCTATTCCTGTTTTAATATTAGCAATCGAAACTTTTACTTTGCCCATTGGTTTCTGAGTAACATCATTTGGGTTGATCATTACAGTTGCGTCTAATCCGCTTGATAGTCCAACTATTTTTTCAAATGGTGCATCTGATGTAAACGATGCCTGGTTTCTGCCATCCTTAGAATCTGCAGTAAATGTTTGCGCAAACAGGTTAATACCCAACAATAAAGTTATTATTGCGCCGAGTGTGAGTTTTGTTTTCATTTGGTTTTCCTTTGTTTTTGTTTTTGATTAATGAACAATAAATTTTTATTTAATAACCGATATAAAAGTATTTGATTTGCTTAAGTAAGTCTGTCATAATTTTGACAAAACCTTATTTACTCTGAGAAACTGTTTCTAACTGATTCTGAACAAAAACCTGTTCCTCAAAATTTTCTGCCCTCTCAATGTTCCATTCGCTGTTTAACATCCGATGAATGTAACAGTTGTCAGCCTGAGAAATTAATTCGTTTCTTTGTTCATTTGTAATATCTCCCTCGATATTTATTTTAATTTTTACATTAGGTTTCAAACCGCTGCTGTCTCTTTTAACTTCCTGAGTAAGAACAGCTTCTACATTTCCAATCTCCCAGCCATTTTTTCGAGCGATATATCTTACTGTAGCAGCCTTGCACAATGCAAGTCCGGAAAGCACTAGCTCAGAAGGACTGAGTCCTAGATCAGTACCTTTGGAAGCAACCGGCTCGTCACCAACAATAGAGTGTTTGCCATTTGTAATTATACTCTGATAACCTTCCGGTAGATTTTTTATTTTTATTTGTGTCGCCATAAAATTCCTTTATTACTGGTTAAAATTTAGGCAAGTACTTGAGGGTAAATTGTCTTAATACTGACAAATGCTTTAAAAAATAAAAGCCCGAACTTATGATCGGGCTTTATATAGGTTTAGCTAAAATAATAATTATTTAAGCAGAGTTAGTTTTTTTAC
This sequence comes from Ignavibacteriaceae bacterium, assembly GCA_049291095.1. Taxonomy (GTDB): domain Bacteria; phylum Bacteroidota; class Ignavibacteria; order Ignavibacteriales; family Ignavibacteriaceae; genus IGN3. The sequence continues at coordinate 155,527 of JBATOT010000066.1, read as the reverse complement.
CGATGTAAAACTTCCGGCATCTATTCTATATAAATAAACTCCACTTGAAAGATTTGAGGCATTAAAACTTATATCGTAACTGCCAGCAGTTTTATTTTCATTAACTAAAGTCACGACTTCCTGCCCAAGTAAATTATATACTTTAAGTGAGACAAATTGATTTTCAGGCAAACTAAATTTTATTTTAGTTGTCGGGTTAAAAGGATTTGGAAAGTTCTGCTCTAAAGTAAATTCATTTGGAATTTCAGTTACATCATCAACAGAGGTTGTAAAATCCAAAGTTGCTTCCGTTGCAAATACCGAAGCAAGGTTATTTGACTGCTCTGGTATAAAGGGAATACCATCTCCATCAGAATCATTACCGCTTTCGCCAGTACTTTCACCCTCAGATAGCTGCATTACGTTTCCAACTTCATTGAAGAAACGAGTATAAATCAGAGGTGCATCACTTTTATTACCAACTAATCTAGCTTCTCTCATTGCTCCGGAAATTATTGCTACATTAAATGGAGTGTAAACTGCCTGTGTGTTTCCAAGCGATGTATAGAACGCCTTCTTTCCCGGTGAATAAAAATTTGAAATGAGATAATCGTATGCACTGTTAGCTTCAGTTAAAAATAAAGTATTGCCCGTGGCTTCATAAGCTGCATATAATCCTCTTATCGCAGCAGACTGCGATTCAACAAGTGAAACGGTACTGCTTTTTCCAGTTCCAAAAATAAAAGAGTTTGCGTAGCTGCCGTCTGAGTTTTTTAATGAGTTGATCAAAAAGTTTGCTTGTGCGTTAATTCCATTTATAGCTATATCAACTAAAGGAGTTCCAACAAATTCTTCAGACAGCAATTTTAGAATTACAATTATATAGCCGGCAGAAACTGAACTAATTTCATCCCCTCGCAATACAGATCCGGAAACTAATGATGATTTATCAACAAAGGTTCCATTTACTTCATCAAAGTGCATTGCAAAAATATTTTTAGAAATTACAGCGCTTGCACCTTTCATCAAATCGAATGGTCCGGGGACTCCTGTTTGCGCCATCGGCTGTGGAAACGGATCACCGTCAAATACAGTATGATAAGCCAAGTGAGCTGGGTCTGAAGAATTATCAGGATCCATCATGTTTTTAAAGTTAAGTGTTCCCCATAAGAAAGATAATTGATCGAATAAATAACTATCAGAATCAACTACAGATAGTGTTCCCGGTTTGGGGGGCATTGTTGCAGAAACTATATCTTCAGTTACCGATATTTTTGTTGGAAAATATTTTATTCCATTTGCAGGGTCATAAGTCATTGGATCAACTGCGCCCAAAGTATTTCCATCATAAGCAAGATTATTGATCACAAAAAATACTTTGTTTATACCTTCTGCAGTTAATACCTGACCAACAAACCCATCAAGATTGTTTCCGCCATAAAAGACATTATTAGTCGGATCAAAATGAGGACTGCCGGCTGAGTCCGGGGTAACGATTCCATCTGGTTCAATACCATTATCATCAGAATCATGAAAACCACCAAGCATGTCCTGAGCCCACAAATATTGTTTCATCAATGTTTGCCCCATAGCAGCAGGGTTTAGAGTTTTATCCATCAAATTTCTATTCCATCTAAGAGTTGCAAAATCAGTCCCAAAGTTTAAAGGGTCAATTGGCTGAGGTATGTGAGGATCACCAGAAATAAATTCAGCAAATTGAGGGAATGGATTAGCCGGCGGCGGTTGATTAGCAAGCATTGAGAAGTGCATAATATTCTTAATCAGTTCATCATCTTCATTAAAACCGTTTGGAGAACCAGTAAACGAACCATCAAAATTTGGATCTATTTCCATTGCTGCCATTTGTTGAATCATCGGTGCCCAAATCATATGAAGACCAATACCCGATCTTGATATAACTACACCTAATTGATATCTTGAAAATTCATAATTATTTATTCCAAGTGTATATGCAATCGAATCAGGTGAGTTCGGTACAAACGGATCAAGATCATCAAGATTATAACCAATAGCTTCTGCATAAGGTTCGCCGCTCTCATTTATCTCATTAGCCAGCAGCATTTGATCCAATGTTTTGTAAATGGATGTATTAGTAATTTGTACCTGGCTGTAGCTGATTGAAGCTAACAGCAATAGCGAAAAGAAAGTTGAAAAGTACTTCATGTTTTTACTCCTGTTGTTAATTAGTAATAAAATTTCTGAAGTAAATTTAGAAAAGCGGCGTACTGATCTTTGTCAGTTACATGACAGACTATATAAGTATATATGAAAAATTAATTGTGAGTATGATGTATTGTTGAATGGTGGTGACGCTGTAAAAGGTTATAATAAATTCCTTCTATCGCGCCAATGATTGGTATTTGCTGTCTAAAGTTAAAGGGTCCTTCTAAGAATTCTAATTCCTCTCTAGCTGAATTTTGAGTTGGATTATTAGAACTATTTGTAATTAGAACATATTCTTTTGAAGGGATATTGTTCTTTAACAAGCGGTGAGCGATGATAACATCCAGTCCGTATAACTTTTCAAAATTATAGATTTTAATAAAACTGACTTTCCCAAAATGAATTATGAATTTCAGTTTGAGTTTACTGATGGAACTGCAAGCACCACACTCACAATTAGTTGAATTATCAAGTTCTTTCAGCTTTTCGTGAAATTTATTGTAGATATCAATGCACAGTTTTAATATTTCAGTTGTACTTAATTTATCCCCGCCCTTGTAAAATAAAATTGCATCTCCCTCAATTTCAGATACAATAAAATCCAGATAATTAGATTCGATTATCTCTTCAAGAAGTGATGCGATTATGTGTTGACCGTGTTCAATTTCAGTTTGGTTTACAAATTCTGTAAACCCGCTGATGTCTGGAAAAAATATTGTTGTTGGATTGTTCATAGACTAAAATATTAAAAGACGGTATAAAAATACCGTCCTTGTAAAAATATATTTAATTAACCTTTAACTTTCTTTGGAAGAATACTACTATACCGGTTACAAGACCTATAAAAGTACTTATCGCTGCTGTGTAATCTAATCCTAAGATGAATTTATCTTCAAACTCTTTGTAAGTTGTTCCAAATAACTCATCAGTTTTTTCAACTATCACCTGGGTTTTGGTAAATATCTCCATTCCAAATGAAATCCATACTATTAGAATTACGATAATCAGAGACAAACCGATATACAACGTTCGTTTTTGTTTTTGATTAAATTTGATTTTCATAATTCACCTTAAAATACTTTTTGTGCTTTTAATTCAGAGATTGAGTCTGTCTTGTAAGTTAAGCCAAGCACTACGCCAAACAATATGTGCCCCATTAAACTGGCCATTGCCAAAATAATTGACCCTGAGAAAAAGCCACTAAAATAAGATCCCCCATTCATAATTGACATCATTGGCATAATAACAACCTGTGACATCAACCATGGTATAATAGAAAAGATTATACCAGATTTTATTTTGTTTTTAGAACCAAACTTGGGATAGTAAATAGCAGCAAAACTTAATGCTAGAATAATTCCTATCATAAAATGCGCGGCCCATCCAATAATTATGGGTGCACCCATTGTACCTGATAACATTGCAGGAATATCCATTTCGATTCCCATTAAAGGTGCCATTAAGGTGAACACGGTCATAGCTATTGTAGCTGTAACCCCCGAGAATAAAGCTGACTTGACTGAGAAATTGAATTTCATTTTGAACCTCGTTATAAATTGTTAATAAAATTTTCTGATCGAAAAATAGACTGGGAATTCTCAGAAGTCTGTCAATTCTAAGACAAACTTCTATTTAAGGTAATGTGTATGGTTATATGAGATTCTATAACAAAAAGTCAGGACTGTCATTCAGATTACAATTAACTATCAGCGTATGAAGTAGTTTTCAATAAAATTTTTATGACAAAGAGGTATGAAATGATTTCTTATTACTTAAAATATTTAACTCTTGCAGTCTTATTTGTTTCCGTAGTTTCTTTTGCACAATCCAACAATTCAAGTGAAAATTTTTCGATTGGGTATGGTAATAGCATGTATAAAGATATTAACACTGAACAATTACTACTATTATATAAAGTGCCACAACTTTCTGTAGATTTTGGAAACCTGAGTTTAAATGGGGACTTGAACCTCGAACTAATTTCCCACAACAAAAGTACGGTTATGGTAGCTGGATTTGTTCCTATGTTGCGTTATTATCTCAATTTGGGTTTTACAAAAACTTTTCTTTCACTTGGTATTGGATTTAACTATCTAAACAATCATAACATAGGTAGCCGGAACCTTGGAAGTCATTTTATTTTTAGCGACAATCTATCAATTGGTACTAAGTTGATCGATAATGAATACTTTAAGGTTGAAGTAAGCTATTTATTTAGACATATATCGAATGCAGGAATTTTTAGCAGTAATGAAGGATTTAATTCTCAGTACCTTGTACTCTCATTAACGATATAGTTCTGAAGAATAAATAAAAATAATTATTTGTTCGCTTTTCTACCGCCTCTTTCGAATCGTTGTTCGGGCGCCTTGCCGCTGATTACAAGATCTGCCATTGCAAACATTCTTTCAGTTAATGCTTTTACTCCATCATGGAGAAGTTCACTGGTTTTAACATAATCAATATTGTTTTCCATGTCTTCTGCATTCCAGCCTCGCGTATGGGCAACAAAAGGAAACTGCGGGAACTGGCATCCAATCTCTGCAAAAAAACTCATCATGTTGCCTGCTACTCCCTGTACATTATCCTGTCCGCCAGTAATTATAAAAGCTGCAATTTTATTTTTTAGAAGATGTTTGCCTGCAATTGTCTCCTGATTCTGAATACAATTCATTCGCTCCACCATTTTGAAGTAAAGGCTGCTTGCTACTCCCCATCTAATTGGAGTTGCTATTAGAAAAGCATCACCCCAATGAACTATAGCTTCATAAACCTGATCAAGCTGATCATTAGGATCCATTTGTGTTATTGAACATGGCCAGGTGCAGGCATGAGCAGATTTTGAATAATATCCTTCACAAGCTCTAAAGTTCAGATCATTTAATTTAATTAATTTCGTTTCGCATCCTTTTTCTTTTGCATGATTCAGCGCCATTTCAAGTAGAAAGTCTGATGTGCTGAAACGCGGATGATCTGTATGCATTGCGGTTGTTGATATTCCGACAAATCTTACATTACCTGGTTCGCGCTTAACCGGTCTTGCAAGTGAATGAGGTTCGTGAGGACTTTTACTTCTTTTTGTTTTAGAACCAAGATCAACCAATAAATGTCCATTATCAATTTTCCACTCATAAGATGGTACTTTATCAGCTTCATAGCCGGGTTCACCTTCACCGGTTTGAAAATGAAATTTCCAGTAATGCCAGGGACAAACAACATAATCTGAATCTAATTTACCTTCTCCAAGTGGCCCTCCGACATGATTACATACTCCTGAAATAATACCAAACGTATCCCCTTTTCGTGTTACCGCAATTTTAGTTTTGTCGATAATAATTTCTTTTACGATTCCGTTTGCAAAGGAAATAACATCACCTAAATCCATCCATCTCTGTCCAGTGCTTTTTTCCAGATTACTCATTTAAGTCTCACTTTCATTAAAATAAGAAGGAATTATAAGAACTATCTTTATTTTATAAGTAAGTTATGTCTTAAGTAAGACAATTTAAATGGTTATAAAGGATCAAATTATAACACAATAATTTTAATTATAATCATTAAACCTACATATCAGTATGCAAGATTTATTTAACAGTGCTAAAATGTTTGTTTCAGAAATGTTTGAAGGTAATCAAGCAAAAGATTTTACTTACCACAACCTCAATCATGCTCTTGAAGTTGTTGACAATGTTGTTGAAATAGGAAAAAATTCTGACCTAAATGAATCTGAGATAAACATTTTAAAACTTGCAGCAATATTTCACGACGTAGGTTGGATTACCGATTTAAATAATCACGAAAAGAAAAGCGGAGAAATTGCATCAAAATTCCTGTCTTCTTACGGATTAGAACAGTCTGAAATAATGAAAGTTCTTGATCTTATTTATATAACTGATTTAAAAATGACCCCAACAACTTTACCTCAAATGGTATTGCGAGATTCAGATATTTTACATATTGGTCAAAAAGGTTTCTATTCTAAATCACAATTACTACGATCAGAAAAAAACGTTTTGAAAAACAAAGTTTTTAGTGAGCTAGAATGGGTTGAAAGCAATCTAGATTTTATATCTAGTAACAATTTTTACACAGAATATGCTAAAGCAAATTATGAGCAGAAAAGACTAAAAAATATTTTAAAATTAAAAACAAAAAGGGATGAACTAATGGATGAAATTAAAACTACCGAATTCTCAAAATCTGATTTGGTAAAGGAAACAAAAAAAGAGAAGAAAGAAAAAAATGCTGGCAGAGGTGTTGAGACCATGTTCCGTAATACTATAAGAACACATGTTGAATTCAGTACAATGGCTGACAGCAAAGCAAATATTTTAATAAGCATTAATACTTTACTGTTAACGGCAGTAGCAGCTTTTCTTGTTAAAAGTCTTGATACAAATTCCCATCTAATTATTCCTACAATTGTTTTGGTTTTAACAGCACTCACTACTCTGGTGATAACGATCTCTGTAACAAGACCCAAAATTACTTCAGGGAAGTTTACAACTGAAGATGTTGAAAAAAGGAATGTGAATCTTATGTTTTTTGGAAACTTCTGTAAAATGGATTTAAAAACTTTTGAGTGGGGTATGACAGAGATGATCAATGATAGTGATTTCCTATATAGCAATATGATTCAGGATTATTTTCATCTAGGCAAAGTGCTCGGAGATAAATACTCTAAACTGAGATTGGCATACTCCATTTTTATGTACGGGATAATTATATCTGTTATAGCATTTGGAGTTGCAGTTTTTCTATCAACGCAACAGACAAGTTTAGCTTTATAAAAACACTATTTAACGATGAAGAAACAAAGATATTTTAACAGGGAATTAAGCTGGCTTTCTTTTAATTATCGGGTTTTGCAAGAAGCTAAAGATAATTCCTTGCCCCTGCTTGAAAGAATAAAATTTCTTGCAATATACTCGTCAAACCTGGATGAATTTTTCAGAGTTAGGGTTGCTTCTTTAAGAAGCTTGCTTAACTTAAAACAAAAATCATCTGATGAGCTTTCATTTGATCCGAAAAAACTCTTGAAGAAAATCAAGAGCATTGTTAATAATCAACAAGAAGAGTTCGGGAAAATATACAATGATTTAATTATTCCTGCTTTGAAGAACGACAATATTTACCTATTAAATGAAACCCAGTATGACGATACACAAAAAACATATATTAGTAATTACTTTGACGAAAATATTTCATCTTTAATTCAACCAATACTTTTAGATAAAAATAATATCAGTACGTTTTTGCAGAATAAATCGATCTACCTCGCAGTTAGACTAGAACGAAAGAGATTATACTATGGTTCGCATAAAGAAATTTCAAGAAGATTTAAATATGCAATCGTTGAAATCCCATCTGAAAAGCTAAAGAGATTTATAATTTTACCGGAAAACGAAACTGATATTTTTATAACTACTTTAGACGATGTATTAAGATTTAATTTAGCCAAACTGTTCCCCGGTTATATTATTGAAAGCTGCTATTCGATAAAATTGACCAGAGATGCGGAGCTTTATATAGACGATGAGTTTACTGGCGATTTGCTTCAAAAAATAAAGAAGGGTCTATCAAAAAGAAAAACAGGTGTACCATCCAGGTTTTTATACGATCAACAAATGCCAAAGGATTTTCTTAAAGTTCTGGTAAATACCTTAAAACTTACGAAAGAAGATTTAGTGGCTGGTGGCAAATATCATAATTTAAATGATCTTTTTAATTTTCCTAATTTTGGTTTAAAACATCTCTCACATGATAAATTAAGACCTTTACCCGTTGCAGCTTTTGAAAGTGGAATTTCATTTTTTGAATCGATCAGCAAAAAAGATGAGCTGATAAGTTTTCCTTATCAATCATATGACTATGTTATTGATTATTTACGTGAAGCTGCAATTGATGAGGAAGTAATTTCAATAAAAATTACGCTGTATAGAGTATCAAATAATTCTAAGATAGTTGAGCAATTAATTTTAGCTGCTAAGAATAGCAAGAAGGTTGTAGTATTCATTGAAGTGAAAGCAAGGTTTGATGAAGAATTAAATTTTGCCTCGGCTGAACAATTAGAAAAAGCAGGTGTAAAAATCTATTATAGTTTTCCAAAGTTAAAAGTTCATTCAAAGCTATGTTTAATTGAACGTGTTGAAAATGATAAATGTGTATTTTATTCATATATAGCAACTGGAAACTTTAATGAAAACACCTCAAAAGTTTACTGTGATTATGCTTTGTTCACAAAGAATCAAGCAATTGGGTTAGATATTAAGAATGTATTTAAGATCTTAAGCCGCAAAAGTGAGACGGAAATATTTGAACATTTACTAGTTGCACCTTTTAATTTGAGAAAACATTTAAATCAATTGATAGATAATGAAATCACTTTTGCAAAATCAGGTAAAAAGGGAGAAATAACGCTTAAGCTAAATAGCCTGGAAGACTGGAAAATGATTGATAAACTTTACGAAGCGTCAGTTGCTGGTGTAAAGATAAATATTATAGTAAGAGGAATTTGCTGCTTAATACCAGGGTTAAGTGATCTTAGTAAAAACATTAAAGTTATCAGCATCGTTGATCGGTATTTAGAGCATTCAAGGATTTATATTTTCCATAATAACGGTAACAAAAGATATTTTATCTCCTCAGCAGATTTTATGCGAAGAAACCTTAACAGAAGAACTGAAGTTGCTTTACCTATTTTTGATAATAAAATTAAAAATGATTTGCAATTATTTATTGATATGCAGCTTAACGATAATGTTAAAGCTAGAATAATTAATAAAACTCAGAATAATTTATTTGTGAAGAAAAGTAAAAGCAGTTCGGAACCTTTAAGAAGTCAGGACAAGATTTATGAATATCTTAAACAATCTAATTAGCTGATCAGTTAAAATGGAAGATCAAATCCAAAGCTAAATATTGTGTCGTCAGGTGAGAATGCAACATATGTATTAAAAACTAGAGCCGAATTTAAGTAAGATAAAAATGCACCGATACCATATGAGGGATGCCATTTATTAGAGTTTTCATTTTCCGCAAATACTCTTCCGGTTTCTATAAATGTTAACACTCCTAATTTACTCTTAAGAATCAATTTTAAATCCATTAACTCTTTGCGCAATTCTACCTGACCAAATAAAGAGGCATCTCCTGAAAATCTTTTTATTGGATAGCCTCTTAAATTTTCTCTGCCACCCAAATTTGCGGAAGCAAAGAAAGGATATTGACCCCATAATTTCTTACCCCCTGCCCGAAATCCAATCACTAAATCGTCAAGATTTTTTAACTGATAAAAGTATTTTAAGTCTGCCTCCACAGAACTAAAATTATCGGTATCCTTAAAAACTTTGGGATAAATCTGTGCATAAATTCTAACGGTATACCCCGATAAAGGATAATGAGTATTAGTAATATTATCTATGCTCAAACCAACATTAACACTGAAAATATTTAGTTCATTAATTCCATACTCGCCATATCTTGCAGTGTTAAGTAAAGAATCGTTTGCAACAGCCGTTTCTGTTTGAAGTAAGGACAATCCAAAGCCCGCAGTAATATCGGTTGAAAAAATATAGTTAAAGGTTGGTCGTATAATTCTAAGCTGCTGATCCACATTGTAATAATCAATATTTTCAAGTCCTTTAGATGAAACAGATTCATTGCCGTAGCCATAATATCTTGTTATAAACTGCTCGGTGCCTGAAAGAAGAATATTTAGAAAACTATTTTTTGTAATATCATAAAAGTCGGCATTATAGGTAAAAGTAAATTTTTTAAATCCAGTTGAATAAAATGCCGATAATGTCTGCTGATTTTTATATGGGACCTGGCGAAAACTATACTGTATTCGTTGAACAGATGCTCCAATTGTTACCCCGCTATTAGATTCAAATCCAATTATTGGCAAGGGAAACCACAAATGATCTTTGTCAATTGGAGTCGGCTGATATTTTTCAACCACATCATCTGATTCTGCAAATTTTGTATCATCATATATTGTTCCGTTTGAATACTTGATCTCTGTTTTCTTTCCACTGTCATAAAAATAAGTTTTGGTTTCTGCTGATGAGAAAGGTGTGATTGATAGAAAGTATCCTTTAACGATGGATTCATCAATTAGTTCATCTTTGCCATCACCGCCAATAACTCTCATAACAGGACCTTCATCTACAATGCCTGAAACAATTGTTTTGTCATCGCCATCGTTTAAATAAATTCTTATCTCATCAGTGATATTATAATTGAAAATTTTATTAAAGTAAGGTTTGGGTACTAATTTTGAAATAAACTCATTGCGATTATAAACTTTTACGCTTGTAGAAGTATTATTAACTCTAACTACTTCAACAAAATCATCCTGTCTGCTGCAAAATATATCAGCATATTTATTAACCACATTATAAAACTCGTTTGAGGCTTCAAAAAGTTTGTCTCTTCTGTGCTTAAGCTTTACTGTTATTTCATCTTTTGCAATAGAATAAACTTCAGGAGGTAATGTTTTAACCGCATCCTCTATAACCTCATCGGTAATTTTAGAATGAACAAACGTAGTGACAGAATCCCAGATGTTTTTATTAAGATAAGTCAACACTCTGTTGTCAAGAAATCGACCATTCCAGGTTAAGTCTTTTATACTTGGGTAATCATCACCAAAGTGATTTAGTTGAGGTGTATAATAAGCAGCAATTGAAGGCAAAATTCCATCAAACTTAACAAACGCTTGATCTCTATCGCGAGGAATTGGAAGCCATTTTTCATTGCTGGAATCTTCAACTTTTATCCATCTCCATTGATCCATATGCCTGTCCCAATCACCAACAAGAATGTCGATTAATCTGGCTTTCATGTATTCTTCAGCATCAAATTTTTGATTAAAGTTTTTTTCAATTTCTTTAATAGCAGAAAAGGTGTCTTCTACTTTTACAGCTCCTTCAACTTCAATATCATCAATAAAAGATTCATTGGTGTGAGGCTCGATAAAACCTAATACACCGCCAAATTTATTTTTGTAAGCGCCTAATAATGTATCATCAGGCATTAAAACCAACTCTGGAGATACCTGGTTAACTTTAACAGCCTCAAGTAGTTTTGGAATAACAAGCGGAGCATAAGGATTAGCAGAACTAATTTGATCCTGCAGAATATCTTCTGCAATTGATTCACGGAGATAATCTGGCAAAACCTTTGATGGATCTTTATCAATAGATCTAAACTTCCATCTCCTACTTGTAGAGTCTATAAGATGAAGTGATTTAGTTTGTTTGCCACCTCCCTCTTTTAATGGAGTTAATCCACCTGCAAACTCTTTAAGATTTAGGACCTTGACTTTAACCGCTGTAGTCCAGACATCTCTCCAGTGTGCACCAAAAAATACATTGTTAAAGCTTGACTTGTAATAATTTGAGTTAGGTATGATGATAATGGAATCAATTGAAGGATTTTCTTGTGCAAAATTATTAAGCCCAAAAGAAATAAGAATTGAAATAAGAGTAGAACAGAAATAAAATTTAATAGTCATTAATGCTTCTATCCTTTATTTTGAAGTCTAACTAATTCCTCAAGCTCATCAATTGTCCTGATAATATTGATGTCAGTGGTTTCAATTCGTGATAGTTCGTTTTCATCTTGATCGCGCATTATAATTAAGGGATAAGTCAATTCCTTACCATATTTCTTTTCATAATCATCAATGTGCCAGAGAGTAATGTTATATTTTTCCTTTAACTCTCTAAATTTTTTGTTTTCAGTAAATGCACCGTGAGTAAGTTTACATAAGTTGCATTCATAGGTATCAGGGGAAATTATCTTATGAGCTAAATCAAACAAAGAATTAGCAACCCCGTTTTTTGCATTATATATAAATTGAATTTCCATATTTAATTTGAATATTTTGTGATTAAAGTATTGTTACAAATGATGGCTTTAAACATTTATTTAGACAAAGCATTTTAAAGTGATATACTATAGATATAAAGCTTCTAACGAAACATTTGTCTGTTACAAGACGAACTAAATAATAATCCAATTTAATGGATTTCATGTTATCCAACCATTTAGAGTTCAAAAAATTAGAACTGTCATTAGTCTGACAAAATCCACTTACAGAAAGTTTTAATTTAATCATAAAAAATGGAGAAAATATGAAAAAGCAGTTTGTGATAATTACAGTGGTGATTACCATGGCAATTATTTCCTGGTCATTTATTGAAAGTAATAATTCTAAGGAGAAAAGTTCGAGTACAAAAAAATTTCTAAACAAAGAAATTTATTCATATTGGAAGAACAATAAAGCGGAGATAAGTTCGTTTGAATTAAAACAAGTCAGATATGGTGAAATCAGGGAAGGAAGAGCAGTAATGATTTTTGTAACTGAGCCTTTTCTCCCAAACAGTCAGGTAAAATACGATGGCAAGGAAACAGACGAACAATACTCAGAGATATTGAAATTAAACTTTGAGCGAAATTTTAAAACGGGTATATATCCATATTCTTTAATGACATCGGTTTTTACTCCATTTAATGCTGCCCCTGGTTACCCCTATAAAATAACAACCAGCAGCCAGGATTGGTGCGGGCATACGTTTTTTCAATTAAATAATCGTAAAGAAAATTTTGAAACCAATTCTTACTCCTATTTTCAAGAGTTTGGTGATGAAAAATCAAATTTAGCAAAGGCATATCTTGAAGATGAAATATGGAATAAAATAAGACTTGATCTTAACTCTTTACCTTTAGGTGAAATAGATATTATTCCTTCTACACAATATTTAAGGTTTGTTCATTTGGAACCAAAGTCTTTAAGGGCAAAAGCGGAATTAGTAACGGTTGTTGATGGAGAAACTGGTAAAGAGGTTTACTCTTATAGTATAGATTATTCAGATCACGATAGGATTTTACAAATATTTTTTGAAAAAGAAATACCGCATAAAATTCTTGGATGGAAAGAAACTTATTATCCTTTAATATTTAAGGGAGAGAAAAAGTTGATGACGACAGAAGCAAAAATCATTAAGTCAATAAATCTTGATTATTGGAAAAGAAATTCAAATGCTGATTCTATTTACAGAACTGAATTGGGTTTATAAGAATATTAAATATATAAATCTGAAATGACCCGGTCTTTGAGCCGGGTTTTATTTTATCTTTTACTATCCGGTGCAAAAAAATTCCCGACCATATCATATAATTCAAATAGGTCGGGATAATGATTCACTTATAGCATTAAATAATTAAGCGTAAACTTCTTCCCATTTATTAGGTTCGAAAGCAGCATCCAGTGGAGTTTTAACAATGTGATTTATATAATTACTTAATGTTTTTTGTGTTACTCCAACAACTACCTCAAGCAGTTGAGCTTTAGAGTAACCTGCGCTTTGAAAGTCCTCTACTTCACTGACTGATATCCATCCTCTTTTTTCAACTACTGCATTTGCAAATTTTCTTAATGTTTCCAGTTTTGCATCGGCAATAGGTTTATTGTTCCTTAAAGCATCAATTACATCTTGAGGGACATTGTGCATTTGTCCAATGGTTGAGTGTACTGCCATACAATAATTACAACCATTTACATAGCTTGTTGCCAGAAGAACTATTTGTTTTTCAGTTGAATTGAATGATGATTTTTCAAAATTGTCACTAAGTCCGTTATAAGCTTTTAATGCGGTTGGTGCTTCAGCCATAATACCATAAAGATTTGGTATGAATCCTAAAGATTTTTTGGCACCAGCTAATATTTCTTTTGAGCCTTCCGGAGCAGTTTCCACAGTATGAATTTTAAAGTCTGTCATAATGAATATCCTTTCTTTGTTAATAATGTTTTTATTCATGACATTACTAACATATCCATATATTACGATAGGAACTGTCATATAACCGACACTTAAATATACACGTGATGTGAGATGTGATGCAGATTATTTATTTATCAATTTCATATATTTTTGAATCAGGATGAAAAGCCAGCCATGCAAATGCAAAATGATTTCCGTGTGGTTCAATTTGTAATTCTTTACCTTTAAGTTTTCCCTCAATACATCTGCCGGTAATATCCCAAACTGAGCTTGTCTGTTCATCAATAAATTTATCATCAACTTTTTTAAATTGTAGAAGTAGATTATCTACTATTGGATTAAAGACAGTAACCATTCCAATATCTTTAGAATCCTTTATTTCTTTTTCATCTAATACAGAGATTGTGCCCGGTTGATAAAACAGTACTACATTTTTACCATTAAATTCATCGCTGATAACCTCATATTTTTTAACAGTCGAAAAAGGATAAACTTTAAATTCACCTCGGCTTCTTACATCAACAATTCTTTCCATCGCTGGCAGTCTTGGATCTAAATCTTCCGGAGCAAAAAATCTATCGTAGGGTTTATTATCCGGGTCATCATAATTTTTATAGTAATTGATTCCATAACTTTCTTCAGCGTTGGGAATTCCGGTATTCTTAGAGAGAATTTTTCCATCAGGATAACGGTCAAAAAATTCCTTAACCGAAATTACGAGAGAAGGAATAACAGATAACTCTGCGCCAGCAAGTGTTCCAACTATTCCCTTGCCTTCAAGCTGCTGCCACCAGGTTTCGGTTTGCTTGTCTGCCATTACCATATCACTTTTGCGAAGCATACCAGAAACTTCAAAATCCAACTGGAATTCTTTTCCTTGATATTTTAATCTTCTGTTATAAACGATTCCAGCATTACAAAGCGGGCAGAATGTTGCAAGTATTGGAATTCCATTTATGGTATCATTAGCTATCTCGTGTATTGATAACATATTAAGTGGATAAGCTTTTGCAAATCCATTTATCTCAACGGAGAGAACAGGTTCTTTGGAGAAGAATGATATTAGCCCTTCTTCTTTATCAACGAAATTAGGATTGTTTAATACAATAAAACTTCCCCGCGGCAGTACAGCCATCAGTTCAGAAATATCGATATTAGTTAATGTTGTATCTGTTATCCAGTTAAATGGAATGTCTTTAGGATTTTTAATTTGTGAAAATGAGACTGTTAAACAGAAAAAAATGTTGATTACTAAAAATACTGCTTTCATAAAATATACCTTTGATGATTGTTCATTCTTCAAGATAAGTTTTCTTTGAGTTACTGTTTGTCTTTCGTATGAGAAAATTTTTATCTGACGCTTTCCAATAATTTTTCTGAGCTTTAAATGGATATATAAACACATTAAATAATTTATTATCATTTTTATTTGAGTAACCGGCCACTCCAATTGTAATTTCACTTTGAGGAATATTTAATCTGATAGTTTTGTGTATTACATCCCACCAGCTAAATACCGTTGAGTAATTTGAATTTGTTTCTTCTTGATAATTTGAGTGATGAATTCCATGCATTCGTGGAGTAACGATAATTTTGTTCAACAGCCTTTCAAATTTAATAGATAATTTTACGTTACTGTGTTGAAATATGGTGTTTGCAGTAAAAGCTAATTCGTAAATCATAAAAATTGCCGGACTAATTCCAATAAAAGATATCTGGATGATTCTAAATAATGTTGACAAACCAATTTCAACAAAATGAAAACGAAACGCTGTTGATACGTCAAGATCAGGATCAAAATGATGAACGTTGTGGAATCGCCAGAGAAATTGCGCTTTATGATTAAGTCTATGCCAATAGTAAAAAGCAAGGTCCATTAAAAGAAAAGATATAACTGCTCCCACAACTTTCGGTAATTGAATAAATCGGACTAATCCAAAACCACTAGTCGCTGTAATCTCTAAAGTTTTTGTTTGTGCAGGGAATATCAAAAAATAAACAATCAGAAAAGATAAAACACTCATCAATATATTTATTATAAGTCTTGGAATAAGTGCGTGATTCCTTTTTCTGAGAGAATACTTTTGCTCAATTAAAATTAGTGCAAGAATCAGAAGAGCAAATATTGATGAATATAAAATCATTTGCTGAAATTGAGGATTCATTTCATTCTATACTTTTTATAAATTCTCAAAAATTCAGCTACGCTCCAAGCTTGAGAAATACATCCTTTTGAAGCGTGTGGATAATCGCCATCAAATATTTCTGATATAGTTCCCAATCCTGCAGTTGATAAATGTGGAATGAAATCTTCAATTATTTTTTTTACTCTTTCTTCCTTCACTTCAGGGTAAGCATACTCAATTGCGTCTGCAAATGCACCAAGTAAAAATGCCCAAACTGTTCCCTGATGATAAGCAGAATCACGAAAATATTGATCTCCAGTATAAATTGATTTATAATTTTTATCATCCGGAGAAAGACTTCTTAATCCAAATGGTGTGTATAATTTAGTATAAACTTTATCAACAATTGTTTTCGCTCGTTCTTGATCTATTAATTTATAAGGCAAACTAATAGAATATAATTGGTTCGGACGAAATGATAAATCCTTGTGGTCACCGTCAACGTAATCATATAAATAACCACCTTCTTCATTCCAAAATGTGTCGTTAAACATTTTACTAATCTTAATAGCTTTCTGTTTATAAAGAGTAATGCATTCAGCATCATTAAAAATGTCAGCGAGATACGCAGCAATCATCAAAGAATTATACCACAAAGCATTTATTTCAACAGCTTTGCCTTGGCGTGGTGTAATAACCCAATCCCCAACTTTAGCATCCATCCAAGTTAATTGTACTCCCGGTTCACCAGCATAAAGTAACCCATCATAGTCTTCATGTATATTGTGACGAGTTCCTTTCTCATGCCACTCAATTATCTTTTTTAATCTTGGATAGATTGATTCACGTACAAAATAAAAATCATTTGTAGCGTCTAGATATTCTTTTACTGCAATAAAAAACCATAGCGTTGCATCAACTGTATTGTATTCAGGTGGTTCACCACGATCAGGAAATCTATTCGGGATCATTCCTCTATCGAGTGAGTTTGCAAAAGTTTCCAAAATATCGGTAGCATCATTATATCGATCGATTGCTAAAGTTAAACCGGGTAAAGAAATCATGGTATCTCGACCCCAATCTGAAAACCAATGATAACCAGCAATAATAGTCTTATTCATCGCTTTCCGTTTAACAATAAACTTATCTGCCGAAAGTGTAAGTTGTTTCATTATATCATCTTCAACTCCTTCAATCAATCTCTTTCGTCTTGCAGTTTCTTTCTCAACGAGACAGAAACATTCTTTTGTTATTGGAGCAGTTGAAAACAATAACCCAAACTTATCTCCTTTTTTTAATTTAACTCTAAAATATCCTGCCTTTAAAAGATCTTCTCGAAAATCCAAGCCTCGCGCCAATTCCTCAGGATATTCAAAGTTATAAAACCAATCTTGTTCAGCAACAAAATCACCGCTCGTGACACTTATAAAAAGACTATGTGGGAAATCACTAATTTTAAGTTCTACTATTTTGTCCTGGAAAGAATATTCTGTATGAATAGAACTATCAAACTTTCTAAGTGAATGAAAATCTCGCATTGCAATAAAAGGTGTAGCATTAAGTTGAAATTCTTCATCCGCATGGATTACTTCATAGACGACAGCAGTTTTATTAGTACCATTTAAAGCGATAATTGATTTTTTGAGAATTATACCTAAAACTTCAAATGTAAACTCTGGATAAGGATCAATATTAAACTCAGATAAAAAATTAAAACCTTCTGGATGAATTTTCCCTGGGAATTGGTTAGTAGATAATTCAAAGGATTTGTTGCCGATGATCAAAGTTTCATCAAGTTTTGAAACTACGACCTGTCTTTCAACAGGCGGATTAAAAGCAGCGACAAGTATACCATGATATCTTCGAGTGTTCATTCCGATTATGGTAGAACTTGCATATCCACCAAGCCCATTTGCTTCAATCCATTCTAATCTGGATGCTTTATTAAAGTCCGCTAGGACTTCCTTTGTTATTTTATTCATAAATCTGCAAATATTATTTCTATGTTTGAAGCAATTTTGCAATCAAACCGGTCCACCCTGTTTGATGTGAAGCTCCAACACCAGTACCATAATCACCATGGAAATACTCATGGAATAAAATATAATCCTTAAAGTGAGGATCGCTTTGAATTTTCTTGTTGTAACCATAAACTGCACGAACGCCATTTTCATCCTGCAAAAATATTTTGCTAAGCCTGTCACATAGCTCGTTTGAAATTTCTTTGAGAGTTAAGTATGTGCCTGAGTTCGTTGGATACTCAACTTTAAAATCATCTCCGTAATAGTGATGAAATCTTTGTAATGATTCTATTATTAAAAAATTAACTGGAAACCAGATTGGTCCACGCCAGTTTGAATTACCTCCAAATAACCTGCTATCAGATTCAGCTGGAGTATATTTTACCTCAAATTCTTTTCCATCAAGATTTAGCTGATAAGGATTTTGTTCGTGATACTTTGATAAAGCACGGATTCCATAATCAGATAAAAATTCAGTCTCATCAAGCATTCGTTTCAATAATTTTTTCATACGATGACCACGAAGCAGTGAAAGAAGAGTGCGTTCACCAGAACCTTTTTCGTTCCATCTTGAAACTAGATTAGCCATTTCCGGTTTGTTCTTAAGAAACCAATTTAATCTCATTACAAAATCTGTAGCATGTTTCATTAGTTCAGGATCTAACACCTCAACAGCAAACAATGGTATTAATCCAACCATAGAGCGAATTTTCATGTGAAAGATCTTGTCATCAATATGAAGTGCATCATAATAAAAACCATCTTCATCATCCCAAAGACCAACGCCTTTACAACCCATATTAGTCATAGATTGAGCGATATATAAAAAGTGTTCAAAAAATTTTGTAGCTAAATCCTGATAGATCGGTTTTGTTTTAGAAAGTTCCAGAGAAATTCTGAGCATATTAAGAGAAAACATCGCCATCCAACTCGTTCCGTCTGATTGATCAATATGCCCGCCCGTTGGAAGCTGTGTACTTCTATCAAAAACACCAATATTGTCTAATCCTAAAAAACCACCTTGAAAAATATTATGACCATCATGATCTTTTTTATTCACCCACCAAGTAAAGTTTAAAAGCAATTTGTGAAATACTCTTTCGAGAAAATCAGTATCGGTTTTACCTTGAAGTTTCTGAGCGATCTTATAAACGCGCCAGGCTGCCCAGGCATGAACAGGCGGATTAACATCTGAAAAATTCCATTCATATGCCGGCAATTGGCCATTAGGATGCATATACCATTCACGGGTAAAAAGAATAAGCTGATCTTTTGCAAATTCCGGGTCAATCATTGCAAGTGGAATACAATGAAAGGCTAAATCCCAAGTTGCATACCACGGATACTCCCATTTATCAGGCATAGAAATGATATCAGCATTATTGAGATGCACCCAATCTTTGTTCCTTCCCTCTTGACGCTGCTTTGGGGGTTTGGGCTGTCCCTTATCTCCGTTTAGCCATTCTTCTACATCATAATAAAAATATTGTTTACTCCACAGCATCCCGGCAAAAGCCTGTCTCTGAACATATTTAGCATCTTGTTTTTTAATATCTTTTTGAATCGCTGCATAAAATTCATCAGCTTCTTTTTTTCTAAGCTCAAATATCTTATCAAAATCATTAAATGGATTCTGAATTGAAACTTTGCTTAATCTTAAATTAATTGAGACGGAAGATCCTCTATCTATTTGCAAATCATAATTGCACGCTGCTTTAGTTCCAGTTTTAGCTGGATTTACAGCTTGCTTATTTTTTTGTGTGATGTAATCATTAACTCCATCTTTAACAAATTTTGAAATATTTTCTGCTTTATATAAACGCTGATTGTTCGTTTCATTTTCACAAAATAATATTTCGGGTTCGGCTTCATAATAAAGATTGTATTCATCAAGCTGTTTATGAATTATTTTAATTGAGTTGTTCTCAGCTAAATACATTTCAGGGATATAATTACTTTTTCCCCAGCGCCAGGTATTTCTAAACCATATTTGCGGAAGTAAATGAATTTCAGCCTTTTCTTTTCCACGGTTATGTGCTGTAATTTTGATAAGAATATCTTCTTCGGAGTTCTTACCATACTCAACAAAAACATCAAAGTATTTGTCTTCATTAAAGATTCCGGTATCAATCAATTCAAACTCGGGTTCAGTTTTTGATCGTTTATTATTTTCATTAAAAAGCAACGAATAAGGAAACTCAGCTTGAGGATATTTATAGAGCATCTTCATATATGAGTGAGTTGGAGTGTTATCCAAATAGTAATAATACTCTTTTACATCTTCACCGTGGTTGCCTTGATTGCCGGTCAGGCCGAAATATCTTTCCTTTATAATAGGATCTTCTTTGTTCCACATAGCAACAGAGAAGCAAATAAGCTGTTGATCATCACTAATGCCTGCAATCCCTTCCTCGCCCCATCGGTAAGCTTTGCTGCGTGCATCATCGTGTGAAACGTATTCCCACGCCATTCCATTTAGTGAATAATCTTCACGCACAGTTCCCCATTGGCGATCAGTTAGGTAAGGTCCCCATTTACGCCACTGAGTATTGTTAGTTTTAATGGATTGTATTCTTTTATTTTCTGTATTCATATCTTTACTAAAAATTTATAATAATCAATGATCATTGATACTTATTTCCTGAAATATTATAACTCTAAAAAATTATAATAATTTTCCCATTACTAAGTAGATCAAGGCACTGAATATTGCAGCTACAGGTAATGTAAATAACCAGGAGAGGAGAATATTATAAACTACTTTTACATTTGCATTTTTTGTAGCCGCACCAATCCCAAATATAGAGCCAACTGAAACATGTGTAGTGGAAACGGGAAGTCCGTGAATACTTGCTGTTGTAACTAATAAGCTGGTAATTAAGTTTGCAGTAAATCCTTGCCCGTGATCCATCGAAGTAATTTTCTTACTGACTATTTCCCCGACTTTCTTTGCATTCAATAAACCTCCAACAGCCATTGTAATAGCAATCAATATCATCCCATATTTTATATCAATAGTATTTATTACTAAAAGTAATCCAACAATTTTAGGAGTATCATTAAGTCCTCGTGCAAAACTTACAACCCCAGAGCTAAGATAATGAGCGTAGTCTAAAATCGATTGCGCGCTAAAACCAAAAATATTCCCATTGTATTTAGTAATACACTCTTGATTAGTGCCCATTATTATCTTTTTATGAACATCAGTATCAATTACAATTGCTTCACTATTAAAAGATTTATATGAAGAGACGCCGCATTCATCAACAACACAAAAGCAAGTTTCTTTTGTTATGCCTGAAGCGATTCTGATTCTTCGAAATATTAAATATGCAATCAAGCTGATAAATAAGGCCATTAGAGGGCTGACTATCAGTGGAAGCAAAAAAGTATCCCCCAATTTTGAAAAATTGAAGTTTGTTCCAACTGCTATGAATCCGCTTCCAAATAAACCTCCTACGAGAGCGTGTGTTGTCGAGATGGGCATACCAATTTTTGTTGCCAGAAAGACTGTAGAGGCAGCACCAACTGCTATCGAAATGGCAAATGAAGGTTCTAAAATTAATTCATCGGGGACTAATCCTTTACCGGAAAAATTTTTTACTAATGTTGTAGCCAGAAAAACAGCCGCAACAGAACCTAAAAAAGTAGTTACGGTTGCCCAACTAATTGCCTTTTTATAATTAGTCGTTCCACTCCCAAATAAAGTAGCAACACCTTTGAAATTATCATTAGCACCATTACTATATGAAAGAAAAATAGTAGAGAAAAGCAATAACGTAATAATCACTATAAATAATCCTTCTGTATATGATAATTGAACATTTAATTAGCAGTCATCGAGAACAACTTTATGTAATATTTTTTATTAAATGGAGATTGATAATTAAGTCCAAGCTTTTTATAAACACTTTCAGAGATACCGATATCAGCAAGATAAAGATCACCGGTAACTGCAGGAATCAGGCCTTTTTTAGGTAATGCAAGTGTGATAGTTAAATCTGGATTAATAAAAGTTCCCATAACTTCTCCGGTTGAAGCATTAACGCCTGAAGGCACATCCAACGAAATTCTAATACCTAATATTTTAGAAGCCCAATCAATCATTTCAGCAGAGATACCTTTAGGTTTTCCCGATAAGCTGTATCCAATGATTGCATCAATAATCAAATCGGGATTTTTTATATGTAATTCTTTAAATGAAATTTGTTTTGCTGATGTTGATTTAAGAATGTGAAGCTGATAAGCTGGCACATCTTTTAGCTTTTCTAAATCAGTTATACAAACCGAGACATTAGCTCCTCTATTTGCTAAATGTCTTGCTGCACAAATCCCACCTCCTCCATTTCCTCCTGTTCCAGCAAGGATTAGGATTTCTGACTGCTTCCAACTTTTGCCCAAAGTTTTAATCGTAAGTTCAGCCATATTTCGTCCAGCGTTTTCCATCATCTGAAAAAGATTCGGACCTGTCTCTTCCATAGCTATTCGATCAATTTCAATCATTTGAGTAGTCGTTACAGCCGGAACTTCAATACCTGCTTTTGTTTTAAATATTTCAATCATATTTATTTTTGACCCTCAATAAAATCATAAATTCTTTTCTTTAATTCTGCGGGATTATCAACAATAAATTTTTTATCAAGCAGTTTGGATTTGTAAACTGAATCTCTGGTAATGCTATTAGTAACTGCAAAGACATTCATATTAGCGCTAAGCCCTGCTTTAATTCCCGCCACCGAATCTTCAATTACAATACACTCCTCGGGCTCTACCTGCAATTTATTTTTCATACGCAGGTAAATCTCTGGATGAGGTTTTGCATTTTCTATTTCATCTCTGGTAATTACAAACTGAAATTTTTCTTTGATACTTATAATCTGCAGAACTCGTTCAACCTGCATACAGTGCGACATAGTTGCGAGTCCTGTTAAATAACCATCTTCAAAAACTGAGTGGAGAAATCCCATTGTCATTTTGCAGCAATATCTGGGAAGAATTTCAGGATCTTCAAGCATATTATTGTAGATATCCAATCGTTTTTCAATCAGTGCATCTTCTATTTCTTCAACATTAGCAGATTGTACTTTTAATTTATCTTTATAATCTCTCACAAGATTTTTAGAAACTTCATTTCTTGATAACCCTACATAATTTTTAAAGTTTTGCACAACTTCTTCTTCAGTAATTCCATTATCAGATAAATCAACAACAGCTTTTGCATATGAATGAGCTTTTATAATTTCTGTCTGTACAAGCGTACCATCAAGATCGAAAATAATTGCTTTAATCATTTTTAATTTCTTTGCTGTTAAATGTTGCTGCTGAATAAATAGACACAAGAAATGGAACACTGTAAGTTATGAGTACCCGGATAAGGTTTATGTTATGCAATTCTAAACTGATAATGTTATCATATTGATTTATAAAATTGAGCAGTGTCCCTACAAACAATGCGATTTTTATATGCCTAGTTAATTTTATTTTATTTTTTATCTGCGGCAAGCAGAGATGAAATACATTCAGCATTTTTTATAAATCATAAATTAAAGTGATTAATTATATTATCGATAGATTTTTTACTATCAGAACCATCAACTAAAAATGTAATTACTTTTCTTCCGGCATTTTTTAAAGCTTTTCTATCACCAAAGGCTTGAGCTCTTATTAGGGTACCGAAAGACATTGTCGATTTTTCTTCACCTGCATTATCAGGAATTGATGCATCACTGTCACTTTCAGATATAAACTGGATGAATACACCTTTACCAGCATCGCCTTTATGAAGCTGCCCTGTTGAATGAAGAAATCTTGGTCCGTATCCAACCGTAACTGCCGATTTATATTTCTTTTGCACAGATGTCCTAAAAGAATGAATAAGTTTATCAACAGCTTCTTCAGGCTTTACATATGTGTGAATAGCAATGTATTGATTTCCTTGTTTTCTGAAATCATTTACATCCTTACCAAGTTGATTGCTTATAAGCGAATTAAAATCCGTTGAATCATCATTTGAATAAACTTTAATTCCTTCAATTTCAAAATTTGGATTTGGCTGTGATAGCTTTCCCTCTTTGGAATACTTGGTAAGCATTTCTCTTGCAAGAATTTTAGCTGATTCAACATTCGGCTGATCAAATGGAGTTATAGCTATTCGCCATCCTGCGATAGCTGTTGCCATCTCCCATCTGAAAAATTCACCACCCAAATCATTTATTTCTTCTAAAATAATTTCCACTACAGGATGATCAGCATTAATTAAATCACTTATCTTTGAATCGTTTGAATGATCATTTTCTAAGTGCATATAAATGAATAATCTGTCTTTCGAATAATTTTCAGGAGATAAAACCTCTTCACCAACAACAGGCAGGATTCCTTTTCCGATTTTTCCTGTACTTTCAGCAATAAGCTGTTCAACCCAATTACCAAAAAACGATAGTTTCTCTGATGTTATAAAAGTAATTTTATCTCTTCCACTTTCTGTAAGCGTACCCATAACAATCCCTAATTTAGCAGGTGTATTGTCCCCGTGTATCGGACAATTGGATCCTTCGCTGTTGCAAACCATAACCTGGGCGCTATTAAGAAGTTTGTTTATATCTATACCAAGTAATGCGGCTGGAACTATACCAAATAATGATAATGCTGCATATCTTCCGCCAATGTTGGGATCATTCAAAAATATCTTTCTGAATTTTAATTCCTTAGCAGCAGTTTCTAATCCGCTTTTGGGGTCTGTAATAGCAACGAAATGCTTTCCAACATTTTCATTCCCTACAGCCTTAAGAGTCTGGTTATAGAAGAATTTCATAAACGAAAATGTTTCGACTGTGCCGCCGGATTTTGTTGATACAATGTATAAAGTTTTTACCGGATCAAATCTCTTGGCAAATTCGAGAACAGCTTCAGGGTGAGTACTATCTAATATTTCTAAATTTAAGTATCCTGCTTTTGTTCCAAATGTTTTACTAAAAACTTCAGGAGCTAAACTTGATCCGCCCATTCCAAGCAGAAGTGCGTTTGTATATCCGTCTTTCTTTACTGATTCTACAAACTCAATAATTTCATCAGACATTTCCAATGAAACATCCGGACTTTTTAACCAGCCAAGTCTGTTTGTAATTTCATTTGGGCTATCGCTCCAAACCTTAAAATCTTTTTCCCAAATTCTTTCTACAATACGCTCCATCTTCAAATCCAACATAGAATTATCAATTGTGGATTGATAACCATTTGTAAAAAGTTTGAATGGCTTCTTCTCTGCTTTTATAAATTCAATTTTCTTTGAAATTGAATCCATCAGATTTTCGAAAGATTTAGAAAAAGATTCTAAACCTTCCTCTTGTAGTTGTTTGGTAATTTTGTCGAGATCAATCTCCAGATTTTTTAATTCGTTTAATTGAGTAATTGCTTCCTCAATATTCTCATCAAGTGTTACAATCAAACTGCCATGATCCATAAAATCATTAAAAGTCGTTGGGGGAACCGTGTTGACAGTTTGCTTACCTATCAAACCATCTATATAAATCGTATCTGAATATGAAGGATTTTTAACACCTGTGCTTGCCCAAAGTAATCTCTGAACTCTTGCTCCTCTTTTTTCCAAATCTTTCCATCTAGGTGTGTGAAATATTTTTTCAAATATTTGGTAAGAAAGTTTTGCATTTGCAATTGCAATTTTCCCTTTAAGATTTTCAACATTCAGACTATCCAATTGTTTATCAACAGCAACGTCAATCCTGCTTATAAAAAATGATGCGACTGAAGAGACTTTCGAAATATCCCCTCCCCGCTCGAATAGTAATTCTAATCCTTTTATATATGCTTCCGCAACTTGTTTATAATTTTCTAAATTAAATATTAGAGTAACATTTACACTGATACCTAAACCAATTAATTCAGTTATTGCCGGCAAACCTTCTTGTGTTGCCGGAACTTTTATCATTACATTTTTTCTGTTTAATATTTTGTGCAGGCGTTTTGCTTCTTCAATTGTTCCTTTAGTATCATGTGCCAACTCTGGACTAACCTCAATACTAACATAGCCATCTAAACTATTCGTCTTCTCATAAACAGAAAGCATTAGGTCAGAAGCAATTTCAATATCCTTTAAAGCTAATTTTTCATAAATATCTTTAACTGATAAATCTTGCTCAATTAGTTCTTTAATATCATCGTCATAATCACTGCTGCCGACAATTGCTTTTTCAAAGATAGAAGGGTTAGAAGTGACACCTCTTAGTCCTTTTTCGATGAGCGATTGAAGCTCACCACGGGTAACAAATTGACGTCTGATATAATCATACCATATTGATTGACCAAGTGATGCGAGTTGATTTAGTTTTAACATTCCTACTCCAAAATTTACAGTAATTTATCTTGATTGAATTTATTTCAATCTTCATTTCAAAGATGATCTAATTGCTGATGATTTGAAGTCAGTTATACGACAATTCATAAGAATTATTCTAGTATTGTCATTGCGAGCGAAATGTATTTGAGCGAAGCAAACTGTTACATTAAGGAGATTGCTTCGGTCATTCCTCCTTGTAAAGATTAGGTTGCTTTTTTAATAACTGTTTTAGCCGCTTTAACAATCGAGCTAACCGTTAATCCAAATTCTTCCAAAAGATTGTTAAGTTTTCCTGATGCCCCAAATGTCCTCATTCCAAGTACTTCACCATCTCCGTGAAGTCCAACAAATCTTCTCCACCCAAACGTGGAGCCGGCTTCTATCGCAACTCGCGCCTTTACTTTAGATGGAAGAACAGATTCCCAATATTCAGGTGTTTGTCTTTCATACAAATTCCAATTAGGCATACTTACAACGCGAGCATTAATTTTATCTTTCTTCAATTCTTCATAAGCATCAATTGCAAGCTGAACTTCTGAACCGGTTGCAATTAATATTACCTCCGGAATTCCTTCGCTATCTGCCAAAATATAACCACCCTTCAACGCGCCCTCGGCAGATGAATATTTTATTCTATCAAATACAGGTAAATCCTGCCTGCTTAAAATTAATGTCGTTGGAGTGTTTTTAGATTCCATTATGTACTTCCACATCACAGCAACTTCATTTGCATCTGCCGGACGAATTACTTCTAAATTTGGAATAGCTCTTAACGATGCAACGTGTTCAATAGGTTGATGAGTTGGACCATCTTCGCCAACGCCAATGCTATCGTGTGTAAAGATGTATGTTACCGGTAGATTCATTAAAGCTGAAAGTCGAATTGATGAACGTGCATAATCTGAAAACACTAAAAATGTTGAGCCAAAAGTTTTTAATCCGCTTAACGAAATTCCATTTAATATTGATCCCATTGCATGTTCACGAATTCCAAAATGTAAATTTCTTCCACTGTAATTATTCATTTCAAAACTCTTAGCACTTTTTATATCTGTTAATGTGGATGGGGAAAGATCTGCGGAACCGCCAATCATAAAAGGTATATGATCTGCCATTGCATTTAATACTTTACTGCTGGCAGCTCTGCCGGATATTTTTGTGCCTGCTTCAAATGTTGGAATACAGCAATCCCAATCCTTAGGCATTTCACGATTCATTATTAGCTTTAGCTCTGTTGCTAATTCAGGATATTCAATTTCATATTTAGAATACAGTTGATTCCAATCTTCATTTTGCTTCTTACCTCTTTCAATAATTTGCTTCGCATACTCTTTCACTTCATCGGGCACAAAAAATTTCTTTTCAGGATCCCAGCCATAAAATTTCTTTGTTGCTTTAATTTCATCTTCGCCAAGGGGTGAACCGTGTGCACCATGTGTATCCTGTTTTGTTGGTGCTCCGTAGGCGATATGACTATCAACTATAATTAATGATGGTCTTCCTTTTTCATTATTTGCAATGGTTATTGCTCTGTTCAATGTTTCCAAATCGTTTGCATCTCCTACATGCTGAACATTCCAGCCATAAGCTATAAACCTTGTTGCAACATCTTCGCTAAATGCCAAGTGAGTATTGCCCTCAATCGTAATTTTATTATTATCATAAATCCATATAAGGTTATCCAGGCCAAGATGCCCGGCAATTGAAGCTGCTTCGCCTGAAATTCCTTCCATCATACAGCCATCGCCAGCTAATGCAAAAATATTATAATCAATTAAGTTGAAATCTTGTTTGTTGTAACGAGCTGAAAGCCACTTTTGTGCAATTGCGAACCCAACGCTTGTGGCAACACCCTGCCCAAGTGGTCCAGTTGTAGTCTCAACACCGGGTGTGTGTCCGTACTCCGGATGACCGGCACATTTACTGTGAAGCTGACGAAATGTTTTGATGTCATCAAGAGTAACATCATATCCTGTTATGTGAAGTGTGCTGTAAAGAAGCATCGATGCGTGACCAGCAGATAAGATAAATTTATCTCTATTAATCCAATTGGGGTTTTGAGGATTGAATTTCATAAACTTATCGTAAATGGTGTATGCAACAGGAGCTAAAGCCATTGGTGTGCCAGGATGACCGGAGTTAGCTGCCTGAACTGCATCCATCGAAAGTGTCCTGATAGTGGTGATACATAGTTGATCTAAATTATGATACATTATTTTCCTTTAATTTTCATTTAATAATTCTAACGCCATTTTAGCAGCGCCTTTTAATGCTGCACTATTATGATTTAATACAAAAACCGGAGTGGCTTTAACGATTTCAGACAGCCTGCCTTTATTGCTAAAACTTTCTTCAAATATTTTTGTTTGAAGTTTTGGTAATATTTTATGAGGGATTCCTCCTGCAAGATAAACACCGCCTGTTGCTAGTAGAGTTATAACAAGATTTCCGCAATGCGCACCTAAAACTGAAATAAAAATGTTAAGTGTTTTTTCACAAAGTGGATCTTTTTCTAAAAGTGCCATGTCTGATATAACTGCAGCTTTATCTTCAACAAGCATCCTTTCAAATGTTTCTTCAGTAAATGATCCATACCCACATTCAACTAAAAAATCAAATACATTTATTAGCCCATTTCCAGAAACAATTCTCTCATAACTCACACGTTCAAACTTTTTACTTAAATAGATATAAAGTTCTTCTTCCAATTGGTTGGTGGGGGCAAAATCTACATGGCCACCTTCTGAATCTATTACAATTTTTTTATTCCCTTCACAAAGAAGAAAAGCTTGACCTAGTCCAGTACCTGGGGCAACAATAACAAATCTTTGATTTCTGTTATTAACTTTACCAGGTTTGATTTCTATTAATTCATCAGCTTTCAAATATGGAATTTCAAAAGCAGTTGCTGCAAGATCATTTACAATTCTTACCTTCGGGGTTTTTAAAATATCGATGAGTTTATTTTCTACGATAGTCCATGGAAGGTTTGTTGATTTGGATTTTCCGTTCTCAACTGGTCCGGGGATACCAAATACCGCACTAGCTGGTATTATTTGCTCATTGTGTAAAAAGTCTTTTAAAATAATTTCAAGTTCTATAAAGTCTCTACTTGAATACTTTTTCGATTTTATTTCTGTGATATGGTTACCATCATACTTAAAAAGTGCAAGAAGAGTTTTAGTGCCACCAACATCTCCAGCTAAAATGATGTTATTATCTATTTCCAATTTTGATTTCCCTTAAATAAGATCGAAGCTTCTCTATCAAGCAGCCAGATAAGATTACCGTTTATAGGTTTTATAAAAGATGCTGGATAATTTTTTGAATCAGTTTTGTTGTTCAGAATATCGTTTACAATTTTGCTCTTGATTTTCCCTGAGACTATAAAAACAATATTCTTTGCATTATTAATCAGCTTTCCTGTGAAAGTAATTCTTTTTTGATTTGAGACTGGATGAGTTGCAACAGCACAGACTCCATTTATTTTTATCAAATTGAGTTGATTTGAAAATATCGATGCAGTATGACCATCTTCCCCAAGTCCAAGCATGATCAAATCAAACCTCGGAAAATTATTTTCATTCTTTAGATGATTTATTATTTCAGCACTATAATTGGCTGCTTCCAACAGAGGTTCATTTTCTCCTTTGATTCTATAAATATTAGATGAGGAAATTGGCAGCTTACTCAACAATGCTTCATAAGCCATTTTGTAATTACTTTCAGAATCATTCGGGGGGACGCAACGCTCATCGCTCCAAAAAAAATTTATCTTACTCCAATTAATTGTGTTGAGATGATTTGAAGCTAAATATTCAAATATTCTTTTAGGAGTTGAGCCACCAGATAATGCAATGTTGAAATAATCTGTACAATCATTTACCCCATCAATCAGAAGCTTTGCAAATTGTTCAGAAAGTCCTTCAATCGAACTACTTATCTGGATTTTATAATTCACAATAAACTCCATCATCGGATAAATTTTTGCATGGATATCGCCATGTCATGTTTTTATCTTCTATAAGATCATCGGCATTTTCCGGTCCCCACGTTCCTGCCGGATAACCAAACAATGGAACATCCTTTTCATTTTTCCAGCACTCTATCACAGGAGTTAAAAATTTCCAGGCTTCTAAAACTTCTTCGGTTCTTGCAAACAATGTTGAGTCTCCTTTCATTGTATCGTAAAGAAGACGTTCATATGCTGATGGAATTCTTTGGTTTGAAAGATCTGAGTAATGAAAATCCATATTTACATTTTGAACATCAAAACTGGCACCCGGTGTTTTCATTCCAAACTTTAGTAGAATACCTTCATCTGGTTGAATTCTGATAACCAATTGATTGCAGGAATTATGCATTTCATCTTTAGCAAAGAGAAAATGCGGTGTTTGCTTAAAGTGAATAACAACTTCAGTTACACGTGTTGGCAATCTTTTTCCAGTACGAATATAAAACGGAACACCGCCCCATCGCCAGTTATCAATAAAAAATTTTAATGCAGCATAAGTTTCGGTAACTGATTCGGGATTTACACCTTCCTCTTCACGATATCCATTTACTGCCTGGCCCTTAATATGAGAAGAAATATACTGACCTCTGATTGCATTATTCTTCACATCTTCTTTTTTAATTGGGCGTAAAGATTGAAATACCTTTAAAATTTCATTTCGTATTGCAGATGGTTCTAATGATGAGGGAGATTCCATTGCAGTTAATCCAACAACCTGCAATAAATGATTCTGTACCATATCACGCAGTGCACCTGATGATTCATAGTACCCTCCGCGTTTTTCAACTCCAATACTTTCTGCGGAGGTGATTTCGATGTGATGAATATAATTTCTATTCCATAATGGCTCAAAAATTCCATTTGAGAATCGAGTAACTAAAAGATTTTGTACTGTCTCTTTGCCAAGATAATGATCTATCCTAAATATCTGTTCTTCTTTCCAATCCTTTAATAATTGATCTTTCAAAATGAGCGCCGAATCAAGATCATAACCAAAAGGTTTTTCAATAATCAGTCTTTTCCAGCCATCTTCCTGTTCATTCAAACCAACTGCCGCAAGATGCTGTGGAATTGTACCATACAAACTTGGTGGAGTAGATAAATAGAATATAGTATTCCCGCTTATACCACTGTTTTTTCTAAGTTCATTTATTTTTTTATTCAGATTTTTATATGAAGTAGTATCATCAAAAGTAATAGGAGTGTAAAATATTTTTTTTACAAACTCATCAATCTTCGAATCATCTTCAATTTCTTTAAACTTATTGATAGATGATTTCATATTTCTTCTGAATTCTTCATCACTGAATCCGGTTCGGGAAACTCCGAGCAGAACGAATTTTTCCGGAAGCAGATTCTGTACAAAAAGAGAATAGATAGCCGGAACCAATTTTCTTTTTGTAAGATCACCCGATGCCCCGAAGATGACATATATGTGATTTTCTGTGTTATTCATAAATATTCAATTACTTTGTTTTTACAGCGTGTCCGCCAAACTGATTTCTTAATGCCGCTAACACTTTCATAGCAAACGATTCTTCCTGTCTGGATTGAAATCTTGTATAAAGAGAAGCAGTAATAACGTGAGCAGGAACATTAAAATCCATTGCTGTTTGCACGGTCCATCTTCCTTCGCCGCTATCCTGAACGTAATCTTTAAGTTTTTCTAACTTTGGATCTTCTTTGAAAGCATTAACAGCAAGTTCCAAAAGCCAGCTTCTAACAACACTACCATATTGCCAGGCATCTGCAACTTTTGTTATATCAATATTGTAAGGAGATTTTTCGAGAATTTCAAAACCTTCGGCATAAGCCTGCATCATTCCATATTCAATTCCGTTATGTACCATCTTAACCATGTGTCCTGTTCCCGAAGGTCCGCAGTAAACATAACCTTTTTCAGGTGCTAAGGCTCTAAAGATAGGTTCCACAAAATCAGTTGCTTCTTTTACCCCACCGTACATTAAGCAATATCCATTCTGCAAACCCCAAACACCACCGCTTGTACCGCAGTCTAAATAGTGAATACCAAGCTGTGCCAACTTTTCTGCTCGCGCCTGAGTATCTCTCCAGAAGGAATTTCCTCCGTCAATGATAATGTCGTTTTTGTTCAGATGCCTGGACAGTTCCTCAATATTTTCATCTACAGGATTTCCAGATGGAACCATAAGCCATACAACTTTTCTTTCGGGGAGTTTATGAATTAAGTCTTCTATAGATTGTGATGGATGAGCTCCTTTTTTTGCTAACTCTTCTATTGGCTCATTTTCTCTATTCCAAACAACAACTTCATGTCCATTATTTAGGAGACGCTGAACCATATTAAATCCCATTTTTCCTAGACCGATAAATCCTATTTTCATAACTACCTCATTTGATTTTAATTTATTTGTTAAAATGTTTGATTGAAATTACTTTAATTGTCTTTAATTTGACATAAATGAAATTAATTCTACGATAAATGAAACAAAAAAAGCATATCATCCTGATTATACTTGTTTTTATAGTTATAGCTATTCAACTGTTTTTTTCAATTGGGAGCAAAAGTATTGAAGACTATACATCAACTTTAATTGCTTCATCTCTTGTATATCTTATTCTCATTTATGTGTTATTTAAGGTTCAAATAAAAAAATCGATTCTTGTTGTTACACTGTTTTGCCTATTCATACCAAAAGTTTTTTTTATTCCAATAACTCCGATTGGATCCGACGATTACTATCGATACTTATGGGATGGTAAGGTTTATGCTAATGGAATTAATCCCTACTTATATGCACCCAATGATTCAAAATTAAAATCACTACATTCTTCAATTTTACCTGAAAGAGTTAATTATCCTGAAATTAAGACAATATATTTCCCTGTTTCACAATTGCTATTTAAGTATAATTATTTATTAAATGGGGAAGGAACTATTATATTAAAGTTGTTTTATCTATTCTTCGATTTAGTTATTATTTGTTCACTTTTTTTTCTACTCAGAAAATTCTTGATTGATCTAAAATATTTGCTGATATATGCAGCAATCCCACTCGTAAACTATCAGTTCTATATCGATGCTCATATTGATATTGTAGGCGCGGCATTAATGTTATCTTCAATATCGTTTTATTTTTACAATAAAAAATTGCTTAGTCTGTTGCTTCTTGGTTTATCTGTTTCAGTTAAGCCAACTGGATTTTTATTATTACCATTTTTATTTCAAAATGAGATTGGGATTAAAAATAAGATACAGGCGACAGTATTACCATTATTAATTTTCCTTATTACATTTTTACCATATCTCTTTGAAGCTACACCAATAGATACGTTTATTAATTATACTATCAAGTGGACCTTTAATGGAATGATCTACAATGCAATCAGTATTTTTATTAGTGATAACATAATTATAAGATCAACTTGTGCAATTATTTACATATTCATTTTGGCTTTTCTTTATTTTTCAAAAATGGAATTAATAAGTAAAATTTATATTGCATTATTCTTACTATTATTATTGTCCCCTGTTGTTCATCCTTGGTATTTATTCTGGATAGTTGTTTTACTTCCAATTGTTAGAAGCTATTCTGGAATTTATTATGTTAGCTCTATAACAGTGACATTTATAACAGTAATAGCCTATCAGAATACGGGTGTATGGAAAGAGCATTGGGAAATTTTGTTATTACAGTATATACCTGTGTTAGTACTGCTATTAATTGAAATTTACTTTAATAAATTTAAATTTCTATTCTCTGAACAAGCTAATAAATATTAAATAAAGAATTTTGACAGAAGCTTTTACGGTACCTTTTAATGTTCCTGTTACTTTAGATTCACCAATTCTTTTCTTATAACTAACCGGAACTTCAATACATTTCATCTTGTGTTTTGCGGCTTTAATCTGCATTTCTACAGTCCAACCAAAATTTCTATCCTGCATATTAAGCTTAAGCAGAGATGAATACTTAATTGCCCTAAAAGGTCCAAGATCAGTAAAATTATAATTCCATAAAACTTTAATTAGAAAAGTTGAAAGCCAATTACCAAATATAGCTTGTGGAAGCATTGCTCCTTTTTGTCTTTTACCAATCATTCGTGAACCAACTACCAAATCGTAATCATTATTTGTAATAGGTTGAACTATTAAATTCATTTCTTCAGGATAGTCGCTGTAATCACCATCAATAAAAACAACGATATCGTAATTTTTATCTTTGATGTGCTCAATAGCTTTAAGGCAAGCAACACCATATCCTTTTTCATTTTCAGTAAGAACAGTTGCTCCGAATTTTTTTGCAACTTCAACAGTTTTATCTGTTGAACCATTATTGGTTACGATTATCTCATCAACAAAACCGGGAATATCCGAAAGAACTAGCGGTAATGATTCTTCCTCATTGTAAGCGGGAATAATAACAACTACTTTTTTCCCTTCGATCATTCAGAGATAGCTCCTCCACAACTACTCCCCGCACCTGCAGTGCAACCAAAGCAATGTGAATCAAAAATTATATTTCTTCTTAAAAGTGTTTCAAAGTCAAAATCAAACACAGTCATCGGTTTATTTGTAAAAACTTGTAAATCTAACATTTGGTTAAAATCGCAATCAAATATTTTTCCATCCCAGGAAACGCTTAGCAATGAACGACACATTACTCCTTCTGCAGCGGCAGGATTAAAAGCATTAATTAATTTTTCCATATATTCTTCATAAGTGCCGGAACGTTCAAGTGATTCTTTGAAACGATGGATAGGCATATTTGTAATTGTATAAAGTCTGTCAAATTTTAACTGATACTTTTCCCATAACTCTTTTTTAAAATCCGCTTCAAGTGATTGCTGCGAAGCGGGAAGAAATGCCCCGACAGGATTATATACAAGGTCCAGAATCAGATTGCTGTTTTCATCGCCGTATCCAACTTCATTAAGCATTCGCAAAGAGTCAATACTTTTATTAAAGACTCCTTTGCCTCTTTGTTTATCGGTAAAGTATTCCTGGTAGTATGGTAAAGATGATATAACCTCAACTTGATTATCGGCATAAAATTTTGGCAGATATAATTTCGATTCTTTTGTAGTTGGATCTCCATCAACTGTCACAGTAAGATTATGACGGACCATCACATGCTTTCCGAGCTCTTTTGCTTTAAGTACAAAATAATCAAAATTAGGATTTAGTTCCGGGGCTCCACCAGTAAGGTCAAGATTTTTTATCTGTGGATGGTCAGAAAGTATTCCCAGACATTTATCAATAGTTTCTTTGCTCATCTGCTCAGTTCTTTTGGGTGATGAATCAACATGGCAATGTAAACAAGCTTGATTGCATTTTAATGTAACGTTTACCTGAAGAGTATCAATCGAGAGCGGAGGTAAATCAATTCGATTCTCTTTAATTTTTTCTTCAAAATCAAATTTCTTTTTTACTATAAGATGTAGTGCATTATTTCCCATTTTACTTTTTCCTCTTAAGCTCCATATTTTTCTAAATGATTTAGCATTTGCACACCGTGAACAAGGTCTATACCTGCCGCCATTGCTGCAGCAACGTGTATTGCTTCAGTCATTTGATCCGGGTTAGAACCATTTTCAAGACAGGCTGTGGTATATGCATCAATACAATATGGACAAGGTTTAAAATGTGCTATTGCCAGTGCAATTAGAGCTTTTTCCCTTTTGGTTAAAGAGCCTTCTGTTCCAACTACGGTATTATAGTAATCGAAAAATTTTTTCATTAGTTCGGGTTTAAATTTTCCGACTTCTGCAAAGCGTCCTAGGTCCTTTGATTCGTAATAATTCACTTTATAACTCCATAATTTAATTCGTTAAGATCCCAATTATATTCATTGTACGAAATATCCCACTTAGAAATATTTGCTTTAATATCCTTTGAAATATTTTCAGAAACAAATTTTGCAATAAACTTCAAAATGTTCTCATCCGATTTGCCAAAATCTTCCTCAAACCAATTAAATATTTCAGAGATGTGAGCTTTTCTGTTTTTCAAATCAAAATGATTTCTTGATTTATCACTAAGAAATTTCTTTGTCTGATTTTCTAATTGTAATTCTATTTTATCAGCCCCAAAAGCTTCGTTAAGTAGTTCAGGACAACTTATGGAGGCACAAACTATTGCAAAATGAATTCGGGGTTCATTCATCTTGCGTAAGATCTTATGTTCAATATCATTTAAAGAATATTTTTTATTGTGAATTGTAATAAACTCTTTATCCCAAACAGTTTTACCCAACAAATAACCGATTACTTTTCCACCTGTGTGAAGATCAGTTATACTTTCTATTGGATAATTATCCCGAACAACTTGTAATGTAAATGCGTTATAAGCGTTTATCCAGAATGCTAACTTTTCATTTCTGCTTAACTTATCAGGATTTGTGTTTGAGAGTTCAGATAAATACTTGCCCAGTTGTTTGTCGTTCTTAAGGTTTTTATAATCTACCAAACCATTTTTAACATAATTCTTTAAAATGTCTGTAAATATTTGATGATCTTGAGCCAGCAATTTTTGTCCGGATGTTAAAACAAGAAGTAAAGTTGAGATTATTATTAAATATTTTATTTTCATTCAAAGTCTCTCTAATTCGTTTCGTAAGCCATTTTTATTTCGTGCTTGATTGTATTCACCGAACTACTATTTAGCCAATGAACCAAATCTTCTTCTGTATCAATGTCCTGTAATTCAGGTAGTTTATAATAATTTAGATTTAACATATCCATTTTTTTAATCGTTTCTGCATAAACAGAGGGAAGACTAAATTCAATTTCCTCAAATAATTCCGGGTAGATTTTTTTCATTCCAAGCAGATAATATCCTCCATCTTTTGAAGGACCAATAACAACATCATTTGAATCCAAAAGATTAAATGCTTTCACTATAACTTCCTGTGATAGATCAGGAATATCAGTACCAATGATGATTACTTTTTGCGCTCCGGTTGAAAATACTTTTTCAAAAGCATTTTTCATTCGATTTCCAAGATCTTTACCTTGCTGAGGTGAAAAGAACAACTTATTTCCCAACCAACCAATTATTTTTTCTTTTTCATCCTCATTTGAATAAAATGCAAAGCGGTTAATGCCCGGAATTTTTTTGACATTCTTAACTATATTTTCTGCACAAGATTTATAAAATCTCATTGCAAACTCTGACGAAGTTGTATTTGCAAGTCTTGTTTTAACCTCACCAATTTTAGGATAGCGAAGGAAAATAATTATTGAATCAGTTCTGATTTTACCAATATTGTTATTATACATTTTACTTAAAGTCTTCTCCTTTGCGTTAAAAATGTACCCGATGAATAATAAAATATTAAATAGTTGCCTTTTAATAATACCATCCTTGATAAATCTTCTTGCAGAAGAGTTAACAATAGAATCAAGAACGAAAATTTTTGTACTCCTAGATGCGCGATTAAAGAAGTCTACATCTTCAAATGTTTCTCTGGAATCAAATCCATTTAATTCCTCAAAAAATGATTTTCGAATAATAATTGCTGAATCACCAAAACGAGTAAACTGTGTATCATATGTTGAATATTTTGTGTACAGATCTAAAAACTTATGGTTGTAATCAAATCCCAGTTTAAATCTGCATATTATTTTTTTATTGTCCGAAAAAAAATCTTTCAATAGTTTAACTGTATTCTTTGGAAGAAAAGTATCAGCATGTAAAAAAATCAGAATGTCGCCTGTAGCAACACTCGCTCCCGCATTTAACTGCGCACCTCTGCCAGAAATTGATTTTACTAATTTCAAGTTATTGCGATTACAAATTTCAATTGTCCCATCAGTACTTCCCCCATCAGAGACAATAATTTCAGCATCGAAACCTAATGATTTAATATGTTCTAAATTTTTATTCAAAAAGTAAAACTCATTAAGTGTAGGTATTATTATTGAATACTTGTACCGCATCTTCTACAATCCGGTTTTCCAATCCTTATTATTAAGAACCGGCAATTGAATACTTTTATAAAGTTCATTATCAGTATCCGCTTTTGGTAAACTACCAAAAGATAAAACCTGAGTTGGACAGTTAACAACACAAGCAGAACATCGAACGCATTCAACATCATTCATCGGAATACCTTTGTTGGCATAATTCATTACATCAATGCCCATATGACAAACTTTTGTACAGATGTTGCAGGAAATACATTTCTTTTTATCTGCAAAAATTCTGTATCGAGAAAAACGACTCACAATGTGCATCCAGGCTGCAAGCGGGCAGCCAAATCTGCACCATACTCTTCCACTCGCAAAAAAGTAAACACCTACACCTAGTACTCCAGCAAATATTACATCGATACCGAGGTAATAAAATTTATGTAAAAAATCTGCCGTGTAAGAAATCTTTTCATTAATGATCGGGATATTGATATCATATAATACAGATACAAGCTTGAACCCAGTTATAACAAACGCAGCTACTAATGCCCATTGGCCAAAATTTTCCCATTTCTTTGCTTTAGGTCCATGTGGAGCTAAAGTTCTGTACTCATCTCCCAGTGTTTCTGCAAGTGCACCACACGAACAAATCCAGCCGCAATAAGCTCCTTTACCCCAACGATAAACTATGTAAGGAATAAAAACGAAAGTTTGGAATAAACTAAATACCAACCAGAACGTTGTGATGTTAGAATTATAAAGATTACTAAAGTTTAATGGCCAGGCCAAAATAAAACCATAAGAGCGCCAATAACTTTCTCCGGGAAATACCTGTGTAAGAATAAATCCATCTTGCAAACCAAGTGCCCCGATTTTACCAAGATATGGCAAGATAATTTCAGGAAGAAAAAATAACGGTAAGGCTTGAATCAAAATCAAAGTCCAGGTTTGGTATTTAATGTACGTAGTTGGCTTCACATTAATTCTACGAATCCCGAACAACAAAATTGTCAACGAATAAAATCCGGTGTACCAGAATGACTGGGACTTACCAAGAAACTCAACACCAAAATATCTTTCTCCAAAGAAAACAACAGCAAAGAAGATTCCAATTGTTATGAAATAAAAATACTTAAATGTCTGCCAATCATATTTTATTTGAGGACGATAATCTTTAAGGAATTTATACAGCAGATAAACACCAAGGATGATAAAAGCTATAAAAGATAAATACGCTATAAAAGCATTTATATATTTAGTTACAGTCCAAATTTTTGCATCGTTAAAAATGTTGGATAGAATTAAAAACGGAAGAGAAATAAATATATTCCAAAATTCTGAGGAAAGTACATTCCCAAATATCGAACTCCAGGAATCCTGCTTTCCAAAAAAGCTTTCATAATAATCAGCACTACTTTTACCAAAGTATAGTACACCAGCAAACAAAAGAAGCAGAGCAAATTGTAATTTAGAGTTGAGAGATAGCTCCCCCTCCATTTTAATATTACTTCGCTTGAAGAAATCAGTTGGAAGTTCTTTACCAATCATCGCAAAGATCATGGAATTTTCAATTTCAATTTCTTTTTTTTCTTTATCAAGAAGAATTACTGAATTGTCTTTAACTTCCTTTACATTCGTTTCAAACAGTAGACTAATTTTACCCTGCTCAACCAATTCTTTTAACTTAAGTTCATTCTGTTCTTTTGGTCTAGCAAAAGATGATTTTCTATACGAAAGACTTACTGATTTTGCACAATGAGAAACAGCAATAGCAGTTTCAAGCGCTGAATCACCCCCACCAACTACAAGTACATCTTCACCTTTAGCATCATTTGGATCAATTAATCTGTTATAAACTTTCGGCTGATCTTCTCCCTTAACATTAAGCATTCGTGCATTGCCTGACTTACCAATTGCAAGGATAACTCTTAACGTTTTATAATTTCCTTCGGAAGTAAGAAGATTAAAATGATTGCCTTCTTTCTCAATCTTTTCAACCATCACACCTTCTTTAATCGGGAGGTCGATGCTTTTTATTTGCTCATTTAATTCATCAAGTAAGGATTCCTTTACACCATCATTAATTTTTAAGTCAGATTTCTGTTGAAAATCATCAGGTGCAGCAATGATTGGTTTGCCTTTGGGAAAGTTTACAATTGTATTAAACTTTTTTGCAGATTCGAGAATTTTAAAACTAAAGTCTTTTTTTGATGCTTCGATTCCTGCAGCAATACCAGCAGGACCAGCACCTACAACGATTACATCATAAATGCTTTTATCTGATTTACTTTGCCTGAGCTTTTTGTACTCAGGATCATTGTTGAATAGCTCAATTATCTTTTTACCACTCTCGGCTGCAAGTTTGAGAAGTGGAATTCCTGTAAGATCCCCGATTATAAAAATTCCTTTAACAGAAGTTTCACCTAATTCATTAATTTCAGGATATTTTTCAACCTCACCAACAGGAACATCTTTTTGTAGCCAGGTGAAATATTTTGAAAAGAATTTCATAATCGCCTTAAAAATATTGTCTTTGTAAAATAACTATTTTGGTTGTAAAAGTAGATGAGTCTATTAATATAAGTTGTCAAATAGCTGACAGTTAAGATAATAATCGAATACTTTAAAGGGGTAATTAGTTTGAGAGAAGTTTAAGAAATGAACTATCCAAGTAGTTCCAATTCATAATTTAGAAGCCCATAATCAAACACAAACAAAGTGGAGAAGAAATGGAAACTCTTGCAGATGAAATATAACCAATTGGGACTTATGAGGTAACTTGGAATGCAGCTAATCTTCCAAGCGGCCAGTATTTCTACAGACTACAAGCCGGTGACTACGTGCAGACGAGGAAGATGATTCTTTTATAATAATTTTATAAGTTTAATCAGTGGTTATCAGTTAAGCTCATCCTCAGGCCTTCTGTTGGAGCTGGTCCCCGCTGCGAAAGTGGCGGGGTTTTTAGTTCTTCATTCCTAGAAACATTCCACCAAAGTAAGGTATTAACCATATCAACCAAACTACAATACTGAATCTGTGAAATTTGATTTTCATTGATTCATCTTGTTTTATAATTACTCTTGTTGCCCAGATAGCGTGTATCAGCATCAACCATAGAGCAATTTGACCTGTTAACGTGTGCGGTTCTAAAATATCGAATGGTCCTTTAGCTATTAAGTGCATTGCATAAGTTCCTGATACATCAAATGCAAATCCAATCCAGAAAGCTAAAACGTGCCAGGGTTTTAAGTATCTTGCTATTCGTTCAGCCCATACGCCAAGCGAATAGAATATCAATGCAAGAGTAATTAGGGTTGTTGATATAATTACCAAAGTTGACATAAACAAATATAATTAAAAGATAGGGAGCTACCTGCCCCCTATTTAATTAACTAAAATATTCCCAAGTAAAACATTCAAGCGATCAGTAAGTAACTCAAACTGATTGTTTATCTCTTCAAGCTCTTGAACTGAATCAACGTCAGTTTTATTTTCCAGTTCAATATATCTTTTAGGTAACTTCATTGACGTGAATTTTATATCAAAGAATTCAGGATATAAATTGTCGGGTATTACTGGAAGCTGAGACAGCTCATCAGCAAATTCACCGAGAGTCATACCCGTCCGGTCGAATAATTCGCCAGGGATTTCAAAGCCATAGATAAGTTCAAGCTCCGACAAAGACTTTATGAAATCTATTTCATCGAGGTTCTCATCAAACATATCAGATATCACACTATCTGGGCTGTAAATTTTTTTAAGTTTTGATTTTGAATCAAGCAGCTTAGCTAGGGTATATAAATATCTAAGCATAATCTGGCCCTGGTTTAGTTTCTCTCATTGATGGAGTAGTAAATGTTCTTGCTTCATCGAAAGGGTTTTTTGGTTTTTTCTGTTGAGCAAGTAATTTATTAAAAACTACATCCGCTTTTTCTTTTGGTCTGTGCATTTGCTTTTCTAGCATCTGTTTATTGATATTATTTTTCATTTTATGCTCCCATAATTTTTTGTAGTCTTTCTGGTGATATTTTTTCCTCGTGTCTCTTCATCCTGGATTTCAGTTCTCGAACAATATCAGCCGGTGCATAAAATACAATATCTTCCCAACCAATAGTTTTAATATATCTGAATCGATGATGATTAATAGCTATTGCTGTGATGACACAACCTAATGGTATCCCTGTTTCTTCACTCGCTTCAATACCTCTTTTTAATTCACTCGCTTTAAGTCCGGATGCCTTAATATATGCTTCAAGAGTATACTCTCTATCAATCCATTCCAAGCATATAATTATTTTATCTATAGATTTTTTTAACTCTTCCTGGCTTTTTATAAACTCTTTATCCCTGTTACCCCAGTGAAATCCATTTATACCTAGAGTTTCAATTGCTTCTATTACATCTATTATTAGTTCTTTATCATATTGATTTTTCATTTTGAGTTTCCTCCTCAAAAATTAAGTGTTTGAAATAGCTGGGATCAACATTCCCTGCTAAAAAGCCCTTGTAGAGTGGGCTAAGTTTGTTTACTTGTCTCTTCCAATCCTTGAGATTAGATAAATATCTCATTGTTGAAAACGAAACATACTCCTGCAATTCCATCGATAGAAGTTCTGCAGATTTATACATTCCATATTTGACCCAAAGTTCTTTTAATCTGTTTTCACCTATTGTTGCTAGTAGTTTTTGAGTCATTGAGTTTTTTCTAAGTATTGTTTTTTCTATGTCTTTATTATCCCTATCCATTTTCCCCTCCTAAAATTTTGTCCATACCACGGTTTAATCATTCCTTTTATATCATTTTGTACAAGACCTGTATTTCCTAGAGCCACACTTTTTTTCGGAGGGCCATAGATTGAGGCATAGATTATTTTCAAGTATGGCAGAGAATCCTTCGATTTTAGCCTGAATTCAAACAAAGGCATACTTTCCATAGATGGACATAGATTATACAACAAGGTCAGTAGGATATTTATTTTTGAAAAATTTATTTTTTTCGAACCTAAGTTTAAAATCTATGTCCAAGTATGCCATCTATGCCAACCCCCTTATTTTAAAGAACTTACAGACACAACCCTTAAAAATAAAGTATGCCTGAAAGTATGCCTTTTGCATAGATTATTACACCCTTTAATCCCATTCATAGTACCAGTTTTCATCCCCTGTTTTCTTTGACCTTTTTGATCTAATACCGTATAACTTTAGACTTCTGCCAAGCTGTACATTATTGACCTGTTGATTAACATATATATGATTGAAAGCCTCGAGAGCACGTTCCTTTATAATTTTCTTCTTCAAATCATCCTCTGTCATTTTAAACAAGTTTTTTCTACCTAAAAAATCACGATCCATTTCATAATTGCTGTAAATGATGTTCTCTTCAAACCATTCCAGATCTGCTTTCTTCAGATGAATTGCAAATTCCTCAAACTTATTCAAGCCAACAGAAACCATCGACGCTTTTTCATCATTGTCAATACAGGTCTTTGCTGCAATAGGATCATACTTCCAATTCATCAGAAACTGAGCAAAGCTAGCAACCTCTGACTTCAATGAATTGATATAAGCTTCTGGATTCTTCTTAAACCAATTAAAGGTAAGTAGGTTGGGTCCTGTAGAGACAACATTTAATCTTCTGTCTTTTTGCTCAATGAACAAAGGCACTTTTTCATTACTGAAGAATAGACAATTGACATAGTTGGTTATAAAATAATTTCTAATATTCTTTTCGTTTATCATTACATCCGGATCAGTTATAATTGCTTTTATTC
The DNA here is from genome assembly GCA_049291095.1 of Ignavibacteriaceae bacterium. GTDB lineage: Bacteria > Bacteroidota > Ignavibacteria > Ignavibacteriales > Ignavibacteriaceae > IGN3. The sequence continues at coordinate 111,393 of JBATOT010000066.1, read as the reverse complement.
TGGATTTGATATTATTCCTCGTGCTATTATCGTGAGCTACTTCATTGAATGCTACAAGGATTGTGTTCTTTAACCAGGGATTAAAATCACTCTGAAGATCTGAATCTTCTACCTTTACTGTTTGTCTTCTTCCAAAGAGTTCCTTGAGTACATAATCAAGAAATATTCCCTTCCCCGCTCCTTGTTCTCCCTTGAGTACCCAGGCAGTAAGTTGCTTTTGTCTTGTCTGTAGAATACCTGCAAGCCAGTTCAGAAATCTTTTTCTCTCACGGTATTTTGGAATCAGGTTCATAACTAATCTGTATATATGAGGGAAAGCTTTTTTAGGGTGGAAGGTTTTCAGGTTTTTACTTAAAAGCATATACTCGGTTGGAACAAACAAATTTATTATTTCTTTTTCAAGATCTATTCTCTCATTGGAATTAACATTGAAGTCTGCCTTGAGTACAGGAAGAATATCAGGCAGTCTTTCTTCTCCTGATAAAAGAATATTTTCCAGTATCCCCTCCTGAACACTCATATATATTTCACCTTCTTTTGTATCGAGGTATGAGTATGAGCTCGTGCTTCGTTCAATAAAAGGGAAATATCTTTTTTGTCCTGCAAGATTAGCATTCTTGATTTTCTTATACCTTTCAATTCTTGACTCTTTCTGTTTTTCTTTAACTAGTTTGTTTACCAGGGATTTGTCAAGCTTGAGTTTTTCCATTATCAGTTTTGTCAACTGAGCAACATCCTCTGCATCAGGGGTTAGGGTAGTTAGGTAGAGTAATTGATCCTTCGTATTCTGTTTGGATAACGAATCATTCTCATCATAATTTATCAAGATCCTATCAGCTAACCACAAAATACCTTTGGTTACTTTCTTGTAAAGTGCCTTAGTTGCATCGAGACCATTAGCGCGATAGTATTCATCAGGATCCTTGTGCGGTTCAAGTAATTTAGGATCAAGAACAAACGGTGTAATGTCTGAATCATTCAGAATTAACCTGATTGCTTCTTCGGTGTTTACAATTCCGGGCCCTTCCTGTTTACCGATCTTACCGGTCTTCTTATCTTCCTCTTTTTCTTTATCATTATCAAATGAGATGATAACATTTTTTACTTTATATGATCTTAATCCTTCCAGATGAGATGAACTTAACCTCCCCTGACCAACAGCAACTGCGTTCTCAATCCCTGCTGCATAAAAATATCCTGCATCGGGGTAGCCTTCAAAGATGATTAATGTTTCCTGATCCTTACACTTGCACAAATTAAATATATCAGATTTACTTAGTCCAACAGTGCTGTCATATCTTTGTTTAGTCTCTTTACCTTTATCATCTTTGTGGATAATACCTTCGGTAGTCGCAGCTCTTTTTATAAACCCTGTGATTTTTCCTTTTCTGTTTCTATATGGGATTGCTATTCTGAAATTATCGCCATAAGCCCCATATAAAGGCAGGTTATTTATATCTTCTTTTTTATCAGAATACTTTTCTAATAAATAATCTTTTATTTTTTTAATGGTCGGGAAATAACAGAACTCTGATTTTTTAAGAATTTCAACATCGTATTTTCTATTATTCACCAGATAGTCGCGAGCTTCTTTCCCTTCATCAGTGAATAACAACCCGTGCATCCATTCATATGCAGTCTCAAATAGCTCAGCTCTTGAATTAAATAACCTTATCTTTTCCTGTTCTTCATCTGATAATTTGTGATTATAAGGATTATTAAAATCAACAGAATGCTTGATATGAAATTCTTTTGCAGCCCATTTTAGAGCCTCAAGAAATTCTATTTTCTTAGCTACCTTAATAAGTTTAATATTGTCTCCACCACCTATCTGACAAGTACTGTGGAAACATTGCCAGTAATTACCATCTGTATTAATTACAAAACATTTCTCACCACTTGATGAGTGACCTGTTGGGCAATTACCGAAGTACTGTTTTCCAATCTTTTTAATATCCAGTTCAAGCTTTAGCGCGATTTGTTCGGCAGGTATTTCATTTACTTTTTCACGGAGAGCATTAAGATTAGGATTGCTCTTCCCCTTTTTCTCATTATACATTTTTGTTTACCACTGATTAAAATTTTAATTGTACATAAGTGCCTTCACAGTCTTAATACTTGTTTGAAACTGATGCGGAGATACTCTTACTTTATCGTAAAAATAATCCGACACTAATGCACGTAGTCCGTCACTATCTTCAAAATAAAAGACAGACTTATTATTTTCATTAATATGCTGCTTTATCTTATAACCTTGCAGTACGAGTACTGCGGTTAAATAAAAGTCTTTTGTTTTATACATTTTTTTATCCTCTTGTATGTTTTCTGGGATCAGGTGGAATGCCCTCTCCGATGAAAGAGCATTCCTATAAATTTGTTTTCGGTTTTAAGTTTTAAGAGTTGTCTGTTGTCTGGGTATACTTATAATATAGAGCCCTACGGATTAGAATCAAGAGCAACAAGATATTTATTTTATTCATCCGCCCCGGTTGCTCCTATCGGTATTCCAACTATTGTTTTAATTTCACCTTTCCATCTGATCAACGGATCGTTTTTATATCGTTGATATAATGCTCTTATCTCATCATCCGATTGCCATGCATAAAGCTGATTGGCTTTCTTCTTTAGTTCTTCTGTTATCTCAGTGTTCATTTCTAATCGCCATTTCATCTTAGTCATTTTTCCAAGCCAGATTGAATGCGTTACATATGATCTGACTGCTTCTATGACCAAATCGATTTTATCATCTAACATTGGTTCACAAGAAATGCTTGTACAATACCCAGCGTCATATGCGTATTTCAAAGATGATACTCGTTCAAGAAATGATGGTGCTCCAGGTTCCCAGAATTTCAATGTAGCATTATCTGAAGATCCGATTGTAAAACGGAATAATATCTTTTCTTTATAATCCACGAACTTATCACAAATAGCTTTAATGCATTCGAGGTGAGGCTTGCTTACAATTAAAACATGATTGCCAGGTGTTAAAATATTTTTTAGAAAATGTATAGCTTCAGGTAAATGCTGCGGAGTAATATCGTGACTTGATGCGAGCATAATTCTTCCATCTTTTCGTAATCTCCAACCTTTATTAAGTTTGCTCGGTTTTACAATTTCCTCTTTCCAGTCTTCTTGGGTTTTCCTTTTATTATAGATTGCTGTTGCTCTGCTATAACAGTATTTGCAATCGTTTTTACAGCCGCTAATAAAATTAACTGATTCGGAGGACCATTCTTTGGTACCTTGAGATGAGTTATTCATATTCTTATTCTCATTTTTATTATGTGTATTTGAGCTTTCGCTTATTATTCTAAGAAAGTTTTAAGAGTTTGTCGGTTGGCAGTTGTGAAATGTTGTCCTATATAATTTAATATAGATTGTGAGCAAGCAGAAGTCAAGAGGAGAGTAAAATATTATTATAAAAACATTTATTTCTTTGAATCCGTGGAGAGGTTTTGGAGAGGTCAGCTAAAATGTTTCGAAAACAAGCTAAAATCAAACAAAAAAGAGGCAGGGAGTTTATTCCCTGACTCTCCGCTAAGCAAAATTAAGCCTCAATTACGTTCAAAATAGGCGTTCTTGAGGCTTTTTTGTAATAATTTTTTACAATACATATTATCAATTCAATAAACAAAGAAAATAAATAGAATAACGTTATAATTAATTTACTGATTTAATTGTAATAGCATTTTTATATAAAAATTCTTTTCACCTTACGCCAAAATATTTTCAGTAATTGGAAGTTTTCGGTTAACTCAGATTTAATTTAATTGAATTCAATAAATTATTCTTCTAGCAGTAATCAATTTCACTTAAATGTATTCCTTAGAAGGAAATTATTCCCGACAATTAAGGATAGATTAACAAAAGTTTTTCTATTGAAAGGATTTTATCTGGTTTGATTTTTGGAATCGTTTAGTTATTAATCAAAGGTTTGACAATGAAAATTACCGGTTTTATTTCCGCACTTTTTATCACAACTGTTTCTGCTAATATTTTTTCGCAATCGATTGATTTTTTAATATCGGCAGATGGATCACAAAAACCTATCAGTCCATATATTTACGGCACCAACCAATTATTAATGGAAGAAGAAAATTGGACAGCAATTAGACAAGGTGGTAACAGGCTAACAGGTTACAATTGGGAAAATAATGCTTCAAATGCCGGAACCGATTACTTAAACTCAAGTGATAATTTTCTTACATGGATTTCAGGAATACAAAATGAAAATGAACCCGGAATTGTAACTACAACATTTGGAGATAAATCTATTGAACTGAATGCTTACTCGCTTATAACACTTCAACTTGCAGGTTATGTTGCAAGGGATAAAAACGGAACTGTTACAGAACCACAAACTGCGCCTTCATCACGCTGGAGAAGTGTGCAATTTGAAAAAGGAAGTGCATTCTCTCTTGAACCGGATACATCCGATTCTTTCGTTTACCTTGATGAATATGTAAACTTTTTAGTCAATAGATTTGGAATGGCAAACACACCCACAGGAATAAAAAGCTACTCGCTGGATAATGAGCCTGGTTTATGGGTTTCAACTCATCCAAGAATTCATCCAGTAAAAGTAAGATGTCTTGAGTCGGTGCAAAAAACAATTGGTGTATCAACCGCTGTAAAAAATGTTGATCCTTATTTAGAAATTTTTGGTCCTGTACTTTATGGGTTTAATGCATACTATAGTTTTCAAGAAGCGCCAGATTGGGATTCTGTAAAATCAGGAACAAATTATCAATGGTTTATAGATTATTATCTCGATCAGATGAGACAAGCTGAATTTTCTTCGGGGAAAAGATTACTGGATGTTCTTGATATTCATTGGTATCCTGAAGCCAGAGGAGATAATAGGATTACAGAAACAAATGCAAATACCGCTGCTGATAAACTTGCAAGAATTCAGGCACCAAGAACTTTGTGGGATAATAATTATACGGAAAATAGCTGGATAGGACAATGGTTTGGTTCATACTTGCCTTTAATACCAAGGTTGAAATCATCTATTAACGAATATTATCCGGGAACAAAACTCGCGTTTACAGAATTTTCTTACGGCGGAGAAAATGATATTACAGGTGCAATTGCAATGGCGGATGTGCTTGGAATTTTTGGTAAGTATGATGTTTATCTTGGGACTTACTGGCAACTTGATTCTCCTTCAAATTACATCTCAGCAGCATATAAAATATTTAGAAATTATGATGGAAATAATTCAACTTTTGGAGATTACACTCTTGCTTCGGTAACAAGCGATAGTGTAAGTACATCTGTTTATGGTTCTGTTGATGATACGGGGAATGAAATTCATCTTATAGTAATTAATAAAAAACTTAATGAAAGTGTTAATAGTAATTTTTCGATTTCATCTCAGAACAATATACAAAGTGGAAGTGTTTGGAAATTAGATGGCAATAGCTCAGAGATTTCAGAGATCAATCCCGTTACAAATATTACCAACAACAGTTTTTCGTACACTCTACCCGCAGGTTCTGTTTGTCATTTTGTTTTACAAATGGATGCTGTTAGTGTTGAAGATGAAAATCCTTTACCAGAAAATTACTTTTTAAGTGCCTTTCCAAATCCATTTAATTCCACAACTAAAATTCATTATGGATTAAGCCACAATCAATTAGTAGTTTTAAGAGTTTATGATATTTTGGGAAATGAAATCACAACATTAGTTAACGAAGAAAAATTAGCGGGAAATTATGAAGTTGATTTTAAGGCTTCAACTTTACCAAGTGGAGTTTATTTTTATAGTTTACAAACGGGTACTATTAACGAAACAAAAAAAATGATTTTAATGAAATAAGACTTCAAGTTAATTTTATTCGTGAATCTGAATTAAAGTAACTGACTGATTTGCATTCAAAATATATTTAAACTTTCATCAGTTAGAGGATGACTTTTTGTTCTTATTCTTGCTACATATTCGGCGTTATCCACATCAAAGTGTAAAAATGTTTCATGACTAACATATTGACTCAATAACCCGAAGTGTTACTTTATCATTTATAATTTTGTAGATTTTCTTTTCTCGAAAAATTTTCTTTCATCTTTGAGAAATCTATTTAAACTACTTTAAAGAAACCTGTTTGAGCTTTTGAGTTTAAATAGATTTTGGGAAATAGATCAATTTATTTAATAAGTAACATCTTTTTCGTAGCTGAATAATTATCAGATTTTAATTGATAAAAGTATATTCCCGAAATTAATTGTGAGGCATCAAAGTAAATCGAATAAGAACCGGCAGGTTTATATCCATCTACAAGAGTCTTAATTTCATTCCCAAGAATATCAAATACTTTTAATGTCTGATAACTCCATTTGGGAGAAGTCCAACTTATCCTAGTTGTTGGATTAAAAGGATTAGGAAAGTTTTGATTTAATTCGAATTCAGTGATTATAAAATCATCTTGATTTAAAATATTTGTTGGCTCGCCAATCATATTCAAATTCATCCAGTTTAATCTAAAGCTTATCCAGTTTTTCAAGTAATCAATTTCTTGCTGATAAGTTTGACCTACAAAATAATTTGGCCATACCCTAACCCCTATTACTGGCCACTTTTCAAAATTTCTAATACTCGATTCATCGAGTAATATTTTCAAAGAATCAATTTGATTAAAAATATTTTGTGTGGTTAGTACATTATTTTTTAGCATTTGCCAGCGTGAATAAACATTATTCCTAAAATCAGGATCATCAAAAAGTTTCCTCCACCAAAAGGGCGTAAGAAATGGTTCATCTAATGGGATGTTTTGATAAGTTGTCAAATACTCTAACTGCCAGCCGTTAGTCATCCATCCATTATAATAATCTGCATTCCCAAATGCCAAATTAAAATCCCAAACCGGACCAGCAAAGATCCTTGTATTTCGACTGTCTCTATCTTTATATAAATATGTACTAAGCCTATATCCATCAACATTTTTGGCCATCTCATTCACTAAAATAAAATCAATAAAAGAGTTAACATCTAAATATTTTGGATATCCGGTAGAAGTATCTGAAATATTACTTCCAAGATTCATCATTGTTTCAAACTGAAAGATTTTATTTTGTATATAATCTTTTTGCTGTTGAACAATTTCATCCGGTTTTGGATAATGATATTGATAGAACACTGAATATGGAGAGAGTGGATTTGGAAGATAAGTTGAATACCATCCATCATTATTTTCTCCATCTGTTTTATCAATTTTTAATATATAACCTCCGGTTAAATCATCGCCAGAAATATCTGCTGGTTCAAGTTTTTTTATATTTACCCTATTAGCATCACGTTTTACTTTTTCCAACAAAACATAGAGACCTATATATTCACCATCTAAAACAACTTCGCAGTATTTTGAACGACTTGCATATCTTCCCATTTGAGATGCAATTTTGTAAACCAAAACATCACGCATTAAACTTTTATCATTATACGGAGCAAAAAGGATCCAGTCACTTTCCTCAGGAAATCCAAGTAGAGAAACAGAAATATCATTCCCCGAAAGATCTCTTGTTTCCACACTATATTGTTTTTTAGGAAATTGTTGTGATGATGAACCACGAATTTCAATTCCAATTTTACCATTATAATTATTAAATGGATCAGTAAGATTATTCCTTAGGCCTTCACCATTGTAGATTATCCCCATATCAGCTGTTATTTTATGATCATCAGGAATAATCTGTCCACCAGTATTTATAAATACTATAGGAAGATTGGAAGAAGTAAATACTATTTGCTTATTAGTTTTAGAAGTTTTCGAATCGATAACATTTGTTTGTGCGACTGAAATATTAATCAGAATTATAACTATACAAATAAATGAAATAACGTTTTTCATTTCATTAAAACAAGTTTTTTTATACTAGTAAAATCAGCGGCTTTTATTTGATAAAAATAAACTCCACTGGCTAAATTTCTTGCATCAAACACATAAAAATAATTACCGGGATTTTTATACTCACTAACAAGTGTTTTAATTTCATTCCCAAGTGCGTCAAATATTTTTAACTCAACATTAGATGCTTGAGCAATTGAATAATTAATTGAAGTAATAGGATTAAAAGGATTTGGATAATTCTGCTCTAGTTGATAATTAATTGGATTATTATTATTTCCTTCAACATCGGTTGCAACCAAAATAAAATCCATATAACTAAAATTGTAATCTCCAAAGAAAAATCTGGTTTGAAGTATGTGATTGCCTGCCGGAATATAAATACTATCAACCGATAAAAATTGCCAGTTCTGCCACCCACCTGTTGCCGGCACATCCATAACAGAAGTTATGTATTGTCCATTTAATGAAAGCAGAATTTTTCCACCAGTGGCAGGAGCTGAAAGATTTATATTTATTTTATATATACCGCTTTCTTCAACATTTAATGTGTATTGCAGCCACTCGCCTGTTTCAATCCATCCTACATTGTAGCCATTAGAATTAAGATCAATACAAGCTTCTATATCTACTCCGTCATTTCTAAAACTCCAGCCGGTATTCCAGGTACCGTTACTTCCAACATTTTCAAAATCATTATCATTATAAGCAAAAGTTATTTGTCCCATATCGTATTCTGTAGCGTTTATTATTCCTGGGACTGTGTTAGCAGAAAAAGGCACAGTGTTATTATTATTTGGTTGTCTTATGAGAGCATCAATCACATCTTTTTGATATATGCAGTTTTCAATTAATAGTTGATTTGCCTGAGCCATTAAAGCATTGAAAGCAACAGTAGCAGTTGGGCGAGGTGCTGTTCCACTCCAATAATTTAATAGAGATTGGTAACCAGGTAATTTATATGCAGAAAGTGGACCGGCTATTGATTCTATCTTTTTATGCGGCCACCATGCCCAGCCAATATTATTTGTTTTCATTAACTCGACACAATCAACAAACCATTTGTTAGAATTTTCACCTGTTTCACCTAACCACAAAGGTCTATTGGTGCTGTTTCTCAAATCTATCAAATATTGTATTGAAGATTGAGTATTTCCGTTCCAGTATTTGTGAAAACTGTAAGCCATGTTATCATCCCAAGCAGGAGTAAGTCCGTTAAAATCAGTTGCAAACCAATTACCTTCAATAAAAATTAAGTGATTATTATCAACAGCTCTTATAGTATCGGTCAATCTAATGTATAAATCTCGCAAAGGCTGATTGTTTGGAGGAAGATTCCATTTAGGTTCGTTGATCAAATCATAACCACCTATCCATTCTTTATCTTTATAACGCTCAGCAATTTTTCTCCAGATTAGTACTGTTAGATTTTTATTCTGTTCACTTTCCCATAAAGAAGGATTTGCAGGATTGTAATCACTTATTGGTTCATCACTTTGTCCACCTGGGGCAGCATGTAAATCAAGTATTAAATAAATCTGATTTGTTTCGCACCAGGAGAGTAGTGAATCAATAATCTCAAAACCTAAATTTAAAAACACCGGCGGATTTGTATTATTCGCAAACAGATTGTAGTGCATTGGTAATCTAATGGAATTGAATCCCCATTTTTTTAATGAATCTATATCTGGTTTACGAACATAATTGTTTCGATAAGTTTGATAGAAGGTTTCAGTATTAGCTTCTCCGATCAAATCTAATATTTTAGCTTTAATCTGCCATTGAGCATTTGCAAAAGCTGAAGTTTGAAGCATGTAACCTTCTTGTACAAGCCAGCCACCTAACCCAATTCCTTTTAATAAAACCTCCTGGCCAGCACCATTATAAATTTTTTTGTCAACCCGATGTAAAAAACCTTGTGCATAAAACTCAGTTGTAAAACAAACTAGTAAAATCACAATTACACTAAGAACTAAATTTCTTTTTTCCATTACGCTCTGTTTTTGTTATTTAATTAAAATCATTTTTTTTGTTTGAATAAAATCATTTGCTCTCAACTGATATAAGTATACTCCACTTGAGATAATTTTTTTATTATTAGTAGAAGAAAATTCAACTTCATAATTACCTGCTAATCTTTCTTCATTAATTAATGTAGCAACTTCATTTCCAATTACATCATAAATTCTTAATGAAACAAATGAATGTTGCGGTAAAGAAAATCTTATTGAAGTTGTTGGATTAAACGGGTTTGGATAATTTTGCATTAAAGCATATTCAGTTGGAATGCTTTCTAATTGATCATCAACATTTACAAAAATATCATTAATCTTTCCCGGAGTTCCATTACCAATTGATGCTGACCAATTCTCGCCGAGAGAATTATCAAAATTTGGATTTCGCAGGGATAAAGTTGGGCCATTTCCATCTGGTTCAGTTGGCCATGGAAATGCATCTTCATAAACTAAAGAATCAATTATATTCATCTGGTTATCATACAATCTAATCAATTCACCACTTCCACTTAATCCAAAACCAACATTTCCTAAAAAATTATTAATATCAGGAAACAAAGGTTTAAATAAACTTGTATCAACACAAAGAACTAAATATGAATTTTGATTAAGAATTGTATTCTGCGGTATTGTATAAATATGAGCATCATCTGAATCTTTAAAAATCCAGCCGGATATATCAATATCAGACTCACCATTATTATATAATTCTATCCAATCTTCTGTATTAAAAGATGCTGCAGAATTATAATTAATTTCATTTATTACTATTTGCGTAGTGCTGTAATTAGGATCAATCTCAAAAACAGCATTAAGATAAATGGCATTACTTAATGTTATTGTTAAGGAATCGTTTGTAGAAGTACTTGATCCAGTCCAATTTACAAAACGATAACCATTTTTGGGTTTTGCAATTATGCTAATTGGTATACCTGAAAAGTAACTTCCTGTCCACGTTGGCGATTTAACAATAATAGAATTTAATTGAATGCTTCCCATCGTGGTATCAGAGACTGCCAAATTGACCTGGTGAACACCTGTAAGATTAAATTTTTGTGAAAAATGTGTTCTCATATAAGTGATTCGCTGTGCAGCAAAGTTTCTCATAACTTGAACATTATTTAACCATCCACTGTAAGTAAATTGGCCCCATCTTGCAGCGTGATGAATAATTTCTGGTGATATAACTGAAGCAATATTGTTTACTTTACTTAAAACTGAGCCAGAACTGAAAATTGTATTGGAGTAATCCGCAAAACAATTTATAAAATCATTTTTAAACGAAGCGTTCTCCAAAAGTTTTCTAAGTATTAATGTTGACCATGGTGGATTTGGCCAGCTTGGTCCATTAGGTTCTAATGCAAATGAAAGCGTATTATTCTGGTAAGCACCACTATTCCATATACCAAATCCAAAATCTGTATCGTAGAATATCCATCGCCACTTACCGTTACTTTTAGTTTTCCAAAACTTTATATTATTTCCCGGCCAATCCTGATTATCGATATAAATTTCTGCAATCTGATATTTAATAAAATTATCAATCTGCATTTTAGATTTTACAAATTCATAATTTGCTGTTACAGACAAATTGTTGTTTTCAATAAAATAGTACAAATCAAAATAATCAGAATTATCTCCTTCAACTATTTCACCATAATTTTCAAGCAGATCTATACTATCAGGGTTTACATTATGATGCTGTGCAAGAAAATTTTCGTTAATCTTTTCACGGATATTATGGATTCCCCAATAGCTGCCATTTATAAAAACAACGGCGGGTCTATAATCACCTTTGTCTATATCAGTTCCATCAACTAAACTTGTTTGCATTCCATCACGCATCATTGATGAAAGCCAATCGTTACCAGAATTTCGCAACACAAATGATTCATATTCTGTATATGGTAGTTCATCAAAAAGTTTATAGCTTAAACTGCTATATCCATATTTGCCTCTTGCAAAAAGCGCTAATGATTTTTGCGCATTGCCTCTACTCCAGTTACCGAATATTTTTACTCCCATATCAATACCAAATCCCTTTGAACCATCCGTTTCAAATAATTCAACATGAATTGGTCTTTCCCAATCATTCCAGAAATTAGCACCGAAATGAGGAAAACTTGCTTCTGCACTGTCACCCATAGCATAAATTCCATACTCTTCATCAAATAAATTACCGGGAGCTGTAGATAATGAAACTACAGTTAGTGTTGTTGAGTAATTTATAAAATATGTATTTGTAATTGTTTTGCTTGGTAAAAGTCCGGTGCTGAATGATTTAACTCTTAGCACTTTTGTAGAATCAATAAAAATTGGTATAGTATAAATTTCTGAAGTTTCGTTAGGTTCAGATCCATCCAAAGAATAGTAAACATTATCTCCAACCGATGCCGGTGAAATAATAACTGTAACCGGGGCAGAATAAAATCCACCATTTACGGATAATATTGGTTCATCCACAATTCCGGAATATCCTTGTGTTACATTACTATCTCCCGGAGTAGCTTCTGAAAACAAAAGCCAAGAACTACTTCCATCAGGTTGTCTTCCATAAGAAACATCTGGTCCAATTCCACCAAAAGTTATTTGATCTACAATTGTAGATTGAGAACTTGTAAGAATAAGAGTTTCACCAACAGAACTAAGTTTAAAGTTTGTGTGAAGAAAACTGTTTGGAAGATCCAACAACGGATTTGCTCCATTTGGATTTATTGGTATTGTTTCCATCCCTAATGTTAAAAAAGGAATTATTGTTAAGTCAGATGAACCAGTTCCATAATTGTGAACTTGAACTGCAAGTACATTGTCGCCGTTTTGAAATAAGTTTTCAATATTATGAAGAATAAATTTTTCTGGTTTAGCTCCGTATATAATTAATGGTTCAGTATAATTTGTAGCTGATTGATTATATGTTGGAGGAATTCCAACAGTTCCAATATTTGCACGAGCTATTTCTACTCCGTTTAGATAAGCAACAAACGCATCATCATAATCAACGTGCAGAATCGCATTTTTTATTTCATTGATATCAACAATTGAAAATATTTTTCTAATATATACTGAATTGGTATTGTCCGGAACTATTGTAGAATCATCATCATCACCATAACCAAATCCACTTTGCCCGTTTGTCCACAATTGATCATCAAATCCTAAGTTTTTCCAAGATGAAGGCGGTTCACTAGTGCCTAATTTGTATTTCCAAACATCACCCCAATCAATAATAGTTTCCCAATGTCTAATATATTCAGTTCTGTTTTTATCACTGGCAAAAACAAGAAGATGATCTTTCGAGGCAAGAGTTAAAGAAGGGAAAACCCATTTGAACGGATCATTATCATCATCTGAAATACCATAACCGGTTAAATCAACTTCTGTCTCTTCTGGATTATATAATTCAAACCAATCAGAATAATCTCCATCTTCGTCTTTAATTGTGTATCCGTTAGAGGACATTATTTCATTTATTAAAACCTGTTGTGCATTTATTGATACAACAAAAAGTACTATTATAAAGAATATCGATATTTGTATAAATTTTTTCATTTTACTTTTCTTTTAAAAATTCTCTTCATCAAAAAAGAGATTAACATTATTAACACCCTTTGAGTTTTTAAGTTGATTAACAAATTCTGTAATAAACTTAACATCTTTCAAAACCACATGATATGAAAGTTCAAGCAAATCACTTTCCATCATGGCTTTTGTATTAATGAGTTTACTACTTTTACAGTATTTTTGAAAAACGGAGATAAATGGGGCTTCTTCATATCCACCATTAGCAATAAACGAAAATTGAAGCAGAAAATCTTTTTTTGATGGACTTGCTGCGTTAGTTTTTGTTAATACAAATAATATCAAACCTATAAATATTGTACTTGCTAATGCTAATGCGTGTAAACCAACTCCGCTTGCCATTCCGATTGCAAGAGCAAAGAAAATAAATATAATATCCTGGGTTTCTTTAATAGCTGTTCTGAATCTTATAATAGACATTGCACCAACTAATCCAAAAGCACGAGCAAGATTATTACCAATTACCATAATTACAACGGAAGTTATTAATGCGAGTACAATTAGAGAATTAATAAACGAATAAGACATTCCGGGTCCACGATATGTAAGACGATAAAATAAAGATATTAGTAAACCACAAATGAGCGAAACAACAAGGTTTTCAAATACTTCACCAATCGAAAGTGAAACACTTAGCACATTTTGAAAATCATCCAGCATTCTTAATTACTTCTTTCATATTTTGGATTTCCGATCCGGTTGACATAAATGGTGCGACTAAATTCTTCTTGTTAACAAATCTATTTAACTCATAATGACTATCAACACTAATTGTATACTTGGAAATTGCACGCCTGCTTATTTCAAATCGTCTTATAATTTTTTGCAGCCAAGTTGGGAAACCACTAAAAAATTTTAATTCTAGAATAAAATTTCCTGGCATTGAATATTTTAATGAGATATCATCGTATAACTCAGAAGTTTGTGGTAATGGTTTTGATCTAAGATTTTTATCAAATGTAATTCTTAATGTTGAATCATGTTTGGAATAAAAAGCTTCTCTTTCATAAGTAACCAAAGTAACAGGCGAATAATTTTTTGTTTTAAATAAATAAAAGAATTTACTTGCATCACTTTTTGAATCAAGAAAATTTTTTTTCTTTAATAAGTATTTTTCACAATCAGCAGTACTTAATAATAGATCCAGATTAGAGTAATACAAAGGTGCACGGTTTTTATAAATATGATTTTCATATTTTCTTTTTACTTCCAAAAAAACTGTACTTTCAGAATTTCTAAGATTATAACCTCTAATTCTTAACTTTTTTCTAATCTTAATTCCTGCAAGCTTATCCCTATAATCATCTAATCTCATTGTATCAAAGTAGATACTTTTTACCGTATATTCTTTATCAATTTCTCTGTCGGCATATTCATCAATAAAAACAAAAGGAAGTATTGCTTCACGTAATTCATCTATCCTTTCCAAAGAAACCAGAAATTTATATTCAAGCCGCATCGGTTTCATTTTAGTTTACCATTCTCTGCCATATTCTTTCGAGATACTCTAAAGGAGAGAGCTTTCCGGTTTCAATGTAGCAATCTACTATCAGCGAAGGAATTAATTGATGGCTTTCGCCTTTAATAGTAGATGTAACAGTTACAACCTGAATCCCATTTAATATTTGTACACTATTATCTATTTCATACACCAAGGATTTTACATTTTGTTTAGTTCCGTTAGCGTGGATATCAACATTTGCAGAGGATTGTATATACTTTTTATCTTTAACTTTTACAGGACACAACACAACATACTCTGATACATCAGATATGATCATTAATGTATCACTATTAGTTTTCCTGCTTATAACTCCGTTAATAGGTGCGGTTACAGTAAATCCCTTAAAACGTTTTTGCAATACTGCCAATTCATTTTCTAATGAAATAATTTGTGCTTTAATAAACCCTATTTGCTCCTGCTTGGCACCGGTTTCAACAGTTTTTAATCTGGCTTTGGATATCGAGATATTTATTAAATATAAATCATATGTCCCCTTTGCGATTTCATATTCTTCTTGCGATGCAAGTCCTTTTTTATATAACAGAGAAAACCTATCTAATATTTTCTTTTGCTCGTCAGCTTGTTTAATAGCGTAGTCTAGATTTTTAATTTCCTGATCAATAACAGCTTCTTTCTCGCCTGTCAGATTAAGTGATAACGAAGCCTTTGCTGCAACAATTTCACCTTTAAGATTTTCGATTTGTCTTTCATTCTCATTGGAATACAAAACAGCAACTGTATCATGTTGCATTATTGATGAACCTGAAACCAATGATGAATTAATTTCGAACTGCATTGCATCTCCTCGATCAAATAACTTTACATCATAAGACTGATTTATTCCGGTTTTATAATTTGTAAGCTGAGATGTTAATCTTCCATCAGTTCCTTTGTAAATAATCCACTCATTAGCAGGCAGAATTTTTCCACGTACAAAAATACTATAACTGATTTTTATTGGTAGAAGTAGAAAAACGCTAATAAAAGATAAAACAGCTATCCAGATAATTAATGATTTGTGAGAGGTTAGATTTAACATTTTAGTAAATATATTTTCCGATCGTTTTCATAAAAGAAAAAAGATTCCATTAATAAAAAAGGAAGATTCAGCAACCGGGTTGCTGATGATCTTCCCTCGAATACATTAAAACAAAATTAGTAATTAGACGAAAAATAAACCGACTACTTGTTTTAACTATAATTTTTCAATTCCCCAATTGAAGTAATATATTTCAACAAACTTCAATAAATAATAACTTTATTTCAAACTAAAATTTGCAGTATGATTTTCAATAGTAACTTTAAAATCACCTGGTTCAACAGTCTTTTTATTATCCTGACCAATAAAAGTAAAATGATCTTTATTCAATTTGAATAACACTGTTTTTGATTCTCCGGGATCCAAAAGAATTTTTTCAAATCCTTTTAACTGCTTATTTGGTCTCGTAACAGAACCATATAAATCTGTTAAATATAGCTGTACAACTTCTTTGCCAGCAATACTTCCTGTGTTTTTAACGTCAATACTAACTTCAACTTCACCATTTGTGGGAATTACGGCATTATTTAATCTCAAATTGGAATATTCAAAAGTTGTATAACTTAAACCGTAGCCAAATGGCCAAAGCGGATTGTAATCATTACCATCAAATTTTTCTATTGGTTTATAATCGTAAAGCGTTATGCCATTTGGAGATTTGGGATATGTAATAGGAAGTTTACCGCTCGGATTAACATCTCCAAAAATTACATCTGCAATTGCGTCGCCGCCTTCCATTCCGGGTAAAAATCCCAGCAGTACACCTTTAACTTTTGGTTCTATTTCAGTAATAACTCTGGGTCTTCCTTCAAGCATAACAATGATAACAGGTTTACCTGTTTCAATAATCTTATTGGCTAATTCCAATTGAGCTTTATTTAATGTAAGATCAAATAATCTTCCCGGCGTTTCGCAATAAGCAGTTTCACCAAGACAAAGAATTACAACATCAGAGTTTTTTGCTTCAATTACAGCTTTACTTGTATTTATATCTTTATCAAAACTACAGCCTTCAACATAATTTACTTTTGCATCACCTAATTTATTTTGAATTGCTTCAAGCACAGTATTTTTTTCTTGTGGAAATAATGATTCTTCATTCCCCTGCCAGGTAATTGTCCAGCCACCATTTAATACTGAAAGCATATTTGCAGTTGGACCAGTAACAAGAATTTTTGAATTTTTAGAAAGTGGTAAAATATTATTTTCATTTTTTGTGAGTATAATAGATTCTCTTGCTGCATTTAAATTTGCGTTAGTAAACTCAGTGCCAGCAAATTTTTTGGAGAGTTCTTTATTTGGATAAGGATTTTCAAATAATCCCAATTGCATTTTAACCGCTAATATTCTGCTAACGGCCTCATCAATTCTCCACATCGGTACTTCACCATCTTTTGCAAGTTCTAATAGATGATTATAAAAACTAAAATTATAGGGAACCATACTCATATCAACGCCAGCCATAACCGCAATCTTCACTGCTTCTTTAGGAGTTGATGCCATTCCATCTCTGGTATGCAGTCTAACAATATCTTCCCAATCAGAAACTACAAATCCTTTAAAGTTTAGTTCATTTCTTAAAACTTCTGTTAATAAATGATAGTTTGCATGACCGGGTATTCCATCAACTTCTGCAGAGTTTACCATAATTGTTGGTGCACCGGCAAGAATTCCAGCTTCAAAAGTAGGAAGAAAATATTCGCGCAGCATTCTTTCTGAAATCCATGCCGGAGTTCTATCTAATCCATTTATTGGAAAACTATATCCAACATAGTGTTTTAAACAAGTTGCTAATTTATCCGGTGCACTCATATCATTTCCTTGCGCTCCTTTAATGTATGATTCACCAATTTTACTTGCTAAATAAACATCTTCGCCATAAGTTTCCCAAAGTCTAGACCATAAAGGTTGTCGACCAATATCCATAACGGGATAAAAATTCCATGGTATTCCAGATGCTTTTGTTTCGTAAGATGTAATTTCACCAGTTAGCTTTGCTATTTCAGTATTCCAGGTTGCAGCCATACTTATTGCTTGAGGAAACAGTGTTGCATCTTTTGTATAAGTTGCTCCATGAATTGCATCAATACCATAAAGAACAGGGATATTCAATCTTGTTTCTTTTGTAGCAATATCCTGAAATTTAGTAATCATCTCATGCCAGTATTCCTTACTGTATGCAACATCATAAACATTAAGTATCGATCCAACTTTATATTTTTTAATTGCTTCCTCAAGTTTTGCATCATCAAGCTGATGCATTTGTGATTTAGTCCCCTGTGTTTTTGAAACTGTCTGAATTGTTACTTGAGTCATCTGCCCAACTTTTTCTTCTAAAGTCATTTTAGACAAAAGTGATTTTACTTTATCATCAACCTTTGTTGTTGTATAAATCTGGGAAAATACGTTTATACTTACTACAAAAGAGATAAGCATAATTATTGAAAACAGTTTTTTAAAATCTCTCATATTAATCCTTAGTAATTTTATTTGGAAATACTTTGCGAGTAGTTAATAAGAAGTAATCAATTTTTGAAAACGAAACACAACTAAGCCTAATTAGATTAAAAGAATGATAACACAAATAAACCTTATTGTTCATATACATTAATTAAGCAGCACGAACTTGCGTGCTTCTTGTTTATTAGTTCCTTTAAAAACATAAAAATAAACCCCCGATGTTAGCGAATTGCTGGTTAATAACTTACTATCCAACAAGTATGAATAAGAACCGGGTAAATGATACCCTAAGTCCTTAACAAAAATCTCCTCGCCAAGTATATCATAAAGCTGGATAGAAATATTTCCAGATGAGTTTATGAAATAATTAATCTTGGTCATTCCATTAAATGGATTAGGATAGTTTTGCTCTACTTTAAATTCATCTGGTTGTACACTCCTATCATCAAACAACCCGGTTGTAGATGGAGTTATAACAATTCCACTAATAACAGCATTATTAAGTTTTTCTGAAAACTGTATATCTACAGTTCCATCACTAACCTGAACATCGGAAAACTCTCTAATATATGCGGCATTGCTGCCAACCTGTGCATAAATATCTAAATTTTCTATCACAAGATTTTGTTCAAGATAAACATCAAATACTCTGCTGCCTGAAGAAGTAAAATAATTTTCAGCAAACATTACCTTAACGTTATACTTTCCATACGGAACTCTTACCTTATAAGTAACCATTCCAAATTTTTCGGATTGAAAAATTATATCTTCATCTGTTCCATTTATGGCAAGTGAAGAAGGATAAGTTGTGGAAGAGCCATCTAAAAAACCATAGTCTGTATCTTTACTAAAACCTACATCAACTAAATAATCTAATGCCGAAGATCCACCGCAATTTATTTTAATAGGAAAACTCAATCCCTGAGGCATAATAATAGTAGTGGCTCTTGCGCCCATAACATTAGGAACAACTTCATTATCCTTCATTGATAGCACAGCTACAGATTTGGTTGATGGAATAACTAAACCAGTAACAAAAAGTTTTACACTTTTTAAGTCCTGCTGTAAATGAGCACTGTTAATTGTTACCCCTGGAATTGCATAATTAGAAATATTTTCTGCAGCAGTTTCATCAAGTTCTTCAGAAAACATTATTAATACAGTATCTGTTGATGCACGTGCCCAAAGTAATGCAGGAGCCTTAACATCAACATAACCGGTATTAGTACTGTTTGTTAAACATAAAATTAATTTACCATCATGAAAAACTGCATTATCTTGGATAAAATCGCAGCCGTTACCATCCCAGGTGTGAGTTGCTTTATCCCAGCGAGAAGTATCCCAGGAATCAAAATTATCAGTCCAGTCGTGTGAAAAATTATTTCCTGATCCATAATTTCCACTGCCAGGCGTGTAAGCGTAATAGCTAACCCAATCATAGTAAGCAAAAGCTGGTAAAACCTCAGGATTAAAAACTCCTGCCCAATTTTCATAAAGTGGAATCCAAACGTTCATCATTATTTTTTGAGCTCTGGTTAAAGTTTGAATATGTGCACCAGTTTGTCTAACAACTTCAACCCCATCAATAAACCAAGCAACATAATCAGGGGTCCATTCAAAAGCGTATGTGTGATAATCTAAATGAGGAGAAGTTAACATAGGTTTATGACTAACGTGATTTGTTTGGTTTGGTGTGATTGTATTGAATTGAGCATTATCGAAATATCTTCCCATTATTTCAACATCAATTTCATTCCAATTTCCAATTCCACCGCCGCCATCATAATAAGTAAAAAATGAAGATAACATTCCTTCCCTGTAAGCAGATTTTAGACTTACTTCAAATCTTCCGTAAGTGTATGAAAGTTTGGTTCTGTACTCGGCACCTTTATATTCTTTACTATAAAGATTTGTTTGTGAAGAAAAAATTACTGCAAGTACAATTAAATAATTTATTGTTTTCATAATACCTCTGCCAGGTTAGGAGAAAAGCCCTCCTCAAAAAGGAATAAAGAAGAGGGCTTTGTGATGATCAAAATGAAATTGAAAGTGTGAACTTTTGAATATCTGAGAATCTTCCAAAATCCTGATATGCATAATCCAACTTTAGTGCAACGTTACCAACTAACTGCTGTCTTAATCCAAAACCTAAAGAAAATGTTTCTTCAGAATCCTGTAAAAACAATGATTTATAACCGCCTCTTATAAAAACAAAATCATTATAAGCATACTCTGCACCAAAATTTACACTTTCATAATTATCACTTGGATGCATTGCATCCAAAGCAACAGTTAATTTATGTTCCTCTGTATAAACCGGATTGTATGCTAAGCCAACTCTAAAGTTTAATGGCAATGACCATGAATTTGTTTCTAAGTATGCAGGAATATCTCCATTGTTTCCCGTACTTCCCGGATCGAGATCGTGAAGTACCAAATTTGAATTACCAAGTAATTGCATTGAAGTTCCGAAGTTGGAAATAGACATTGCAAGTACTGCTCCATCAAATGGAGTTACATATTGAACACCAAGATCCATTGCAAATGCACTTGCATTCATTCTCCAAATACTTTCGTAAATAAATTTAGGATTAAATCCGATTGAGAAATTTTCTGTAAGCTGAATTGCATAAGCAATACTAAAAGCTCCCTGGTTTGCTGAAAACATTTCACCAGTACCTCCGGGGGAATTTATAGTAGTAACTTTCATTTCACCTATATCAGAACCTGTATAACTAAATCCTACCGTTCCCATATCACCAAGGTTATAGCTTGCAGCAAAATAATTATACTTAATGTCTGCAATCCACATTGTATGATCAAACATAACACTAACACCCTTGGTTTTTGTCAAACCTGCAGGATTCCAATAAATTGAACTTACATCGTTTACAACTCCTACAAATGCACTTCCCATTCCGATTGCACGGGCACTTTGCCCAATAGAAAGGAATGGTGCGGCTGTTGTACCTTTTTTAGAAACATCAGATACAAAAACCTGCGCATACAATTGCGGAAGCATTAAACTTATCAATAAAAATACTGTTATAATTTTGTTTTTCATTTTAATATCTCCGCTATTTAATTAGAGCAAATTTGCCGATGTGTTCACCAATTCCAGGAGCATCTACGTGATATAGATAAACTCCGTATGCTGCATCCATACCATCTTCTGTCACAAGATTCCATGAAAGTGAACCATCAAGAAATCCTGAATCTTTAGAAAGTGTTTTTACAAGTGCACCGGTAATTGTATAAATACGAATTGTACACTGTGCCGGTAGATTAACAAAATCGATTTTTCTTTCACCTCTACCTGTTGAGTTAAGATTTCTACTCTCCCAGGATGCAGCTCCTAAATATGGATTTGGAACAACATCTATCTTTGTTAACTCTGTGCCGGCTTTTGATTTATCAATCATAACTGGAACTGTTGAGTAACTGAAATAATCACCTGTCTTAAAAGGCTTGTTTGTTGAAATCTGAAATTTATCGCCAGCGACAGGTTCAACCGGAGTTATGTTCGGGTTAAATGGTGGATCGTAAGATAAGTTCCAAGCATATCTTAAGTTTGTATTATTAACCGCACCTTGAAATTCAAGTATCTGAATTTGATCACCAATAGTAAGTGTTTGAGAGCCATCATTATCTTTTACAGCTATTTTTGAATACTTACCTTCTGTTTTATTCCAAACTTTTAAATTAACCGGAAATTTTCGATACAATGGCGGTGAATTTATAAAACAAGTATCCTGTGGTGTGTCAGAAAATTGAATCTCATAATCTGCTGGCCAAGGAATACCTCTTACTGCAGTTGGGTCAGGTGTAACAAAAATTGAAAGATTACTTGTTCCAACAACCCATCCGGTAAGTGAATCTACAACACTAATGGTTGTATCATTAACTATTGTTAATGCCATTCCATCAAACGGTTGGCTTACTCTATTTGCACCTATATAAGATGAATCTATGTTTCTAACAATTGTATCTGTAACGCCTGCAAAATTTCTGATTACATTTAACGAAACAGTTTTATAAAGTGGATAATCATCAGTTGATTTGAAATCAATATTGTATTGAGCTCCATTAAGTATTTGTGCCGGATCAAGTATGTTTACATTCAATCTTCCCGTTCCAACTCCTGAAGTAACTGATTTTGTATCCCCAAGAATTTGAGGAGGAATATAGCCTGCAACCGGAGCATTGGGAACTACAACTGCACAATTTATATCAACAAATTTTAAAGTTCCTGCAAAATCAACAGATATTATTTTTGTACATTCTGAAGGCTGCAAGCCTGTTGTACCAAAAGTAGGGTCACCCATATCATAAGAAACACAAGCATAGTAATATGTTTGTCCATTTTGTACATCATTATCAACGTAAGAGTATCTTAAGCCTGAATTATTTCCACGCCAGAAATGAGCACCATTAATTCCAACAGGATCGGGACCGGAAATTGGAACTTTAACTCCATTAATTTCCATAGAGTCAATTAAATCATATTGAGCAATTGGTTTCCAATACTTAGGTGAGCCTTTAGAATCAGTAATGATTTTAATATCATTAAACTCTGGTTCAGTACTTCTGTAAATCATATATCCTTCAAAGTCTTTTTTGTAGCCTTGAGTTGGATCATTATTCTGATAACCTAAAAATGCATCTCTTGATTCTTCTGCAATATTATCCCAATATAAAAATACTTGCTGATCACCAGGCACGGCTGTTAATTCTGGTTTTAAAGGAGGCTTTGAGAAATTATAATTTGCATTATAAATAAGCTGAACAGTTTCTTTATTAAAAGTTATATCTTCAAGATTTTCTCCAAAAACCAAAGCCATAGAAAATCTTTCACGTAATCCCTGGTTTAAAGGAAAAGGTCCTGAAGCAAAAACCATTGAAATGTTTGCTCTTTGAAGTGATGTATCAAAATTAGCATAACTCATTTTTAACCACATCGCTTCATCATCTTTTGGCCAACCACCACCTGTTCCACCTTGACCCAATCGATAAATTGCAACTGATGTTAAACCTATTTGATCGGATTCATCTTTATCAGTTTTATCAAAATTAGGTTCACCGGAAGTTTTCAGACCATCACCTTCACCTTCATCAGGTCCAATATACTGTCTATCAAAAGGACCAACACCATCTTTTCCTACGTCATCATTTAATGGTTCATTTTCTTCAGGATCCCACTGGCCGTTTGAGTTTAAATCAGTGTAGATAACCCAGTCATTATCATTATCAATACCATCATCTCTTCTTTCATCAATTATACCATCGTTATCATCATCAATTCCGTTTCCGCCGTTACCCGGACTTTCCAAGTATGCATAGCCGTAATAACCTGTTTGCCAGTTATTTGGTACGCCAAGTCCGTCATCATCATAGCAATAAGCTAAGTCTATTAAAACATCAAATGAAGCGTTATCATCTTCAGAGTCATCAGTTCCTCCGACTCCGCAATCAGTATAAAATCCAAAAATTGTTGTCGGGTAATCATATTCAGCAAGATTAACAATATCGTAGTGCCAGAAAATTATATCTTCTGCCAATACCTGCGACCATTGAAATCCTCTTACTTCAACTCTTAATCCTAATCCACCACGATCTAAATCGGAGCTTAGTGGATAATAATTAAATGGTACTCTTGACCATTCTTTATCTTTTGAATCGTCCATCACAAAAAACGTTTCAAAGTCAGAGTTGTTTACACCTCTACCAAAGTAGCCATACCAAAAGCCATCCCATTCAGGAGTTAGGTCAAGTGCATTTGGCCAGGCTTCCGGCCAGGATGTTGGATCGGTATTTATAGCTGGTTTTTCTGATTGTGGATCCATGTAGCCTGGAACCGGTTCAAGTCCCCAGATAAGACCTGTACTTGGATCTTTGTCCATCCATTCTCTGTAAGAAGTTTGAAGTGGATGTACAACTTGCTGATTACCTGGAGCAGTCATCTCTGTTGCAATTAAAACCGCAACTCCATCAAGATAAGATTGACCTGTTCCTTTTGGCCATTCACCACTTGGTTGATAAGGCCACTGACCAACTTCGCCATTATTATAAAATAATGTTCGCACCTGGTTTCCATCCATCGTGCCTTCACGACGATTCTGAATATCGCCTTTTGCATCATCCCTGTATTTTTGAATCTGATCAGAAACCTGAGCAAGAGCAAGATCAGAAACTACAAGTGCAATAATTATAAAAAGTACTTTTTTTAACATTATGTTCTCCGATTAAAATCTCTAAAACCCAAATCCCAATCCCAAACGAATTTCTCTGGGAGTAGAGTACATACTGGGGTTATTTACGTATTGTTCGATTGTGTTAAGTCCGATGATATCGCTTTGTTTAACATACTGAGTGTTAAGATCAACATTAGATCTACCTGTAGTTGAGTATACACCAAATTCATTCTTTATATCAAATAGATTATATATCATCAGGTAAGTGTTAATTGAAAAGCCATATACATCAAAAGTTTTTTCAGCTCTTAAATCAACATTATAAAAGACTGGTTTAACTCCGCCATTTTCAAATCTAACACCTTGAGATACTCGTGTGTCTTCCGTATATGGTTGGCCAGAGCCATATTGGAAAATAAATCCCAAAGTCCAATCACCAGGCACGCCAACATTAACACTTGCATTTAAAGTGTGTCTTTGATCCCAGTTTAGTGGAACAACGCTTTTTGTTTCTTCAATTGGCGGATTTGTTTGATTATTATTATAAACTGCATATGGATCTGATGCGTTACCTTGTGCTATCTGGAATGTATAATCAATTTTTGCACTGAAGTAATCTGCAAATCTTTTATCTAACGAAAGTATAAAACCTTTAACATTTGCATAATCTCTGTTAATAAATCTGGCGTATTTAAAACCTTCATATGTATTTATTATTTCCATACCTAACCAGTTACGTATATCTCTGTAATAAACCGAAAAGTTAAGTGCAAAATTTTCAAATAAAACTTGCTGCAAACCAATTTCGTAAATCACATTTTTTTCAGCATTCAAATCAGGATTTCCTGTAACTGATTGCAGGCTATTACCTGGACTTACATAAAAATCAGGGTTACTATAAAGATTTTCAAATGAAGGTATCTTGAAAAAATGACCATAAGAAAATCTTATTATTCCCTGATCTGTAATTGGGAATGATGCACCAAGACGAGGACTAACCTGAAACTTCGCATCAGCTTTTCTCATTTCTAAAAGGTATGTTCCCGGATTATTTGGATCTTCAATTGAACCAGGGAAATCAGGGTTGCGTCTTGGGTTTCTTAAATCTACAGGAAGTGAAGCATTTGAATTAAAGTAATCAAATCTTACTCCTGCATTAATAATCATAATATCATATTCCATTTTATCCTGAACGTAAGCTGAAATTTCTAACGGGTTTCTTGCATATTCAATATAAGAACCTTGATCAGTTATTGCTCCTTTATTTGGATAGCCCGGAGTAAAAATTTCATTTCCTAAAGTATCTAACTGTCCATCTGTAAGATTTACAATATCTTTATTCATACTGTACATATCATAATATCTTCCTTCAATACCAACACCAATTTTATGTTCTTTAGAAATCTGTGATGTTAATGCCCACTGAGCAATAAATGTGTTAGTATATCTGCTGTATCTGCCGGTTTGATTTCCGCCTTGTCTAAATGTATAAGGAGAACTGGAAACTCCCTGATCCGGGTTTACGTATCTTGGATCAATTCCATATGGATTTGTAAATGGATCAACAGGTGCATCAGGATAAAGATAACCTTCATAATTAAAATAGTTAGCAGAAAATTTTAATGTCTGATAAGTATTTTGAGAAGGATAATGTGTTAATTGCAAATTGTGAATCATATTATTAATATTATTTGTTTTCTTATCAATCATTTCCTGAATTCCACATTTTATTTCTATGAATAAGTATTTCTATCAAATAATCTAAACTGGGCACAGATCTAAGGAATAATCCAGCGCCTTCTTTGTAAGATTTGGATTATAAAATGGATCGTTGTTAAGATATTTTTTCCATTTATTTTGGAATAATTCTGTTTCTTTTTTATTTAATCTTCCGCTAGAAAGTGCTGCACTTTCGTGATGATAAAAAAGTGAATATGGAGTGTAAACGTTTCTATATCCTTTTTCCAAAACACGCATGCAAAAATCAGTATCATTATAATCGATTCTAAAGTTTTCATCTAGTCCCTTTAATTCATCGAATAGCTTTTTCTTTACCATCATTGCAGCTCCTGTAACAGCAGAGTAATTACGAATCAAATTCGCATCTCCTCTATAACCAGGAAAGTCAGGCTTAGCAGAATGATATATATGAGCTGGATAACCATTGATTCCAAGTACCATTCCTACATGTTGTAACTTCCCATCAGGGAAAAGAAGTTTAGAACCAACAACACCAACTTCTTCTTGCTGAGAAAATTCAAGTAACGATGAAAGCCATTCACCTGCGATAACTTCGAGATCATCATTAAAAATTACTAAGTGTTCACCTCTTGCATGCCTAGCCATAAAATTTATTTTGTTTGCAAAATTAAATTCGCCGTTCAGTTTGTAATTTATTGCACGGTGAGGATAAGATTTTAAGAAGCTTTCAATTTCCAAGTCCAACGAATTATTATATCCAATTAAGATTTCGTAATTACAGTATTCAGTTTTGGAAACAATACTCTCCACACATTTAAATAGTAACTCATCTTCAGATTTCCCCTGCATTTGTCCTCGTGTCGGAAGCAAAATTGAAACTAGTGGATTTTCCTTTATTTTATATTTAACCCTAAAACAGCCTGGAATAGATTCGGATTTTTTAACTTCTGCTTCGACTTGAGTTCTAACTAAATGATCTTCAAGCGCTCTTTTTGCAGCGATAAGTGCCCAACCTTTTGCATCAATAACATCTGCTGCAGAACCAGGAATTTTTCTCCAATGGTAAAGGATCTTAGGAATGTGGAAAATATTTTTTGTTCTCTCAATTGCTCTTAATGTTATATCATAATCTTGCGCACCGCTAAACTCATTTCGAAATCCTCCAATTTCATCAATAAAAGATTTTCGAAAAACTGAGATATGGCATGTGTACGAGTATGAACGAAATAGTTCTAATGACCAATCCGGTTTGAAGAATGGTTCACATCGTTTCCCATCTATATCAATTTTATCTTCATCACTGTATATAAAATCTGCTTCCTTATTTTTATTCAGAAGTTTTACAATTTCATGCAATGCATCAATCGTAAGTTCATCATCGTTATCAAGCAGAGCAATAAACTCTCCTCTAGCCATTGATAAAGCAGTATTTGATGCAGCTGAAATCCCCTTATTTATTTCTTCGAATTTAACTTTTATTCTTGAATCTAGTTTTTCGATTTGATTTATGGCGTTTAAAGTTTCTTTATTTGTTGATCCATCATCAACCAGACATAATTCCCAGTTAGAATAAATTTGTGAAAGCACAGAATTAACACAACTAAATAACCACCCGGGATCAACATTATAAACTGGGGTAACTATAGAAATCAAAGGTTGATATTTAAATTGCTCACTCTCGACTTTAATTTTTTGAAATTCCTCTGCAGTCATTTCATTTATTATTAACCATTCTTCATATGCATCAATTTTGGGATTAGCCGAATGAGCAAATTGTTTATTCTTATACTCTTGCTGAATTTCTGTTAAAGATAACTTTTCAAACTCCGAATTACTCTTTATAAATGTCAGCGCTTTATGTAAAAGAAATTCGGCGGAGTTTAAGTTATTTACACTGAAAAAATAATCTGCTTGTCTGAACAAACTGGAAGCTAAATTGATTTTCTTTTCGGATTGTGTGGGAAAATTTAATTCGTTTTTATTCGTAGATACATATTCGATTCGTGAATTCTCACCGTTCTTATCTTCACTAACAATAACTTCACTATTAGTTTCATTTTTTGATAATAGTTCTTGACTATTTGAAGTTTGTTCTTGAATATAATTAAAATTTCCCAATGCAACCTCATTTTCTGGATCTATCTTTAGTAAATATAAAATTAGATTAGTGGCGCTTTTATAATCCTCTTTCAGTATATAAATCACGGCAAGATTATTTAAGGCTTCAATGTGTTGAAACTCAATATTTAAGACATCAAGTAGAAGTTTTTCTGCTTCTTCCAGATTATTTTTTTCAATGAACTTATCTGCTTCAAGAAGTTTTTTGGTACTTATTTTGGCGTTATGATTTACCGAAGATTTTAACTCTTCATGTTTTTCATTTAGTAATTTTCTTAAATCATTTAAGTATTTAGAATTATTTGGAGCTTCACTAATGCTGGCGATTATCAAATTACCATATAGAAGATTACCTGCTAAAATTTCAAGTTTTGCTGCACGACTTAGTAATAATTGGATATAAGCTTCATTATTATTCTCTTCAATAATTTTTCGGGCATTATCGTAATCTTTATTATCAATCAATTTGTCAACTGTGACTAACAGTTCAATAAGTTCTTCATCGACATAAGAAATGGTTTGATTAAAATTATTTTTTGTTGATGCTAAACAAGTAATATTTCTTTCGGCTCTCTTAAACGAGTAGTCGCGTGTTTCTTCAATCGACTTAATAAAATAATTTAATTGCATACTTGTTTTTTCATCCGGCTCAGGAATTTGATTCAAAGCAACCATTTTATATAACTCGATTAATTCTTTGGATAATCGGTCAGCAGAATAGTAGTATTGAGCTTTTTCTCTAAGCTTAGTTACCTGAGAAGCATCATATTTGGATATTTCATTGATCAAATCTTCAACAGTATATTCATAGCTGTATCTTCGACCTGAAAAATTACACTTCATAATTTCTTCAAAATTTTCGACAGTCACTAAACCATCGCCGCCCTGATAATCATATATAATTGGTATTCTTTCCATCAACATTACTTCAACCGCACCTCTACCTAAAGTAAACACAATATCAGCTTTATCGATCAATCTTTTTAGCTGGGTTTGATTAGCGATACCAAACCTACCACCGATAAATTGAACATCGATATCTAGTTCTTTGCAAGCTGTTCGGATAATATTTTCTTTTTGTTCATCTATCAGACTGCTGGATACTAAAGCATTTTGGGGTCTACTATTAATTTTTCTTGTGGATTTAAATTTCAATTCATCAATAAGATTTCTGTAAATAGAAATATTTTTTTCATCTATTCCGTATTTGCATAGATTTAGTTTTACTTCTTCACTAACAGCTAAATAGTTTGATATTCCTAATTCAATTAATGGTGGTTGTTCTAAGAACGGAATAACACCATGTGATTGAAATACTATCGGAAGATTGGGAAAATGATATCGTATTTCTGCAGCGTTAATATTGTGATGAACATGAGCTACATCAAATTTTTGGTTTGCGATATCATAAAGATTAGTGACAACTTGAATATTTAATGAACTAAAATCATTTTCCAATTTATCAACATATTTTGAGTAGACCACAACATCACATCCATTTTGTTTTAGATGCTGTGCAAGTGTTAGGGTGTAAACTTCAGATCCCCTATGATCTAAAAGATGATGATTTGTTAAAAGAATTTTAGTTTTTTTGTGCACAATTTGTTTACTTAACATTAAGTTTTCGTTGTCTTTTTTTGTAGCTATCATAACTGTTGATTTTAGATTATAATTATCTCTGAATTGAATTGAGAAATACTTAAATAAACTTGCAAGTAATCGTTTATTTAAAAATCTTACATGTTCCTCAGTATCATCTTCATAAGCCGGAACCGAAATAAATACGCAACCACTTGGTTTAAGTATTTTATAAATTTCATCAACAACTTTTTTTTCATCTGGAACATGTTCTAATACCTCTGAAAGAATTATTGAGTCAAAGGTATCTGATTTAAATGGCATGTTTTCGGCATTTGCTTGCAAGAAATCTACTTCTTTAACTTTTTCCTTAGCCTGCTTTACATACCCCAAACTTATATCGATTGCGGTAACTAAACATCCAGCATTTTTTAAATTATAAGAGTAACCCCCTCTCTGACAGCCAATATCCAGCACTTTACCTTTTGCTACTTTCAATGCTTCTTTTAGCCTGTTACGGATATCATACTTTCCATCAGATTCGGGATCAGGAATTGAAAAATCAAAAATCCTATCTTGTGCTGTTAGATTTATTGTTGATTGTTTTTCATAAAAGTCTTTGTAATTTTTATTATTTAAAATATGATATGAGGTTTTGTGGTTATATGACAGACCTGATTGAACTATTTTATCAATTATAAATTTTGCACGATTTTGATAAGTGTGTTTTTTTCTTACTTCTAAATAGCCACTCTTGGCAATTTTTTCTCGTTCAACAGAATTATTGAGATAATATTCTAATTTTTCTATCAGATCAAAATCATCGGAGTAAGTTACAAGATGTTCTTTGTCTGTAAATAATTCATCCAGATATTCAACTCTTTCTGTAACTAGTAGTCTTCCCGTACCTAAAGCCTCAAACACTCTCATATTGATTTCTTTACCATCACAAGTATTAAAAATTATTTTAGATTGATTCATAAGTGTGTTTGCTTCATCCATATAGTGATTGCTGCTTATGAATATATTGAAGTGTTTTTTAAGCAATTCTATTCTTCTAATTCTTTCATTAAACTTCAAATTTCCAATGAAAGCTATATCATACTTTAATTCAGCTTTAATTGGGTTAAAAATATTATTAACCGCATATGGCATGTAATATGAATTTGCACGATCCGAAAAGAATCTTAAAAAAATCGTCTTGTCTCCTACAAAAACTAAATCTGCTTCAGAATAAAATGCTCTCTCTAACGGCGGATGATTTAGTTCCATCTCTTTATCACTAAACACATCAATTGGACTAAGATTATTTGCAATACAAATTTTTATGAATCCAACTGGAACTTCTACTTTATTGTATCCAAGATGATTTGGCTGACCAAGAAAAATTACATTGTGACCCATTTGAACTAACTCATTATAAATTAATTTGGGTTGGGCATACCAGGTATCAGAGCTATCAATAATAGCAATATTTAATTTTTCATTAAGTTGATTCAATACTATTCCGCTTTATTAAAGAAGTTATTCGGTTTACTTGGCTAATATTGTTCCAAATTTTTATTGCAGATTTTATGATTTTCCGAGCAACCTGCTGCTAATAATTAGAATCTTGGCTAACTATAGCCAAGCGTTTTAATACTAAAGATTTGGTGTTCTAAAAAACTAATTCGTAGCTGATAATTCTAAAAATTTTGATTTCCACCAATCAATTGTTTTATTAAGACCGGTAGATAAATCAAAAGTGGGTTGCCAGAACAATTCATTCGTTAAACGGGAAACATCTGCAACAATAAATTTTGGTTCATCTTCTTTTGCAGGAATTGCTCCAATTTTCAGCATTTCTTCATTGCCAGTTTTTGTTGCAATAAATTTTACGATCTCATTAAGTTTTATAGGAATACCTGAGGCAATATTAATTGCTCCTTTTAGATCGCTGTCTAATAATTTTACAAATGCACTCGCAACATCTTCAACATACATATAATCGCGAATTTGGTTTCCGTGTGTGGTTTTTGTTAATTGATTTTGGAGTAATGATTCAATTACGAAAGGAACTAATCTTCTGGGATCTTCACCCGGTCCGTACAAATAAAATATTCTTCCCCAAGCATAACTCAAATCATTATTTTCACAATAATCCTTAAGCTTTTTGTAGAACTCATATTTGCATTTAGCATAGAGTGAGATCGGATCAATTGGCGTATGAACTTCATCATAATTTTCCGATTGAAATTTATATTCAGCACAAGTTCCAACAGCAACTACTCTTTTCCCACCATTCATTTTAAATTTTTCAACAAGATTCATACTTGCTAAAACCCATTTATTATTTTTCTGACTGTTCCAAAATAATCCGTGTTCCGTTTCCCAGGCAAGATGGAGTAGATATTCTGGTTTTACTTCACCAATAATTTTTTCAATCTCAACCAGCTCTAAAATGTTGGCTTGATGCCAATTATAATTTTTATCCTCTTTAGGATAATTAGAATTGCAAACAGCATGAACTTCAAAACCATAATTTGTAAGAAGTTGGAGTGTATGACGCCCAATAAATCCTGAAGCACCGGTTACTAATACTTTTTTCAATTTTTAAAATCCGGGTAATTTTTATCTTTTTCAGAAATGATAAAATTTTTGGGGTCGTGCCATTTGATGTTGAATAATTTATCATCCCATCTTATACCGCTAGTGGCATCAGGATTGTAAAACTCACTCATTAAATAATTTACTACCGTATCATTTTTTAATGTTTGAAATCCGTGTGCTAACCCTTTTGGTATATATATGGATGTATATTCTTCAGAGTTTAATTCAACACTTATCCATTTGCAGTAAGTTGAAGAATCATGCCTTAAATCAATTATGTAATCTTTAATCGATCCGCGGACACAACTAACAATTTTAGCTTCTTCAAATGGAGGAAGCTGATAATGCATGCCCCTAATTGTCCCCTTAAATTTATTGTAAGAAATGTTTGTTTGCTTTATTTTAAAATCTATTCCGATATTCTCAAATTCATTTTGGCAAAAGCTGCGAGAAAAAAAACCTCTAGAATCTTCTAACTTTTGAGGAAGAATAAATTTGACATCTTTTATTTCTAAGTCTCTAAAAAACAATTTACAGCACCTGAAGATTTGGAATCGGGACTACAAATTTTCCACCCCACTCTTTAACAAACTTCATCTGTTCCAATACTTCATCTTTAATATTCCATGGAAGAATTAAAACATAATCTGGTTTGGTTTCTTTAATCTTATCTGGATGATAAACTGGGATATTAACACCTGGCAGAAAACAATTTTGCTTATGTGGATTTCTATCAACTGTGTATTCAATGAAATCAGTTCTGATTCCACAATAATTTAGAAGTGTATTTCCTTTTGCAGGTGCACCGTATGCTGCCACAGTTTTATTTTGTTCTTTAACTTCTATTAAAAATTTTAATAAATTTCTCTTAGTTTGTTCAACGTTGCCCGAAAAATTAGTGTAGGTATCAAGTTCAAGAAGACCAAATAATTTTTCCTTCTTAAGAAGTTGCTCTATCTTTTCAGAAATTTTCTTTGAAGTGTCTAATTTATGTTTAGCATAAATTCTTAATGAACCTCCGTGTGTTGATATCTCATCAACATCAAATATTTGTAAATCATGCTTTTCAAAAAGTCTTTGTACTGTATAGAAGGAGAAATATGAAAAATGTTCATGATATACTGTATCAAATTCATTTTTCTCAATCAGTTTAAGCAGGTGAGGAAATTCCATAGTAATTACACCACTAGAATTTAACGCGATTTTAAGTCCCTCAACAAAATCATTTAATTGTGGATTATGTGCGAGGACATTGTTGCCAATAATTAAATCTGCCTGCCTGGATTGTTCTAACATTTGCTTTGCAAATTCTGTATTAAAAAACTCAATCTCAGTTGGAATTCCTTTTTTAATAGCAACCTCTGCCGTATTTGAAGTTGGCTCTACTCCAAGAACATTAATGCCCTTTTCTTTAAAGTACTGCAGAAGATAACCATCATTACTTGCTACTTCTACAACAAAAGATTTTTCATCAAATCTAAAACGGTTTATCATCATTGTAACGTATTCATTACAATGTTTCAGCCAGCTTTCCGAATAAGATGAGAAGTACGCGTAATTAGAATTAAAAATATTTTGTGATTTTTCAAATTCCTCTAATTGAACAAGGAAGCAATCGGGACAAACGTATAGATCTAATGGATAGAAGGGTTCCATTTTATTTAAATCTGATTTAGATAGATATGCGTTGGAGACAGGTGATTTACCTAATGATAAAAATGCTTCGTCTATTTTAGTATCGCATAATCGACAATTAATACTCATATAGTGCTCATTTCAGAATAAGTGCGAATTTGTTTTGCCCAATCCAGATTTCTAGTATTTGCCAGATTGATGTACTTTGTTATTTGTTCAATTCTATTTTGATAAATATTTTTTTTCTCAATTTCAGCGAGATATCCATCAACTGTAAATTCAATTGTTTCATCCAGTGTAAGAACAGGATTCCATTTCAAATATTCTTTAACTTTAGAAATATCAAGCTTTAATAATTTTGATTCATAAGGTTTAGTCTTTTCTGATTCAACTTTATAATTGCCAAATCCTGAAATTGCAATCATTTTTTCAATCAGTTCAACAACTGTAATATTATTATTAGATGAAGGACCAAAATTCCAGCCTTCTCCGCTTTCTATTGATTGTAGATATAATCCTGCAGAGGTTAAGAGGTAGCCACTCAAAGGTTCTAATACATGTTGCCAGGGTCTAACAGAATATGAATTACGAATAACTAAGTCTTTTTTGCTTTGAACACTTCTAAAAAAATCTGGAACAATTCTATTATCAGCCCAATCTCCCCCACCAATTACATTCCCTGCTCTTACTGATGCTATTTTACATTCATTGTTTTCAGATTTAAAAAATGAATTGTAATATGCAGTTGTTATAAGTTCTGAACAGCCTTTTGATGCACTATAAGGATCTTTACCGCCCATTGGATCAGTTTCTATATATCCTGTATTTGATTCAATATTCTTATAGCATTTATCACTTGTTATGTTTAAAGCAACTTTTACACTTGGAACAGATCTCACAGCTTCAAATAAATTTACTGTACCCATTAGATTTGTTTCAAATGTATAATGCGGATTTTGATAAGATTCTAAAACCAAAGGTTGTGCTGCAAGATGAAAAACAAAATCAGGCTGAATTTTATATAATTGATCTCTTAGAAAAGCAAAATCTCTTATATCACCATCTTGATGATGAATAATCTTTTCCAGATTTGTACTGATAAAGTTATCTTTCATCGATCTGGGTGGTAAAGAAAATCCATAAACATCGGCGCCCATAGCATTAAGCCACAAGGCTAACCAAGAACCTTTGAATCCAGTATCACCAGTAATAAAAACTTTTTTGTCTTTATAAACTCCATCAAATAAGTTGGAAATATTTAAGTCCATAATTTCCATTGTGCTTTTCCGGATTTCCAATAGTCTTCCAATAAATTTTTATCTCTTAATGAATCCATTGACTGCCAAAAACCAGTGTGTTTGTAAGCAACAAGCTGACCGGCTTTAGCTAGTATTTCCAAAGGATAACCTTCAAAAATTGTGTTGTCATCAATCAGGTAATTAAATATCTCAGGTTGAAGAACAAAAAATCCTGCATTAACCCATAATCCATCTCCCTTTGGTTTTTCTAAAAAACTATCAACAGTGTTGTTGGCTGATAAACTTAAAGAACCATATCGACCGGAAGGCTGGGTTGCTGAGACGGTAACTATTTTATTATTTTTTTTATGAAACTCAACTAAATCGGCAATATTAATATTCGATACGCCATCACCATATGTCATCATAAATGGTTTCTCATCTAAATACGGACGTACTTTTTTTAATCTTCCGCCAGTCATAGTATCAGCACCTGTATCGATTAAAGTTACTTTCCAGGGTTCTGCATGCTGGGTATGATATGTTACTTGATTGGAACCATTAAAGCTAAACGTGATATCACTTGAATGAAGAAAATAGTTTGCAAAATATTCTTTGATAACAAATCCTTTATATCCCAAGCATATTACAAATTCATTAAAGCCAAAGTGTGAATAAATTTTCATTATATGCCAGAGTATCGGTTTTCCACCAATCTCAATCATAGGTTTAGGTTTAAGATGTGATTCTTCACTAATCCTTGTACCATAACCACCAGCTAATAGAACTACTTTCATAAATAATCTTTCAAATAAACATTACACAGCAACCGCTTCAAAAAATAAATTGCTTTCAATTAATTCAGCCTGAATCATCATTTTAATAATATCATCTATATCACTCTTGGCTTGCCAGTTTAAGATCTCTTTCGCTTTTGAAGCATCTCCAAAACTGTTAATGATGTCAGTTGGTCTAAACATGCTCTCATCTGATTTAACATAATTATTAAAATCCAGATCAAAATATTCAAATGCTTTTTTAACAAATTCTTTTAACGAAGTTTTTTTACCGGTTGCTATAACAAAATCTTCCGGTTTATCTTGCTGAAGAATTAAATGCATAGCATTAACATACTCGGGCGCCCATCCCCAATCTCTGGAAATATTTAAATTACCAAGATGAAGTGATTCCATTTCTTGATTAGCAATTTTACATACTGAATTAATGATCTTTCTGGTTACAAATCGTTTTGGTCGAAGTACAGATTCATGATTAAATAATATCCCCGAACATGCAAACAGATTATATGCTTCTCGGTAGTTTGATACTTGCCAGTATGCTGCTGATTTTGCAACCGCATACGGACTTCTTGGTTTGAATGGAGTGTTTTCATCAGCAGGTTTACCATCGGTATCACCAAAACATTCACTTGATGAAGCATTATAAAATTTTGTATCTAGTTTATGAAACCTTAGAATTTCTAAAATGTTTAGAGTGCCAACGCTTATGCTTTCTAATGTTTCTACGGGATGGAGAAAGGACAATCCAACAGATGTTTGCCCTGCTAAGTTATATATTTCATCAGGTTTGATTTGAAGTACAGTTTGCATTGCACTTCTAAAATCTATCAAGGACATAGAGTGCAATTTTACTTTATGGAAAATGTTTAACTTTTTTAATCCATTGAATGATGATAATTCTGAGTCTCTTGATGTTCCATGGACTTCGTATCCCTTATGCAAAAGTAAATTTGCTAAATAAGGTCCATCTTGACCTGAAATTCCAATTATTAATGCTTTTTTCATTTTCTGTACTTTTAAAATATTGATCAGGATTTTCCACTTTTATGCCAGTATTACGATGCTGTGTTATCAAAAAAAGTGTAATACAATACTCTAACCAAAAGAGATTATATTGGGCTTATACATTCAGTTTTGCAAGAAATTGCTTTGAAAATATGAGATGAGAAAAAAATTGTTTGTTGAAGTTTGGAAGAAAAATAAATAGGATTTTTAGTTACTTGGCTAATTATAGCCAAAACTATTTTAGATAAAGTGGACTAAGTTTTTCTGTGAAGGGTGCTAATTGTTCTTCTGCTTCTGCTTTTAGTATGGGCTCCTGGCGTGATTTTTCTCTCTTTATATCTTCTATTTTTCTTTTGTGAGCATCAATTCTTTCCAAGTATCCCTCTGAAAGTGCTTTTTGTTTTTGCTCTGCTTCTTTTTTGAGCATATCAAGACTCATTTCTCTTTGCTTGGTTAATTCCAATGTTCTTTTTTCAAGTCTTTGCTTTTCATTTGAACGATCAAATAAAACTAACCCGGAAATTAATACGGAAATAAAAAATCCTATTACAAAAGTTAAAGCTGACCATTTAACACCTGTAAGTATTATAGTGCCAAGCATTATATAAAAATCGCTTTCAAAGTAATCTGAATTGTTAAAATAACCGGCAGTACCGCCAATTATAAATACAATTATTGAAACAACAACATTATAACTCATTGAATTTCGGAATGAAACTGCTGGATCAAACTTGGGTTGATAGTTAAGATTTTTCTTTCTTTCTTCAACTTGCCAAAGTTCATCTTTAACATATTCTTCTATTTGCTCAATTGATGTTGCTAACTTTTTTTGTAATCCTGCTTTAATGTCATCAACTTCTTTATAGTATTGTTCAGTAAGCCTTTCACTTTCTTCTATTGTTTTTTGGTACATACTCATTACTCGATTATAGTTTTCGAATAATTTTTCCTTTATCCTGATTACAATATCATCCATTAACGAATGAAATTTTTCATTAATGTAATTGGCAACAAAACTTAAAAAAATTGAATGATCTTGTGAATGTTGATCACAAATATCAAATAAAAATTTAAGTGTTTGTTTTGCCTGGTCATCATAATACAATTCTAAATCACATTTTTTTAACCCGTTAAGTCTTTCAAGCAGAGTTGGAATAATCCTCTTTACATCTAAATTATTTTCAATGAGTTCTGATTTTATAAAATCTGTGTAAGCAGCAAACTCATAGTAATTTATGATGTTAGGAAAAACTGGTGTATTTAAGAAAAAGTTAAAGATCACAATACTGCTGCTATCAATTGCATAATTTATTCTGCTAATATCGTAGGTTAAAATTTCTTTAATTAATGCTTTAGTAAAATCTTCTCTTTTTTGAATTGCGGAAAGAAAGGCAAAGTAGAACTTAGCAGTTATACCGCTGTCTTTGCTTTCCATTGCATAAGAAAGTTCGGTGGCTGCTTCTTCATTTTTACCTGAATTAATTAATGCAAACGCTTTGTAAAGCTGATTAAAGTAGTAAAGTTCTTTTTTTATTTCGGGAATAAAACCGCTTTCATCAACCAGAAGCTGCGATTTATTAAGTTCTTCAAGTGCTTTAGCAGGATTGCTATAAGTTTCATCCAATATTAGAATCAAAGAGTGATAGATTAAATCTATAAATGTTAAAGTACTTAAACAGTTTTTAATTTCTTTAATTGTTAAAGAGGCAAATATTTTTTTTTGGCTTGGTTCTGATGCTATAACCCATTTAGTAAAATTCTTCTTTATTTCGTTTCGGTCATAATTTCTATTTCCGTTCGAATTTTCGTTAAATGATTTTTCGCAAGTGGTGAGTAATGGCGATTCCAAAATCCAAAAAAGAGCAGAGTTTTCTTTTTTTATAAAAACTTCATCAATGTTTTCCGGTAACTGAAAAGCATAATGACGTGAACCTGTTTTTAAAAAATCTAAATATGTTTCACTTTTCTTAATATAGTTTTTAAAATAAGCGTGTTTAAGTTTATTAAACTTAATCGCACTGCTTTCAAACAGATTTTCAAGCTGTTCAGCTTCTTGTATTTCTAATTGATCTAATTCCATTTTTTAAAATGTAGTTTGCATCATTATCGTAAAATTCTTGAATTTCTTAATAACAAACGACTTCAAATAACTTATATACTGCTATAAATATCTGCTCACTTAACTAAATATTTTTTAAAAAATCACGATAATTCACGTAGAATCACTTAACTATATAAAACACAGAATGATTGAAACTTTAACACCGATTGATTGTGACTCTTCAGTAATATTTAAAAGCGGTTACTGGAAGTGGAATATTAAGGATGAAAATATTCAGCTATCAAACAACTGGAAAAAAATGCTGGGTTTTAATTCTGAAGAAGTTTCCGGATCCATACACGAGTGGATAGAACGCTTGCACCCAGCCGATAAATTTAGAACATTAAAAATTTTAACATCTCTTAAAAAAGACGGTAATGAGTATTTTGATTTTTATTACAGGATCAAGAATAAATCAGACGTTTATTGCTGGATGAATTGTTATGGCTCAGCAGCTGAGTTTGATGATGATGGAAATGCTTTGATTGTTAATGGCATTCAACAGGATGTTGATGAACTAAAAACTAGTGAGGAATACTACAGTGAAGTTAACCTAAGATTTGGCACACTTGCAGAAAATTTTGGTGGTGGAATTCTTTTGGAAAATGAAGAACGTAGAATATTTTTTATCAATCAACAATTCTGTGATTTTTTTAGCATTCCCGTTCCGCCAGAACAATTACTTGGCAGTGATTGTACTGACGCAGCTGATAATAGTAAACATCTTTTTAGTGATCCCGAACAATTTATGGTTAGTATCACTGAAATCTTAAAAAACAAAGTACCTGTTAAAGGTGAAGTATGCAAAATGGCAAACGGGATGATTCTTGAACGAGATTACATTCCAATATTTGATGATTTTAAGTACAAAGGACATTTGTGGATTTACAGAAATATAACACACTTTATAGAAAATGAAGATAAACTAGAATTTAGATTACACTTTGAGGAGTTAATTACAAAGCTTTCATCCAAATTTATTAACCTTTCATACAAAGAAATTGATAAGGAAATTGATGAAGCACTTAAGATGATTGGTAAATTTATTATCGCTGATAGAAGTTATGTGTTTCTTTTTAATGATGATAATAAGCTTATGAACAATACACACGAATGGGTGAACGAAGGAATAACAGGTGAAAAAGAAAATTTACAGTATATACCAACAGATATTTTTCCGTGGTGGATGGAAAAACTGTTGAGGCACGAATGTATTTACATTCCTTGTGTTAAAGATCTTCCTGAAGAAGCCAAAGCAGAACGAGAAATTTTGGAACCGCAAGGAATAAAATCTTTAGTCGCGGTGCCTATGATATACAGCAATAAAGTAATTGGTTATGTGGGTTTTGATGCAGTAAAACAATTTCGTTCCTGGACAGAAGACAGTATCAAGCTTTTAACAATGGCTTCCAGCGTTATAACAAACGCTCTTAAGCGAAAGGAAAATGAGGAAGCATTAATTAAAAGTGAAGCGCAGTATCGTTTGGTTATTAATTCTGTCAAAGAAGTCATATTTCAAACTGATGTTCTTGGTAATTGGATTTTCTTAAATCCTGCCTGGACAGATATTTTGGGATACAGCATAGAAGAAAGCATAGGCCAAAACTTTTCTTATTATATCCACAAAGAAGAGAAAGAAAAAAACTTTGATGTTCTACGACCGCTTATAAATAAAGAACTTGAATTCAGTTTGCATGATGTTATTTTTATTACCAAAGATGGTAATGAAAAAATTTGTGAAGTTTATGTAAAATCCATTCTAAATGAAACTGATCAGGTTGTAGGAATAAGCGGAACGATACGAGATATTTCTGTTCAAAGACAATCTGAGCAAGAGATCCGGAAATTAAATCGCGCTATAGAAACAACTGAAACTGGAATTCTGCTTTCAGATTTTAAAGGCACAATCTCTTATGTTAATCCCGGCCTAATGAACATTTATGGATTTAAATCTTATGAACATATTGTTGGAAGAAGTATTTTTTCATTAACCAGTAGTGAAGGCGCAAGAATTCTTAAAGATGCTATAATAACGCGATTGATGAGCGGCAACAACTGGAAAGGTGAAATTGAATTACGAAAAGCTAATGGCAAATTTTTTCCTGCAGAAGCAATTTGTTCAGTTGTCCATGATGATAAAAATAAACCTTTATATGTTGTTGCAAACTTTTA
Organism: Ignavibacteriaceae bacterium; assembly: GCA_049291095.1. Classification (GTDB taxonomy): domain Bacteria; phylum Bacteroidota; class Ignavibacteria; order Ignavibacteriales; family Ignavibacteriaceae; genus IGN3. Next base: position 69,818 of record JBATOT010000066.1, on the reverse strand, counting down.
TGATATAACTGAAAGAAAGAATGCTGAAATGGAAGTAAAAAATTCTCTTATCAAAGAAAGAGAATTGAGTATTATGAAAACAAAATTTGTTTCTATGGTTTCTCATGAGTTCAGAACTCCACTTGCAGCAATTTTATCTTCTTCTGACCTGATAGAGATGTATTGGGAAAAGTTTACAGATGAAAAAAGAATGTCATTACTTAAAAAAATCAAAAACTCTGTACACAATCTAATAGAAATCATTAGTGATGTTACAGAAATTAACAAAGTAGATTCCGGTAAAGCAGTAGTTAATCTTGAACAACTTGAGATTATTCAGCTAATTAATAATTTAATTGATGAGGTTGCTCAAGCATATCCAACCAGACCTAAAATAAATTTCTCCACAGAAATAACTTCGCTAGACCTTCTAAGTGATAAGAAACTTTTAAGACAAATATTTATCAATCTTATTTCGAATGCTGTTAAATATACTCCTGCTGATAAAAATGTTTATATCTCATTTGAAGAGCAGCCTGAATTAATAATATTTAGAGTTGAGGATCAAGGCATCGGAATACCTGAAGAAGATTTTAGTACACTTTTTGAACCATTTATGCGAAGTAAAAATATTGGAAAAATAAAGGGCACAGGATTAGGATTGCCGATTCTTAAAAGAGCTGTAGATCTGCTTGGTGGAAGAATTGATTTTGCCAGCAAATTAAACATTGGTACTACGTTTAATGTTTACTTGCCAATCCAGGTAGAAATACCAGAAAGCATATAGTTAGATATGAGTGATAAATTATCAAAAATTTTAGTTGTCGAAGATTCAGATGATTTAAGAGAAAATATTATTTCTTTGCTTGAAATAAATGACTATGAAGTTATCGTTGCAGAAAATGGCTATGATGGATTGCAGCTTGCTATTAATGAAGTTCCTGATTTGATTATATCAGACAGAATGATGCCGGTTATGGAAGGTACACAAATGTTACAGGAACTTAGAAGTAATTCTATCACTGCTGATATTCCATTTATTTTTCTTACTGCCAAATCATCACGAGCAGATATTCGTGAAGGAATGAATTACGGCGCAGATGATTATTTGCCAAAACCGTTTGAAGCAAATGAACTTTTAAACGCTGTAAAAATAAGATTGGAAAAGAAAATTAAAACTGATGAGATACTTGATAAGGTTTACAAAAATATTTCTCAATCCATTCCACACGAACTTAGAACTCCGCTCGTTTCGATTCAGGGATTTACAAATATTATTCTTGATGAAATAGAAACAATAGACCGTGAGACAATTAAAGAAATGTCTATGATGATTAAGAATGCCTCAATTCGACTTCATCGAACAATAGAAAAGTTTATTTTGTTTACAGAAGCTGAGCTGATGCTAAAGGACAGAAAAAAATATGCAAGTCTTTCTGGAGGATTAACTAAGGTTGATAAAACCTTAATTGAATTAATTATTGATAACAAAACAAAAAATTGTGAAATAAAACATCCATTTGAATTAACCATAAATGACGGTTCTGTAAAAATCTGGCAGGAACATTTTAAAGTTGTGCTTAACGAGTTGATTGATAATGCCGTTAAGTTTTCTTTTCCCGGCAAGCAAGTTGAGATTTGCTCAAGAGAGAATGATGATACATATTCTCTTATTATTAAAAATTATGGTCGCGGAATGACTGAAGAAGAAATCAATAATGCTTCACCTTTTATCCAGCATAACAGAAGCTATTACGAGCAGCAAGGAAATGGATTGGGATTAGCAATTACACAACGTATCGCGGATTTTTATGATGCCAAACTTGAGATGCACAGTGTAAAAGATTCTTATCTTGAAGCTGTTTTAACTTTTAGAAAAGCAGTTCAATTAAACAGCTATCAGCAATATCCAAATCAAAGTTTTGTGGTGATTTAATTTAGCCCCTGTTGGGGTTAAATTAATTATTAAATTACTTTGTTAACAACATCTTCCTTGCATCACTAAAATTCCCTGCTTGTATTTTATAAATATACATTCCGCTTGAAAGCTGTGAAGCATTAAACTCAACTTCATAATTACCTGCTGATTTGTAATCATTTACTAGTGTAGCAATTTCTTTTCCTAAAACATCGTAAACCTTTAGTGATACTAATCCTTCATCCTTTATTGAATATGAAATTTTTGTAGCTGGGTTGAAGGGGTTTGGGTAATTTTGATCTAAATAATAATCTAAGATTTTAAAATTATTTAGTTCAACACTTACTGCGCCTGTATCTTTTATTGCAATTAATGTTTTTTGTTGATTAGTTGTCAGTGAACTCTTATGCACACCAATATAAAGTATTCCATCTTTAGATATTGCTCCTGTATTATCTACTTGATAGTCATTAAGAGGTAACTTCCATTTTAGCTCTCCAGCACTTGATATTGCATAATAATAATTTCCGAATGTTGAACCAACATAAACGGTGCCTTCTGAATCGCATATCAATGGTTGCCAATAATCATCGAGATCTATATAGTCGAATGCATATATCCAATTTAGAGAACCATTATAATTTATTGAAACCAATAATTTCTCAACCCCTTGAAGTGTTAATTCAAATCCTATCGCATAGATATTGCCATTTTTATCAATTGATGGCATGGAATATGACCCCATTACATAATCATTAAATATCCATCTAATCGTTCCGTTAGGAAAAAGACAATACAAATTATATCCACTATCAAAATAAATATTTCCATTTGAATCAACCAAGGGAGCTTTGTCATTCTCAACAACACTAAATTTCCACTTCAAACTACCATCAAGATTTAATGCATAAAGATTTGAATCTTTCCCAGCTATATAAATAGTATTTCCATCAGGTGAAAATACTGGGGACTTTTTGTAAAAGCCTTCCTCATATTTTACATTCCAATTCAACGTTCCATCAGGGTTAATTGAATATAACTCACCTTGACCATTGGTTATATACAACCTTCCCAACTTGTCTATATTCGGTATCGCCAATTCTACTATTGGATTTGATGTTAAATATTTCCATTTCAGTGTACCATCAGAATTAAGTGCATAAAAATATCCATCGAGTGAACCGAAGTAGATTGTATTACTCGAATCTATTAAAATACCGGATTGAGGTGGCCGATTAGAACCTAATTTGTAATCCCAAATTAAATTTCCTTTAGCACTATATGAATAAAAATGATCTGCACTATCTAACTGATAGTATGAACCAAAGTATAAATTACCTTCTTCTCCTATTACAGGACCTGAAAAGATACCATCCTCCATATCTACTGTCCAAATTATTGTTGCTGTTTGTGGTCCTTTATATGACGAACGACCTGTAAACTGTGGGTCGTGTTTTATCATTGGCCAATCTGATTTTGCAAGTGTTGGCCATTCCACATCTGTTTGTGTTTGGGAAATAATATTTGAAATGGAAATCAGCAGCAACAACACTATAAAAATATATTTTTTCATTTATTACACCTTTAATAATAAATCGGGTTCTATTTAGAAAAACAAAACCCGATTAGTAATTATTTTTAAAACCCTTATCTAAGTAAAATCATCTTTTTTGTATCTGTAAACTTTTCTGTTTTTATTTTATAAAAATATATTCCACTTGGCAGGTTTGCCGCGTTAAACTCAATAGAGTAATTACCTTGCTCTTGTCTCTGGTTAACCAATTCAGTAATTGATTCGCCGACTGAATTATAAATTGTAAGATTTACAAAACCACCTTCTTTCAATTGATAAGTAATATTTGTAGAAGGATTGAATGGGTTGGGATAGTTTTGTGATAATTTATAATCAAAATTATCTTTCGAATCCTGACTTAAAAGTTTCCACTGGATATAGCTATCACCAATCAATTGAATATGATTACCATTTAGTGATTCTTGAGATGATGAAATTTTTGCCTTTATCCAGTACTCTACTTGATCTTCGCCAAACTTAGTATCAATTTCAAAGTCATCATCCAAATAAGAAGTTGATGTTGTGAAGATAACATTAGTTTGGCTTCCACCAGCACCAAACGTAATTTTTCGGTAAATATTATAACCTAAAATGCTGTAACTATGATAGGCATTCCAGGATAGGTAAGGACTGCCGCTTTGATTTGAATAATTTAAATATAGTTCTAAACCAGAAGTTACGCGATCAATTCCATCCACCAAATCCCATACTGTTTGATTTGTGCCATCTATGGTTAGGGTATTCGCTTGATTTCTAAAATGTTTAGTAGAATAATCATATTTAAAGTCAACATCTGGAGATTCACTATAATCTGAAGTACGCCAATCCATATAAAAATAAGCTTTCTCAATACCGCCTTCTATGGCACTGATTTTATACTTTCCTAAGGCAACTATGGGATTTTCTCCTGCAATAGGGTCAATTACTAAGTCAAAATTGGCTATAGTATTCAACGGGAATCCTACCTTAGGTACCTGAACACTTGCCGTTTCATAGTCTGATGTCAAATAATAATTTTCATCCCATTTCTCTGTTATTGCTGTGGCAACAAAGGTTACGTTCCAAGAGGTTCCATAGTTAATAAGACTTATTATTAATTCACCATTGTGAAGTGGATCTTCTTGTGCAAATGTCATAAAAGATATCATAAATAAAAAAACTAACTTTTTCATTTTTAGTTCCCTTCTAAAATATTTATAAAATTGTTGTAATGGTTTTTCATTTTACAGCTATGTAAAACCAGTAGGGAAATAATTAATGCTGAAAGTTGTATGCTCAATATTAAATGAGCACAAAGAATTGTTTGAGTTAAATAATTTTTTACAAATCTCATTGGGCGGAATAATATACAATAAAGCATATATCAGCAGCATCTCTCCACCCCAAGAAATAGTGAGCAGAGAGAGAGAGTAAACAATCGTGCCAAAATTATTTCAGAAATTTTAAGACAAGAGTATACCAGAACTTTATTACGCACCCGATCCATAATAACCTCCAATAAACACTACAAAGGGAATAAATTATTTTATCAAAGTCAAGTTATATTTTTGTTAAAACGTTTATAAAACAAATTTTTAAATATCCTTCAAATACTCCGGTCCACCAAGAGAATTGATTTGTCTTACAATCCAGTTTTGTCTTCCTCTAACGTAACCTGTTGGCTTTACTGCAGAATATTTTTTGGGATTCGGCAATACAGCAGCTAGCAATGCCGCTTGTCTTATCGATAATTTTGCTGCAGGAATTTTAAAGTATGCAACACTTGCAGTTCCAACTCCAAAAATTTTATCACCCATTTCTGCAATGTTCATATGAACTTCTAGAATTCTTTCTTTATCCCACAACAACTCTATTAATAATGTAAAGTAAGCTTCAACACCTTTGCGCACAAAACTTTTTCCTTCCCACAAGAAAAGATTTTTTGCAACTTGCTGAGTGATCGTGCTGGCTCCTCTTACACGTCTTCCTCGTTTATTTTCTTTAAGTGCTTTTTCAATCTGTTTAAAATCAAATCCAAAATGATTTGGAAAATTTTGATCTTCGGCAGCTACAATTGCGATCGGCATATATTTGGAAACATCATTATAACTTACCCAATGATATTTTATAAGTTCAAATTCACCATCAAACAAACCAGCAATTTGTCTTTGGACCATAATTGAACTTGTAATTGGATTTATCCATCTCATTGCAAAGACAAGAAGAACAGAAATCACAAAAAACAGAATTGCTAGTTTTAAAATCCATTTAAAGAAATTAAAAATTCTTCTGCCAAACGATATTTTTTTTGTTGATGTTTTTTTAGTCATACATTAATTATGGTACTGGATCATAACCACTTCCGCCCCAGGGATGACAACTTAAAATTCTTTTTATTCCCAACCAGCCGCCTTTTAACAATCCATACTTTTTTAAAGCCTCAGCCGTGTAATGCGAACAAGTTGGTGTATATCTGCACGATGATGGAAGTATCGGCGAAATAAATAATTGATAAATCTTAATAAGCAGAATAAATGGCACTGCTAAAAGTTTTAATAATCTATTTAATATGTTTTTTATATTCAATTGAATCAATAATTGTGATTTGAAGATCAAATATTATCAAATTTTTATTCATAAAAACGACTGAATTAGAGCTAAATTGATAATGCGCACCAATTAACTTTGAATTTTGTTTTATTTATCGGTTAATTTGCAAGCGTTTTTTTCAATTTAAAGAAGATATAATGGCAAAAAACTTAGTTATTGTAGAATCACCCGCTAAAGCAAAGACAATTGAAGGCTATTTGGGGAAAGATTTTTTAGTTACATCCAGTTACGGACACATTCGTGATCTTGAAAAGAAAAATAAAGGAGTGGACATTGAAAATAATTTTAAACCACTTTATAAAATCTCAGAAGAAAAGAAAAAAGTTGTTACTGAATTAAAAAAGCTTTCTAAAAAAGCTGAAGTAGTTTGGCTTGCAACTGACGAGGACCGTGAAGGAGAAGCGATTTCCTGGCATCTTAAAGAAGCATTGGATCTTGAAGAAGATAAAATCAAACGAATTGTTTTTGATGAGATAACAAAAACTGCAATCCTTAATGCAATAAAAAATCCACGCAAAATTGATTACCATCTTGTTGATGCACAACAGGCAAGAAGAATTTTAGATCGTTTGGTTGGATTTGAAGTATCCGGAATTTTGTGGAGAAAAATAAAATCTAAACTTTCTGCCGGAAGAGTTCAATCTGTTGCAGTAAGATTGATTGTTGAACGAGAGCGTGAAATTGATGCTTTTGTTCCTGAATCACGATACAAAGTTGTAGCAAATTTTATTGTAGAAGATGATAAAGGAAACAAAACAAGCTTAAGAGCAGAGCTTGCAAGATTTTTAAAAGATGAAAAAGAAGCTGAAGAATTTTTAAAGCAATGTTCTAAGTCGGATTTTATTGTAGATGATGTAGAAAAGAAACCTGTTAAGCGTTCACCTGCGGCACCATTTTACACTTCTACTTTACAGCAGGAAGCTTCAAGAAAATTACGTTACTCAGTTTCGCGCACAATGTTGCTTGCACAAAGATTGTATGAAGCAGGAAAGATAACTTATATGCGTACAGATTCTGTTAATCTTTCTGATTTTGCTCTTGATGCTGCTGAACAAACAATTAAACATGATTTTGGCAAACAATATTTTGAAAGAAGACAGTTTAAAACAAAATCAAAATCTGCTCAGGAAGCGCACGAAGCAATTCGTCCAACTGATTTTAATAAAGAAACTGTTGATGGACCAAAAGACGAACAAGCTTTGTATGAATTGATTTGGAAGCGTGCAATTGCTTCTCAAATGAGTGATGCGGAAATTGAACGTACAACTGCAAAAATAAAAATCACAGGCAACAAAGATGTTCTTACTGCAAAAGGTGAAGTAATAAAGTTTGATGGATTTTTAAAAGTTTATCTTGAAGATACTGATGATGAAAATACAGAAAATGGTGATGATGCTATTCTTCCTCCATTAAAAGTTGGGCAAAAACTTGAGATGAAAGAAGTTGTTGCAACTGAAAGATACACTCGTGCTTCTGCAAGATTTACTGAAGCAAGTCTTGTAAAAAAATTAGAAGAACTTGGAATCGGAAGACCATCAACTTATGCTCCAACTATAAGCACAGTGCAAAAGCGCGGCTATGTTCACAAAGAAGAAAGAATGGGAACAGAGCGTGCTTACAAAATTTTAACTTTAGACAAGAAGAAAGAAATAAAGCGCGAAGATAAAACTGAAATTACCGGTGCAGATAAAGGAAAACTTTTTCCTGCTGATATTGCAATGCTTGTAACAGATTTTCTTAATCAGCATTTTCCACAAATAATGGATTACCAGTTTACTGCACACGTTGAAGATGAACTAGATGAAATAGCATTGGGAAAAATGACTTATCACGCAATGCTTGAAGAATTTTATACTCCGTTTCATAAATTAGTTGAACATACTACTGAAACAAGTGAACGAGTATCCGGAGAAAGAATACTTGGTGTTGATCCAAAAACTAAAAAAACAGTTTCAGTTCGTATGGCACGATTTGGTCCTGTTGCACAATTAACTGATCCAAATGATCCTGAAGCTAAACCAGAATATGCCGGAATTAGAAGAGATCAGAAAATGGAATTGCTGACTCTTGAAGAAGCATTAGAATTATTTAAACTACCAAGAGTTGTTGGAACTTTTGAAGATAAAGAAGTTGTTGCGGCTATTGGAAGATTTGGTCCTTACTTAAGACACGATGGAAAATTCATTTCGCTAAAAAAAGAATATGATCCGCATACTGTTTCTGAAGAAGATGCGATAATTATTATCGAAGCTAAACGAGTTGCTGATGCTGAAAAGTTTATAAAAGTTTTTGAAGAGGATCCAACATTCCAAATTCTTAACGGTAGATGGGGACCATATTTAAAAGCCGGAAAGAAAAATGTAAAGCTTCCTAAAGATCGTGAACCGTCATCCTTTACTTATGAAGAATGCATAGAACTGGATAAAAATGCTGTTGAAACTAAAGGCAAGAAAAGAGTTTTTAGAAAAAAAGTGGAATAATATGATATTTGGTTTTATAGAATTGCTTTTAAAAAAAATCTAACCTAATTTTGTTTTGGTTTTTAACCACCCCTTTGGTTTCGACCAAGGGCGCAGAGTCACTTCGGTGGCTCTTGCTTTTTTAAACAATCAAATTTTATATGCGAACTTACATTTATATAGATGGATTTAATTTTTACTATCGAGCTGTAAAAGGAACACCTTATAAATGGATAAACTTTAAATCTTTGTTTGAAAAATTACTATCAGAACAAAATCAGATAATTAAGATCAAATACTTTACAGCTTTAGTTTCAGGCAAATACAACCCACAAAAACCAATAAAACAAAAGACTTTCATTCGTGCGCTAGAATTAACAATACCGGAAATTGAAGTTTTCTATGGACATTTTTTAACTCACGAGGTTCTTGCACCATTAGCAAAACCAGATACAAATAAAAAAAGTGTGAAAATTATTAAGACCGAAGAAAAAGGCTCTGACGTTAATATTGCTGTGCAATTATTAAATGATGCTTGGTTGAATAAATTTGATTGTGCTGTAGTTGTTTCAAACGATAGTGATTTATCAGAAGCAATGAAATTAGTAAAAAGGCATCATCCCATTAAAAAATTAGGTTTATTTATGCCAGGAAAAGGACATCCATCAAAAGAGTTAATGCAGTATGCTGATTTTGTAAAGCGTATTAGAGAAGGTGTTTTAGCCTCATCTCAGTTACCAGATCAAATTCTAAAAGCTAATATTTACAAGCCAGAAAATTGGTAACGATAATTTTTACGTGTTATATTTTCATCACAATTTATTAATTATATAGATACAATGATCATCTCATCAATCTTCTGGGACGTTAGTCCTGAAATAGTAAAACTTGGACCAATCACATTACGTTGGTACGGATTGCTTTTTGCCTCAGGTTTTGTTTTTGGATATATGATTCTTACAAAGATTTATAAGTTAGAAAAAAAGCCTCAGGCTGATCTTGAACAACTATCCATTTATGTAATACTAGGAACTGTTATTGGTGCTCGACTAGGACATTGTTTGTTTTATGATCCTGTTTATTATTTATCAAATCCACTTGAGATGATAAAAGTTTGGGAAGGCGGCCTTGCAAGTCACGGCGCAGCAATTGGTATTCCATTATCAATTTATTTTCTTACAAAAAAGCAAAAAGATAAAACGATGTTATGGATTCTCGATCGTGTGGTAATTGTAGTTGCGCTCGCTGCCGTGTTAATTCGTTTAGGAAATTTATTTAACTCAGAAATTATTGGAACTGCGACCGATGTACCGTGGGCATTTATATTTGCAAGAGTTGATGATGTTCCGCGGCATCCATCTCAGCTTTACGAAGCAATTTTTTATCTAATCTCATTCATCATCCTTTATTTTGTTTATTATAAAACAGATAAAAAATCTAAACAAGGATTTCTTTTCGGATTATTTCTCGTATTGATTTTTGGTTTTAGATTTTTTGTTGAGTTCTTAAAAGTAGAACAATCAGCGTTTGAAAAGGGAATGATTCTGGATATGGGACAAATACTTAGCATTCCGTTTATAATTGGCGGATTATATTTTATGTTTAAGAAACAAAAAGAAATTCCACAAAAGAAAAAATGAAACAATTTTATTTAATTGCATCATTTTTATTATCGCTTGTGTTTGGATGCACAAAAACTGAAAACAAAAACGAGATTGTTACAACTATTTACCCCTTCAAAGCAATCTTGCAGGAAATTGTCGGCGATAGATTTGAAGTAAAATCAATTCTTCCCGCGGGAGCTGATCCACATACTTACGAAATGATTCCATCAGATTTTCAATCCATACAAAACTCTAAAGCATTTTTCTTTGGTGCAATGAAGCTTGATGGCTGGGCTAGCAAACTTGATGTTAAAAATAAAATTGAATTGATAACACTTGTTCCAAAAGATTTTTTGATTGAACTAAAAGTTCATCATCATCATCACGGTTCTGATATTGAAGAGGATGAAAATTTTGGTATCGATCCACATTTTTGGACTGACCCAAATACAGTAAAAGCGATGATTTCAAATATTATAGTTGAATTGATAAAGATTGATCCGCAAGGTGAAGCAACTTTTAGTTTAAATGCTGAAGCCTTTTCTAAAAAACTAACCGATCTTGATTTACAAATCAAGAAAGAAACCGAAAACATTAAATACAAAAACGTTTTTACTGCTCATCCATTTTACAGTTACTTTTTTGAACGGTATGGATTTAATGTTGCCGGCTCGTTAGAAATTGCCCCTGGAAGTCAGCCAACAGCTAAGGATATTAAAAATCTTATCGAACTTGTAAAAAAAGAAAATGTAAAAGCAATCTTTACACATAAGCAGCACAGCGATAAGCCTGCAAAAGTTTTAGCAGAATCTTCCGGCATAAATGAGTTTGAACTTGATCCAATTGGTGGTGTAAAAGGCAGAATGACTTATCAAGAAATTATTTTGCACAATTTTTCCATTATTAAATATGCTCTTAAATGATTAATGCTGTTGAAATAAATAATTTATCTCTTAGTTATAGCGATATAAAAGTTTTAGAAGATATTAATCTTGTTATACCAGAAAATTCTTTTGTATCAATTGTGGGCCCGAATGGCGCAGGTAAAACAACATTGATGAAAATTTTGTTAGGCTTGGTAAAATATAATTCAGGTGATGTAAAAGTGTTTGGGAAAGCTCCAACTGAAGTTGATCCTGCTTTAGTTGGTTATGTACCTCAAATAAAAACTATGGATAGAAGTTTTCCAGCACTTGCAATCGAACTTGTTTCTTCCGGAATTACGCGAAGATGGCCGTGGCAAGTTAAAGGTGAAGATAGACAAAAATCATTAGAAGCTCTGGCACTTGTAAAAGCTGAGCAGCTTGCAAATAGAACTCTATCTGAACTTTCGGGCGGCGAACTTCAAAGAGTTTGTTTAGCAAGAAGTATTGTGCGTCAGCCAAAACTTGTTGTACTTGATGAACCCGCAACCGGAATTGATGCAATCGGCGAAGCTGATCTTTATAATCATCTTGAAGCTTATCAGCAAAAATCAAATGCAACAATATTAATGATCACACACGATTGGCATGTTGCAAATCATCATTCAGATTTTGTTTTGTTGTTAAATCGTAAACAAGTAAGCTTTGGTCCACCGGCAGAAGCATTAAGCGAAAATAATTTACGCGTGGCATTTGGACACATTGGTCACATTCACAAAAGTAAAATCATACATTAAAAACTATGTTTGAAATTCTAACACTTCCATTTATGCAGCGTGCACTTATTGCAGGAATTTTTGTTGGATTTCTTTCAAGCTATTACGGCGTTTTTATTGTTCAACGTGGGTTAGGATTTTTAGGAAGCGGACTTGCGCACGCCGCATTTGGCGGTGTTGCTCTTGGTGTTTTACTTAATCAGGAACCACTCTGGATCGCAGTTCCGTTTACAATAATTGTTGCCGTAGGTATAACTTATGTAAAAGACAAAACAAATCTTGGCGGTGATACTACAATTGGAATTTTCTTTTCTGTTTCGATGGCATTAGGAATTATTTTTATTTTCTTAAAACGCGAATACACAAGCGACGCATTTAATTATCTTTTTGGGTCAATACTTTCTGTAACAATTGCAGACATTGTTGTGCCTGCGATATTAATAATTATCACACTTCTTCTTTTTCCATTTTGGAAACGCTGGGCTTATTCATCTTTTGATAGAGAACTTGCGCAGGCTGATAGAATTCCTGTTCAGTTAGATGATTACTTGTTAAGTATTCTAATTGCAGTTACAATAGTTGTCTCAATAAAAGTTGTTGGCATTGTTTTGATAGCCGCTTTTCTTGTAATTCCGCCCGCTACTTCTCGTTTGATAAATAAATCTTTTGCAAAGATGACTGTTGTATCGATAATAATCGGAATTTTTACAGCACTAATAGGTTTGTGGGTTTCATATTATCTTGATGTACCAAGCGGAGCAACGATAATTTTGCTTCAAGCAACATTATTTTTTGTTGTAATGATTGGAAGAAATTTTACAAGATAACATATATTACTTTAATCACACTTCATCCCATTTCTGCTGACCTTTCTGGAAATCCACAGAATAATTTTCTAACTTTACATCAGATATAATTATATAAGTACTTTTAAGGAGATTTATGTTTGATAAACAGGTTTATATCGATAGAAGAAATGCACTTAAGAAAAATTTTAAAAACGGAATTCTTCTTTTCCCTGGTAATGATGAATCGGCTTTAAATTATCCCGGCAATACATATAAATTCAGGCAGGATAGCTCTTTTCTATACTATTTTGGAATTGATATTCCAAGCATGTTTGGAGTTATCGATCTTGATGAAAACAAAGATTATTTATTTGGATATGAATTTACTGTTGAAGATACCGTTTGGATGGGACCACAACCAATACTTGGAGAACTTGCCGCATTAATTGGAATAGAAAATTCTGAATCAATCGATAAACTTGAAAAGTTTTTAAAATCAAAAAAGAAAAAACAAGCTAAGTTTCATTTTCTTCCAACTTATCGTGGTGATCAATCACTAAAGATTGCAAATCTGCTTGGCGAAAATCCTTCTAAACTTAAAAGTAAATTTTCTAAAAAACTTATTGAAGCAGTTGTTGCTCAACGTTCTGTAAAAGCAGAAGAAGAAGTTGCAGAAATAGAATATGCGATGGAAATTGCTTACCAGATGCACACTACTGCAATGAAAATGGCAAAGCCTGGTGTAATTGAAAGAGACATTGCCGGTGCGATTGAAGGAATTGCTCTTTCTGTTGGAAGTGGCGTTTCATTTACTCCAATTGTTTCTAAGAACGGACAAACTTTACACAATCATAGTTACGGAAATGTTTTAAAGGAAGGTGATCTTCTTGTGTGTGATGCTGGTGCTGAATCTCTTCTTCATTATGCAAGTGATATTACCCGTACTACTCCCGTTGGTGGAAAATTTTCTTTCAGACAACGAGAAATTTATGAGATAGTTCTTACAGCACAAAAGAATGCGATCAATATGATTAAACCCGGAGTTAAACACGCTGATGTACATTTAACTGCTGCTAAAATTATTGCAGCCGGTTTATCACAAATCGGAATTATGAAAGGTGATTTAAATGCTGCTGTTAAAGCCGGTGCACACGCACTTTTCTTTCCGCATGGATTAGGCCATATGATGGGACTTGATGTTCATGATATGGAAAATCTTGGAGAAGCGTATGTTGGTTACGATGAAAAAACAAAACGCAGCGATCAATTTGGATTAGCATATTTAAGATTGGCAAAAGAACTGAAGCCTGGATTTGTTTTTACTTGCGAACCTGGGATTTATTTTATTCCTGAGTTGATTGATCAATGGAAAGCAAAGAAGAAGTTTAAAAACTTTATTGATTACGATAAGGTTGAAGAGTATCGTGATTTTGGCGGAATAAGAATTGAAGATAATATTCTTGTTACTCAAACCGGATATAAAGTTCTAGGTCGTCCAATCCCAAAAGAAGTTGATGATGTAGAAGCCTGGGCTAAAAGTTAGTGTTTATTTATTAGTGCTCTTTGCTGAAAAAGCATTTAACCACAAAGAGCACAAAGTCTTTTCGCAAAGAACTCAAAGAATAACTCTTTTAATACCATCTTTTAGAAGTTTAACATTAAAATTAATTAACAAACCGAGTTTAGAGTTGCTTAATTTTAAATATGTTAATATTTGAGCAAGATGAACATCGTTAAGAGCTTCTACAGACTTTATTTCAACAACTAATTTATTTTCTACAATAATATCCAACCTATAACCAATATCCAGTTTTACTTCCTCATACATTAATGGCATTGGTTTCTCTTTTTCAACGTGAAGGTCTGCTTTACTAATTTCATAATACAAGCATTCTTTATAAGACGATTCTAATAATCCTGGACCTAAGTTTTTATGAACCTTAATTGCAAGACCAATTACAATATTTGATAATTCATCTTCTGTCATTACATCTTCGTGTGCTTTGTGTTTTCCTCTTTGAGTTCTTTGTGGTTAATACTTGCCTTTATGCACTTCAGAAAAATCTCTTCCAGCTTTTAGAGCATCTATATTTAGCTGAACTATCTTCTCCCCTTTTCTTTCAAAGATTTTCTTTATTCCATTTTCAAGTGATTGAAATGGAATATCAATAAATGGAGAAGCGGCACCAAGTATTACCATATTTGATGATCGTGGAGATTTTACTTGTCTGGCTATTTCATCAGCGTTTATTGCAATGTTATGCGGAAGTTTTTCGATCTCAGCAATCAGCACTTTCATATCTGGGTAATCTGTTATGTTAACAAATGGAGTTGTGTTTGTAACGAGCCATCCATTTTCTGAAAGCCACGGCAGGTAGCGTAATGATTCCATTGGCTCAACAGAAATTATTATATCTGCTCTTCCTTCAGGAATTAAATCGCTGGCAATTTCTTTTTCAGAAATTCTTAGATGAGATTGTACCGCACCGCCGCGCTGACTCATTCCGTGGACTTCTGCTTGTTTTAAGTAAAGATGATTTTCTAAAGCGGCCATCCCAACAACTGCAGCGATAGAAAGAATACCTTGTCCTCCAACTCCAGCTAAAATAATATCTGATTTCATTAATTTCTCTTTTCTGAAAACTTTCTTTTATACTTTTAATTTATAAATCAATAAAATTCGCAAATCCACCAACACCTATTGTTAAATTATATGACCAGCCTTTTATATTATTATCAATATTAAATGGTGCTGCAGTAAAACGAGCTCTAAGTAACCAATTAGACTTTTCTCTGAATAAAAAATAATTTAATAGATTTATCTGTTTACTAAAGTTGTAATCAAAATTTATTCCGAGAACATAGGTAAAATCAAGAAGTCTGTAATTCTTATAATTTTGATCAGCTCCTCTAACGCTAAATTCAACCCATCCAATTCCAGCAAATGGCGTTATAGAATAATTATCATTTATCGAGAGAGGATATCCCAAAGTTATTTCAGGAATCGCGATACCAGTATTTAAATCTTTTGACCAGTTTAGATTCTCAGATGTAAAATCTTTTTTAATTGAATTGAACCCTAATGTCCCCCTTAAAAAAAGCATAATTGGTTTGTAGGCAACATCAAACCCAAAAGCAAAATTAAAGTTATTTGAAAAGTAATCTGTTGAGTTTCCCGTCAATATTCCATATCCAAGATCAAAACTCATCCCGATTCCAAATTTGCTTACGTAAAAGTTGGGAAGAGTACTTCTTTCTAAAACTTTCAATTCATTTCGAGTTTTCTGATTCCAGTACTCAACTCCTGTAGAATTACTTCCTCCGTCAGTTTCATAATCAAACATTCCAATTTGTCCTTTTAGTCTGGAGCCATAATCATTAAGTAATGTGTTGAGTTTATTTGTAATCTCAAACCTATCACCAGTTAGCAAATTAATTTCAGTTTGAAGTTTTCTCGAATAAAGTTCAACTAAATCAAATTGAGTTTGATGATATAAAAGTGCAGTTTTACTTTTTCCTAAAGATTTAGCCCAAGATGAATACCTATCCATATAACAATAAGTTTCAATCCAGGTTACAGTGCCATCTTCAATTTCAGTTTCTGAATTTCGATAACCAATTACATAACCAAATTCAGAATTATTCGGTGATGTTCTTGACGGAGCGCCATTAAAATCATCCCAAGTTATTGGATTTTCACTCCAGTATAAAATTGAACTTGCAGTATCAACTTGAGCATAGTTATATATATTGATGATCAAAATATTTAGTGCAATTAAAATGTATTTCATTATATCCCCTAAACAATAGTGATAAATTTAATTTTAGTTTTAACTAACCTCTTCCACTTTAACTTTAATCTCTTTCTTACTTCGTGCTAAAGTTTGTATACATTCTCTTCTCGGAATTACAACAGAAACGCCTTCGTATAACATTTCTTCTCGGAGAACATTTACCATTTCATCGTGATATTTTGGCAATGGAGTTAAGACTTTTACGTGTTCAGGTTTTACACCAAGACCGATACAAATTTCTTCTAATCTACCTGTTGCGTGTGAAGCTTGTCCGCCTGTCATTCCAGTTGTTCCGTTATCAGAAATAATAACTGTAACCGGAGTATTTTCATAAACACAATCTAACAGTGCAGTCATTCCACTGTGCGTAAAGGTTGAATCACCAATAACTGCTATTGATGGATGAACTCCAGCATCCGCAGCACCTTTTGCCATTGTAATTGATGCACCCATATCAACACAAGAATTAATTGAATTCCACGGAGGAAGCGCGCCAAGTGTATAACATCCGATATCTGAAAAAACTTTTTGCTTGCCAAATTCTTTCATCGTTTCGTTAAGTGCATTATAAATATCTCTGTGGCTGCAGCCAGCACATAGCTCCGGCGGTCGGTTCGCTACGATTGAAGGAACTTCTTTTCCAATTTTTACTTCTAATCCCAAAGCTTTTGCAACAATATCTGGATTCAATTCACCATCACGAGGAATTGTTCCATCCAATCTTCCTTTAATTTTGCTGTTCTTGTCCAAATATCCTTTTAACATTTCTTCAACAAGCGGATATCCATCTTCAAGAATTAAAACATGCTCACATTCATTAACTATCTTTTCAACTTTAGTGAAAGGTAACGGATATTGGCCAAGCTGCAAAACAGGATGTGGGAATTTTCTTTCAGGATAATTTTCCATTAAATAATTAAATGCAATTCCACAAGCAATTATGCCGAGAGATTTATTTCTTGCGGGATAATAAGTATTGAAAGATGATCTTTCAGATTCCTGCTCCATAAGTGATTGTAAACTCAACAAACCTTTATATCTTTTTCTTGCGTTTGAAGGAAGAAGAACAAATTGAATCGGATCCTCTGGATATTTTAATTTGTTCTCTTGTTTCAATGGACGAGTTTCAATTCCAGCACGCGAATGTGAAAGTCGTGTTGTTATTCGCATCATAATTGGAATTTTTAATTTTTCAGAAAGTTCAAATCCTTCATAAGCCATATCATAAGCTTCCTGCTGGCTTGCTGGTTCAAAGATAGGAATCATTGCAAACTTGCCAAAGAAACGAGAATCCTGTTCGTTCTGTGATGAGTGCATTGAAGGATCATCAGCAACTGTAACAATCAATCCCCCATTAACTCCGGTTATTGCGGAATTGATAAAAGCATCAGCGGCAACATTTAAACCAACATGTTTCATACAAACCATTGCACGTTTACCGGCGTAGCTCATTCCAAGTCCGGCTTCCATTGCAGTTTTTTCATTTGCAGACCATTGACTATGCAGTTTTCTTTCAAGAGCAATTTTACTGTGTTGAACATATTCGGTTATTTCTGTGGAAGGTGTGCCGGGATATGCATAAACGCCTGACATTCCGCCATCGATTGCGCCTTGAGCA
Source organism: Ignavibacteriaceae bacterium (assembly GCA_049291095.1). Lineage (GTDB taxonomy): Bacteria > Bacteroidota > Ignavibacteria > Ignavibacteriales > Ignavibacteriaceae > IGN3. The sequence continues at coordinate 51,857 of JBATOT010000066.1, read as the reverse complement.
ATTGCTTCTGCACCAAGTAATAAAAGCTTTTCCATTATTCCTCTCTTTCTATATCAGGATGGAAATTTCATAAATTTTAATAATCAAAAATAAGGAAAGGAAATCTGTTTTCTAATCAAAACTGATTAGAATATTTTGATTTAAATTGAGTAAAACGTGGATTAAGTGAATCTTTTTTAATTAAATCATCAAATAGCGCTTTGCCTTTTTCGAAAGGCAAAGTTTCAGAGTAGATAATCAATAAATTTATTTGCGGATCGATGTAATTTGGAAATTGTTTTTGCATTCTACGGTAATAAGAAATTGCTTCATCATACCTTTTTGATGATTGATAAATCGCAGCGGTGTTATGCAAAACTAAAGGATTGTTTGGTGAAAGTTTTTCAGAATTTAAAGCATGAAATAATGCTTCATCATATTTTCTAAGACGATAATATCCCATTGAAGAATAATATTCAACTGGCTGCTTTGTAACATCATAGGGATATAGGACATTACTAACTTTTGCGAGTTCTTTAACCATATTTTCATAATCACCCCCATTCTTATATTCAATAGCTTTAATGTAATTGAGTTCTGAGCTTAATCTTATATATGAAGTAAAGATTCCTATAACTAAAAAAAGGATGAGAGCATAAGAGATTTGTGTAGCAGAAAACTTAATAACTTTCGCTTTTTCTTTAATGGATGATAAAGCTAATCCGCCTGCTATAGAGAATAGAAAGTACGATGACAATTTACTCATTGGAAATGCTATGAGTGAGAATCCAATTGTTGCAATTGCAGAAAGTAATATAAATAAATAGTTCTTGTTCGATTTGCTTTTTTTGTAAAGATTATAAATAATTAGCAAGATAATTATTAGATAAACTAACGGTGCCGCAAATCCATTTTCTGCAAACAACTCCAGAAAATCATTATGTGAATGGATAGCATGAACAAAATAAATATGGCTGTCAACAAATTCATTTCCATAATATTTGGGATAAATGCCGCTCCACTTTTGCAATCCAACACCAGTAATTGGATTTTCTTTAATCATCTTTATTGAAGCATCCCAAAAATTCATTCGCATTTTATTGCTTCGGTTTTCTGTATCGACAACACTTGTTACATTAGCACCAAAGTCTGCACGTTCACCTTTTACCGGCGGGATTAGTGAAAGCAAAAATGCAATTATATAAACCCCAATAATTGGAACCAGAGTTTTAATTTTATCCTTATGGTCTTTCTTTAGGATGATATAAACAGACAAGACTATCAAAATTAATATTGAAAGCCCCAGAGCAGATCTGCTGCGTGTAAAAAATAAAAAGGATAAGTTAACTACACCAGCAAATAGTAAAAGCGGAGTATAATTTTTCTTAATATAGTTTTTTAATATCAGCAAAAATGGAATTGCCGGAAGCAGATACTCAGCAGCAAAACCTCGATGGCCAATTGTAGAGCCAGGAATAATAATCATCGGCAGCGGTATCAATTCTATACCCATTACCTGCAATAATCCAATAAAACTAAAAAGTGTGGAAACAATAACAACAGAAAAGGAAATAATCTTAAAAAAATTTTCTTCGCCGATTTTATTTAACGTGTATAAAGTAAAAATTATTATAAACACTGATGGAAGAAGATAGGTTAACTGTAAAAGCAGCATTCCGGATGAACCATTTAAGAACGAAGTAAAAAACGTAAATGGAAAAAGTAAAAGAGAAATAAACAAAGTTCTGTTGACTGAAATTGCTTCCTGATTTACTTTAATTTTATTGAGATATAAAAAAGCCGGAATTACTAAAATAAAGAGTACGAGCTTTTGGAGATTATCCATCTCTAAAAGTTTCGTTGAAAAAACAATAGGAGAAATGATTATTAGCCCAACGAGCCAATCGTAATTGTTCTGAGTTTTGTGCTTATTCATTTTTAATTTTAAGTTAACAAAAAATAGAGAAAGAAATATTTCGCATCAATTAACAGTGTCACTATTTTATCAAGTTAAACACTACTTGAGAAGTCAGTACGAATTATTTAACTTCAATATGTAATAACCAACTTTACTTTTTTTATGAATTCAGTTTCTGATAAGAGCAAAACTATTTCTACTCTTGGCAAAAGCATTATAAAAACTTTGGCTTACTATGATATTTTTGAATATCCGTTAACGGCTGAAGAGATTTATCAAAACCTTGGAACAAATTCTGTTTCTAATATGGACGTTTTGAATGAGATTGAAATTTTAAGTGATAAAGGATTGGTCTATAAAAAAAATAAATTCTATTTATTACGAAACAATGATATCTTGATTTCACGGCGGATTGCAGGCAATAATCTTGCTGAGAAAAAAATACGTTCAGCTTACAGAATGACAAAGTTTATTTCAAAATTTCCTTACGTGCGGGCAATACTTCTTTCCGGTTCGATTTCAAAAGGCTATATGGAAGCAGATTCTGATGTGGATTATTTTATTATAACGCATCCAAATCGATTGTGGGTAACACGATTATTATTAATGCTGTTCAAAAAAGTTTTTTTGTTTAATTCCAGAAAAGTGTTTTGCATAAACTATTTTGTGGATACTGAAACTCTTGAGATTGAAGAGAAGAATATTTTTACCGCTACTGAACTGGCAACTCTTATCCCGACTTATGGTAAAGAGTTATATGATGAACTTTACAAAAAGAATTCCTGGATCAGAGATTTCTATCCCAATTTTCCTAAAAGAGACAACAATATAATTTCTAACAATAAGAATAGTCTAATTCAAAAGACGTTTGAAAAAATACTTAGTAATTCTTTTGGTGATAAGCTTGATGATTTTGCAATGAATCTTTTTGAAAAATCAAATCAAAAAAAATATCACAATTACAATAAAAATGATTTTAGAGTTGCATTTAAAACATCAAAGCGTGAATCAAAACATCATCCAAAATTTTTTCAAAAGCGAGTTCTTGAAGCTTTCAATGATAAACTAAGAACATTTGAAAATAATTATAACATTTCTTTAGAATGAAATGAAAAATATTCTTTTCACACACTCATACTTTTATCAATTTGACCACAAACAATGGAATACGCATCAGCCGTATCCTCCGCTGGGAACAATTTATGCCGCTGCAGTTATGCGCAATGAGGGATACAATGTTTCTTTATTTGATACTGCACTGATTAATTCTCCGGAATTAATAATCCCGGTAGTTAAAAAAGATAAGCCTGATTATTTAGTTATCTATGATGATGGATTTAATTATCTAACCAAAATGTGTTTAACAAATATGCGTGAAGCGGCTTTCCGAATAGCTGAGATTGCTAAACAAAATTCCATTATTGTTATTGAATCAAGTTCGGATGCTGCTGATCATTATGAAAAATACTTAGACCGCAATGTTGATTTTGTTATAATCGGCGAAGGAGAAATTACCCTTAAAGAATTGATCAACAAGCTTGATAAAAATGAAAATGATTTTGAAAGTATTGATGGGCTTGCATTTAGAAAAGATGGGAAGATAATTAAAACATCTCCACGACAAATATTAAAAGAACTGGATACACTTCCTCTACCTGCCTGGGATTTAGTAAATATTGATGACTATCGTGATATCTGGTTAACACACAATAAGCATTTTTCTCTAAACATAGCAACCACGCGTGGTTGTCCATTCAAATGTAATTGGTGTGCAAAACCGATTTATGGAAATCGTTACAATGTACGTTCTCCTAAAAATGTGATAGATGAAATTATTTTTTTGCAAAAATCGTTTGGTGTAAATCACTTTTGGATGTGTGATGATATTTTTGGTTTAAAACCTGGTTGGGTACAGGAGTTTAGAGATTTAGTAAAACAAAATAAATTAACGTTTAAATATAAAATTCAATCCCGTGTTGATTTGCTTTTACAGGAAGATACAATTGCAGCGCTTGCACAATCAGGAGCAGAAACCGTTTGGGTTGGAGCTGAATCAGGTTCACAAAAAATTCTTGATGCAATGGACAAAGGAACAACTATTGAAGAAATTAAAACCGCAACTAAATTGTTAAAGAATAATAATATTCGTGTTGCATTCTTTTTACAATTCGGTTATCCGGGTGAAACAAAAGCGGATATTAATAAAACAGTTGAAATGGTTTTGAATTTAATGCCTGATGAGATTGGTATTTCAGTTTCCTATCCCCTGCCTGGTACAAAGTTTTATAAAAACGTAAAAGATCAGTTAGAAATAAAATCTAACTGGGCAGATTCTGATGAGCTTGCACTAATGTTCAGAAACACGTTTCCGCCTGCTTATTATAAAAGACTACATAGATATGTTCATAAAGTTTATAGGAAAAAAGTTGGATTGACATCTATAAAAAATATTTTGCTAAATCCGCTTACAATGAACTTTAAAAAACTTCGGGCAGCATTGTTAACTTTATATTATATTCCTTCTTCATTAGTAGATTCAATTTATCTAAAGAGATTGGAAGAAGCAGAATGACTTCTGCATTGTTTGATTCGGCAGCACAGAACTATGATAACACTTTTACAAATACTGAAATAGGTAAACTACAAAGGGCACGCGTTTGGAATTATTTAAATTCTATTCAACCAAACAATTCCTTGAATATACTTGAGTTAAATTGCGGAACCGGCGAGGATGCTCTTTGGTTTGCACAAAAAGGACATAATGTTTGGGCAACAGACATTTCTGAAAAGATGGTTGAAGTTGCTCGTTTGAAGGTAGAACAATTTAATCTATCAGATAAAATAACAGTTAAGCACTTAGATATAAATGATATTAACAAAGCAAATTTTCCTAATAGATTTGATCTGGTATTTTCAAACTTTGGCGGATTAAATTGTTTAACTGATAATCAGTTAAATGTTCTATCACAAAGATTAAAAAACTTACTAACTTCCACCGGACGATTTATTGCTGTTGTTATGCCGGATTTTTGTATGACCGAGTCATTATATTTTCTATCAAAGTTTAAGTTCAAAGAAATTTTTAGAAGGAAAAAGATGCAGATTGTAAATGTTGACAACGCTTTCGTTAAAACATACTACTATAATCCCAACAGATTTTTAGGATACTTTAAAAATGAGTTTAATATTAATAAAGTTTTAGGTGTTGGGCTGACAATACCACCATCTTACTTGAATAATTTTTTTGAAAAGAAACTAAATACGCTGCAGTTATTGAATGGTACTGAAAATTTTTTTGGTAATAATTTGTTTTCTGCTTCTATTTCAGATCATTATTTAATCGACTTGAGAATTAAAAAATGAAAATCCTATTAACACACGGTTATTTTCTAAATGATGATCCAAAAGAAAAGATCATTATGAAACCGTATGCTCCTTTAGGAATACTATATGTTTCTGCCTATCTCGAGCGTAAAGGATTTTCTAACGAAGTGTTTGACACTACTTTTTCAACTATGCAAAAGATGCGAGACTATTTATTAGAGTTTAAACCTGATGTGATTGCCATATATGTAAATCTAATGACAAAGCTGAATGTTTTAGAAATAATTAAGTTTATTAAACTAAATCTTCATCATACTAAAATTGTTCTGGGCGGACCTGAAATAAGATATAACGCAAATGACTTCCTAAATTTTGGGGCAGACTATCTTGTAATCGGTGAAGGTGAAGAAACATCACTGGAATTAATGATTGCATTAAATGAAAAACGATATGATGATATTAAAAATATTCCGGGACTTGGATTTAAAAATCAAAACAACGAAATAGTTTTTACAACAGAAAGAGAAAAGCTTAAAGAAGTTGATTCGCTCCCCTTTCCAGGCAGAGATAAAATAAATTTGCAGCTTTATCTGAATGCGTGGAAAGAAAGACACGGAGAAAATGCTATTTCAATCAGCACAATGCGTGGATGTCCTTATACTTGTAAATGGTGCAGTCGCGCAGTATATGGACTAAGTTACAGAAGGAGATCGCCGGAAAATGTTTGTGATGAACTTGAGCTTATACAAAAAGAATACAATCCCGATACTTTATGGTTTGTTGATGATGTGTTTACAATTTCTCATAAATGGTTAAATGAATTTAATGAAACATTGAAGCAAAAAAATCTAAAAATAAAATTTGAGTGTATTACTCGCGCAGATAGGATGAATGAAGAGGTTATAAAACTCTTAAAATATGCAGGTTGTTTTAGAGTTTGGATTGGTGCAGAAAGCGGCTCACAAAAAGTTATCGATCTGATGGATAGACGAGTTGATGTTGATCAAGTTAGAGAAATGATTAAACTTGCTCAGAAATACGGAATTCAAGCAGGCACTTTTATAATGCTTGGCTATCCTGGCGAAACTGAAGATGATATCGAGGAAACAATTAAACATCTTAAGGAATCAAATCCGGAGTATTTTACAATTACAGTTGCCTACCCGATTAAGGGAACAGAACTGTTTGCTGAAGTTGAGGCAGTGCAAACAAACAATTTCAACTGGGATAGTAATTCCGATCGCGATAGAGAATTTAAAAGGACATACAACCGAAAGTATTATGATTTTGCAGTTAGAAGAGTAACTAATGAAGTTAACTATAATAAAATGATCTTAAATAATAAATATTTATCCAAGAGTACTTTGGCGTATAAAACAAAATCTTTTGCGGCAAAACTTGGGATGCTCTATTATAGAATTGCAGGGAATTAAAAATGATTATTGAAGAGTTTAGAGATTTAAAGACAGTAAATGGAGTTGTTAGAATTTCAGAGGTTGATGATACTTTTGAAAAACTATACCTGCAAGTAAGAAAAAAGGAAAATAGAATTTACAGTGATGATGAGATCAAACTTCTGCCTTATGCTTCAAAGATAAATCCACATAAAAATGAATGGGCTTTAAGAACAAAGTCTTTTCTAAGATTTAGAGAATATTTATCACATAAAAAATCAAAATTAAATATTCTGGATTTGGGCTGTGGTAATGGGTGGTTCACTGGACAACTTGCTAAAGAGTTTGAGCACAATTATTTCTGTGTTGATGTTAATCTAACTGAACTTGAACAGGCTTCCAGAGTTTTTGAGAATGAAGATTTAAAATTTATTTACGCTGATATTTTAACTACTACATTTCCCGCAAATACATTTGATATAGTGATTATCAATTCGGCGTTACAATATTTTCAAAATATTTCCATTTTAATGAAAGAACTATTTTTTATTTCAAAGACATATGGTGAGATTCATATTATCGATACACCGTTTTACGATAAGAATGAACTCATGCAGGCAAAAAACCGAACTCTTAAATATTATACATCGCTTGGTTTTCCTGAAATGGCTGGAAAATACTTTCACCACACGTTAGAGGATTTTCGATATCTTAGATACAGCTACTTGTATAATCCGGACTCGTTTAAAAATAAGTTATCAAAATTTATATTTGATCAGGATTCACCTTTCCCCTGGATATTAGTAACAAGATGATATCTGATAACAACATTTTGCTTCTAGTTCCGGGATTTCCAAAAGATGAAAATGATTTTTTGTGCACTCCTCCTGTTCAGGATTATCTTGTGAAGTATGTTAATAAATATCCAACTACAAATTTTTTTGTGATAGCATTTCAGTATCCATATATTAAAATGGATTATAAATGGAAAGGCGTTAAGGTTCATTCTATAGGGGGAAATAATTCAAAGTTAAAAAAGTTATATGTTTGGAAGAATGCTATTAAGAGAGCTAAAATCATTAATAATAAGTTCGCTATAAACTCTATTCATTCTTTGTGGTTTGGTGAATGTGCTTTAGTCGGATATTATTTGTCACTTAAATTGAAGTGCAATCATATTTGTACTTTGATGGGACAGGATGTTCAATCTTCAAATTATTATTTGAGGATTTTAAATAATGAAAAAATTAAGATTATTTCTCTTTCGCAAAATCAATCTAATGAGTTTTATAAAATCACAAAACGTAAAGTTGATAATGAAATATTTTGGGGAATTGAAGATCAGGATTATAATATAAATAATGAACGAATAATAGATTTACTTGCTGTTGGCTCATTAATCCAACTAAAGAATTATGGGTTGTTGATTAGAACAGTTAATGAGATAGTTAAAGAATTCCCAAATATAGTTTGCAAACTGGTTGGTGATGGTCCAGATTATTCGAAACTGAAAACCATGGCAGCACAATATGGAGTTGATAATAATATTGAGTTTACCGGACTAATATCACGTAAAGAAATATTTGGACTTATGAAACAGAGTAAAATATTTGTTCATCCTTCAAAATTTGAAGGCTCCGGTTTTGTATTTGCAGAAGCATTGGCAAATGGAATGAACATAATTTCGTTCAATGTTGGATATGCTAAACAATCTGAGAAATGGCTAATCGCTAATGATGATAATGAATTTATTTCTCACACAAAGAACTTATTATCAGCCAAACTTAATTATAAGCTTTCAAATATTTTCCCCATTTCGGAAACTGTACACAAGTATCATCAACTTTATAATTTAGATTAAGTTTAATGATTACAAACAAACTAAAATCCATCAACAAAAGAATATATCCGCAAAAACTTTTTTACGGACCGGAATGGATTGTGCTTGGGGTAAACAACATTTGTAATCTTCATTGCAAAATGTGCGATGTTGGCATAGAATATACAGCAAGCAATTTTTATCAGAATCTTATGGGAACAGCGCCGATAAATATGCCGGTTGAATTGATAAAGAAAATATTTAACGAGACTGCAAAGTTTTTTCCTAAGACAAAAGCTGGGTATGCCTTTACCGAACCTTTAATTTATCCATATTTAATTGAGTCGCTTCAATATGCAAAAGAAAAAAATATTTATACTTCAATCACAACAAATGCTTTAACATTAAAGCAAAAAGCAAAAGATATTTGTAAAGCTGGACTGAATGATATTTTTATTTCGCTTGATGGTCCCGAAGAAATTCACAATCAAATTCGCGGACATAAAAGTTCTTTTCAGAAGGCAGTGGAAGGCATTGATGAGTTATTAATACATACGCCAAGACCAAAAATTTCTATCTTTTGTGTTATCACCGAATGGAACATTGGACATTTAAAGGAATTTGCTGATTACTTTAAAAAGTTTCCGATTAAACAGCTTGGATTTATGCACACTAATTTTACCCCTGATTTTATTGTGCAGAATCACAACAATCTTTATGGAGAAAAATATCCGGCAACTATTTCAAACATTGAGCAGATAGAAATTGGTAAAATGAACCTCAGGATTTTGATGGCAGAAATTATGGAGATTAAAAAATCAAATTATCCCTTTGAAGTCACTTTCTCTCCCAATATTATAGAGGAAGAAAAACTTGATGTTTTCTATAATCAACCGGATAAATTTGTTGGCAAAATTTGCAATGATGTTTATCGTAACATTATGATTAAATCTGATGGCTCGGTAATTCCAGCTCACGGAAGATGTTATAATCTGACTATTGGAAATATTTATAATAATTCACTAAAAGAAATCTGGAACTCAAAAGTAGTTTCAGAATTTAGAAAAGATTTAATGATAGCCGGCGGACTTTTGCCTGCTTGCTCAAGATGCTGTAGTGCATTTTAGTTTAAGAATCATATGAAAAAAATAATTTTATTTAATCCGCGTAGCGCAAATTTTAAGCACAGAATTCCAAATTCAATTCTGCAGGTTGGTGCATCTATTCACGGCAAGTTTGAATATGTTTTTGTTGATGGTAATCTTGAAAGAGATCCGTGGAAGAAAATTGAGTCGTACTTAAGAACAAATGAGTTTAGGTATTTTGCTTCTACCGTAATGCCCGGACAACAATTAAAACAGGCAATTCCATTTTCTAAAAAAGTACGAGAACAATTTCCTGACCTAAAAATAATTTGGGGCGGTTATTTTGCCTCTAATCAATATAAATCTGCAATCAACTCTGGATTTGTAGATTTTATTATTAATGGACCAGGAGATAAAGCTTTTCCTGAATTGATTGATGCATTAGAAACGAAATCCGATTACTCTATAATTGAAAATCTTATATTCAAAAGGAATAATGAGATAATCAAATCAAAAAAATCAGATTTGTTTGACCAGGATTCTTTACCTCCACTTCCGTATGATCACTTAAACACCTTTTATCCGATCGAAAAATATCTAGGCAAAACATTTCTTGGAAGCAAAACGGCTGCATATCATTCAAGTGTTGGATGTCCATTTACATGTTCTTTTTGTGCTGTGGTTCCTATATACGAAGCACGATGGAAAGGCAAATCTGCGGAAAATATTTATAAAGATATAATGTATCTTAAAACCAAGTATGGAATTGATGCAGTAGAATTTCATGATAACAATTTTTTTGTTTCCGAAAAAAGAGTTGTTGAGTTCTCCAATCTTATAAAAAATCAAAATATAACATGGTGGGGCGAAGGACGAATTGATACGATTGACAAATACAAAGATGAATCACTTGCATTAATGAAAGAAGCAGGATGCAAAATGATTTTCTTCGGTGCAGAAACCGGCAACGATGAAATCCTAAAGCAGATGGATAAAGGCGGAACGCAAACAGGAAAACAAATAAAAAATTTTGCAGCACGAATGAAAAAGTTTGATATCATCCCAGAATATTCTTTTGTTCTTGGATTGCCGGCAGAGAACGATGAAAAGGTTTCCAAACAAATTGATGAGGATATTAATTTTATAAAAAAGATAAAAGAAATAAATCCTGATACCGAAATAATAATTTATGTTTACTCGCCTGTTCCAACTGAAGGCTCCGCGCTGTACGAGAAGGTTTCAACTGCAGGATTTAAGTTCCCACAAAAGTTAGAGGATTGGCTAGGCTCTGATTGGGAAAATTTTGACCTACGGAAAAATCCATTAACTCCGTGGTTAAAACCAAATATGGTTGATAAAATTAAAAACTTTGAAACTGTGTTGAACGCTCATTATCCAACATTATCAGACTTTAAGCTGACGAAGTTACAACGAAATTTTATGCGTTTAATTTCTTCGTTAAGATATAAATTCGATATTTATTCAATCCCTTATGAACTCAAAGCGCTTCAAAAGTTTTGGTTAAAGTACCGTCGCCCAGAAGTTGAAGGTTTTTAATTGAATAAAATTCCATTGAATATTTAGTCTTTTGAACATTTTACGACCCATAGCGCCAATAGTAAGTAAACTTGCTAAAATCTATACGGCTAAAGAAAGAGAATTTTCATACAAAAATATAAAAGTGAAAGTCAGGCCCGGTGTATTCCATCCGGGATTATTTATCAGCACAAAAATTCTGCTTGATTTTGTAAGTGATCTTGAAGTTGAAAATAAAACTTTTCTTGAGCTGGGAGCAGGTTCTGGAATTATATCAATCCTGGCTTCAAAAAAAGGTGCGATTGTGTATGCTTCGGATATCAGCAGCACTGCAGTAGAAAATATCAAGATAAACGCCGAAGTAAATAATGAAACTATTTCAGTATTCAAATCTGATTTGTTTGAAAACCTGCCGGCAATGGAATTCGATTATATCGTAATCAATCCTCCCTATTACAAAAAAGACCCCAAAATTGAAGCAGAGTTTGCATGGTATTGCGGGCAAAATCATGAATATTTTGCAAGACTTTTTGATTCTCTTGTAAATCACATTAACAATAATTCAAAAGTATTTATGATTCTTTCCAAGGTCTGTGATATTGATGTTATTACGCAAATTGGCAAGGATAGAAAATTTCTCTGGGAACTCATCCATAGAAAATCTGTTCTTGGGGAAAAGAATTATATCTATAATCTAACTTTAAAATAAATTTTATTTGCCTGGGTACACTACAACTTGGCAAAGGGTGAAAGATTTAAATAACAAACACACTTTTTACATATCGGATTTGTAGCAATATCCAGATTTTTTCGGAATGAAATTGAGTTATCGGAATTGATTATGCTGATTAAGGAAGAATCTTTTATGTTCCCAATTTTGGGATGAAAGAAACATGGACGAACACTTCCATCTGCTTCAATAACAGCAGAGACCCACGGTGCATTACATTTTATTATCGGGAACTCGACTAAATCATGATGTGCAGCATAGTAATTATAAAATCTTCTCAATTTTTCCGGGGATTCTGCAATATACTTTTTCTCAAAATCACTGGAATGAGTTTTTATAAGTGACTCTATTACATTTTTAAATTCCGTCAATTCATCAATTGATAGTTTAACTTCACCTGTTCTTTGATTATCCCATAATTCCGGTCTATTAAACGCATCCGTTGTAACATCTGCTGTTAAAAAACTAATTTGATTCAATCCAATTTCATGAGCTGCATTTACAATATTTGGCATATCCTTAAAATTTTCTTTCTGAATTACACTTCTACCTGTAACACGAAATTTATTCTTCAGATTTTTCAGTTCATATACACCTTCTTTAAGTTTTTCGAAGGCATTTGGGATATTCCTTATTCGATTATGAACATCTCTTGAACCATCCAATGAAACGATAACTTCATCAGACCAATCAATAATTTCCTTTGAATATTTTTTTAAAAGTAATCCGGTTGACAGGATTATTATACTGATAGATTTAGACTTAATGATTTCACAAAGTCTGAAAAAGTTCGGATGCATTAACGCTTCACCGCCGGACATAACCACACACTTTGTGTTTAGTCTTTTTAATGAATCCATCAATTCTGAAATATCGGATTCTTCTAGTTGCTGAATATTATTATTGCCTTTCCAGATATCGCACATTACGCAGCGGCAGTTGCATCTGCTATGCGGCATTAATATCACGATAGGCATTGAATATATCTTATGCGTTTTTAAAGTTGCAACGCGCTTGATTATTTCAGTTGAGAAAATCTGTTTCATTTAAATAACTAATTCCAAATAGCTTTTTATTTTTATTTAATTGGATATATGCTTCTGACAAAATAATAAAAATACTTTAGATAATTAAAGTTTGATATATCATTATACTTCGGTTAATTTTTCACATCATAATTATTAAACTATTAAGTGATTAGTTTTAGCAAACCAGAATCCCGTGCAAAATTATATTTTATCATTCTCGGCAGTGGTTTAATAATTTATGCCGTTTATTTAATAGTTAATTCTACTTCACTTGCCTCAATATCAAATCCCGGAAAAGATCTGAGAATTCCTTACATCGGTGAAAGAATTTTTATTGGTGTTTTATTTTTGTTTGCAGTTCTTTCGATTAAAGATTTGCCATCAACATCAACCTGGATTGGCTGGATAATTTTTATGGGGTTTGCTGTAAGATTTCCTTTAATTTCAACAACACCGGCCATTGAAGATGATTTTTATAGATATCATTGGGATGGTGTGGTAACAGCAAATGGATTTAATCCGTACAAATACAGCCCCAAAGATGTGTTAGATAAAAACAGCAGCGTTCCCAATGAATTAATTTTACTTGGCGAGCAATCCGGTGAAATATTAGCGAATGTTAATAACCCAAAACTCAAATCACTGTATCCATCAATCTCACAGGGATTATTTGCATTATCATATTTTATTTCTCCGAGGAACTTATTCGTCTGGAAAATACTTCTACTTATTGGCGATATAATTTTACTTTTCTTTCTCCTTAAAGTTCTGAAGGAACTAAAACTGCCTTTAGTCTTTGCTGGAATTTATTGGCTTAATCCGATAGTTATCCACGAGTTTTTTAACGCTGCTCATATGGATTTATTCGTAATCCTCTTTATGGTTATTTCCATTTATTTGTTGTTAAAAAAAAATTATTTGGGTTCAATATTCTTTCTTGCAATTGCAGTTGGAATAAGAGTATATCCAGTAATTCTTTTTCCGCTTTATATAAATTTTATGTGGAGTAATAAAAAGGAAGTGCTGAAAAGTACAATTTTATTTGGCATATTAAATTTATTAATCTTTATTCCTGTTGTTCTTGCGGGTTCTTATCAAAGTTCCGGGTTTGCAAAGTACGCGGGCAACTGGATAAACAATGCGGCTTTATTTGATTTACTAAACTCAATAATAAAAATATTTGATTCACTTTTAAGTGACGGAAATTCCTGCACACATTGTTTGGCACGCTGGATTGTTTCTGCAATTATGTTTTTAGTTGTGATTTATTACTCAAGAAAAGCGATTAACAGTAATAATGATTTTCTGGAAAGAGCCGCTTTAATTTTAGCAATTATGTTTTTGATAAGTCCAACACAATTTCCGTGGTACTACACCTGGATTTTTCCGCTTTTAGTTTTTCGCCCAAGAATTTCTTTTTTGATTTACCCTGCTCTATTGCCTTTGTACCAGCTAAACAGATACTGGGAGTATTTTATTTACATTCAGCACATTCCCGTTATACTTTTATTTTTAAATGAAATAAAAAAAGGCTATGGTTTTGGATTTTTTAATACGAGTGAAGAGCCTTACGTTAGTAATAATAAAAAGAATGGTTTATGAAGTTTTTAATTGTAGTATTCTATGTTAGCACTGCACTACTATTACTAAACAATTGTGATAGCACTGATCCCAAACTTGAACCTGAACTTGTCCTTAAACTTGAAGATGTTTCCTGCACTGAAGCCTGGCTGCAATTAAAAACAACAAACTTACAACTGCCAAACAACGTAACACTTTTTATTAATGATTTGCAGGAAAGAACTTTTAATTTAACTTCCGCAGATACATTACTCTATATCGATTCACTCTTACCAAACCAAAATTATTCTTTTCAGATAATGAGCTTTTACAATCCTGAAGACGGTATTAAAAGTAATAAAGTAAACGCCTCAACGATGGATACAACAAATCACAACTTTACCTGGCAAACTTTTACTTTTGGTGAAACTGGAGCAGGAGGCAGCACACTTTACGATGTTGTTATTATTAATGAGAATGATATATGGGCAGTTGGTGAGATTTATATGAATGACTCGCTTGGTAGTCCTGATCCGCTACCGTATAACGCAGTGCATTGGGACGGGGTTGAGTGGGAGGTAAAAAAGATCACAGTTAATTTTAGGGGTTTCTTAATTACTCCAACTCTAGAAGGTGCTTTTGCATTTTCAGATACAGATATTTGGTTTATTGGAAGTTTGCCAATTCACGGTGATGGTGAAAATTGGATAATATATGATATACGCAACATTGGTAATCCAAACCTAGACCTTTTAAGAATATGGGGTGATAATCCAAGCAATTTTTATCTAGTGGGAAGGCTTGGTAGCATAGCACATTATAATAACCAGAATTGGAAAAATTTGACTTTTAGTACTAACTTAAATTTATACAGTATTTGGGGATCATATATTGTAGAATCAAATCAAAATGAAGTAATTGCGGTAGGTTCGGCTGTTGGAACCTCATCTGGTAGTTTGATTCTTAAAATAGATAAAGAAACTGTTACTGAGATTTCATCCCAGGAAATAAACGGAAATCTGGTATCGGTTTGGTTTGAATCAGGTCGAGCTTATTATTTAATTTCTGCAGCAACTCTTTATTTTAAACATAACCTCACCGATACCAATTGGAAAAAATTTAATGGAATTACGGCATTTTCAAAAACATCAATATATGGAGAGGCAATAAACGATGTATTTCTTACTGCTTCATATGGCGATATAGTACATTACAACGGAGTAAGTTGGTTTAGTTATTATGATCAAACAAAATTGAATGTAGGTGTTTACAGTGCAATCAAATTAAAAAATAATTTAGCAATTGCGGTAGGGTACTTAAGTAATAAAGCGGTGGTTGCTGTTGGTCGCCGTTGAAATCACAGAATCGTCCGTGACTTCCATTAAAAATCATTAACCCATCGGAACATCAATAATTAAAAAGTTTGAATCCTCAATCATTTCTATTTCAAAATTATTTACTTCAGAAACTCCAATAGCATCACGGTTAAACAATTCCTCATCACCAACTTTTAGACTTCCATCAACTACTAAAATGTAAGCACCATTTGAGGAATTGCTTATCTGATAATTAACTTTTTTACCCTTCTCAAAATTCCCAAGATAAATTTCTGCATCCTGGTGGATGTATAATGAGCCATCCTTGTTTAATCCTGAAACTGCCGGAATAAGTTTATTCTTTCTATCTGAAATAGGAAAAGATTTTTGATCATACCTTGGTTTTATATTTTTTTCTTTTGGAATAATCCATATTTGAAAAAGTTTTACTCCTTCTTTATCAGATGGATTAAACTCGGAATGTGTAATTCCTGATCCAGCAGACATAACCTGTACTTCATCTTTATAAATAACAGAACCAGTGCCCATACTGTCTTTATGCTCAAGTGCGCCTTCTAAAATTATAGTTATAATTTCCATATTATCGTGCGGATGAGTTCCAAATCCCATGGCCGGCACAACAGTATCATCATTAAGAACACGCAGCATTCCAAAGTTCATCATTTTAGGATTATAATAATTTGCAAAGCTGAAGCTGTATTTTGTATCAAGCCAGCCGTAGTTTGCTTTTCCCCTGTCTTCGGATCGATAGATTATTTTTTTCATTTCATCACCTTAAATAATTTTAACTAGTTAAATGTATGTCATAACACGTTATTAACAAAAGACTAAAATCACATCCAAAAACTATAAAAATCTTTGTGATATAGAATCTTTGAAAAAAATACCATATATATGGATATTACTTAAAGGAATGATGAGAAAATCAATAATAAATAACCGAATATATTACCTGATTCTAAAAATGTGTTGTATTATCAGTTTTATGTCGCTTAATATTTATTCACAAGAATATGTAATTAAACAACTAAGAATTGAAGATGGATTATCTCAGAGTACTGTGTTTGCATCACTTCAGGATAGTAAAGGTTATATGTGGTTTGCTACCCGCAGCGGATTAAACAGATATGATGGTTACAAATTTCATATTTATTTTAATGATCCAAAGGATCCGACTTCACTTTCAGATGATGGTACAAACTCTATTTTTGAAGATAAAAATGGTGTGTTATGGATTGGAACCATTTACGGAAATATTAATAGGTTTGATAGGCAAACAGAAACCTTCACTTTTAAAAATGTTTCATCACTAATTAATGATATTCCAGAACAGACTGATGACTTCTTTGATTATCCGTTATCCTTCTCAAGAAATCAAAGCACAACTATTACCTCAATAACCGAAGATCTTAATGGCCATATATGGATTGGAACCTGGGGTAAAGGGATTTTACAAATTGATAAAGATTTTAAAATTCTTAATCATTTCTATGCCGGCAATAAAAATTTTGCCGAATTAAAAACAAATAGAATAATGGACTTACATTTTGATAAACTGGGTAGATTATGGATTGCAACTTTCGGAGGTGGATTAACTAGAGTAACATTTATTAATATTGGTTCTTCAGAACAGTATAATTTTGAAAATTTATCTAAAGGAGATAATGATTATTCACTACCGGACGATAAACTATTAAAATTGTTTGAAGATTCTGATAATAATATTTGGATAGGTTCTTATTACGGCGGATTAATTTTTATACAGAATGATCAAACTAAATTACCATTTGGATCAGTAAAAATAAATTACGGACGCTGCCCTCTTTCGAGTAATGCTACAGATAGAAATACTGTAATTGCATTAACTGAAGACAAAGAAAAAAATATGTGGATTGGAACCTTTGGCGGCGGACTGATCAGATATAATCATAAAGAAAACAAGTCTCTACATTTTTTTAATAATCCGCTAACTGAAAATTCTTTGGGGGACAATGATGTACTCTCTTTGTCTATTGATAGAGGTGGAATTATCTGGGCAGGGTCACATCTTGGTGCAGGGTTAACAAAAATTCAACCTAACAACGCAAAATTTAATCTTATCAAATATGATTCACGTAGTAAGAATTCGCTTAATGATAATGTTGTTTGGTCTATATATAAAGATACCGATAATGTTCTTTGGATTGGAACATATAAAGGTGGAATAAATAGAATCGATACTAAACTGAATAATTTTTCAAGTATCAGTACAAAAGATGGAAACAACTCGATAAGCTCAAATCATATAAGAGTAATTAAAGAAGATAACTACGATAATTTATGGGTTGGTACTTATGATGGCGGGTTGAATATTATTAACAAAAAAAGTAACCAGGTTAAATATTACAAGAATTCAAATATTGATCTCCGAAGTATTGGTTCAAATCAGATTCAAGATATTTTATTCGAATCAGATAGTGTTTATTGGATTGCAACATTCGGCGGTGGATTAAATAAAACAGTAGTTACTGGTAATCCATTTAATCAGCAATTGAAATTTAAAAGATATAATTCAATTCAAAGAAATCAACAATCAATTAGTGATAACAGGGTTTATAAACTTTATAAATCGCGCGATGGAGTTTTTTGGATTTGCACTTATGGCGGTGGTTTAAATTCATTCGACCCCAAAACAGAAGTGTTTAAAATATATCCTGTAAACTCTGGTGAGGATGATAAATTCAATATTGAAAATCTAATGACAATATTGGAAGATTCTGATGGATTGTTTTGGCTTGGTTCTTATGGTGGAAGTTTAACAAGTTTTGATAGAAGTACCGGAAAGTTTAAAAGATATTCTTTTAGAGAAGGATTAACAAGCGGTGTTGTTTATGGAATTTTGGAAGATGACAATAAAAATTTATGGATAAGTTCTGATAACGGTATTTTTAAACTTAATCTTAGGACAAAAGAAATTAGTCGTTTTGATATTCAAGATGGGCTTCAAAGTTTAGAATTTAGTGGTGGTGCTTACTTAAAGGATGATAAAGGTAATCTATACTTTGGAGGTATTAATGGTTTCAATTATTTTGATCCTACTAAAATTAAATCCAACACCTACATTCCACAGGTGGTAATTACTTCTGTTAAAGTTTTAAATGAATCTGTTAATGGAGAGAAAAATGAACTTATTCTTCCGCATACAAATAATTTTATTTCTTTCGAATTTTCATCTCTAGATTATTCTGATCCATTGGATAATCAATACTCATACATTCTTGAAGGATTGCAGAATGAATGGCAATTAACAGATGCGTCATCAAGGCTTGCAACTTATACAAACTTATCTCCGGGTACTTACATTTTTAAAGTTAAGGGTTCCAACAGCGATGGTATTTGGGGCGATAAATTTGCTTCAATTAAAATTGTAATACTTCATCCATTTTGGCAAACATGGTGGTTTATTACTTTAGTTATTATAACTCTTGCTTTAATCCTATATTATCTGAGTACAATGAGGATTAAAAACTTGCTTGCGATTGAAAAATTAAAATCTAAACTTGCTGCAGATTTACATGATAATATTGGATCAGGACTAACAGAAATTTCTATATTAAGTGAGGTTGCTTCCAGAAAAAATATTTCAACAAATAATAATTCAAGCACTGAATTGACTAAGATAAGTGATATCTCCAGACAACTTGTTGATAATATGAGTGATATTGTTTGGGTTGTTAATCCCAGGAGAGATTCATTACACGATTTAATTTTGCGACTAAAGGATTCTTATGCAGAGTTGCTCAGTTCATTAGAAATTTCTTTTAGAGCTAAAGACTTAGATAAGCTAAAAGATGTAAAACTACCTATGGACATTAAGCAGAATTTATATTTGATATTTAAGGAAGCTATAAATAACAGTGTAAAACATAGTAATTGTAAACACATAACATTAGAAACAAATTTAAGAAATGATGTACTCGAAATTTCATTAAGTGATGATGGCAAAGGATTTGATGAATCAAGTGCTGAGTTTGGTAATGGATTAAAAAATATTGAAAATCGCGCAAAACAAATCGGTGGTAAAATTAAAATTAAATCTATTCTTAACTCAGGAACTTCAGTTAGATTTATAGGTAAACCTGGTAGAATAAGTAAACTAAAACAAATATTAAAGAAATGATAAACGTAGCAATTGTAGAAGATAACTCAACTATTAGAGAAGGTTTAGCAGCTTTAATAAACGGCACGGACGGTTATAAGTGCGTTGGATCCTTTAATGATGTAGAATCTTTTTTACTAAAAGTTAACAGTTTAAATATCAACGTCGTTTTAATGGATATTGGTTTACCAGGAATGAATGGTATTGAAGGAGTAAAACATGCTACTGCTAAAAATCCTGATTTGAGTATTTTAATGTTAACGGTTTATGAAGAAAGCGAATTTGTATTTGATGCTTTATGTTCGGGAGCTTGTGGATATCTTGTAAAAAAAACACCACCAATAAGATTACTTGAAGCGATTAGAGACGCTAGTGATGGCGGATCACCGATGAGTTCAAGAATTGCAAGACAGGTGATTACAGCTTTTAAAGAAGGTAAAGGGATAACTTTACAAGAAAAAGATTTTGACCTTAGCGAAAGAGAGATAAGTGTATTAAACCTTCTTGCAGAAGGATATAATTACCAGGAAATTTCAGAAGATCTTTACATTAGTGTTGATACCGTACGACATCATATCAGAAATATCTACAAAAAATTACATGTACATTCGCAATCGGAAGCAGTTGCGAAAGCAATAAGAAGGAAAATCATTTAGCATTTCTAAACACTGCATATTTGTGCCGTAATTCAGGCACAATAAAAACCACACATATCAAAACCACATATTTATGCGGTTGTACTCCTCACATTTAATTTGCACTTTTATCCCAGAAGTTGTTCCTTAGAATAAATGTATTAATCAACCAACATTTTTCTTAAGGAATCGTTAAAAAATAGAGGAGGACATAATGGAAGCTTTAGAGTATCCAAAAATAATTTCTAATCCTTTATCAGATCTAATTAGTGATGAGATATGGGAATTATTATACAGCAAAGGTCTGATTAACGATAGATCTGTGCGGGATTATATTATCCGTAGAAGATTTAAATCCTTAAGATCACAAAAAGTTAGAACAGGCGATGCGATTGACACTTTAAGGGCAGAATATCCTTATCTTCAATTTGACACGATTAGGAAGATAGTGCATAACCCTCCAAAACAGATAAGTAGATCATAATCTTTTAAGGAGTTCTTCCCTTTTCCCGTCTTGAAGTAACGATTAAGACGGGTTTTGTTTTTTAAACCACTTTTGTGACTCACGCCAAAAAATTATATGACATATCTATCTATCTTTGAATCAAAATAAAATAAATTGAGGACTATGGCTCTATTCTTTATCATTTTCTTTGCTGTTTACACATCTTTAAACTTTTATGTTTTTATACGTGGATGGCAGGTTATTTCAGCATATCCAATTCTTAAACCAATTTATGCAGCTTTGTTCTTTATAATAGCGTACGGATATGTCTTGGCAAAAATGCTATATAAATATCTGCATCCTACTGCTTATGATATTTTACTAGGGATAGGAGCAATCTGGTTTGCATTTCTTGCTTACTTTCTTTTATCTCTTTTATTTATTGATATATTAAGATTGCTTAATGGATGGACAAACTTTTTCCCCTCATTTGTTTCAAGTAATTACGAAACAACAAAAAAAATTACAGCACTAATCGTAATTGCACTTGTTGGGTTGGTTGTTTTTTGGGGGAATTTGAATAAACGAAATATCGAAATTAGAAGTATTGAAATAACAATACCAAAAGGCGATAGTAAAATTGATAATCTGAATGTTGTTATGGCTTCTGATATTCACCTTTCTCCGATTGATGGAGAAAAACTATTAAAAGAAATTGTAAAAAAAATGAATTCACTTAATCCAGATATTATCCTTTTAGCGGGAGATATTGTTGATGATAAAGCTAAAGTTTTAGAGGATAGAGGTATTGGTGAATCGTTTAAAAAATTAAATTCCAAGTATGGTGTTTATTCTATAAATGGAAATCACGAATTTATTAACGGTGTGGAATCTTGTGTTAGTTATGCAGAAAAATTTGGGATAAAGTTTATAAGAGATTCTTATGTATTTATAGATAGCAGTTTTTATATTGTTGGTAGAGAAGATAGTGCAATGCCTCAATTTACAGGAAAACAAAGAAAATCTTTAGAAGAGATTGTCAAAAATATTGCTACTAATCACCCAAAAATTTTGTTGGATCATACACCATTTAAGTTAGAACAAGCACAGCAAAATGGAATTGATTTGCAATTATCCGGTCATACTCATCATGGGCAAATCTGGCCGGCAAATCTTATAACAAAAATGATTTATGAAGTAAGTTGGGGTTATAAGAAAAAAGAAGATACACACTATTATGTTACTTCAGGTGCAGGTACATGGGGACCACCAGTAAGGACAGGCAGCAGTTCTGAAATTGTGAACATCAAAATTAAATTTAACTGATAATCAGATTTAACTTTTAAGCCAATCTTCTTTTGATTGGCTTTTATTTTGTCCCAACCCTAAAATTATTACCAATACTTTCGATAATACATTGTAAACATTGAGCCATTTAAGGAACAGTGTAAAAGTATAACTGGGAATAATTAGGAGGGAATCAGATGCAGGGAAAATATTTCTGTGTCTTTATTCTTTTTATTGGAATAGCACAAACTTTATGTGCACAACAAATTGATAAAGTCATCATTTCAGGCTATGGCGGGCAGCATGATCTTGATGTTAAAACTGCTTTTCAAATTGGTTATGCAAGCCATAATAACACTCCTTTTACAGGTGAGGTAATTCTGTATTCAAATACACTTCAATCAAGCTTTAACTATGCTGTGGCTAATAATTTTGATTTAATCATTCGATCAACAACTGGACTTTCTACTGGATTAAGACTAGCTCCAGATTATCCAACAGTTGAACTTGTAATGCCAGCTGGCAGTAATTCTTATACCCAGGTTTTCTTTGGTGATGTAGTTACATCTCCAGTAGTAATAACTGGTGCCGGAAATGATAGCAACCAAACGGGCTACAAACTTGAGTTCTTTGCAATTGACCCGATAACATCTACTAATCTCTCAAGTTATTCTAATGGATATGTTGCCGGGCAAATAGCATATATTGCCAACACTTTAAATGTAAGTTTTGATTCAGCACGCACACTCTCCAGGATTAAAGGATCTGAACAAGGAGTTCTAGATTTGTATAATGGATTTGGTGAAGTTAAACCAGAAAACATTATTACAAATCCACTTCCAGTCGAATTGACATCATTTACGGGAAAATTAGTTGGAAAAAGTATTCTTCTTAATTGGCAAACTTCTACTGAAATAAATAATTATGGATTTGATGTTGAACGAAAAATTGGAAATTCTAATAATTCAAATAATAAGTGGGAAAAAATTGAGTTTATAACAGGAAATGGAAATTCAAATTCCATCAAAAATTACTCATTTTTAGATCAGGGTTTTGGCGATGCAGAGATGGTTAATTATCGATTAAAACAGATTGATAATGATGGACAGTTTGAATATTCAAATGTAATAAATGTTAATATATCGTTAAACAGTTTTGAACTTTACCAAAATTATCCAAATCCATTTAATCCAACTACAACAATCAGCTGGTTATCTCCTGTTGATGCAAATGTTTCAATTAAAATATATGACATACTTGGAAATGAGATAACTGAATTGATAAATGAATTCAAAACTGCAGGCAGACATGAAGTTAAATTTATTTCAGATAAAAGCACTCTATATTTAACAAGCGGTGTTTATGTATACAAAATCGAAATCAAAAATAATGATTTGACACATACGATGATTAAGAAGATGACACTACTTAAGTAACGCTAGCCTTTAGACACGAAAAAACCCGACTCTTTTTATGAGTCGGGTTTTCTTTTAAGAGACAACACTCAAAATCTAAAATACGACTGTAACGCCAAATTTAAACTGATCGTAAGATAGTGGAGCTTCACTATTAAATGGCCAGTTCATTTTTTCCTGTCTTAGCTCATATAATCCATATGCAAGTCCATTTTTTAATAAGAAGTTTACAATTGGTCCTGCTGCTGGTGATGATTCAAAAACTTCATTAATAAATCCATCGATTAAACCTTGAGCTGCTGTTTCAAGTATTGCGCTACCGGCCCACTTCCAAAATAAGTGTCTTTCAAACACAATAGATCTTTCATAGGCAGCATCAAGAATTAAATTTTCTATTGGTTTTATTCTTATACCGGCTTCATTACTGGTTCCAAATCTAAATGATTCATTATATCGATTTAAAGTTTTATAATCTGATCCTTGAAAAAATGGTTGCAAATAAGGATAATCAAGTTTTACTCTGGTCCAGTTAACAGTATAACCATGATAAGGAATTATAGCAGCACATTCTCCAATCTTATAACCATAACCGCTAAGTTTACCAAATCCGAATCTCCACATGTCTGTTTCAATTTCAGCAGCAACTTTCCTTTCTTTTCCTGCAAGCTTATTTGATTCATTGCTGAGATAAATATATTTGTAAGAATGATTGATTATATAATCAGTATTCCAAACATATTTATCACGAATATAACCGAGTTTTAATTCAACTAAAGCAGGATTAACAAACTGTGAGGCAACATCATCACGTTTTAATTCAGCTAAGCCATACTGTAAAGAGATGGCCGGTTTATTTTTCTTAAATCCCCAATCAATCGTCCAATCTTCCCACTCGCCCCATTGCCAATGCCATTTCCAATCTTCTTCAGTTTTGGTAGAATCTTCCTGAGCCAGGATTAATGGTGAAAAGAATAATACAAATAAAACTAGTAGTAATTTTTTTTTCTTCATTTTATAGCCTCTGATAATATTTTATAATTTTGTTTGTAAATTAGTGTCAATTGTCATTCCAAAAATATTTTTGATAAATTTATTTTGATTAAATAGATTTGTCTCTACTACTGTATAGTTATGGATACTTTAATACACGATTTATTAGACAGATTATTATTTTGCTCATATTGTTTTCCAAAATGATTATTATTTTTGTTTCAAAAATACAACTAAGTAAATGTTTTAGTTGGCTTAATATCACAAAGAATAAAAAGCATTGATAAGTGGTTTTTACAGATTATATAAGGCAATTATATTATTAGAACTTCACTAACTATATTTGAAAAAACATTGAAAGAAATTATAAACAATATGTCTGAACATAGATCGAAAGAGGGATTGTATAAAATATCCCGATTGAATAAAAATTATCCTAGATACGATGAAATAATTAGACTTCACAAAAATGCTATAGATGAAAAAAACGATATTTACATCGATCCAGAAACCGGGTTTGCAGTTCTTACTGCTGAATTTTTATTAAAGCGTGGTTATTGCTGCGGCAGTGGATGTCGTCACTGTCCTTACGATAAAAAAGCTTAACAAAAAAGCGATCGGAAGATCGCTTTTTTAATGTTAAATGATAAATGTTCAATGCTCGATTATTTTAGCAGAATCATCTTTTTTGTACTTATAAAATCACCAGCTTTTAGCTGATAGAAATAAACTCCTGAAACTAAATTGTGCATTGTGAATTGTAAATCGTAAATTCCTGCATCTCGGTAGTCATTTACTAAAGTCGTAATATCATTCCCAAGAATATCATAAACTTTAATCGATACAAATTGCGTACTGCTTATTGCATACTGAATACTGGTAGAGGAATTAAATGGATTAGGGTAATTTTGTGTAAGTGAAAATGCGGATGGAATACTTTTATCATCAACATCCAAAATACCATTATTAAAAAATACAATCATGCTATCTGTTGTAAAATTACCTGATTGATCAAATACTTCAACATATATTATGTATTCAGAATCATAAAAATCCCCAGTAGCTAAAGCTAAATTTTTTTCGTCTAAAGTTATAGATGAATCTCCATCACTATTAGTAATTACGTGATGATAATTTCTTTCTGTTTCCATCCAGCTTGTTGGAAATAGAACCGCATCCCGTTTATACATTACTGTTGCAAAAGGTTCATAATTATCACCAGAATAAAATGGATATGTATGATTTAATATATGAGCCATCTTACGCTGTTGAACTATCTCATCATCTGATATTCTTTTTATCCAGTAATCTATTTTATAAGCCGGCTGTTGCCATTCCGAATCACCGGCGTAATCAAATGCTTTTACTATAATATCAACATCACCACTAAGTGCGTTGGGTTGTAAATATGTACTGCTTTCATTAGTGCAAAAACCAAACAACTGATCTGTAAATACATTGTCAATTGTTGGAGGAGTTGTATCAGGAAGTGGAGCTAATGCAAGTAAAGGATTAAAATTAATTCCCCATTCATTATCATCATAAAACCACACCATTCCAGAATCTCTTATCTCAACAAAATGGATATGGCCCCATTCTGAAGTCCATTCAACAATATCTCCAAGATAATCATGAACTTGGATAGTATCTCCAACATCAAATTGAATTGTATTTTCTATAAGATGAGCGTATAACCAGCCATTTGCGTAATCATCAACAAGTGAATCACTGATTCCTATTCTCCAATAGATTGCCCCGCCAAGAGTTAAAACACATTTAACAACTCCGCTTTTAACTGCATAAGTTGGTTCAGCAATTGGAGTTATTAAATCAAGGCCTTGATGTAAATAGGAATAGTCTGAACCATATCCGCCCATATGCTGTTCATAGTGATTCCAGACAGTTCTCATACTATCAAATGGAGCAAATGGCCATGGAATTGGTTCGTAAGAATTTTCATTTTTCTTCAATTGATGTCTACTATTATTTTCTAGAAATTTAGATTGTCCGGTTTTCAATTCCCTTTTTGTCCCATGCAAATCAAATAAAACTAGTTCTCCTCTGGATTCTTCACTATCCCGAAAGTGAACTCCTGTTAAAATATTGTTATCAACAATACTTAAATCTCTATAAGATCTATTGTTAGTAAGTAAATTGGAAAATCTCAGTTTGCCGTCTTTAAGAGAATAAACTTTAAGATTGTGTTTATCAATGGCTGCAATAACATTATTACTTGTTGAAACTATAATTTTTCTTGTATGCTTAAATTCACTCTTTATTTTCATGAAAGAAATTTCATTTTCAAAAATCTCTATTAAGTCTTCAGATGCGATTGTAATGAACTTATCATCTTCAGAAATAGAAAATTGAAATCCTTTGGAATAGGTTTGTACAGATAAATCGGCTAGAGAGATAATCTTTATTCCGTCTGGTGAACCAACTCCAAATAGATTACCACTTTGCGAAAATTGAAATAAATTCGCTCCATCAAATTCCTTGCTGCCAATATTTATTCCTTCTGGAGTAAAAAAATGTACTACTAATTTCCTGTTAAAATGAAAAGAGTGATCATAAAATACTATATAACCAGCATTTGAAATTTCTACATCAGAACCGGGAACATCTATTAATGTAAAAAGTAAAGCATTGTTTTTATAAAAATTAAAATTTATTAGATACCTCATTTCATCAGAAACAGCTTTTATATCGTAGGTGCACCAATATATGCCATTTTCGGATTCACTTTAGCCACTCTATTTGTTTTATCCTTGATCAATGATCCATTTATTGATGCAGAATATTCGCTTTGTGCTAAAATCGAAAGCGAATATGAAATAATAAATAAGGTAAATAATAAATGCATTTTCATTTAGATTCTCAGCTGAATAAAAAAGCCCCTCATTATAAGGGGCTTTTGGTTTACAAAATATACTTACTTAGATCTCTATCTTTAACAATTTTTTCTAGTTTATCTTTTACAAATTTTGCATCAATCTTAACTGTGTCTGATGGAATTTTATCCGGAACATCAAACAGAATTTCATCAAGTAAAGTTGTAAGTATTGTGTGCAATCTTCGTGCACCAATGTTTTCTACTTGTTCATTTACTTCTGTTGCAATGCGTGCAATTTCTTTTATTCCATCTTTGCTAAAACTTAATTTCACTCCTTCAGTTTCTAAAAGTGCGCCGTATTGTTTTAACAAAGCATTTTGCGGAGTTGTTAATATTTGAATGAAGTCACTTTCTGTTAAACTGTTTAGTTCAACACGAATTGGAAATCTTCCCTGCAACTCTGGAATTAAATCCGAAGGTTTTGAAACGTGAAATGCTCCGGAAGCAATAAATAAAATGTGATCAGTTCTTACAACTCCATATTTTGTGTTAACATTTGAACCTTCAACAATTGGCAGCAAATCTCTTTGCACACCTTCACGGGAAACATCTGGTCCGTGACCTTTTCCACCACCGGCAACTTTATCAATCTCATCAATAAAAATCATTCCTGAATTTTCAACACGTTCAATTGCTTCTTTTTGCACAACATCCATATCAATTAACTTTTGCATTTCTTCCTGCGCAAGTAATTGGCGAGCTTCTTTAACAGTAGTTTTTCTTTTCTTCCGTTTCTTTGGCATTATATTTCCCATAATTTCCTGGATGTTAATTCCCATATCATCCATACCAAATGGGCCCAACACCTGCATACCGATTGAAGATTGCGCCTGCGAATCAAACTCAATCATCTTATCATCCATCTCACCGTTTTTAACTTTTAGTTTCATCCACTCGCGTGTTTTTTGATTTTGATAAGCTTCACTTTCATCATTATTTGTTGTTTGTTGCTCTTCACCTTCTTGAACAACTGGTGCAGGTTGAGTTTTTCTAACAGGCGGAATTAAAATATCAAGCACTCTTTCATCAGCAAGTTCTTCAGCTTTTGCCTGCACTTCTTTTCCCTTTTCGGCTTTTACAAGATTTACTCCAACCTCAACAAGATCACGAATCATTGATTCAACATCTCTACCAACATATCCAACTTCTGTAAACTTTGATGCTTCAACTTTTACAAATGGAGCTTGAGAAAGTTTTGCAAGTCTTCGAGCGATTTCAGTTTTGCCAACTCCTGTCGGGCCGATAAGAATTATATTATTCGGCATAATCTCTTCGCGTAAAACATCTTTAACCTGTTGTCTTCTCCATCGATTACGAATTGCAATTGCCACGGCACGTTTAGCTTCTGTCTGCCCAATAATATATTTATCAAGCTCTTTAACAATTTCAGAAGGAGTAAATATTTTCATATCAAAAGATTTCTTTTCCATAACTATTCTATAACCTCAACATTAATTTTATCGTTTGTGTAAATACAAATATCAGCAGCTGTTTTTAATCCTTCCTGAACTATTTCTTTTGCAGATAAATTACTGTGTTTCTTTAACATTTGGGCAGCGGCCAGTGCATACATTCCACCGGAACCAATTGCAACAATTTGATCATCTGGTTCAATTACATCACCAGTGCCTGAAATTACAAGTGCTGTATCTTTAGAAATTACAGCTAGCATTGCTTCTAATTTTCTTAGATATTTATCAGTGCGCCAATCTTTTGCAAGTTCTACTGCGGCACGATTTACATTACCGCGATATTGTTCAAGTTTATCTTCAAATCTTTCCATAAGCGTAAAAGCATCTGCAGATGCTCCGGCAAAACCACAAAGAACTTTTCCATTTGCAATTTTTCTAATCTTCATTGCATTGTGTTTCATAACTGTGTTGCCAAGCGATACCTGTCCATCTCCGCCAAGTGCTGCAACACCATTATGGACCAATCCAAGTATTGTTGTTGATCTTAATTTTTGCTTCATTTTTAATCTTTCTTGATTTTATTTAGTGCAAAATTAGTGTTAATTAGTGGCAAAAAGATCGGCCAGGAATTACACGAATTAACACGAAAAAACATTTTATCTCACAACTAAAAAAGATTCCGATATTCATCGGAATAATTACCTGATCTTATAAGGAAAAATTCTTGGAACATTCTTCTGATAATCTTTATAAACATCACCAAACAATCTAACCAATTTCTTTTCCTCATAGTAAGAACCGATGTAAAAATATGCTGTAAACGACATGAACATTGTGAGGTATGACAAGTTCATCTCTGCCCTGAACATCAAAAAAATTATTGAGAAAAAATAAACCGGATGGCGACTGTATTTATATGGTCCTTCTATTCTTAAAGTATATTTTTCATCTAAATTACTATCGGAAATTTCATTCTTTAAATAACGATCGAACTGATTTAGTCCAACAAATTCTTTAAAGCTGATATATTTAAAACACCAAATCATTCCAGCTAAAGCGAGAAATTGTGGAATTAAAACTAAGTAATCAAAAGGTGATGAAAGTTGATAGATTTGTAAAGATGGCTGAGGCGCTAAATCCCAAATAAAATATAATCCAATAAGAGCAAACACATTATAACCTAATCTGTAAAACGCTATAAACTTTCCAAAAATTTTTCTGAAAAGAATTTTTACTTTTTCAGATGCTAAAACAGAATGAATAAATCCATAAAGTGCGAAAAGGACAATTAAAGTTATTACTTCAAAAAAGTAATTCATCTATAACATTTGCTTGCGTAATCTTGCTACAGGAAGTTTTAGCTGCTCACGGTACTTTGCAATGGTTCTTCTTGCAATGTGTATTCCTTCAGCATTTAAAAGTTCTGCAAGCTTATCATCGCTGTGCGGAGCTTTTTTATTTTCACCTTCTATTATTTCTCTTAATCGTTCTCTGATATGCTTATTAGAAACTTCTTCTCCGGAATCTGTGGATAATCCTTCACTGAAAAAATATTTTAGTTCGTGGATTCCCATTGGACTTTGAACATACTTGCCATTAACAACGCGACTAATCGTTGAAATGTCCATCATAATTTCTTCAGCAATGTCCTTATAGATCATTGGTTTTAATAGCTTTGGACCTCTTTCAAAAAATTCATATTGTCTTTCAAGTATCGCACGCATAATTTTCATCAAAGTTTCTCTGCGCTGTTGAATGCAAGCAATAAACCATTTAGCAGATTCAAATTTTTCTCTTAAAAATTTATACGTTTCTTTTTCACGTGGATTTTTCTTTGCGCGTTTATTTGAATCAAACATTTCTAGATAACTTTTGCTAATCGTAACTGAAGGCATGCTTCTGTCATTTAAAGTTATAACCCAGTTCTCATCAACTTTTTCAACAAGAAAATCCGGAGTTACCTGGTTGCTTTCCATTGAAGAAATATTTCCTTCGCCAGGCTTTGGATTCATACTTTGAATTAATCCAACAGTTTCTCGCAAACTTTCTTCAGTAAAATTCATTCTGTGTCTTATTAGATCAAATCTTCTTTTTGTAAACTCATCATAATGATCTTCCAAAAGTTTTATCGCCAGATACTTCGTGTAAGGATCAGATTTACTTTCTCGTAATTGAACGATTAAACATTCCTGCAAACTTCTACAAGCAATTCCGATCGGATCAAATTTCTGAATTCTCTTAAGTAAATCTTCTGCAACTTGGGGATCAATTTTGATATGCTCAAACATATCAAGTTCGTTAAGTATTTCAGGAAGATCGCGTTTTAAGTATCCATCTTCATCAAGATTGCCGATTATTTCTTCACCAAGAATAAAAATATTTTCCTCGAGGTTTAACAATCTTAATTGATCTGTAAGATGTTCACTTAAAGTTTCTCTTTGTGGTGCTAACGGCTGGTAAACTTCTTCATCATTACTGCGATTAATTCTCTCGTGATCATAATCATCATCGTTCATATAATCTTCTAAACTAAACTCTTCGTTATCCTTATCAGAATATTCGTCTTCGGTTTCAGTATCAGAATCTGAATCCTTTTCTTTGCTGTCCTGATCAAGAGTCATTTCCATTTCTTCTTCAAGAACCGGATTCATCTCTAACTCTGTTTTAATTCTTTGTTCAAGAGCAAGAGTATTTAATTGCAGAAGTTTTTGATACTGAATCTGCTGTGGTGAAAGTTTTTGCGTTTGCGAAAGACGTTGACTGAGTGAAAGCATTTTATCTACCTGAATAATTCATAAGTTTGTTGTACCATTCTTCCCCATATAATCTGATTAAAGAATCCTTACAGAATTCTGCTATTACTACATTATCTTCTTTACCTTTTTCTAAAGCCGGATAACATTCACTAAATTTTTCATATCGTAAAACATCACCACTAAAATCCGAAACACGAATTGGAAAAAGATGACAGGAAATCGGTTTTCTAAAACTAACTTTACCGTCAAAATATGCGCGTTCAATTGCACATTTTGCTATACCATTATCCCAAAACGAAAAGACGCAATCACGATTGTTAACGCTAGTTATCATCAACTCGTCGTCTTTCATTTCATAAAAACCTTTGTCTTCAATTTCATCAATGTTTGTTTGTGTAAGATATTCTTTTACGATTGGTAAGATTTTTTCAATCTCTTTTATTTCATTTTTATTTACAGGTGCGCCAAGTTCACTTTCCAAAGTACAGCAAGCACCCTTACATTTCTTAAGGTCGCAGGAAAAGGGAATTTCTACAATCTCATCCCTTACCAAAACGTCATTTATTGCAAATATTTTATCACTTATCATTGGAATAATTTTTGCTATTATTGTGCCAAAATATACGGTAAAAATTCTTTTTATCGCAACTTGATTTTTAATTTTCTTCCATTCTTTACCGATAAGCTGTAAAATTTATTTACGATTTAGTTGATTTTCATCTTTCAATTCGATTATTTGCTTTATCTAATTATCTTAAATATTACATGTATTTTAAAAACTCGGTTATACTCCTTTCTGGGGCATCCTCAGGAATCGGTTATCAGCTTGCAAAAGATTTTGCTAATGAAGGTGCTCAGCTTGCATTGGTGTCTCGGAGGGCAGAATTATTAGAATCTCTTGCTGGTGAGATAAACCAAAACACATCAGTAAAATTTTACAAGTGTGATGTAACGATTAGAGAAGAAGTAGAAAAAACAATTTCACAAATCAAAAAGGATTTTGGAAAAATTGATATTGCTCTTCTTAATTCCGGAGTTGCATTCAGATCAAGTGTTTTGGATTATAACTCCAAAGATGCTGAAACTACTTTTAACACAAATGTGCTTGGTGCAGTTTATTGTATCGAACAAATCTTACCAGAATTTATATCTGAAAAACGCGGAACTATAGTTGGTGTTTCAAGTCTTGGTGATGGAAAAGGATTTCCTAAAAGTGGATTTTATTCTGCAAGCAAAGCTGCTTTTACAATTTTGTTGGAAAGCCTTCGCATTGAACTGAAGAAATACAATGTAAAAGTTGTAACTGTAAAGCCTGGATTTGTTAAGACCGCAATGACAGATAAAAACGAATTTGAAATGCCTTTTTTGATGAGCGTTGAAAAAGCAAGCAAGATTATTATTGATGGATTAAAAAAAGATAAACGAATTATTGAATTTCCTTTCGGTACAACTTTAGGGGCAAAAATATTGCGTATGATGCCCACAAAATGGTTTGAGTATCTTGCTTCAAAAGATCCCAAACCCAAAAACAGTAACTAATATTTTATCAGCAAAATATTTTTGAGTTTAATATGTTTAAGAAAATTTTCGTGTTATCAATTCTGTTTTTTAATTTTAGTTTTTCACAATCAGATACTTTACTAATATTTTCTGAAGTCATGTTTTCGCCGGTTTCTGGAAACAATGAGTTTATAGAAATTTATAATCTCAACAGCACTCAATCCGTTGATCTTAGTACCTACAAAATAAAATATTACACTTCAACTGCTGATCAAATTATTGATGCCGGTTTTGGAACAACGCTTCTACCAAATTCTTATGCAATAATTTTTGAAAATGATTATGATATTACAACTGGAATTTATAATGGAATAGTGCCAGTAAATGCTTTGATATTAAAGATTACGGATAATTCTTTTGGCTCATCTGGAATGGCAAACACCACAAGCAGGCCTTTGTGGCTTTTAAATTCAGTTAACGATTCCGTTGATTATTATTTTTATTCTGCTAACAACTCATCAACATTTTCTGACGAAAAAATTATTTTAAATCGTGATTCGCTGCAAACAAATTGGGCAAACTCCCTTCTTGCAAATGGGACACCTGGTTTTACCAATTCTGTTGCACCAACAAATTATGATTTGGATTTATACTCTCTAACTTTTTCACCAACAAATCCAATTGCAGGTGATAACGTTACAATAAATGTAAAAATAAGGAACAATGGGATTTTAACAGCGGGGAATTATTCGTTAGAAATATTTAATGATGTTAATGCAGATTCTATTGGAGATATTAGCGAAAGAATTTTTAATCAATTATACACAAATCTTTTGACAAATGATTCTATCTCCGGTTCAACGATCCTAAACTCTCTTCCACCAAACAATTACCAGATAATTGCAAGAGTAATTTATGCGGAAGACCAAATTCCTAATAACAATGAATTGATTAAACAGTTTACAGTTTCTGCTCCAGGAAATAATTTTAATGATATTGTTATCAATGAAATTATGTATGCTCCTGCTTCAGGTGAACCGGAATGGATTGAGCTTTTTAATAGAACTAATGAAATAATCAATCTTAAGAATTGGAAACTTTCTGACGCATCAACAACAATTACGATTACAAATGAAGATAAGTTTATAAATCCAAGTTCGTTTATAATAATTACAAGAGATTCCACAATACTTAATTATTATAACATTCAATCAGAAATTATTGAGGCAAATGTGCCATCATTAAATAACACAGGCGATGCAATTGTTATAAAAGATATTAATAATTCTAAAATAGATTCAGTTTCTTATATGCCAATCTGGGGAGGAAGTTCAGATGGAAAGTCTTTGGAAAGAATTTCTGTTGATCAACTAAGTAATGATCCCACAAATTGGGGAAGCTCAATCAGTTTAAATAAAGCAACTCCCGGAACAACAAATTCACTAACTCCAAAAGATAATGATTTAGCAATCTCATCATTTAAATCTTTAACAGATTTTGGAATTGTTGGTGAAGAAATTCAGTTTGATATGAAAGTTAAAAATTTAGGATTGAACAATTCACAAAACTTTACGCTTAATCTTTATAGAGATGCAAATAAAGATTCTATCATACAGCAATCTGAATTGATCTCATCGCAAAATGGAATTTCAATAAATCAAAATGATAGTTCAACTTTTAGTTTTAGCACAAATAATTTTGTAACAGGAGAAAATATTTTTATTGCTCGCGTTGAGATAGTACTCGATGATGATTCGACAAACAACATCGCGTTTACAAATGTTAATGGTGTCTCAATCAATGAAGAGCGAAATGATATTGTAATTAATGAAATAATGTATGCCCCAAATTCCCCACAACCGGAATGGGTTGAGATTTATAATAGAAGCACCAGAACAATTGATCTGAAAAATTACCAGATTGCTGATGGTGGTGATACAGTAAAAGTTGTAATTCAAAGTATAATTCTTAATCCAAATGAATTTTTTGTGATTGCAAAAGATTCAACAATATTAAATCACTTTAACATAAGTTCTGATTATGCAATTGCAAGTTTTCCATCATTAAATAATTCAGATGACAAAGTTATTTTGCTTGATTCACTGAACCGAGTAATTGATTCACTACTTTATCATTCGCGTTGGGGTGGGACGAATGGAAAATCACTTGAGCGAATCGATGTAAACATTTCGTCAATCGATTCTTCAAACTGGAAAACTTCATCCAGTATTTTTAATGCGACTCCGGGAACATATAATTCTGTAACTCAAAAAGATTATGATGTTAAAGTTCAGAATATTTTGTTTGCGCCCAAATATCCGCTTAATGGCGATAACGTTACTATTTCAACTTCAATAAAAAACATTGGAAAGAATACTTTTCAGTTTTCAATAAATCTTTATGAAGACACAAACCTTGATTCAATACCGAATTTATTGATCGAAACAATTTCAAATCAAAATCTTGGTGTAAATGATTCTTCAACTTATCAATTCAATTATCAAGTTCAGAATCTTCAAAGCAAAAAAGGCTTTTTTACAAAAGCTATTTTTAATCAGGACCAGGACACAACAAATAATTTTTACTATAACACTATTGAACCAGGATTTCCAAATCAAACAATTGTTGTAAATGAAATAATGTTTGCACCATTTGGCGGAGAACCAGAATGGATTGAGCTTTATAATAATTCTGATGTTGAAATAAATTTGAAGGATTGGACAATTTGGGATGTTGTTACAACTCCAGTTAAAGCTACTATTAAAAATGATTTTGTAATCCCAGCTAAAAAATTTGCTGTGTTAACAAAAGATTCTTCCATAACAAATTATCACAGATTGATTTCTTCACCTTTACTAGAAATATCTTTACCTTCATTCAATAATGATGAAGATGGCGTTGTATTAAAAGATAATCGTGGAATTACTATTGATTCAGTACGTTATACAAATCAATGGGGCGGAACAAATGGATTTTCACTTGAACGAATTTCTACAACAGGTTCACCTAACAACCAATTAAATTGGGCAAGTAGTTTGGATATTGAACAGAGCACTCCTGGTCGATTAAATAGCATCACACCCAAGGAATTTAATTTATCGATTTCTGAAATATCATTCGCTCCGAAATTTCCCACAAATGGAGATAATGTTTCGATCACGGCAAAGATTAAAAATAATGGACTTCAATCTGCACAAAGCTTTGTAACAGAATTCTACATAGATTCTGATTCAAACAATGTTGTTGATGTTTTGTTAAGTTCGGTCAGTTCATCAAATCTTAATTCAGGAGACTCAATATCAATAACATCAACAAATACGATCCAAAACTTGCAGAAAGAAATTCTTACTGCCGTTAGAGTTGTTTTTGTTTCAGATGAAGATACGTTAAACAATTATTTTGAAAAATCTATTCAGCCCGGATTTGCAGAAAACATAGTTAAGATTAACGAAGTAATGTATAGCCCTTCTGATAACAAACCAGAATGGATTGAATTTGTAAACGCAAGTTCTGATTCAATTAACATAAAAAATTGGTTTGTAAGTGATGTCTTAACAACACCAACAAAAAATATTATTGCTGGCGAAGATGTTTATATGTATCCTGATGAATTAATTATTGTTGCGAGAGATACATCATTCAATTCTGCTTATCCAAATGTAACATCAAAAGTACTTTATGCAAACTTTGGAAGTCTCGGTAACACTTTTGATGGTGTTGTGATTTACGATTTTAGAAATGGAATTATTGATAGTTTATTTTATCGCTCAAGCTGGGGCGGAAAGAAAGGTTATTCGTTAGAAAGAATTTCCTTAAATGAGCAAACAAACGACAGCACAAATTGGGTAACATCACTGGATATTAATGGAAGCACTCCGGGAAGAATAAACTCAATTAATAGTGTTCCATCATATGAAAGAAATGATCTTGTAATAAACGAAATAATGTATGATCCCGAAACAACTAACAGCGAGTACATCGAGTTTTATAATTTAAGTTCTGACTCAGTTAATATTGGCGGCTGGAAGTTTGAAGATGAAAATGGAAACTCTTACAATTTGTCTGAAACAAGTTTTGTTGTTGCACCAAAAGAATATTTTATTTTGATTGCAGATTCATCTGCAATTACAACTTTCAATCTTTTCGATTACACAAATAAGAATATTATTGGCGAATCGAGTCTTGGACTTGTAAACACAGGTGAGCTTATCCTGCTAAAAGATGTAAGAGGTAATATTGTTGATTCAGTTTTTTATAGTGATGATTGGAATAACAGAAACATTGCTACTACACAAAACAAATCTTTGGAAAGAATTAATCCAAATCTAGACGGAAACGATCCTTTAAATTGGAGTACCTGTGTAAACTCAATTGGCGGAACACCTGGAAATCAGAACAGCATCTTTGCAGAAAATTTAAACGAAGAAAAAAATATTTCTGTAAATCCAAATCCATTTTCACCGGATAATAATGGCTTTGAAGATTTTACTATTATCAACTATAACTTAACTCAGGCAACCGCGCAGGTAAGAATAAAAATATTTGATAGCAAAGGCAGACTTGTTAGAACTTTACTTAACAATCAAGCCAGCGGACAAAATGGATCAGTAATATTTGATGGACTTGATGACGAAAATAAAGCACTTCGAATTGGAATTTATATAGTCTTTCTTGAAGCATTAAACGACAATTCAGGAATTGTTGAAACTTTAAAAACCGTTGTTGTTGTTGCGCGTAAACTTTAAGACTGGATCCTCGATGCTGGATTCTTAATTCCTGAGTAATCGATGTCATTCATTGTCATTAAGCTAATAGATGTTTTCTTCGGGTTGCAGACTGCCCACTGAAGACAGCAGACTTCTAACTAATCTTGTCACTATTTCTAATCTAACTACACTTAATAAAATAACTTCAAAACTTTGAAAATAATGTTTGTATGTCATAACACTATTTATAATATTCACAATAGAATAACTAAAACAATCCAAGGAGAAATATGAAGAAAACAATTCTAACGTTTTTGTTTTTTGTGCTATTCTTTGCTTCATTTGATTTAATAGCGCTGCCAAGATTTGCGGTTAGGCTTGGTGATAAATGTTCCGATTGTCATTACAATCCAAGTGGTGGACTGATTAGAAATGAAAATGGTTGGCATTGGGGAAAAAATACTTTAAGTATGATTTCCTCAAGAGATAAAGATTTTATAATGTCACCTAGAATTTCTGATAATATTTCGATCGGGCTGGATTATAGAACACAATACATTTACTCTCAATCCAGCAAGCGAACTTATTTTCAGAATATGACTGCTGCACTTCACACAAACTTTGCTTTATCTAAACAAGTTAATCTTGTTGGTAAATATGATTTTGTAAATGAACTTTGGGAAGGTTACGGAGTTGCAAATATTCTTCCTGGCAATGGCTACATTAAAGCAGGTGTTTTTACTCCAAATTTTGGAATAAGGCTAGATGATCACACTGCATATACAAGGCAGGATTTACTATTTAACCCGTTATACCGCGAAGCAGGAATTGAGGTTGGTTATTTTGTTGATGATTGGCTTTATGCAAGTGCAAGTGCTGGATCAAACCTAACAAGTGTAACGAACAATTATAGTAAAGATCCAACCTACATTGCACGATTAGAATTAATTCCAAGATTTGGTGAAGTAGGATTAATGTTTGGCGGCTCTTATGCTTCTGTAAAGATGGATGGCGGGTCAGGAACGCTTAATACTAATTTTTATGGCGGCTTCTTTGGTTTTGGTTACGATGAATTTTCTTTGCTTGCTGAATATGATATTGCAAATGATCTTTATGATGTTGATTCAAAATCAAATATGCTTATGGTTGAAGCCGCTTACGGAATCACAACAGGATTAGATGCAGTTGTCAGGTACGATAAGATTGATCGTTTTGATAACATTGAAACTGATAACACATCAAGAGTAATTGTTGGTTTTGAATTTCATCCATACAGCTTTATAGAAATTCGCCCGCAATACAGAATTGTAACGGAAGACCCTTCAAGAGAAAATAATTCTTTTGTTATGCAACTACATTTTTGGTATTAGTTTTTTTTATGGAGATCAAATGTAATTTGGTCTCCACTTCCATCTATCTTACCTGCAATTCATCAATCCTTTGTTTATTTTTCACTTAACAAAATCATTGGTTTAAAATGCGCACTTCAATAAAGTCTATTCTTATATTTTCACTTTTATTATCATTCGTTTCTTATGCTCAGAAAGAAATAAATATTGTTGATGGAAGAATTGTTGAGTATGATAAATGCGGTTTCCCGATGGATGATTCTGATTTGGGTCAATTTATTTCTCCCGAATATATGGATTACAGTTATGATAGTTTATTAATTGATCTAGAATTCTGGCGAACCAGTGAATATGTAAAAATAGATTCTATCGGTTTAAGTGTGCAGAGCAGACCGCTATGGCAGTTAACAATTTCAAGCGATCCGAATAATGTTGCAGGCAAAAGAACTGTTCATATCCACTCAAGAACGCATCCGCAGGAAACAGAAGGATTTTATGTTACTGAGGAGATGATTGAGATTCTTTTATCTGAAAGTGAATTTGCACAAACAGCCAGAGCAAATTGTGTGTTCTATGTTATTCCAATGTACAATCCCGATGGAGTTGAATTGGGTTTACCAAGACGCAATGCAAACAATGTTGATCTTGAAGCTAACTGGAATACGTTTCCGCATCAGCCCGAAGTTGCAGCGTTAAAAGCTAGATTTACTCAGTTGATGGCTTCGCCAAATCCAATTGAAGTTATGCTTAACATGCACTCCTCATCTTTATGTACAAGATATTTTGTTTATCATCATGAAAATGGAACATCGCCAAACTTTGCATTATTGCAGCAGCAATTTATAAATGGAGTGAGATCGTACTTTCCAAATGCAATTGAGCCTTATAATTATTTCGTAAGCTGGACTTCAGGAACAGCACTGCAATACCCGGAAAGCTGGTGCTGGTTAAATCACGGTGAAAATATTATGGCTCTTACTTATGAAGATAAATACCGACCTTCTTGTTCAAACACTGGTAAGTATGATTCAACAGCCAATGCTATTCTGCGTGGAGTTTTAAATTATATGGATATTACAACAGACATTGAGCAAATCACAGATTTAACACCAAATGAATTTAGATTAGAACAGAATTATCCAAATCCATTTAACCCAAGTACAAAAATAAGTTGGAAATCTCCCACAAGTGGTTGGCAAACTTTAAAGGTTTATGATGTTCTTGGAAATGAAATTGCAATTCTTGTTGATGAATATAGAAATTCAGGAAATTATGAAATTGATTTTCAGAATACAGTCGGCAGTCATCAGTTGGCAAATGGAGTTTACTTTTATCAACTTAGGGTTGGAGATTTTGTTGAAACAAAGAAGATGGTTTTATTAAAATAAACTTTGTGTCCAATGAGTTTTTCACCTTTGTATTCTTTTGGTAAAGCCATCCCTTCGGGAGTGGTAAAAAAAATAAGCCACAAAGAAAAACAAACCAATTTATCTAACTCTTATTCTTCAGCTTGACTTTTCCGTTTTCTTTCTCTTTTTTTGAAGAGATATATTTAATCATTTTTGATTACGGGGCTTTAATGAAAAAGGTCGGATTAGTTTTTAGTTTGGTTCTTTTCTTCTCAGTTTCATTTCAGGTAAGTGCGCAGTGGTTTTCGCAAAATCCGTTGCCAACTGGTAATAGACTGAACGATGTGATTTACGTAAATGATAACGTAGGATTTATTATAGGTGAAGGGTGCACACTTCTTAAAACAATTAATGCCGGAATTACCTGGAAACCAATTTCTATTAATATATCTGGAGAATTGCATTCTATAGATTTTATTAATGAAAGTATCGGTTTTGCTGTTGGAAGTGAGTTTATATTTAATGGAATTAAAGATTTAATTATAAAAACCACTGACGGTGGGCAGACTTGGAATCGTTCCCGAGAGGGTGATCTTTATGATAATTTATGGTCAGTTTCATTTGCTGATACTAATTTTGGGACAGCTGTTGGAGCTGGCGCAAAAATACTACACACAACTAATGGAGGTTTAATTT
The DNA here is from genome assembly GCA_049291095.1 of Ignavibacteriaceae bacterium. GTDB lineage: Bacteria > Bacteroidota > Ignavibacteria > Ignavibacteriales > Ignavibacteriaceae > IGN3. The sequence continues at coordinate 10,576 of JBATOT010000066.1, read as the reverse complement.
GGACAACACAAAGTTCAACAGCTTATGAACATTTATACTCTGTTCATTTAATAGATAAGAATAAGGGAATAGCTGCCGGGGCTTCGGGAAATATAGAAATTACCACAGATGGCGGATTAAATTGGGTTACTAAAGCAAGTGGTGTCAACTCATCATTGTTTGGAATTTATTTTACAAATTTAAATAATGGAACAATTGTTGGTTCTCAAGGGTGCATAATTACAACAACTGATGGTGGGGAGACATGGATGCAAAGAAATAGCTACACAAATTTAAGTTTGCAAAGGGTTTTCTATCCCGATGAGAATATTGGGTATGCAGTTGGAGCTTATGGTGCTATAATAAAAACAACAGATGGAGGTGTTAATTGGCAATCAGTACCAAATGGCATTTTGTTTCCATTATATGGAATCTCATTTATTAATGATTCTACAGGCACTGTCGTTGGACCTTATGGAACGTTGTTCAGAACCGAGGATGGCGGTACTAACTGGATCTCACAATCTAGCTCAGTTACCACTGAAGCATTAATGGACATTTGTGTGATTAATGGAAATGATGGAGTCGCCGTTGGTGATCAAGGTGTTATTTTGCATACCACAAATGGTGGGCAAGATTGGTTATTAATTGATAGCGGAAATTACGGTACGCTGACGAGTGTCTGCTTTACTGATGTTATCAAAGGAACTGTTGTTGGATATTCAGGAACAATCTTGCAATCTACTAACGGTGGTATTACTTGGGTAAAAAGAATGAGTGGCACAACTGAATTTTTAAACTCAGTTCATTTTATTAATTCAAGTATAGGATTAGTTGTGGGATCAAATGGAACAATACTAAAAACCACCGATGGTGGAAGATCCTGGAATCTTTTGGGAAGCGGGACAACAATGGATCTTAAGGATGTTCAAATGATGGACCAAAACAATGCTGTTGCTGTTGGAATATTGGGAACAATAGTCAAAACTACTGACGGCGGTAATACCTGGAGCAAACGCGTAACTAACACTTATAAAAATCTGCTTGGCCTTTTTTTTAAAGATGATTACGTTGGATTTTGCGTAGGCGATGAGGGTATAATATTAAAATCTACTGATGGTGGTTCAACTTGGTCCGCATTATCAAGTGGAGTTTTGTATCAGTTATATGGCGTATTTTTTACAGACGCAAATAATGGCACCATTGTTGGCGGCGCAACAATAATAAATACGACCGATGGAGGAGCATCATGGACTTCCATTGTGCCACCTCGTCCTATTTATTATTACAATGTAACTTTCTTGGATAAAAATAAAGGGTGGATTGTTGGAGAGGGTGGAACAATCCTCCACACAACCAACGGTGGTGTAACTTTTATTGAAGAGGATGAAAACAACTTCACTCAACCAAAAAAATATTTATTGCAACAAAACTATCCAAACCCATTTAACCCAAGTACAAAAATAAGCTGGCAATCTCCCACAAGTGGTTGGCAAACTTTAAAGGTTTATGATGTTCTTGGAAAAGAAATTGTAATTCTTGTTGATGAATATAGAAATGCTGGGAATTATGAAATTGATTTTCAGAATACAGTCGGCAGTCATCAGTTGGCAAATGGAGTTTACTTTTATCAACTTAGGGTTGGAGATTTTGTTGAAACAAAGAAGATGATACTCTTAAAATAACCTTTGATAGCTTTGTGTCTTCTGCTTCGTGCTCTTTGTGGTTAAAGATCTTAACCACAAAGAACTCAAAGATTTTTCACTAAGTGCACAAAGAAAGACAAATTTTTCTAAACCTTACTCTCGCTCTTAATCTTATTCTTATTTATTTTTCCCGCAACAATTTCAATAGTACAATGCTCAAATCATTAGAAATAAAAGATTACGCTCTTATCGATCACATTAATGTTGAGTTTGGTAAAGGACTTAATATTATAACCGGAGAAACCGGCGCTGGCAAATCAATATTGATTGATGCGATGAGTTTACTGCTTGGTGAACGTGCATCAACTGAAGTTGTACGAAAAGGTGCGCAAAAATCTTTTGTAGAAGGAATCTTTGATGTTGAGCTAAATAAAAAAGTAAAATCTTTTCTTGATGAAAATGAAATTGATTTCCAGCCTGAATTAATTATCCGCAGAGAAATTTCACTTAAAGGTTCTAATCGATGTTTCGTGAATGATTCTCCTGTTGCGCTAAATATAGTTAAAGAACTCGGTGATTTACTTGTTGATCTTCACGGGCAGCACGAACATCAATCTTTGTTGAGAACGGAAACACACATTGATTTTCTTGATGAGTTTGGCGGGAATGAAAAACTCTTAAACGATTATAAAAATCAATATAAAGAATTATTATCCAGGCAAAACGAATTAAAAGAACTTCGTTCAAAAGAAGAATCGTTAAAAGAGAAAAAAGAGATTTATAACTTCCAGATAAAAGAAATTGATGCTGTAAATCCACAACAAGATGAAGATGAACTAATTGCGAATGAACTTAATATCCTGGAAAACTCAGAAAAACTTTTAGAGTTAACAGATGATGTTTACAACAAACTTTATGATGGCGATCCTTCTGTTATTGATTTGCTTGGTGATACAAAACATAAATTAAATCAACTTTCAAATATTGATAAAACATTTTTAGAGTCAGAAGGTGAATGTGATTCGGCTCTGGCTATTGTTAAAGAACTTGCAAATGCATTAAGAAATTATAAATCCAGAATTGATGTTGATCCAAAAGAAGTTGAAGCAAAAAGGGAACGAATTGGTTCCATAAATCTTTTAAAGAAGAAATATGGTGGTTCAATTGCAAAGATCATTGAACATCGTGAAAAGATTGGAAAAGAATTTGAACTTGCAGATAATTTTAGTGAAGCAATTAGAAAGCTTCAAAAAGATATTTTATTAATAAAAATAACAACTGGTGAATCAGCAGTAAAATTATCCTCAGCAAGAAAAAAGCAGGCTGGTAAAGTTGAAACAGAAGTAAAAAAAGTATTGGCACAACTCGGAATTCCGGATGCAATTTTTAAAGTTAATCTCAAACAGAATGAATCTGATCTAAATAACAATCATTCCGTACTTGTAAAAGATAAAAGCTATATCTGCACAGAGACAGGAATAGATGAAGTAGAATTTTATATTTCTACAAACGCAGGTGAAGATGTAAAACCACTGGTTAAAGTAGCCTCAGGCGGCGAAATATCTCGTATAATGCTTTCACTAAAAACTATACTGGCAAAATCTGATAAACTTCCATTATTAATTTTTGATGAAATTGATACAGGAGTAAGCGGAAGAATCGCACAAAAAGTTGGCGCTGCATTAAAGGACTTAGCATCATTTCATCAGATAATTTCAATCACTCATCTTCCGCAAATTGCTGGGATGGCTGATCAGCACTATGCAGTTGAAAAGAATCAAGTTGATCATAGAGCAGTTAGTTCTATAAGAAGACTTTCTAATGATGAACGAATTAATGAAGTGGCAAAACTTATAAGTGGTGAGGAGTTAAGTAAAGAAAGCATTGAAAGTGCAAAACAACTTATATTAAATAAATAGGTTTACTTTTTGCATGTACAAATAATTATTTGAAAGTTTGCATATATAATTCTGATAGAAAGGAGACAATTATGAAAAAATTTTTATCAGCTATTCTTCTTTCATTTGTTCTGTTTTCCTCAACAGCGTTTTCTCAAATAGGAGTAAATGTAAACAGCCTATCACCTGATGATGCTTCTGAATATGTAAGGCCCTTATCCACCTGGTTTGGCACTTACTTTAATTCGGGTGGTTATTATGATGCAAGCGTTCCCTTAACTTTTGGGTTTAAGTTTAGTGTTATCGGAATGTGGACCGTAATTCCCGATAATCAAAAAACATTTCAACCAAAACCACCAAATTCAAATATTGGTGAAGTGGAACAAACTGCAACTGTGTTTGGAACTAAATCCAGCTACTATTTAAGTAGCAAGGGTTTTTATACTTATCCAACAGGACTTGGATTAAATGCACTTCCTTCGGGTATATATCAGTTTGCGGGAAGTTTTTATAATACTGAATTGATGATTAGATTTTTCCCTAAAGTAAAATTTGAGGACACAAAAGTTGGTATTCTAGGATTTGGATTGAAACATGAAATCAGCAGCCACTTTCCTTTAATTCCTGTTGATATTGCGGTACAACTATTATATAACACTTTTGATTTTGAATTTAACGATGGTGATTTTGAAAATTACACAAAAATAAAATCTAAGAACCTGGCATTTAATGTTCACGTCAGTAAATCTTTTTCCATTCTTACAGTTTACAGTGGTTTGCAATACGAATCTTCTAATATGGATTTTAGTTACTACTTTGAAGATGTAAATAGTCTTTATCCAATAGATGGAAATAAAACCTATAACCTTACTGTTAATGGAGATAATAACTTTAGATTTACACTTGGCGGGGCTTTACAACTTGGACCGATGGTTCTTAATACAGATGTAAACCTTACAAAACTAACAACCTACACCTTAGGTTTGTCATTAGATTTTTAAAGGAGTATAAATATGAAAAAATTAAATAGAATATTGTTAGTTGGTTTTATCTTTTTAACATCAATAACATTTAATAGCTGTGATCCTTTTGATGATGTTTATCTAACACTTGCAATGGAAACTGAATTGAATACTGCTGGGGCAGGTTCAGATATTTTTATTTCTAGTGACTTGTGCTTATCAGATTTTGATGATTACGAAGACAATAAAGACAACCTTGAAGAAATCAAATATATAACCTCAGCTTATGTAACTTTGAACGCAACATCCGGATTGCAAGGACAAAATCTTACACTAACACTTTACCAGGCAAACGGCAGTACTATTTTGTTCAGATATATTATTCCGACTTTTGTGGCAGGATCGTATGTTAATAATCCTTTGGAAATCGTCCTTACACAACAGGAAATTTCAAACATCAACGCATATCTTACTAATCCAAAAGAAGATAAATGTTTTGTCGCAACTCTACAGGTCTCCAATGTATCTGCATCAACTACTCCATACACATTAAACAGCAAGATTGATTTTTTAACAGAATTAAAAATAAAACCTTGATAAAACATTTTGTTTTATAAAATTATTTAAAGATGATATCTCCAAAAGGATATCATCTTTTTTATTTAGAAACTTATCAATTGAAAAATAGCGCACTATATATTCACATTCCTTTTTGCGATCACAAATGTATATACTGTGATTTTTATTCTATAATTACATCCGATAACATTAAATCATTTCTATCCTCACTTAAGAAAGAAATTTCTTTTTATTCACAAAAATATAATCACGATAGAGTTTTTACATCCATATTCTTTGGCGGCGGTACACCATCTTTAATGGAGCCAAATTATTTGGAGGAAATTTTAAATCATCTAAAAGATAATTTTAACGTTGATGCAAATGCTGAAGTTACAATGGAAACCAATCCCGGAACAGTTGACAAAGCAAAGTTAAAGCAATTTAAGCAAGCCGGAATAAATAGAGTTAGTATTGGAATTCAGTCTTTTGATGAAGATGATTTGAAATTCTTAACAAGGATTCACGATAAACAAACTGCCATTCAAACTGTTATTAATGCGGCTGAAGTTGGTTTTGATAATTTAAGCCTCGATTTGATTTTTAATCTGCCTAATCAAACTCAAGAAAAATGGATAAAGAATCTTGAAATTGCAATAACACTACCAATAAAACATATTTCAACATATAGTTTAATTCTTGAGCCTGGAACAATACTTAATAAAATGGTTTTAGATAATAAGGTTACAATGCAGGATGATGACTACGATGCCGATCTTTATGAAACAACAATCGATTTTCTCGTATCAAATGGATTTTATCAATACGAAGTCTCTAATTTTTCAAAGCAAGGCTTTGAGTGCGTTCATAACAATGCATATTGGAAATATCGTGAGTATTTTGGTTTTGGTCCTTCCGCACATTCATTTGCTGAGGGAAAACGCTGGTGGAATTATACAAGCTTAAAAAAATATATTTCAGAGATTGAATTAAACGATCATGCTATGATGAACCTCGAAGATCTATCCCCTTCTCAGATACACGATGAATATGTAATGTTAGCTTTAAGAAGTTCTGGTTTAGATTTGATGGAATACAAAAAAAGATTTGCAGAAGATTGGATTAATAAGAGTCTTCCGTATCTTAAATTGTTACAACAAAAAAAACTGATTATATTAAATCAATCAGAAATCAAACTTACTTCGGGCGGGTACGCCGTTTGTGATGAAATCTTGAAAAATATTTTGTAAGACAGGCAAATAATTAAATTGCATTTATGTTAAAACTAAAACTACATTGGCAAATACTAATCGCTTTTATAGTTGCGATACTATTCGGATTATTTCTACCGCAATATTCAAACTATGTAAGATGGCTTGGAGATTTGTTTCTACGTGCTTTAAAAATGATAATTGTTCCGCTGATTTTAACATCAATCGTTTCAGGTGTAACAAATATTGGCGGCACAAAAAGTCTTGGCAGGCTTGGGTTAAAAACTATCTCTTACTATTTGATAACAAGTACTTTTGCAATAATTACAGGACTTATTCTTGTTGACTTGATAAAACCCGGAATAGGTGCTGATCTTGGATTCAAATCTGATGTGCCCGAGTTAACTCAAGTCTCTGGAGGTTTATGGGATATTATTTTAAGAATGATTCCACAAAATATTTTTGAAGCCTTAGTTTCTGCAGATATGCTTGCCATAATTTTCTTTTCCATTCTATTCGGATTTTTTATAACTAAAGTCCAAACCGAGTACAAAGATTTTATGATAAACTTTTTTAATGCCGGTTTTGAAATTTTGATGAAGATGACTTCTTTTATCATAATGTTTGCACCATTAGGGATTTTAGGAATTGTAACCGGAGTTGTTGCTGACCAAGCCGCTGATAAATCTAAACTCTTAAATATGTTTCAGCATCTTGGTGTCTATATGTTAACAGTACTAGGCGGATTAGCAATTCATTTTTTCATCACACTTCCATTAATTCTGAAGTTTATCGGAAAAGTAAATCCATATAGTCATTTCAAAGCAATGTCGCTTCCATTAATCACTGCATTTTCAACGTCTTCATCTTCCGCAACCTTGCCTTTAACAATGGAAGCCGTTGAGCATAATTCAGGAGTTTCAAATAAAATAACAAGCTTTGTTTTACCACTTGGTGCAACTGTAAATATGGATGGAACTGCTTTATATGAATGTGTGGCAGCAATGTTTATTGCTCAGGCTTACGGAATTGAGCTGGGATTTTTACAGCAGATGGTTGTTGTTGTTACTGCCCTGCTTGCTTCAATTGGCGCTGCAGGAATTCCAATGGCGGGTTTGGTTATGATGTCTGTGGTGCTTACGGCAGTTGGTCTGCCGCTCGAAGGTGTCGGGTTAATACTTGCGGTTGATAGAATTCTTGATATGTGCCGAACGATGGTAAATGTTTTTAGCGATACTTGCGGCGCGGTTACAATTGCAAAATCAGAAGGTGAAACATTAAAAGTTTAACTAGTTTACATATACAAAATTTACATTATTAGGAGAAGTTGTTGATGAAATACTTTGTTACAGCATTGATCATTTTGATATCAAGCTTATCGTACACACAGAATTATAAACAAATAAGCATTCAAGTTTCCGGTCCAAATGATTTTGTTTTGTTATCACAAAATGAAATTAATCTTGAACATTCAGGATTTAGCAAAGACAATAAACTTGTTTTATTTGTAAATGAAAATGATTTGTTAAAAATATCTTCACTCGGATTTAACTATACTGTTTTAATCGAAGATTGGAAAAATTTCTATGATCAACAGCAAAAATTAACTGATATTGAAAAAGATTTAGTTTTAATTGATAGTAAAGATAATTATAACGTTGATGGATTCGGATTTGGATCTATGGGCGGTTACTACACTTTTGCCGAAATAGTCGCTAACCTCGATTCAATGTTTGCACAGTATCCAAATATTATCACGCAAAAATATTCTATTGGATTAAGCCAGCAATCCAGAACTATTTGGGCAGTTAAGATTTCGGATAATCCAAATGTAAATGAAAGTGAAATTAAAGTAGGATACGACGCATTAGTTCACGCACGTGAACCGCAATCAATGGCATCTATGATGTACTATATGTGGTATCTGCTTCAAAATTACGGAACTGATCCTGAAGTAACTTACCTTGTAAATAACCGCGAAATGTATTTTGTACCATGTTTTAATCCTGATGGATATGAATATAATCGATCAACAGATCCGAGTGGCGGAGGAATGTGGCGCAAGAATAGAAGAAATAATGGTGATGGAACTTATGGCGTTGATCTTAACAGAAATTTTGGATTTGCCTGGGGATATGATAACCTTGGCTCAAGCCCAACACCCGGTAGTGAAACGTATCGCGGTCCTTCTGCTTTTTCTGAACCCGAAAGTCAGGCAGTTAGAGATTTAGCACTTCTAAAAAATTATAAAACTCATTTTAATTTACATTCATACCAAAATGCTTTTCTATATCCATGGGGATATATTGAACAGCAAACACCGGATTCTGCAACTTACCGTGAATATGCATCTGATATGGCTTCTTACAATGGATTTACTTTTGGTACCAGCGGAGAAATTCTTGGTTATCAATCTAACGGATCTGTTAGAGATTGGATGTATGGAGAACAAACTGCAAAGCAAAAAGCATTTGGTTATACTGTTGAAATAGGTTCATCAAGTGATAATTTTTGGCCGCCGCAAAGCAGAATATTTCCGCTTTGCCAGGATATGTTGAGACCAAACCTTTACAATGCATGGGTTGCCGGTGCTTATGTAGAACTTGTTGATGCTGGATTTAGTGAAGATTATGTTGATCCGGGCGATGTGATATTTATGAACAGTGTTTTTAAGAATAAAGGATTAAGTACAGCTTACGAAGTTCAATTGCAGCTAACTTCTCTTAGCCCTTATTTAACAGTATTGTCTGGTAATGCTGAATATGATTCAATTCAATCAAGAAATATTGCTGCTTTAACTACTCCCCTTTCATTCAGTGTTTCTTCTTCTGCACCATCAGATGTTACTGCCAGTTTGCTTTTAACTTCCAGCTTTAGCGGAACAATTGTAAAGCAGGATACTGTTAGTTTTATTTTAGGTACACCAATGTTTGTCTTTGCAGATACAACCAATGATCCTTTATTATTATGGACAGTGACTGCAACTCCAAGTGTTCCTAAATGGGAAGCTACGAATACAACCTTTTACAGTTCTCCAACATCTTTTACCGATAGCAAATCCGGTAACTATTTAAATAGTGCAACTGTTACAATGACGCTTACCAATGCTATCGATCTTACAACTTATGAGAACCCAAGATTAGTTTTTCAAACAAAATATGATATGGAATCTAACTGGGATTATGGACAGGTTGAAGTTTCAACAAATAATGGAACAACATGGATTCCATTGGCAGGACAACACACACAGCCTGGAGTCGGTACATTCCAACCTGCCGGTGAACCACTTTATGATGGAGTTAGCTCTAATTGGCTAAGAGAAGAAATTAGTTTATCACCTTACAACACTAATCAGGTTAAACTAAAATTTGAGTTAAAAACAGACGGCTCACAAGTTAGAGATGGTTGGTATGTAGATGATATCGGAATTATGGTTTATGCAGTTGTACCGGTTGAGCTTACGTCGTTTACTGCTAATATGATTGATGGAAAAGTAAATCTAAAATGGCAAACTGCAAGTGAATTAAATAATTCTGGATTTGAAATAGAAAAGGCAATCCGCAGTTCACAGTCTTCAGTCAACAATAAAAAGAATTGGGAAAAGATTGGCTTTGTAAATGGAAGTGGTACAACATCTGAGATTAATAATTATTCGTTCGTAGATGATAAACTGCTTACACAAAATGCTGTCTATAGATTAAAACAAATTGATTATAATGGAACATTTTCTTACTCAAATGAAATAGAAGTTGATGTGAATGCGCCTTCAAAATTTTCATTGGAACAAAACTATCCTAATCCCTTTAATCCATCTACTGTTATTAAATATCAGGTACCGGTTGACGGTTTAGTTTCACTAAAAGTTTATGATATTCTTGGAAATGAAGTTGCTACTTTAGTTAATGAATATAGAAATGCCGGAAGTTATGAGATCGAATTCAACGTAGGGCGGGACTCCAGTCCTGCCCTTGCAAGTGGAATATATTTTTACAAAATGCAAGCAGGAGATTTTGTTGAAACTAAAAAGATGATACTTCTAAAATAAACTTAGTGGCTTCGCGTCTTTGCGTCTTTGCGTGAGGAAAAAGATATCGCGCAAAGACGCTAAGGTGCAGAGAAAAGAATACTTCTAGATATTACTTCTTAGTCACTTTCTTCCTTTTCAAAAAACTCTGATCAAAAAAGCTATTACACATTTTTACATTGCCGGGATACAAATATCCGATATAGTGTATATTCCTTATCAACTGAATTTCAAGATTCATTCTTCGCTCCTTTGTTGAAGTTTTTCTGCTTGCAACTTCTCCTTTTTTCTTAAGCTG
>JBATOT010000065.1:0-4170 GCA_049291095.1 Ignavibacteriaceae bacterium | reverse complement strand
TTATTGCACTAGCTCTAAGTCAGTTTGGAGTTTATGAATTTAAATTACCAGATTCATTGGTTGCAAAAGCTGGCGGCGCAAAAGGTGGTGCGTTCGGTGCTTTCTTTATGGGCTTAACAATGGGAATTGTTGCAGCTCCTTGCATTGGTCCATTTGTACTTGGGCTTGTAACCTATGTTGCAGCTAAAGCTGATCCTCTTTATGGATTTTTAATGTTCTTTGTACTCGCACTAGGATTAGGTTTTCCATATTTACTATTAGCAATCTTTTCCGGCAAGATTAAGAGTTTACCACGCGCCGGATTATGGATGGAGGGTGTAAAACATATTTTTGGATTTTTACTCATTGGAATGGCATTCTACTTTTTAGATCCAATATTACCAAAAGAGTTTCAGGGATATACACTTCCAATATTTGGAATCATCGCTGCTATCATTTTACTTTTTGTTGATAAAACAGCAAACGATGCAAAAGGATTTAGAACCTTTAAAACAGTTTTTTCAATAATTGTACTTGCCATTTCAATCTATGCTTTAGTTCCTAAACAGCAACTTGAGCCGGAATGGAAAAAATTCAGCATAGAAAATTATGAAGCATCAATTAAAAATAATGAGAGAATGGTAATAGATTTTTATGCTGATTGGTGTATCCCATGTAAAGAATTAGATGCTTTAACTTTTTCTGATAAAGATGTACTGAATGAATTTGAAAGATTTACAGTTTATAAAGTAGATATGACCAAGAATGATGATACAAATGAACAACTGAGAAAACGTTTTGATGTTATAGGTATGCCAACGGTTCTGATTATTGACGCAAAAGGTAATGAAGTAAAAAGATTAACAGGATTTGTAAATGCTGAAGAGTTTTTATCTTACGTTAAACCGGTTGAATAAAATTAAATCAAAAAGGCTGTCTAATTTAGACAGCCTTTTTTTATACTAAGATTTTAAAGAAATTATTTCTTTAATAAATCTCTTATTTCAGTAAGCAGCTTTACATCTGCTGGTGGTTCCGGTGGAGCAGCAGGTGCTTCTTCTTGTTTTTTCTTCATTGAATTCATTGCTTTTATCACCATAAAAATTGCAAAAGCAATAATTAGAAAATCTATTGTAGTGTTAATAAATACACCGTACTTTAATAAAACCGGTTCGACTCCTTCAGAACCTTCTTTTAAAGTTAGTGCCATCTTAGAAAAATCCATACCACCGAGCATTAATCCGATTGGCGGCATTAATACATCAGCCACAAAAGATGAAATAATCTTACCAAATGCACCGCCGATAATTATACCGACAGCCATATCCATAACATTGCCTTTCATAGCAAATTCTTTGAATTCTTTGATCATACTCATTTTGAGTTCCTCCTGAAATTGATTGAAATAGTTTAAATTGTTAGAAGTGCTGATGGAATATAAAAATTATAGGATAAAATAAAAAGAAACCGCAACCTTTCGATTGCGGTCAGGATAAGCTAATAATTAAATTTACTTAAGTCGCTTCGGTCCCGCGGTCTTAACTTCGTCTGATGTATCCTTCTCAAATAGCTTAAAGTTCTCTACAAAACGAGCTGCAAGTGCATCGTACTTTTTCCAGTATTCATCTTTGTTGCCCCAGGAATTTGATGGCTCAAGTACATCTTCAGGAACTTCTGGACAAGTTAGAGGAACTTCAAATCCAAACAACTTGTCTTTTCTATATTTTACTTTTTCAAGTTTACCCTCTAACGCAGCATTTAAAAGATTTCTTGTATGACGAATACTAATTCGTTTCCCAACACCAAATCTTCCGCCGACCCAGCCAGTGTTCACGAGCCAGACATTTGCGTTATGCTTTAACATTCTTTCTTTTAACATCGCGGCATACTCGTAAGGATGACGAACCATAAACGGTGCACCAAAACAAGCAGAGAAAGTTATCTGTGGCTCTATTCCAAGTCCTATTTCTGTTCCTGCAATTTTTGATGTGTAACCACTTATAAAATGATACTGCGCTTGTTCAGGATTTAATTTTGCAATCGGAGGCATTACACCCGAAGCATCGCAGGTTAAGAAAATAATATTTTTTGGATGTGTTCTTACATATCCATCAGGAACAACATTAGGAATAAAACTTAACGGATAAGAGCATCTCGTGTTTTCTGTTATGTGATCATCATCCAGATCAATGTATCTGCTAACAGGATCATAAACAACATTTTCTAAGATCGTTCCGAATCTTCTTGTTGTCGCATAAATTTCAGGTTCCTGTTCTGCAGAAAGACGAATTACTTTTGCGTAACATCCGCCTTCAAAATTAAACACGCCTTCATTACTCCAGCCATGTTCATCATCGCCGATAAGATTTCTTTTTGGATCAGCAGAAAGTGTAGTTTTACCAGTACCGCTTAATCCAAAGAACAAAGCTACATCACCGGCTTTACCTACGTTTGCAGAACAATGCATCGGTAGTACATCTTCAAATGTTAGTAAGAAGTTTAGAAGTGTGAATACAGATTTTTTTATCTCGCCGCCATAAAGTGAGTTTGCAATAATTGCAGTTCGTTGTGCAAAGTTTAAAATAATTCCTGTATCGGATCTTGTTCCATCAATTGCAGGTTCAGTTTTAAAACTTGGCAAACAGATAACAGTAAAATCAGGTACAAACTTTTTAAGTTCATCTCTATCTTCTGTTGTTATGAACATATTTCTTGCAAACAAACTATGCCATGCTTTTTCAGTTATAATTCTTATCGGCATTTTATAATCAGGATCAGCACCAACGTAACAATCCTGAACAAATAATTCTTCACCCTGGCAAAAAGCCTGAACTCTGCCCATCAACTGATTAAACTTTTCAGAACTGAAAGGACGGTTATAAGCGCCCCACCAAATTTTATCATTTGTGCTTTGTTCCTGAACAATAAATTTATCTGCAGCAGCCCGTGCTGTATGTTTACCAGTATTTACAACAAGCGGACCTTGTTTTGAAAGTTTAGCTTCATTCCTAAAAATTGCTTCCTCGTACAAAGCTTCATCCGGCAAATTCCAAAACACACGATCAAGATCTGATAAACCCTGACTTTTTAATCTGAAATCAGAAGCAAGTTCCATTGCTTGCTTTGTTGCAGGAGTTTTAAATTCTAAATATTTCATGACCAATCCCTCACTAATTTTCTGTCGCCAATGTAAAGTTCATTTGGTGAATTCGGATCGAGAGCCCATTTCATTCTCTCAATTCCATCCTGAACATCTTTTATTGATCCGCAATAACTTAATCTTAAATGACCATCCAGACCAAACTCTTTACCCGGAACTGTTAACACCTGAACTTTATCAATTAAAAATTCCGAAAGCTTGTTTGAATCTTTTTCATAAGCAGAAAAATCTGCAAGACAATAAAATGTTCCATCAGGTTTAGAAACCTTTACGCCTTCAAATGATCTTAATAAATCAATCATAACATTTCTGTTGTTTTCTAAAGTTGCGCGCAAACTTTCCACACCGGATTGAATTCCATTTATTGCTGCAACAGCAGCTTTTTGTAAAAGAACAGATGGACCGGAAGTTTGATGTCCCTGAATGTTGCTCATTGCTTCAATTACTTTTTTATTTCCAACAGCCCAGCCGATTCTAAATCCCGTCATAGCATACTGTTTAGAAACTCCATTGATAACAATTATCTTGGAATTTTCATCTTTCTTTTTTGCATACTTAAAACAGTTGATTGGTTTCTTTCCATCAAACAACAAGCGATGATAAATATCATCCATAATCAGCCAGATATCTTTTTTCTCACAATACTCAACAACTTCTGCAATAAAATCCTCGCCGTAAAAAGCACCGGTTGGATTATTCGGACTGTTGATGATAACTGCTTTGGTGTAAGAACCAACTCTGTCTGTGATATCTTTTATGTTCGGATAAAAAGTTCCATCTTCCGGTAATGCTGCAACAGGAATTGCGCCAATCATTCGCGCCATATCAGGATAACTTACCCAATACGGAGCAGGGAAGAGAACTTCTTCCTGTGGATTTAATACTGCCTGAAGAGCAACCATAATAGCCTGCTTTGCACCGCCTGATGCAATAACGTTTTCCGGTCTTAATTTTCTTTCATAGAACTCATCCGTGTACCTTATGATGGCCTGTTTAAGTGCAGTAATGCCGTCTGCAGGTGCGTAACGTAC
>JBATOT010000064.1:0-1988 GCA_049291095.1 Ignavibacteriaceae bacterium | reverse complement strand
ATCTACCTCCAGACTGAATTTGCCGTCTAAGTCGGTTACAGTACCAATGTCAGTACCTACAACCAAAATATTTACTCCTGGTAAAGTAAAACCGTTACCCGCATCTTTGATGGTTCCATTAATTTTTACTTGGGCCATACCCAGATGCCAAGAAAATAACAGAAGAGCATAAATAATAAAATTCCTGATTCCTAAATTTTTCATTATTCTATGTTTTGAAAATTAAAAAAATGATTTTATGTATTATGTCATACATAACGCAAATGTAATTGCCAAAAATCAATAATCAAAATTTTATCATAAATATTTTTACAAAATATATTTAATAATTTTTTCAGTTGTCACTTAATTATCCACCATTAGTATAGTCAGAAATGATAAAGTTGAAGAATAATATTTGCCCTTTTACAACAATAAAAATTTTGCCTAATTATTACATTATTACTACGTGCATAAATGTTTATATATAAATGATTTTATTTTTATATTGTCCCCGTTCAATAAGATAATGATTAACTGAAAAAAATGATTAATTTTGTGCATTATGTCGTACATATAAAACTCAATCGTCATTTTTATTTTTAAAAAATAATCCTATAAGTTAACTTTGTTGTTTTATGATGGAAAAATTAAGATCTTTTTCAACACTCTCTGCGATAGATAATAGCAGCATGGTGGACAAAGTAGAATTGAGTCTATTGGATTTTTTTATTAATAAGCAGTTGAAAGTAGGAGATTCAATACCCAAAGAACTTGAATTAGCTGATCTTATGGGCGTCAGCCGTACAGTGATTCGAGAATCCCTTAACAGACTACGAACGATGGGATTGATTGAAACAAAAAAGAAAAAAGGTACAGTGATAAAAAGTCCGGACATCACTTTGATACTTCAAAAATCCATTATTCCTCACATATTAGACCATAGTACATTACGCGATATCTTTGAACTGAGATTAGCATTGGAAGTTGGCATGGCAGACTTTGTGGTCAGCAGGGCGACCAATGAAGACATATTAGAATTACTTGAAATTGTTAAAGATGAAGAAAGTCAATCAGCCAATGCGCTTTTTGACATAGATTATGAAATAAAATTCCATGGAAAACTCTACGAAATTACCGCTAATGACACACTTAGAGAATTTCAAAAGCTTCTATTACCAGTCTATAATTATATTTATTCCAGTGGTTTGCTCAATCTACCTACTGCACAGAAAAAATTTACCTCCCATAAACAACTGGTAGAATTACTTCAAACCCGGGACGCAGAACAATTCAGGGTGGGTATGAGACACCATCTCGAAAACCATTTTTATAGAATTCTATTGAATACTTCTAATTAAAACTCATTGTTTTATACTCTCCCATTTTATCCTGAGTAAATAAAGTTGTTTCTAATTCTGTGTGTAATTCAGGTAATCCAATTGAGTGTATATTTCAAATTCTTAAAGAGTTACCGAAGGCTCACAGGTCTAGATTTCAATAGAAAAATGTTTTATTCCAACAGAATCATAACAAAAAACATTCCGCTTAAACCATTCCTACCATCCCCTGCAAAGTACCATGATATCCATGTATTATATTCCATGCCCTTAGTGCACTTCATCATTTAATCAGACTTCTTTCTTGTCGACAGGAATTGAAATTACAAATTCAACACACAACAAGATATTGGTAAAAGCACTATTATTGGAATTAATTGACACTGCAGGAAATATAATTTCTTTGGCTTCCTTTATGGGGAAACATTCGCTAACTGATTTTTAGGCAAGTTGATGGACCTTTTAAAGCAGAAAACCCAAATTTAATAAATGCGTATGATAAGTAGAAAGATAAAGGGTTTGAAGTGCTAGGCATTTCACTTGATAATACTATACCCATGCTTTTCAGCACAGCTCTTTTGCCTACACACAATGCTATGCTTCACATACTGCGGCTACGCCTTCCTTATTTGTCGGGTGCTTGCTTCATTGCATTCCGCTGCGTTCACC
>JBATOT010000063.1:0-36264 GCA_049291095.1 Ignavibacteriaceae bacterium | reverse complement strand
GCAGTAAGAAGCATATAAGGACTAGCTTTTTCTATTTCAAAAAACTCACTTACCTTTTCATAAATCACGGAAGGAGCAAAAGGACGAAATCCTTCCCTGAATTTTATTTTAATGTTCATCGTAGCCTGCATCTTTGGTGAACGTGCATCTCCAATTATTGTACGAGAGCCAAGCGCACGAGGACCAAATTCCATCTTACCATCAAACCAGCCAATTACTTTTTCTGAGTTTATAAGATCAGATACGTTTTCAATCAGTTCATCATCTTTATATTTCCTGGCGGTTAGGTTGAATGACTGTATGAATGAATGAATTTGATCTTCATCAAACTCAGGTCCCAAGTATGAACCTTTTTGTGAATCTGTTTTGTCATCAACAGTTCTTGGTTTGTTGTGATATTTGTACCAACCGATTAAAGCAGCTCCAAGTGCTCCGCCTGCATCTCCTGCAGCAGGCTGAATCCAGATATTTTCAAATGGCCCTTCACGAAGCAGTCTTCCATTTGCAACACAGTTTAAAGCAACTCCACCGGCAAGACAAAGATTTTTTAATCCTGTTTCTTTGTAAACGTGAATACCAAGTTTAAGGACAATCTCTTCTGTTACTTCCTGCAAAGATCTGGCAAGATCCATTTCTTTTTGAGTAAGATTTGTTTCTGGTTCTCTTGGTGGACCTCCGAAAAGTTTATTGAACTTTTCGTTAGTCATTGTAAGTCCCTGGCAGTAATTAAAGTACTCCATATTCATACGGAATGAACCATCATCTTTCACATCAATCAGATTATCATAAATTAACTGCTTGTATTTTGGTTCACCGTAAGGAGCGAGTCCCATTACTTTGTACTCGCCTGAGTTTACTTTAAATCCTGTATAATATGTTAGTGCAGAATATAACAAACCTAATGAATGCGGAAACTTTATATCTGCTAAAAGTTGGATATCATTTCCATCTCCAATTCCGTAACTCGTTGTTGTCCACTCCCCTACTCCATCCATAGTTAAAATTGCTGCTTTGTTATATGGAGAAGGATAAAATGCGGAAGCTGCGTGGGACTCGTGATGTTCCGGAAAAATAATTTTACCTGTGTAACCAAGTTTATCTTTTATCATTTCTTTCATCCAAAGCTTTTCTTTTATCCACAATGGCATTGCTTTAATGAAAGATTTTATTCCAACAGGAGCATATGCAAGATAAGTTTCCAGCAAGCGTTCAAACTTTAAAAATGGTTTATCATAAAACGCAACAAGATCTAACTGATCTGCATTTATTCCAGCATCTTTAAGACAAAACTCAATTGCTTTTTGTGGAAAGTTGTGATCGTGCTTCTTGCGCGTGAATCTTTCTTCCTGAGCGGCAGAAAGAATTTCACCATCTTTTACAAGACAAGCTGCGCTATCATGATAAAATGCTGAGATTCCGAGGATGTACATTTTTATTCTACTTTAATAAAATTATTGCTGAACTTTTGGATTTAATAGAAAAATTATCAATTTCAAATACCACATTTTCTTCACCAAATAAAACCTCAAAATCTTCCACTTTATTTCCGATCATCATATTAAAATCTTCATATATAAATTCACGTTTGTGATCATCATTGTTAATAATTACCAAAATATTTTCATTTTTTCCAGATCGTAAATAATAGTACAATTCATTTTGAGGAGGAAAATGAATTAATTCACCCTCAGAAATAGCAGGAATATTTTTTCTGATATTTATTAAGGTCTTAATTAAGTTATAGATGTTGTTTTCTAATTGCGTTCGTTCACTTTCATTGAATGCATTTCTATTATGCTCCGGAAATCCGCCAGGAAACTCTTCTCTTAAAAGACCATGAGACTTTCCGCCAACCATTCCGATTTCTGTTCCATAGTATATTTGTGGAATTCCTCTGGTTGTTAAAAGAAATGTTAATGCAAGTTTAAACTTATCAACATCGCTATTGGCAGCCAACATTACTCTTTCTATATCATGATTATCTGCAAAGGTTAACAGATTGTTTGAGTTTTCGTAAATAAAATCCTTTGCTAATACTTCATAAAGTGCTTTTACGGATCCTTTTTCTTTTGCAAAATTTCGTATTGCACTAAATAATCCAAAATCAATAACAGAAGGTAAATTTGTATTTAACTCAGTATTAAGTTTACTATCTTTTTGATACTGAGATAAAAATACCGGATCGTCGATCCATGCTTCGCCTGTGATATTTAATTCGGGGTATTCATTTAAGATTGCAGCATTCCATTCTGATAGAAATCTTTGATCCGAATATGGATATGTGTCTTCACGAATTCCGTCTAAACCAGTATACTCAATCCACCATATCATATTCTGAATTAAATATTTAGCTAAAAATGGATTACGCTGGTTTAAATCTGGCATCCCATCTACAAACCAACCATTTAGTGTTTTGTCTTTTGTTATCTCGCTTGAGTATGATGAATATATAGAGATTTTTTCATGTGATGTTATGAAATGATCCGCTTTACTTCCATTCAACCAATCATTAAATGGCGGATCATTTATCCACGGATGATTAACACCTACATGATTATTTATGTGATCAAAAATTATTTTTAATCCTTTTTGATGTGCTAGAGTAACTAATTTTTTATATAATTTATTTGTGCCGAATCTAGCATCGATTTTAAAAAGATCAGTTGCTGCGTAACCATGATAACTCATTCTAGAATTATTTTCTAATAGTGGGTTTATCCAAATTGCAGTAAAACCTGACTCTTTTATATAATCCAGATGATCAATTATTCCCTGGATATCACCACCATGTCTACCTACTTCTGATTTAAATTGAGTGTCTGTAACAAAACCTTCAAGCTGATCATTTGACACATCCCCATTTGAAAATCGATCAGGAGTAATTAAATATATTATATCTCTGGAATTAAAACCTTTAAAACAGTCTGTTGAAATTGATCTTTTATAAACAGGAATTTTTACTAAGACAGTATCAAATGAATTTGAAAATGTAAGAGTGTACTCAATATCCTGGTTAACATTTGGAATTTCAATTTCAATGAAAACATAAGATGCTGATTGGGCTTGATAAATTTTTAAATTCTTAAGATCACTTAACTCATCTATCAATTTTAAATTATTAAGATTGTTTCCATACAACATAAACTGAACGTTGTTATAATTCATATTACTCCACCAATTCGGCGGTTCAATTTTCGAAATTTCAATTTCTTGTGAAATAATAGATCGTGATAACAAGAAACCTAGACAAAGCAACTTAGTAATTGTATTTATAATCATAACTTTTATTATATCTTAAAAAAGGTAGATTAAATATAATTTGAATATCACTTATTTCCACTTTTAATGCGTTCAGGTATTTGTTATTTTTTTTATGTCCTTTATAGATTTCTATACATAATCCCTAAATAAATTCGAGTTTTATGAAAGCTGAGCAGAAAAAGAAAACACCAAAGTGGTTTTATTTAGTAATGATAATGATTCCAATAGTATTTATTGTAATACTAGAATTATCATTACAATTATTTAATTATGGCAAAGATATTCCTCAATGGGTTGATGCACATCGAGGAAAGTATATAATGAATCCAGAAGTCGCATATCGTTATTTTAATCAAGTTAAAAACATTCCTACTACTATAGAGGATGTTTTTGATCAGCAGAAAAAAAACAATGCATTTAGAGTTTTTGTTTTAGGTGAAAGCAGTGCCGCAGGATTTCCATATATGCCTATGGGATCATTTTCGCGTTATATACGTAAGCGCCTTGAACTTAATTATCCTAATAATACTATTGAAGTTGTAAATATCAGTCTTTCGGCAATTAACTCTTATACACTTCTTGATTTATTACCTGAAGTTTTGACACAAAAACCTGATCTGATTTTGATTTATACCGGACACAATGAATATTATGGTGCGCTCGGTGTTGGTTCGATGGAATCTTTAGGAACTTCCAGAACTATTGTAAAATTGATTTTGTATTTGAATAAGTATAAAACAGTTCAATTAATTAAAAGCATACTATCGTCAATTTTATCTACTTTAAAGGATGAAAATGTTAATGATGAGCCAGGAACGTTAATGTCTCGAATGGCTCAGGATCAATATATCAACCTAAATTCGGACAAGTATATTTTAGGCTTAGAACAGTTTAAAGATAATATGAGGGATATTCTCCAAATGATTCAAGAACATAAAGTTCCGGTTATCATTGGAGAACTTGTTAGTAATCTAAAAGATCAAAAACCGTTCATCTCCATTCCGATTGAGAACTATCCAACTGCAAATCAGGTTTTTGTAGAAGCAACCAATCGATTTAATGATCAATCTTATAAACAAGCTGATTCACTTTATAGATTGGCAAAAGATCTTGATGCATTAAAATTTCGTGCAACAGAAAAATTTAATAGTATTATAAAAGAACTTGCAACTGAATTCGATCTAAAATATGTAAAAACTGATTCAATATTTTGCGCAGCTAGCCCTAATGGTATTATTGGTGATAATCTAATGACTGATCATCTTCACCCGAATATGGAAGGCTATCTATTGTTAGGTGAAGCATACTATGATGCAATGATAGAAAATAATTTTCTTCCAAAAAATCAAAAAGCAGTTCTACCAATTTCAGTGCAGGATAGTTTAACAAGAATTAATTTTGTGTTTTCGGATCTCGACTCACTAATTGGTAATAGCAGGATTATATTATTAAAAAATGACTGGCCATTTATTGCTAAATCTAAAATAAAATCCAGGGATGTGCTATTTCAACCAGAAAATTATTTAGATTCGGTCAATCAACAGGTAGTAATGGATAATAAAGTTTCATGGGCAAATGCACATTTATTGGCTGCAGAAAACTATCTAAAACATGATGATATTAATAATTTTTTAAAACACATGGATATTCTAATCTATCAATATCCAATAATTGTTGAATATTATGACAGAACGTCTCTTATACTTATTCAAAAACAATTATATGATTTAGCTTTAAAATATTTAAGTGGAAGAATTAAAATTGAGCCAAGTGATTATTCTGCTAAGTGGATTGGCAATATTGCACTGTTCAAAGGTGATATAGATACAGCAATTAATTATCTAAATAAAAGTGCCCAATTAAATGCAAAGGATGCACAGGTATTTTATAATTTAGCTGGTGCTTATTCAAAAAAGAAAGAATATACTTCAGCATTGAATAGCATAGACAGATGTCTGGGTGTAAACCCCAATTACCCTAACGCAGAAAATCTTAAGATGCAATTATCACAGGCAGTTAGAAATCAGTAAAAAGCTGATCCAATATTGAATCAGCTTTAATTCTTAGATATAAATAATTTTATTTAACTAAAACCATCTTTTTTACATTAAAAAAACTTTTTGTTCTGATCTCGTAAAAATAAATTCCACTTGTAAGTTCTTTAGCATTAAAATCAATTGAATGCTTTCCAGCCGCTATTTCTTGATTTAGCAGCTCTACAACTTTTTCTCCGAGTAAATTATAAACCGACAGCTGAACCTTGCTAATAGCTGGAATTTCAAATAAAATTTTTGTGGATGGATTAAATGGATTAGGATAGTTTTGATAAAGTGAAAAATCAGCGACAGTTGGTTCGTCCACATTTAAATCAGTGATTCCACTTCCAAGTTCGAAGACATTGTAGCCCCATGCTGGCAATGTAACTATATCATTTTCATTAAACTGAACAGAATCATCAGTAAATACATTTCTATAACTTCCGGGAAATAGTGTTCCCTGCAATGTCACAGATTGCTCAACATTAGTTAGATTGAATATTGCAAAAACTTTGCAATCATCTTTTTGCCTCACGAAAGAGAAAATTGCAGGATTATTAGTTGTTGTAACTCTAACTAATTGTCCACCAGCAGCGCCATTCCAAAGTGCCTTATTACGTTTCTTTAACAAAAATAATCTTTGATAAATATCCGATAAAGGACTTTGCTGCCATACAATCTGATCTTTATCAAAAAACGCAAGTCTATGATTTAGGCCTGCTTCTTGCCCGCCATAAATTAATGGCATACTTCTAAATGTTGATGTTAATACTGCAAAATTTTCGGCTGCACTACCAAATAATTCATAAACGGTTCCATACCAGGAATTTTCATCATGATTAGATGTAAAATAAGTTCTGTAATACGGTGCAGGATAGTAGGAATTTTCTTGAGTTGAATATGTATTCAATACATTTGCATTATTTGTACCGGCAACAATATTTGGCAAAATTCCATTTCCAAATCCATAAAGATTCCAAGCATAAGTCATATCAAATCCTGCAGTATTGTATTGCGTACCATTATCTTCTGCCAGTATAAATATATCTGATCGGATATTTTTTAATTCTGCAATTGCAGTAGACCAAAAATCTAATGGCATAAAACTAACGGCATCACATCTAAATCCATCTACACCAATAGAATCGACCCAGAACTTCATAGCATCTATCATATAAGTTCTTAATTCAGGTTTACTGTAATCCAATTGAATAACATCTGACCAATTTGTACCAGGAGGAGGAGTAAAATTTCCATTATTATCTTTTATATACCAATCAGGGTGATTGATAGTTAGTTCATTATCCCATGAAGTATGATTAGCTACCCAATCCAACAAAACATACATTCCCTTTGCATGAATTGAATCAACTAATGTTTTAAATTCTTCTAAAGTTCCAAACTCTGAATTTACACCATAATAGTCTTTAACGGAGTAATAACTTCCCAGGCTTCCAATTCTATTCTGTATACCAATCGGATGAATTGGCATAAACCATAAAATCCCGGCTCCAAGTTCTTTAAGTCTATCAAGATGAGTTGAAAATTGCTCAAATGTGCCTGAACTGGTATATTGCCTTACATTAACTTCATAGATCGGTAAATTATAACTCCAATCATGGTGAGTTTGCCCAAATAAATCTAAAGGAATTAATAAAAACAAAATCAAGCTTAAAGCAACGGATTTTAAATTTTTCATAAAATCAATTCTAAATTTCATATATCACCTTTCATAAATTCAATATTGTCAAATGTCTTGATAATAATGTAATCTAATTAACAAATTAATTTGAACAGTAATAATATTTGATTAATACAAAATCAGCCAGCTAACAAAATTAACTGGCTGATTAAAACATTACTAAATTTTAATGATTTAGTATCGATAGATACTATTTAATCATCATCATTTTTTTAGTTGCAACAAAATTTTCTGTGGTTATTGTATAGAAATAAATTCCGCTGCTAAGTTTTGAGCCATTGAAATTAACTTCATAATTTCCACCAGATAACTCACCATTAATCAAAGTAGCAATTTCTTCACCTAAAAGATTGAATACTTTTAGACTTACTAAACCTTGTTCAGGAATACTAAATCTTATTAATGTAGATGGGTTAAATGGGTTTGGATAATTTTGTTCTAAAGTAAATTCAACTGGAGTTCCAGGTAATTCCTCTACAGAAGTCGGGCTTTGTTCTTCTGGTTTTTCAGAATTACTCCATACATCTAAAGGCATTGTGTGTGGGCTAACAAAAACTCTAGGTGCAGTTTGAGTAATATATCTAACTCGAACTTCTTCCTGAGTTCCTTCTTCAAGAATTAATCCACTTGTGCTTGTGTATGCATAATTATATAAAAATCCATTAAAGTTTGGACCTGCAACTGTTAAAGTTCCAGTATATATCATATCTGCATTTGGATCTGTTAACTGAAGCACGCTAGGATATGGTGTTGGCCAAGGTAATCCGTTTACAGAATAGTAAAGTGGATGTCTTGGAATCCAATACACGGTATCGGTTGCAGGATTGAATACAGGATTTGTTCCTTGTGTGTCTGCAAGTGTAGCATAAGTCATATCAACACTAAAGTTACATTCTACAACTGTGCCTGATGGTATTACCCACTCTGGTCTTACACCATCAAAATATTGTAGTCCTGCTTCTTGCGTTGGAGAACCCTCAAATACAATTGGTCTATCTCTATTGCCACTATCTGTAGGATCAATTGAAACTTCCCAACCTGTATTTGCATATGGAGTGCTACCTACACCATTTTTTAAATAGAATTTGTAGTAATGTGTACTATTTAATATTTCTTGGGTAAATGGTATTTCTAAGTACCAGTTATTTTCATTAATTGCATTTTGATTCATATGAGAGCGATCAGGATCTGTATCACTCCAACCATTAAAACCACCACGAATCTGGATTGAATCAACACCAGGATTAAAAACACCTAGTTCGGTAAGTACGCTCATGTCAACTTCAAAGAAAATATTTCCATCAGCTAGTTGAACGTTTGGATTTTGATTATTCCAGAATCTGGAGACTGTATTTGCACCATCGTGAACACCATAAATTCTATTTCCACCAGAACCAACTATTAGATCTTCTCCTTCAACAGGTGATTCCCAATTGCCTGTTGTTGCTGCACCGGTACTCCAAATAAATTTGTAGATTGCCAAATTTCCTGAAGTAATAGTACTGACATCAACTGTAAAAATTGAATCATTATCGGTATCAAACATTTCGATAGCACCGTTTCCCCAATCAGTAAAATTGCCAGCAACATAAACATGATTGGTTGCAGGATCAAATGAACCCTGTGCAGGTAATTGCATATCTACACTAAAAGTAACTGTAGATGCTACTCCAGTATATGGAGTGTAATCATTGAAATATGATACATCGACGGTCATATCAGTAGTACCAACAGCAACTACTCTATCGCCGCCAGTTTCATCTTTTCCATCCCAGCCTAAACCAATGTTAAATTTATAATTATAAGATTGGCTTTGTGCCATAGCAATTGTGATAGTATAAATACTATCGTTATCTGGATCTGCCATTACTTTTTCAGTATTTGCAGGTGGTTCATTTAACCAGTTATTAAAACCACCAGGACAAGTAACAACGTCCGTAGCAGGGTTAAAATAACCAGTGGCTATTCTAACACTCATGTCCACTTGAAAAGTAACGTTTACATCTTGAGCTAGCGTATTAGTTGCCCACCCAAAAAGCAGCATTACTGCTAACATAGTGAAACCTTTTTTCATAGATTCTCCTTTTATTTAGTTCTTATTTCTCCATACTGGAGTATTAATCAATTTAAAATCTTAATCTTACACCAAAACTATGAGTATTACCTAAAAACTCATACTCTTGAAAAGCATAATCAAATCCAAAATTTATGACCTCAATATTATAATTTATACCGACACCAAGTGTCAACCCTTCTTGACTATCTTCTAAAAATAGAGCTTTATAACCGGCGCGCAAGAAAAATAGATCATTAAATAATGAAAATTCACCACCAATATTTAAATATTCAGCATTATCATTAGCATGAGTTGCATCAACTGCAAGAGTTAATTTTTGATTTTCAAATAATTCAATTTCTTTGGAAATTCCAATCTGTAACTTAAGTGGCAAATCAAATTTATCAGTTTTTATATATGCATCTACAGTTTCATTATTGCCCTCACGCTGTGGATCAGCATCATACCTAAGCAGCAGATCCTCACCTAGCATCTGCATTTTAGATCCATAATTTGAAATAATACTGGAGAATTTAATCCCAAAAAATGGCGTGTTAAATATTGTTCCGATATCAAACGCGATTCCATCAGCGGAAGAGTTAAAGATTAATTCTCTAATATATTTTACTGTAATGCCGGCTGAAAAATCCTCAGTAATAACTCTTGAATAAGAGAGCGCAAACGCATAACTAGAAGCTGAAAATTTTTCACCAGTTCCTTCAGGATAATACTCGGTTGTAACATCCATCATACCATAATCCAACGAAGTTATACTTGCACCAAAATTACCCCACCCATCTGTAGGAATAACGATAGCCGCATAGTTTAGGCTAATATCCAAATCCTTAAAAAGGTTTGTGTGTGAAAACATAGCTTCATAATTATTCAATTTTGCAATTCCAGCAGGGTTCCAGTATAATGCAGATGCATCATTACCGATAGATGTAAATGCTCCGCCCATCGAAATCGCTCTGGGGCCGACACCAATACTTAGAAATTTTGCTGCTGTGGTTCCAGTTTTAGTAATCTGGGCAAAAATTTCTTGCTGCGAGAAAGCAAATAAAATAAAACTAATTATTAAAAATTTTTTCATATACTATATATCTCCATATATATATTTCATACGATTAAACTACTGTTTAGATCATTTGATTATGGCAAACTTACCTGCTTTAGAGCCTATTCCTGGTGCATCAACATGATAAATATAAATTCCATAAGATGCAGATAAATTATCTTTAGTTAATAAATTCCACTCAGCAGATCCATCATTAAAAGTACTTTCGTGTTCAATCTCTTTTACTAACTCACCACTAACGGTAAATATTCTAATAGTACACTTACTTGGTAAATGAGTAAAATGAATTGAGCGTGGCCCACGTCCGCTTGTATAAGGATTTTTTGGTTCCCACAAAGCATTTGCTAAATAAGGATTAGGAACTACTTTAATATTGTTCATCTCTTCCTTTGCTAATGCAATATCTATTGATGCTGAACTTGCTACAAACCTAAATACATCATTAGATAAGAATGGTTTTTTAAGATTTATTATTGCAGTGTCACCAATCTCAGGAAAAACTAAACTTGCTAATGGACCTTTTTGAAGATAAAACCACCAAGTAGGCGATTTTGTTGTATCGTTTTCTTTTTGTTCAAGAAATACAATTCGATCAATTCTCAAATTTCCATCAGATGAAAATAATCCCTGACCTGGAGATACAGTTGTATCACGCTCAATGAATGCAAAATCTATAAACTTTTGCTCGCTAACATTATAAACTTTAAAGTTAACTGGTTTTGAAGGGAATAAAACTGTACTAAATACAAAACTGGTGGAAGTATCGACACCAACATTATCAAATATTATCAAATAATCATTTGGCTTTTGTTCGCCGTTAGGTTCAGACAAATTTGGTCGTTTATATTTTTCTAATACAAATGGCGTAAGAAGATCATCACTCCAGAGTGATCTAGTTGTATCTAATTCAACTTTGCTGGAGTTTGTAAATGATAGTTTAAATCCATCAATTATTTGTCCTTCATCTGAAGCATTAAAATTGGTTGCTTTATCTATCAAAACTATGTTAGCTGTTGAATCTGTTAAGGTATAGTTTTTAGTAGTTAAAGTATCTGCGGCTCCAACTTTAATTGTATCCTCAAACGTAATATAGTATACGTGCCCGTCCTTTATTCCATTTGGATCAATAATATCATATGCAATAGTGCTAGTTGTGTACCCGTTAACTAAATCAATTTCTCCTAAAGATGGAGAAGTATATCCGCTTACAGGAGCTTCAGGCGTTACTTTAGCAACATTCTTGCCGATCGATTTTACACTGCCGTCAGTATTTAAGGCTATACTAATGTCGCACTCGGATGGAGCAATACCACCAGGAACAAATCCAAAATCATATGCAGTTATAGCGTAGTAATATGTAAATCCATTTTTAACATCTGTATCTACAAAAGAATGTTTCAATCCTGTATCATCACCCAAATCAAAATGAACACCTTCAAATCCAACAGAATCATACCCTTTAATTCCATCATCTAAATCAAATTGTGCTATTGGCAATAAAAACGTTGGTGAACCCTGTGCATTTGTAATTATTTTGGAATCAAGAAAAGCAGGATCTGAGGCTCTATAAATTCTATAGCCCTCAAAATCACTTCCATTGCCGCCAATGTTAGAAATATATTTATCAAATGTCGATTCTGCATCATCATCCCAATATAGTGTTACTTGATTATCACCAGCGACTGCTGTTAATGTTGGAACTATTGGCGAATTTGCAAATTGGTAATCGTTGTTGTATGTCTCTTGTGCACGAACTTTCTTTTCTAAAACGGCTTCTTTTCTAAGTTGTCCATTTGGATCAGTGACCGGTCCGTTGGCTAATATAACTGCCATCGAAATTGGTTCTGTTTGTCCTGGTAAAAGTGGAAATAATCCAGAGGATACAAAAAGATTATAATCGCCAGAAGTTATGTCAGCTGGATCAAAATAATTTCCGGGAACCATAAAATTGAACCAAATAAATTCATCTTCATACTGGTCAATCCATTCAGATGAAGGTCTATAGAAAGATCCCGTTAATCCGATTTGATCTGTTTCTGAAACATCAGTCACATCTATATTTGGCTCTCCAGGCAAATTAAAGCGTGCCCCAGAAGTAGGTTTTCCATCATTTTCACCTTCATCACCAGTACCAGCTAATCCGTCTAATCCAACGTCGTCAGTTGATGGGTTCCAATCGCCATCATCGTCAATACCATTATTACGCGACTCATCTATCATCTCATCAATTCCATTGTCCATAAATTCATCAACTGCACCGTTAGCATCATTATCAATACCATCCGCATATTTTTTACCTAAGTCTTCAGATTTAACATCATATAAAATAATTGATGACCCAGGGACGACATATCTATAATATGGGGCATCACTTGCAGCGGTGTTGATAATTTCCTGAGTTATTGTTGGACTATTTTCTTCGCCATTATCATCATTATCAATATTATCTTTAAATGCTCTACCTAAATCGTCTGTTTCAACCATAATCAGATGTACTTTACCATTTTGAATTGGATCTGATTCTGGTACAGGGGGCCATCTTTTCCAAGTATCAGAGGAAGAAGAAGTAATCATATCTTGCGTAACAACTGGGCTTCCAGTTTCTGAATTAATATTTTGATCAATACCATCGGCATAACTAACACCTGATTGATCTTGAAAAGCTATGTGTGTTGTTCCTTCATCAATAAGACCGTTATTATTATTATCTATTCCATCATAACGTCTTGGATCGTTTTGGGGGATTGAACCGTCACTTTCTCCAAGTAACATTGCTTCGGTAATAATTGGTCCTCCAATTTCGCCATCACCGTCATTATCAATTCTATCAAAAGAATTACCGGGAGTTTCCAAAAAAGCACCTGCAACTATTCCTACAGGATCAGATCCAAAAGCAGGATCCGGGGAACGATTATCAGTATCTCTAGACCATGCAATGTCATTCAATACATCAAACTCTGATAGATCATCATTACCATCACCTCCAACAAAGTCTGCCCATGTAATAGTGACACCTACTTTATCTAATGGTTCTGTTCCGTCATTTTCAATTTTAAATAATAAAAACAAAGCATCCTGTACAAGTATTTGTGACCAAGCCATAACTCTAACATCAAGGATTAGTCCCAAGCCCTTTCTCGTTAAATCAGTGGTATCCGGAAAATAAAATGGATATCTATCATAGTTATTATCCGAAGCTCTAAAAAACAATTCTTGATCTGCATTAAAAATATCTCTACCAAAATATCCATTCCAAGAACCTGGCCAACCCGGGTCTCCATCTGCAAGTTTATCTGGCCAAAAATCTGGCCATGATTCAGGGTCTGTACTTGATGCAAACCCTTCTGTTGTACTTGAGTTATAATATCCAGGTATTGGTTCAAAATTCCACGTTTGACCTTGTGGCGATTGCAAATAATGCATTCTTGATATTATTCGTTTTGTTTCTCCATTATCATCAATGACCTCGGCACCTACAACTATACCAGCAATTGCAAGATAAACCTGCCCGGTATTTTTCGGCCATTCATAAGGAGTTTGTTCAGTAATCGGAACTCCACTTTCTCTTCCAGTCATTCCGTAATTGAAAACCGTGGTTCTTATTTGATTACCTTCCATTTGAGTTTTTCTTCTGTAGGTTACATCACCACGTTCTTTACTGGGGATGTATTGAGCAAAAGAAACTTCAGCTAATAGAAAAATTAGTAATAAAAATAAAATTGTGATTTTGCTAAAATTCAACATTAAAAACCTCCGAGGTTCATTTAATCATTAAAATGAAATTTCAAATCCAAGTTGTACATTTCTTGGTTCACCATAGTGATATGGATATTTAATATATTCTTCTACTGTATTTGGTCGATTAGAATCTTCACCAACATTTTGTGTTTCGGTTGTAAAATCAGGTTGTCCCGTATCACCAAACACGTTAACTGCAATTTTGCTATCCAAAAGATTAAATATTTTAATAAAAGCAACCATATCAACACCCATAAGGTTGAATGATTTATCTACTTTTAAATCCAATGAAAATTGACTTGGTCTATAACGACTATTTCTTAATAGTCCGGAAGTGATTCCTCTATCAGCAGTGTATTGAGTAACACTTGGTGTATATGGTAATCCGGTACCATATCTTGCTAGTAGACTTGCTCCCCAACCATCGTATGACAGATACAATGATGCATTTAATATATGACTTTGATCCCAATCCATAGGTATTAAGAATAAACTAGGTTCTCCACTTCCGATGGCGGAGTTATACTCATCTTCAGGATTTGAGTTACTACCCTCTGCTACCTGATAAGTATAGTTTAGATCAAATCCATAATAATTACTAAACCTTTTGTTGAATGTTAAAGTTATACCTTTAACATTTGCATAATCTTTATTTGTAAATATTGAATAAGTAACCAAATTATATGTCTGAATTATTGGACCAGCTGTAATCCAATCTCTTACATCTCTATAAAATCCAGTTAAATCAATTAAAAATTCATCATTAAATTCTTGTCTGATTCCTATTTCATACATTATTGTTTTTTGTGCTTCTAAATCTGGATTTCCGTAGACACCGACATTTATACCAGAGTTTGGAATTTTATAAGGACCATTTTGAAATAAGTATTGAAAAGGCGGAACTTGTAAAAAATGACCATATGAGAAGTGAACAACACCTTTATCACTTACCGGGTAAGCGACACCGAATCTTGGACTTATCTGAAATTTGGATTTAGAGTCTGCATAGTAATATGGTTCTCTTTCTTCAACTGATAATGATTTCATTTCTTGTCGAATAGGTGCGTAAATGTTAGGATCTTTTACATCTACAAGTACTTTCCCATTTGCATCAAAGTAATCAACCCGTAACCCAATATTAATAATAACATTTTCAAACTCGATTTTATCCTGCAAATATGCTGAAGCTTCAAAAGGATTATTGTCGTATATATCTCTGTTTGTTTCATCTATCCCAGGAACTGAAGGTTTAAAAGGATCAGTTTCAACTCCATTTACTATTTCCGGTTGTAAATAATAATCATCAAATTTTATGTTATGTGATTTTACTTCAGCTCCTAGTTTAACAAGATGTTCGGTATTAAACTGGCTGGTAAAATCTAATTTGCCAACAAAAGTATTTGTTTGTCTGTAAAATCGATGAAGGTTAGTTCCTTTGGTTCTAAATGCATATGAAACTATATTTAAAGAATCAGGATGTTGATATCGTGAATCGAATGGATTTTCAAATGTATACTCGTTAAAATCTTTTGTAAAGTAAGAACCTTTTAAAGTATAAAATGATGCAGAAGAAAGCATATGTGTTAATGTAGCTGTTGCATTGTAACTTTCTGCATACTTAGTAACATTTCCATCAGGATTCCATCTATAGCTATGATCATAATCCTGATATTTTTCTTTAGAGTACAAACCTTCTAAATTCAATTTAACATCTTGAAATGGTGATATGCTAATGTTTCCTTGTCCATATAAATTCCTACGCCAGTTCATAGAAACAACACTATTATCACCTAATTTTCCATCAGGCTGATATCTTCTTTCACCAAAAAGGTAGCCATCATCATAATAGTATCTTCCGTTAACAAAAAATGAGACCAGATTGTCTGTTAAAGGAATCGTACCACTTAAACTACCGGTAAAGTTATAATTAGAAAAAATATCAACATCATCTATACTGGGAAAGTACTCAGTGAAATTACTAACATGATCACCAGTGAAAATCTGTAAACTTCCGTGATATTCCTTTCCACCTTCCTTCGTTACCGTATTTACAATTCCGGACATTGCATTACCATACTCTGCATTAAATGTACCGCTTATAACTTGAAGTTCCTGAATACTATTGTTGTCAATCGCTATACCTCTACTATTATCGTAAGCATCTGTAATTGAGATGCCATTTACCCAATATGCAATTTCTGAGGTTCTTCCGCCGCGAATATGGAATTGCCCATCAGCGCCTCTTGAAACTCCTGCTTGAAGTTGCAATACATCATCCAACTCAGTTACAGGCAATTGTTCTATCTGGTCTGAGGAGATTAATGATTGGCTTGAGGTTATATCTTTTCTTATTAAATCACTTTTACCTTCAACAACAATTGTTTCCAATTCAACGGCTGTATCCATAAGTTCAAAATCAACTTTACTTGTAAGGTCGATTGAGACTTGAATGTTTTGGGTAACTTGAGCTTGGTAGCCAATTGCTTGTGCTTTTACATTATATTTGCCCGGGGGAAGATTTAGGATTACATATTCACCCTCAAGGTCTGTTGCAGCCCCAAAATTTGTACCTTCAATAATTACATTTACAAACGGAATCGGCTCTCCAGTTTTCTTATCAATCACCTTACCAGCTATTTTTCCTGTTGTACCTGCAAATAGCATATAAAAAGGAATAAGTAATAAGATAAGAACAACACGTAAATATTTATTCATAGCTTCTCCACTATTAAAATTTTCTGGTAACAAATATCAGCTAATTAATGTCTTTTTCCAAGAAATTAATAGACGATAAAGCATTACTATTAATAGAAATTTTTACTTTTTGTTTAATTTCTGAAAGATGGTTTTCCACCAGCAGCTTCTTGTTTTCAAACTTATACAAACTTTCAACATTTAAAATTACATCTGCAAAAGGTTTTAGTTTTCCATCTCGTTTGCCAAGTATTTTAAATATTCCATAAAATCCATAAACTTCAATCGGTTTAAGTACTTCATCTACTTCTGCTTGCCATAATTGTTTTTTTATACTTCCGAATTTTGAAATATCTGAATAATCAATTAGACCATCATTAATAGCAGTAGATTTTCTAAGCGAAAATGTTCGGGCAAGCTTTCCAAAGTCATCTCCATTTTGATACAACTGAAAAATGCTATCTGCTCTTGATTTACTTTCTACCAAAATTTCTTGTATGCTAATCTCATTTGGATATTTAAATGATTCAGGACGTTTCTGATAAAACAATTCTAATTCCGATTTGCTGACTTGAATTTCTGACAATATCTTTTGAATTTTATATTTCAGAAAAACTTGTTTTTTCATTTTATTTGTTGTCTCAATAACAACTGAAACTTTGTCATATCCTTTCTTGATTACTTCTGCATATAAAAGTTGTTGCATTACAATTCCCTTAACTGCCAGTTTCAATATGTCTTTGGAATTAATTCGAGATCTATGATATTCGGGGATTTGATTTAATTGCTCGACAATAAATTTTTCAGAAAACTTCATATCATTATATTTAACAGCAACAGTTTCATCATTAACTTTTATATCCAGTTCATTTTTTCGGATATCAGAAAGCTGTAGATATTCAATTATTTTATCAATACTCTCATTATTTAATGAATACTTAGATTCGTCAAAAATAGAATCAATATAATTCCTTTCAGATTCAAATTTTTTCTTAAGCTTTAACGCCCGAATAAGTTTACTTTTGTTGTTTTGAAAATCAGATTCAGTAAGCAACGGATTATATACTTTGTTTTCCAATCTAATGATGCTGTAACCAGTTTTTGTTTTTATTGGTTTTGATATTTCCCCAACTGAAAGATTATATGCAGCTTCCTCAAAATCTGGATCCATATCGCCCCAAGTAAAGGAACCAAGAAATCCGCCATTATTTCTTAAAACACTATCTGAAAAAACTTGTGCCGCAAGATTATCCCAATCAACACCCATTTGTACCAGATCATAAAGATATTCTGCTTCTTCTAATGTTGGAGCATAAAGATGACTTGCCTCCAAGCTTTCGTTTACTTTAATAAAAGCATCCCTTAACTCATTATCTGATACTGTAATTTTAGCATACACTTCTTGGTCTTTAAGATAGGCAAGTAAAGATTGTTTTGTCACCCAATTAATTTCTTTAGAATATTCTTCATTTGAAATTATTTCGGAATTATCATCATAATGGCTGAGTAGTAAATCACCAATCATCCCGGTTAGCATCGCCTGTCTAACTGCCAAGTTATCTTTAACTCCGGTTGAAATCATATAATCTGAATATTTAGCCTTAAACTCAGCTACAGTTATTTTATGATTGCCAACAATTGCTAGTTCATCAGAAATATAGGACTGTGAAAAAATTTGGATAGAAATTAGGATTATTATCAGAATTGAAAATATTGGAGATCGCATTATAAATCGTATCAAAACTTATCTTAATGATTCTATAGTTTATTGTCTAATCAAAAAATAATATAAGTTAATGAGAATAAAAATTTTACTTTACATTTTCATTAACTTAACTTATAAATTAAAATTACTCTAACAATTTCTTAAATAATTAAGGTTTATTTAAAATAATCCTTAACTAGTATTCTAGCATTCATAGGTTTAATTGTACAATCAATTTTATTTCCTTCGGCAGAAATAAATTCGTTTTTATTTAGTACGTCAGAATAATATTCATTATGATTCACATCAAGTTTGATGTTTATTTGATTTTCACTCTTATTTAATAAAACAATAATTTCTTTTTTATCTAACTCTCTGGAAAAAACATAAACACTTTTTTCATCATCTATTCGCAAAGTTTTAAAGGTTCCTAGACCTAGCACTTTATTATCATTTCTTATCTTTATTAATTTTTTGTAAAACTCAAAAAGATCAAAATTAATTTTGTTTTCATCTTCAGCAACTCTTGATACTTGATCTGGATTAACTTTCTCGTTGTCATAAAGATATTCACCCCATAGCATTGGTTTTCTTGGACATGGATCATTTGCACCCCACATTCCAACTTCATCTCCATAATAAATATATGGCGCACCAACATAAGTCATCTGAAAGACAAGCATTAATTTTAGTTTATTTACTTCATCCTCATTTGGTTTACGCGTTTCATAATTAGGATTTGATCCTTTGAATTTATCAAAGTTCTTTCCCCAATTTCTAATCTTATATTTATCTTTATTAACTATGTGAGAAAGAATTCTCTGTGTATCGTGACTTCCATACAAATTCATCATTCCAAAAGAAACACCATCAGAATATGCATTTCTCAATTCGGCAAGTTTCATATCAAATTCACTTGTACTGATTGCCGTCTTATCATCAATAAAATATTCTGCAGTAGCAAAAAGAAAATTATAATTCATAACTGCATCAAACTCGTCTCCCTCTAAATAAGGTTTGTTGGCAGATACAGAATCAATAATTTCGGCAGTTAAATAAGCTTGAGGATTAATGGATTTTACAACTTTTCTCCAATCCTTCCAAAATTCATGTTTTACACAAAATGCAACATCAAGTCTCCATCCATCTATTCCATCCTCGGAATTTCCATCATTATCCGGATCCATCCATCTTTTTGTGATATTAAAAATATATTGTTTTGGTCCTTCCACAATACCGTTTTCATCTTCCCTGAGTTCAGGTAATTCTTTTACACCGAACCAACCTTCATATTCAAACTTGGTTCCTTTTGATTTATCTTCCCAGGATTTTACGGTGAACCAATCTTTATATTTAGATTTTTCTTGATTCCTCTGAACATCTTTAAATGCCCAGCTATTAACACCCATATGATTGAAAACACCATCGATAATTATTTTCATTCCACGGTTATGTACTTCTTTAACTAATTTTAAAAATAATTTATCAGCTTCAGTCCATACCCAGGTTTTTGGATCATCCGGAATTTCAGTTAGCATAAGTTTTCTATCTCCAACTGGATCTGGTCCAAAGTTTGGATCGATGTGATGGTATGTAGCACCATCATACTTATGTAAAGATGGAGCTTCAAACACAGGATTAAGATATATTGCCCCAATTCCTAAATCTTTTATGTAGTCTAATTTATTTAGGATTCCTTGAAGATCACCGCCATATCTTCTGCGTTGTAAGTTGAACCAAATATCTTTTCCATTCTTCTTTTCATAAGGTTGTAATTCGTACCAATCAGATATCCATGGATGTAATTGCCAATCAGATAAGGTATCATGGGGCCAGGATCCTTTTATTGTTTCTAATGTTGGATCATTAGATTTATCTCCATTATAAAATCTCTCAGGGAAAATCTGATACCATACAACTTCTTTTGCCCACTGCGGAACAAAATCTGCATTAATATTTGATTCATTAGTTTGTGAGTTTATTGATTTGCTTATCATAATAATTAAAAATAAAATTATTAAAGATAAATTAAGGGTGTGTTTTCGAATTATAAAATCAAATTGAGTTACCATTTTTATCCTCACAAAAATTAAAACGATCGATTAAAACTTTGGTAAAAATAACAATAGTAACTCTGTGTAAAAAGGATTTTGAGAATGGAGAAAAAAATATTCTAAAAAATTTACTTCCTAAATTCCATCATTCCGCCAAGAACATTTTTTGCTTTGTAGCCATTGGATTGTAAAATATTTACAGCAACTGCTGAACGATTTTGTGTTCTACAGATTACTATTATTTCTTTCTCTTTGTAGGATTTTAATTCGTTTATTCTTTGTTCAAGATTTTGAATTGGAATATTGATTACATTATCGATTTTTCCAAGCGGCCCTGTTAATTCTTCCGGAGTCCTAACATCAAGTATAACAAGATTTTTATCATTTGCTAATCTTTCTTTAAACTCTTTCATCGTTATAGAACTTGATTGGTTTTGTTGTGCACAAGCTAGTGAGGTTACAATTAAAAATAACCCTAAAAAAATGTTTAATACTTTGTTCACTATAACTCCTTAATTTAATCCACACATCCCGGAAGCACATCCACCACCGTAAGGTGGAGTTACTCCGCAATTTCCACTTTCACATCCGGAACTGCTTGAAGATGAAAATCCTGAAGCACTAAAACTGGAAAGCAGTTTTTTATTTTCTTTAGAATTACATTTTGGACAATTTACTTCTTCTTGATTTATTGAAGACTTATGTAATACTTCAAACTTATTATCACATTGTTTACACTTATATTCAAAAATTGGCATTAAAACTCCTGCTGCTTTGGGTTAAATAAGAAATGTTAATTTATTCGCAATCGTCCAGATTTAAAAAATTCATTAATCGTGAGTGCGATTCTTTAGGAATTACCACATTGTATTTTTTATAATAATCAATAGTAAGCTCAACTGTTTTGAAGTAGCTTTTACAATCGGTGCAGCTATCCAGATGTTCTTTTATTGCAACGCATTTTTCCGAGTCAAGATCTTCACCCAAACTCTCACAAATGTGTTGCATTACATCTTTACATTTTGGTTTTGGTTCGTTCATCGGCTAAATGCCTCATTTAATTCTTTTCTTAAAAATGCTCTTGCTCTGTGCAACCTAGATTTTACTGCGGGAACAGAAAGTTCTGTCATCTCAGCAGTTTCTTCTGTTGAAAGTCCTTCTACATCACGCAATAAAAACACAATGCGATATTCGGGACTTAATTTATTTATTGATTCATCTAAAATTCTCTTTAACTCATCATTTTCAATATTTTGATTTGGAATTGAAGACCAATCTGCTGTGTATCTGTCTTCATACAAATCATCATCATTATCAATCGATACGAAAGTTCTAGTTTTATCTTTTCTTGCCAACATTAAACAGTGATTAGAAACTATTCTGTAAAGCCATGTTGAAAGCTTTGAGTTTCCATCAAACTGATGCAGACTTTTTATCATACTGAAAAAAGTCTCCTGCATTATATGTTCGGCTTTATCTCTATCTCTGCAG
Organism: Ignavibacteriaceae bacterium; assembly: GCA_049291095.1. Taxonomy (GTDB): domain Bacteria; phylum Bacteroidota; class Ignavibacteria; order Ignavibacteriales; family Ignavibacteriaceae; genus IGN3. The sequence continues at coordinate 14,449 of JBATOT010000063.1, read as the reverse complement.
ACTTTAAAAGAAAAATTATAGACGGTTTGTTCATTATTTTTTACAAGCTGAGCAAGTGCCTGCCTATCGCCCGCTTTTGCGAGTTCAACTAATTTTTGTTCTTCCATTAGTATGATGCTTTGTGTAAAAAGTGGATTCTTTATGTAAACAAAAATACCAAATTATTCTTAGATAGGTAAATATTTAATTTTCTGCCCCTTTTTAAGCAATTAATTATTGCACAATATTTGATTGATTTTGTGATAACTAATTATTTTGGGTTTTAAAATGAGTAATAACAGATTATTAGAAACAATAAAATCAAATGATCTTTTTAAAGGAGTTGATTTCGATTCGCTTAATTTCCCATTTGAGAGTAAAAATATTATCGAATTAAAGGAAGGTGATTTGGTTTATTCTGCCGGTCAAACATCAGACTTTTTGTATCTGATAATTAATGGAGAAATAAAATTAAAGCTAACAGCTATAAAACGTTTGTTTTTTAAATCTAAAAACGAATTTTTTGGAGAGTCTGAAATTTTAGAAAATGTTAATAGAAACTCATCTGCGTTAGCAAATAGTGATTGCACTATTTATAAGATCGATTCAGCTCTTTTTAATGGTTTGATGAATAAATCAACCGCTTTAAAATCCAACCTTATTCATGATCATACAGATGATGATAATAACAATACAAAGATTAAGGTTGCTACAGAACCTGTGTCTGAAAAGCCGATAATTGATTTGATTTCTGATAGTAAAAGACTTGATGTTACCAGAATTATTGAGGATCAGATAAAATATGACTCAAAAGTTGATATTGATAAAATTGAAATCCATGCTTACCAGCAAGAGCCTGATCTTGATTCATTTATTCAACAAAAATATCTCGAGAAGGACAACAAATCTCTTAAAACACAATTGATTAGTGATCCTGATGATATTGGAAATTGGGTCATAACTGAACAAAATCTTGATACAATTACTTCGAAGAGTAATAATACTAGTTTAAAGTTAGAGAAAATTGAAGTTGAAGAAGAAATAAAATCCGGTGGAAATAATGATTCGCTATTTTCAGATCCAGCAAAACATGATTACCCAAAAGTTTTTGAGGATTTAGATAAAACTGCAAAGAATATTTTAGACTTTCTAATCCATAAAACTGATTCAAAAGCTGGTGCAATTTATCATTACTCACAGGCAACACAAATGCTGGAGGAGCTTTACCAGACCAATGAATCAATTTATAAAGGGAAGAAAAAAATAAAAGAAGGAATAACTGGATTAGTTGCCAAAAGCAAGCAGATAAGATTTGCAGTTTCTTTCCTTAATGATATTAACTATGATCAAGAGATAGACAGACCAAACGATTATGTTGGTGAAACATTGATTGTTATTCCTTTTCTGGATTCAAAAAATGAATTAATTGGAATTGCGCAGCTTGGGACCGATGAAACAATTTTTACAAAAGAAGAAGAACATAGATTAAAAGAGTATACTAATTATTGTTCAAAGATTTTAGAGCAAAGCTTAACGAAAAAAACTATAGCCACAGAAAAACCAAAAGTAATTAATAGTACAGGTTTAACTCAAATTGCAAACTTTCTGATGCAGGATGTAAAAGCCCCTCTTTTAACCGTAAAACATTATTCGTCAATTCTCTCACGTTTTGATCTTTCAGACGAAGTAAAGAAAGTTATTAAACTACTTTCATCACACACCAATTCAGTTATTGATTTTCTGCAGGCCTCAATTGATTTTTCGGAAAAAAGTATAAAAACTAAGCTGGAAGAAGTTAGCTTTAATGAAATAATGGATCAGAATCTTACTGCCCTTTCTGATTATGTGGAATCAAGAAATGTAAAATTATTTAAGAAGTTTTCAGAAGATGTTAAAATAAAAATAGATGTACGCAAGTTTTATGTTGCTTGTTACTATATCTCACGTTTTACTTGCGATGTTATGAAACAAGGCGGAAGCTTATACTTCAGCAGTCATATAGATGGTGGAAAAATTGCTCTTGCAATACGAGATGAAAATAAAATACTTAATGAAACTCATTTTGACAAGGTTTTTGATCCCAACTTTAGTATTGATAACCAGGAAACCATTGGATTAAGTTTAGCAATTTCTAAATACATTATTGAATCAATGAATTGTTCAATCACTTTACACAGCGCAGAATCAGGAACAAGTTACTTAGTTTCAATTCCGATATCTTCATAGTAATTTTATGGAATGAAATTCAATCTAATTACGATTCTTGGACCAACAGCAACAGGTAAAACAAAACTTGCAGTTCAACTTGCAGATTATTTTAACGGTGAGATAATTTCAGCAGATTCCCGCCAGGTTTATCGTGGAATGAATATCGGCACAGGCAAAGATTTATCCGAATATTTCATTGACGGCAGACAGATCCATTATAATTTGATTGATATTATTGATCCAACTGAAGAGTTTAATCTTTTTTCATTTCAACAGAGTTTTTATAAATCTTTTGATGTTATCTTAACACGAAATAAATTTCCCTTTCTCGTCGGTGGAACTGGAATGTATTTAAGTTCAATCCTTCAGAATTATAATCTTAGTAAGGCTGATTTTGAAACTATCCGGCAAGAATATTATCCCCTCAATGATGAAGCACTAAGAAATCTTCTAAATGAATTAAATCCTTATTTGCATAACACAACTGATCTGAATGATAGAAACAGAATTTTAAATGCAATTGCAATAGCTAAAGCGCAAAACTCTAATGTTGATAATGTAAAAATAAATTCGCTAACCATAGGAGTTTCTCTTTCCCGCGATAAAATAAAAAAAAGAATTACCGCTAGATTAAAAAAAAGATTAGATGAAGAAGGTATGATTGATGAAGTTAAGACTCTTATGGATTCCGGCGTAAGTTATGATAAAATGATTTTCTTTGGTTTGGAGTATAAATTCATTGCGCAGTATCTTATTGGCGAGTTAAATAAAAATGATATGTTTCAAAAATTAAATTCCGCGATTCATTCCTTTGCAAAACGACAAATGACATGGTTTAGAAAAATGGAACGCGAAGGTGTTGTTATCAATTGGATTGATGGTCCGGATTTTAATAAAGCAAAAAAGATAGTTGGGGAATATTTTTAAATATTGTCATTCCCACAAAAGTGGGAATCTATTTTTCTCAAAGTTGTTGGATTCCCGTTTTCACGGGAATGACAATTGAACATTAATATAATACGCTTCTATCTATTTAGATTAAATCAATAAATACAAATGTTAATCCCAGATAAAATTTCCGCATATATAAATAAACGAGCATCCGGCAACTGGCAAATTGAAAACGATTATAAAAAATATTTTCAAAAAATAATTGTTGTGCCGTCTATTGCAGAATCAAAAAATCTGCCCGCTTTAATTAATTCCTTAGAACAAAATGATGAACTGGAATTATTAAACACACTTTTATTAATAGTTGTAAATAATAGTATTTCTTCATCTGAAGAAGTTAAAAACGATAATAAAAAAACTATTGATTATCTAAAAAACATTAAATCCAGAGTAAACATTTCATTCATCGATGCATGCTGTGCCGGAAAAGAAATGGATGATAAAAACGGAGGAGTTGGATTAGCCCGTAAAATCGGGATGGACTTGGCACTTACTAAATTTGATTATTATTCGCTTAACAAAAAAATTATGATCTGCACAGATTCAGATTGTATTGTTGAACCATATTATCTTACTAAAATTTCACAGGAGTTTAACAGAAATAATTATGAAGCAGCGGTAGTTAACTTTGCTCACGATATTAAGGATGATGATGAAGAAACAAAAGCAATCATCTGTTATGAAATATTTTTACGTTACTATGTGCTTGGATTGAACTTTGCAAATTCTGAGTACGCTTTTCATACAATCGGCTCAACAATGCTTTGTACTCCTGAAGCATATGTAAAAGTAGAAGGTATGAACAAACGAAAAGCAGCTGAGGATTTTTATTTTCTCGAAAAGCTTGCAAAGATTTATCCGATCGGAGAACTCAAATCAACTTTTGTTTATCCTTCTAAACGCGGTTCATGGCGAGTGCCTTTTGGAACCGGAAGAAGTGTTGATAGATATTTATCCAACTCTCGTGATGAGTATTTGCTTTATGATCCTAAAAGTTTTATTGTTCTTAAGACATGGCTGCAAGTTTTTAATGATAATTCGATTTCAAATCAAATTGATTTGATTCGGATTTCCCAAAATATTCATCCTGCATTATCAGATTTTCTTTCTCAACAGGATTTCGGAAATTTTATCAATAAAGTTTTGCTAAAGAATAAAAATCCAAATGAAATTGAAAAGCAAAAGCATTTTTGGTTTGATGCTTTCAGAACATTAAAACTAATTCATTATCTTCGTGATGAAACTTATCCGAATATTAATATGTTTGATGCTATTGATGAGCTATTGAAAATGATGAGCATTGAAAACATGATTAAAAGAAATTCAGCAATACCGGAACTTGAAACACAAAAAGAATATTTATTACTGCTTAGAAAGATTCAGAGTTAAATGATAATTAAAACAAATCCAGATGAGTTTGAAAACTTTGTAATTGATGCTTCCAACTTTAAAGGAAATTGTGAAGCCGTTTACTTTCCCGAAAATGTTGATGAAGTAGTTTCTATTGTTAAAGAAGTGAACACAAATAAAAACAAAGTTACAATTGCTGGAAATGGAACTGGACTTACTGGTGCTCGTGTTCCTCAAAACGGAATTGTAATTGCAACTGATAAACTCAACAAAATTCTTGAGATCAACCTAAAAGAATTTTATGCTTTAATTGAACCAGCAGTTCTTCTTTCCGATTTTCAAAAAGAATTAAAGCTGCAAAATCTTTTTTATCCTCCTGATCCAACAGAAACAAATTGCTACATCGGCGGAACAGTTGCAACCAATGCATCCGGTGCAAAAACTTTTAAGTATGGCCCAACTCGTGATTATGTTATTGGTTTGCAGGTTGTTCTTCCTGATGGTGAAGTGATTGATCTGGAAAGAGGAAAACAAAAAGCAGTTGGTTATGATTTAGCTTTAACCACTCAATCAGGTAAAAATATTTCTTTACAGATTCCTGATTACATTTTGCCTGCAGTTAAAAATGCTTCCGGTTATTTTGTTAAAAAAGATATGGATGCAATTGATTTGTTTATCGGTTCTGAAGGCACGCTTGTAATCATAACTAAAATTAAACTTAAACTTCTTCCCAAACCCGAAGACACAATTTCCTGCGTTCTGTTTTTTGAAGATGAAACTAAAGCATTAAACTTTCTTGAGGAAGCTAGAAATACTTCTTATCAAAATAGAACGAACAATATTAACGATAACATTAATGCTCTTGCACTTGAGTTTTTTGATGAACGTGCATTAAAGTTTTTAGCAAAAGATTTTTCTGCTATGCCTGAAACAGCACAAGCAGCAATTTGGTTTGAGCAGGAATCAACTTCTAATTCTTTTGATTCAATACTTGAAGCTTGGAATGCTTTAATGCAAAAGCATAATGTAAATGAAGAAACTGCCTGGTTTGCTTTTAGTGATGCAGATAAAGAAAAGATAAAAGATTTTCGTCATGCAATTTCCTGGAAAGTTAATGAGTACGTTGCAAGAAATAATTTTAGAAAACTCGGGACTGATGTCGCCGTTCCAGATAAGTCTTTCCGTGAGTTTTATTTTACTTTGCAAAAGTGGGCAAAGCAAAGCAACATAGATTTCGTTTCTTATGGTCATTTTGGAAACTCGCATATTCACTTAAACTTTTTACCAAAGAATGATGCTGAGTTTAATGCAGGTAAAAAGCTTTATAAACAAATTTGTGAAGAAGCTGTTAGGTTAGGTGGAACAATTTCTGCAGAACATGGAATTGGAAAAGCCAAACGCGATTACCTTTTAATGATGTATGGTGAAGCTAACATCCGTAAAATGGCAGCATTAAAAAAATCTTTGGACTCTAATCTTATTCTTGGTATTGGAAATATTTTTGAGGATAAATTCTTCCTGTAGCGCAGGAATCCTTTCCTGCGATTGTGCTTAAAAAAGCACGAAAGGATTCGTGCTCTACAAAACACAGGAAAAGAAATATTTTTAATGAAAAATATCTATTATTTATAACAGAGCTTTTTAATCACTAATTATTTGTGAAAATATACGCCAATTCCCTGCCAACTTTTCTTAAAGATTAGCAACAATTACCCTTTAAAAGCGTTAAAAATGTAAGTGCAAGGTTTACAATTACCTGTGAGTGAATTGCAATCGCAAGTGCAAGGGTTACAATTGCTTGTGCGTGTTTTACAATCGTGAGTGCGTAGATTACAATTGCCTGTGCGTGCTTTACAATCGTGAGTGCGTGAATTACAACGACCTGTGCGTTGTTTGCAATCATAAGTGCAAGGTTTACAATCGCCAGTGCGCGTTTTACAATCACAAGTGCGCGGTTACGCACTAGCATTTGTATTTATAGCACAACCGATTGTAATTGCATCCTTAGCATTTGTATTTAACGCACAAGGGATTGTATTTGCAGCATTAGCAATTGTGTTTACTGCTTTAGGGGTTGTAAGTGCTGTTCAAGTTTTGATAATTATATTATTTAGATTTAACAAATATGTATTGGCTTTAAAACTTTTTGCTCAATGGATGGGAAATGTTTTTGAAAGGAAGTTCTTAACCCAATAGTACACTGATATTTATGATTACTTATGATCATAACTGATCTTAATAAATCAGTTAGATCAGTGTACCATTTTTGAATTATTTTCCATCATATAACTTATACCTTCTTTATCATCCACGAAACTAGTTACGAGCAAATATTTCCTTATTAATAATTTCAATGATATTAGTAATTTTTTTTGTATCTGGAGTATTAAAGAATTCAGGATTTAAATATCCATAGCATCGGTAAGTATCTTTACTTTTTATCTCAACCAAATATAGTATCCCATCAATTGTATAATTTTCAATTTCATCTGGAAGAGAAAGAATATCATTTTCCAATACCTTCCCCCAAACGATAGAACATATTGATTGATCTAGTATTAATTCTTTTTGTGGTTTAAAAAAACTAAGTGGTTTTAGGAAATATTTGAAAATATTAAAAGAATCATCAATATAATACATCTTCAAACCCTCAGAAGTAGAATCAATTATTGTCGCCAAACACGAATTTCGAAATTATTAAAGTAACTTTCGTTTTCTGTGAGTGATAATAATGAATATTTTTTGTTTAGCTGTTCAATAATAGGAAAGTATTTGTCATAGCTAGCTTTTGAGCTATCATTTATCTCAATCTGGCATCTTAAGCTTATTGTGGTTATATAAATAATAAAACTAAAAAATAGAATTAGAAATTTCATTTTTTTAAAATTAGTCTTTATTAATTGTTAATCTTATAACTCGTACCTTCTTTACTATCCTGCAAAATAACACCAAGTTCCTTTTGTAGTTGTATAGTATTATTCCCGTTCTATCTAATTATACTCTTATTGTTTTATACTTGCAAAAAATATAATTACCCCAACAAGCAATGTTATAACTACTGTACTAACAGTAATCATAATTGCAGTATTAGTACCATTGTATTCTTTTTTTTCAATTTCTTTAATATCACTTAAGGCAATATAAGATACACCTATTGGATTAATATTAAATTTGCTTTTTGAAATGATAAACATCGTATCGCTTTTTACTTCATACCATCCCTCTCTTAGAATATAGGAAGTATTATCGAACTTTAAAACCTTAATATCACCCTTTGCAGATTTTAACCAATCTTCTTTTGTTATATATTTTGGGGAATAGCATCCGGTTGAATACAGGGCTGTACTTACAATAAGCGAAATGATGATTATTTTTTTCAACTATCCTCCAAAAAAATTATAACTCGATTTATCTCCCAATCTTATAACTAGTACCTTCTTTGCTATCCTGCAAAACAACACCAAGCTCTTTTAGTCTATCACGAATTGTATCTGAAAGATGATAGTTTTTATTTTGCTTTGCTTCAGTCCTAAGTGTTATCAGAAGTTCAATTAAATCATTTACAAGTTTATCATCACCAGTATTTGTTTTGTTAAAATCTACAATGCCAAGAACATTTTCTGCAGTTTTGCTTAGAAATGTTTTTACATCATTATAAAAATTAACATCAACATTATCTGAGGAAGCAATTATGCGATTTACTTCTTTTACAAAATCAAAAATAACTGCAACGGCTTGAGATGTATTTAAATCTTCATCCATCGCTTCTTCAAATCGCTGATAGAAAGAATTAAAATCAAATTCAGGTTTAGCTCCTGAATTATTTTTCTTCAACTCATCATTAACTCTATCAACCAGATTTGTAATCTTCTCCAGACCTTTTTCCGCTCCGGTTAAAAGATCATCTGTAAAGTTTAATGGTCCACGGTAATAAGCTTGTGCAAAGAACATTCTAATTGCTTCTGCAGAATATCTTTTTAACACATCTCTTGCTGTAAAAAAATTACCGAGAGATTTAGACATTTTCTCTTCGTTGATATTAAGAAAACCAAAATGAAGCCAGTATTTTACAAAAGGCTTTCCTGTTGCAGCTTCACTTTGTGCAATTTCATTTTCGTGATGAGGAAAAATCAAATCATTTCCACCTGCGTGAATATCAAATGTTTCTCCAAGATGCTTGCAGCTCATTGCAGAACACTCAATATGCCAGCCAGGTCTTCCCTTTCCCCACGGACTTTCCCAGTAAGGCTCGCCATCTTTTGCTTTTTTCCATAGTGCAAAATCTAACGGATTAGATTTCTCTTCGTTAATTTCTATTCGTGCACCGGATTCAAGATCTTCAATATTTTTTCCGCTCAACTTCCCATATTCACTAAAATGTTTAACATCGTAAAAAACATTACCGTCTTTATTATAAGCAAACTTTTTATCCTCAAGCTGTTTGATCAAATCAATTATCTCACCCATATGCTCAGTTGCTTTAGGATAAACATTAGCTTTTTTAATTTTAAGTTTTGTTATATCAGCAAAAAAAGCATTGATGTAATCAGTAGTTACATCGCTCGGTTTTCGATTTTCTTCATTAGCCTTTTTAATAATCTTATCATCAACATCAGTAAGGTTCATAACAAATTTTACTTTGTATCCTTTGTACTCAAGATATCTTCGCACCATATCCGCCATAACGAAAGAGCGTGCATTACCGATATGAAAGTAATCATATACAGTTGGTCCGCACATATAAATTCTTACTTCGTTAGGATCAATTGGAATAAATTCTTCTACTTTTTTTGTAAGTGTGTTGTAAAGTTTTAGCATTTTAATTTCTGATTGTTTGATAATTGTTGGTGCAAATATAATGAAGAATAAAGGTCATTGCGAGTGAGTCTTCGAACGAAGCAATCTAAATAGCCAGGCAGATCACTTCGCTACGCTCGTGATGACAATCTATGTGCGAAGTTTTTCTAAGAGAAATTTAAAATCTTCCGGTAATTCAGAATCAAATCTTACAAGTTTATTTGTATGCGGATGAATGAAGCCCAATGTCTTTGCGTGTAAAGCCTGTCTTGGCATTATTTCCAAAAGATTTTGTACTCTGCTTCTAAATTTGGGTGACTCGATTCCAGCATGAATTTTATTTCCCCCATAAGTATGATCCCCAAAAATTGGTTTGTTTAAACCTGAAAGATGAACTCTGATTTGATGAGTTCTTCCTGTTTTTAGATTGAGTTTTATATAAGATGTAAATTCATACTGCTCAATAACTTTATAAAAAGTTGTTGCATCTTTTCCTTCTTTATCACTTGTAGTAAATTTTTTTCTATCACTTTTACTACGCGTAATCTTTGTGCTTATCTCACCTTCTTTTTCTTTAAACTTTCCCCAGCAAATTGCGTGATATTCTCTTTCGATAGTGTGCTTGGAAAATTGCTTTGCAAGCATTGCGTGGGTGTAATCATCTTTAGCAACTACAAGCAATCCGCTTGTATCTTTATCAATACGATGAACAATTCCCGGTCTTCCGCCATCATTATCAGAGCTTAAAGTTTTTGTATGATGGAGAAGAGCATTTACTAAAGTACCTGTATAATTTGCATAAGCAGGATGAGCAACCATTCCAGCAGCCTTATTTACAATGATGAAATAATCATCTTCATAAACTATATCAAGTGGAATTTCCTCAGCTTCAACATCTTCAGGTCTGGGAGAAATTAGCTGAATCGCAATAACTTTATCAAATGGTTTAACATTGTAATTTGATTTTACAACAATTCCATTTACAGTAACAAGTCCGGCATCAACTGCTTTTTGTACTTTAGATCGTGTAGTATTTTCGATGTGATGAGTAAGAAATGTATCTATTCGTTCTTTTCTTTTTCCTTCAGGTACATCAATCAGAAATTTCTTTTCGGTTATCAGTTTGCTCATCGAGCGAATCTTCTTTCATTATATCTGTACTGTTTTCTTTTTGAATTTCTTTATTTGATTCATCGGTAACAGCAATATCATTGATTGTGGATGAAGTTCCGTTATCTAAAATTGCTTCCGCCTTTTCATCTTCATCCTGATGTTTTTTATAAAAGAGCAATAAAATCAAAACACCAATCGTAACCGCAGCATCGGCAATATTAAAAACAGGCCAGCGATCATAACTTCTCCCAAACAATGTAAAATTAAAAAAATCAACATCAAAAAAATCTACAACTTTACCGTAGAACAAAGGCGAGTAATCAAAAAATACTCCATAAAAAGTTCTATCTATTAAATTACCAACAGCACCGCCGAGTATAAGTGCGATAGCAATTTTCAAGCTCCAACTCTTATCACGAATAACATATAAATAAAATACCAACCCAATACTTGCAACTAGTGAAAAAACTGAGATGATTAATTTAAAGCTGCTTCCAGGATCGTACCCGAAAGCCATTCCGGGATTTTCTACAAATGTAAATCTAAAAAAGTTACCAAAGACAGGAATCATTTGCCCAAGATACATCCCATCATAATTAATATTCAGGAACGGAATCGAGAATCCTTTAACCATTAACTTCGTAACCTGATCAATAATTACAACAGCAAATGATAAATACAACGCTTTCAACTACTAAGTACTCCCTGAAAAATGTTATTAAAATCTTGCTTCAGATTTTGCTTCTCATTTGTCATTCCCATGAAAACGGGAATCCATAAAATGCTATTAAGTAGATTCCCACTTTCGTGGGAATGACAACCAAGTACTATAATTTCACAAACAAGACTCATTTTGATTTTATTTTTTTTCTTGTTTCTGTTTCATAGGCAAACACAATTGACTGTGAGGAACCGCTTCTAATCTTGCTTTTGGTATAAGCGGACATGTCGGACACAAATGTTGAGGTTCTTCAATACATTCAACACAAATTCCGTAAGTGCCGCTATCAATTCTTTTTAATGCATCTTCCAGATAACCTAAAAATTTATTTTCACGTTGTGCATAAAGAAAAGTTTTTTCTCTTTCCATCGCATCTGTTCCCTGCTCAGCCATATGCAATGAGTAAGGTGAGTTTTCATTTATATATTCTCCGGTTGTAGGATCAAGCATTTGCTCTCTTAAATTTTGGAGTTGTTCAAGAATTTCATCTCTCTTTTCAAGAATAACTTCTCTAAAATGATCTAATTCTTTTTTGCTATAGCCTTTTATTTTCTTTAAAGCAGCAGCACGATTAGCAGCAGCCATTTCCGGCGAAATATACTCTTCTTCTTTTTTCTTATAGATTACTTTTTTTACTTTAGGTTTAGCTGACTGTGTTTTTTCAACAGAAACTTTTTTTGATGCGGTTGCTTTTTTTGCTTCAGTTTTTGGTTTACTAACTTTAGTTTTTATTACTTTCTTTTCAGTCACTTTTTTTACTTCCTTTTTCTTCGGTGCTTCCTTCTTTACAGTTTTCTTAGGTGTTACAACTTTAACCGGTTTTTTCTTTTTTACTTCTTTCTTCACAACTTTCTTTCCTGTTTTAATAGAACTTTTTTTTGTGGTCTTTTTAACAGTTTTTTTTGCTGCCATGATTGCGTCTCCTCTAATTAGGCTTAAACCTTTTCGATATTAATTGAACAATCAAACTCACCTATCTTAAATTCCTGAGTAAATCCTTTATCAGATTTAATTCCCTCAGATAATTTTTCTGCAAGAGTTTCCGTTGAAATATATTGATTAAAATTATTTATTGCTTTAACTAATTTTTCAGAACCGGTAAAATTAATAATAATTTTGTCAGTTACATCAAATCCGGCATCTTTTCTCATATTCTGGATTCTATTAACAAATTCTCTCGCCAGTCCCTCTTCAATAAGTGCTTCATCTAATTCAGCATCAATTGCCACCGTAATTCCGGCTTCAGCTTCAACAACCCATCCGGTAATTTCAGTACTGATAATCTCAACATCATCTTTAGCAATAACTAAATCTTCACCATCAATATTCAGTACAATATCCGTACCTTTTTCAATCTTAGAAATTTCTTCTTTGCTGAAGTTCTTTACTGCTTCTGCAACTGCTTTTACTTTTTTACCAAACTTTGGTCCGATTGATTTGAAGTTTGCTTTAGCAGATTTATTAACGATTTCAGAATCATCAGTTAAGATAAGTAATTCTTTTATGTTTACTTCTTCCAGAATTACATCTTTCATCTTGGATAGTGCTTCGTGTTTACTTTTATCAAGTGCAACCATAATTTTCTTTAATGGCTGACGCACTTTAAGATTATTTTTTGCACGCATTGCACGAGTCAGATAAACAACATTCTGTGCAACTTCCATCTTTTCTTCTAAAGATTTATCACGATAAGTTGCTTTTGGAAATTCTGCAAGATGAACGGATTCAAATTTCTCTCGTTTAGTTTCATTGTTCAGATCAAGATAAATTGCTTCAGAAATAAACGGAGCAAACGGCGCTGTTAATTTGCAAAGAGTTTCCAAGCACTCATATAAAGTTTGATACGCAGAAAGTTTTTCTTTATTCATTTCTGATTTCCAGAAACGTCTTCTGCTTCTTCTTACATACCAGTTTGATAGCTGATCGATTGTGTAACTTGAAACTGCACGTGCAGCTTTTGTTACATCGTAATCATTCATTAGTTGTTCGTATTCTTCAACAAGTGCATTAAGTTTTGATATTATCCAGCGGTCAATTTCAGGTCTTTCTTCATAATCCATCAGAGCATCTTTAAAATTAAATCCATCTATGTTAGCATAAAGCGCAAAGAAAGAATACGTATTTACCAAGGTGCCAAAGAATTTTCTTTGTACTTCAACTAATCCTTCTTCATCAAATAATGTTGGACGCCACGGCGGAGAATTTGTTACCAAATACCAGCGTGTTGCATCTGCACCATATTTATCAAACAACAGAAATGGATCCACTGTGTTACCAACTGATTTAGACATTTTCCTTCCGGTTTTGTCTAAGATCAATTCATTAACAATTACATTCTTAAATGCAACGTTATCAAACAACATTGTTGAGATAGCGTGCAAAGTATAAAACCATCCGCGCGTCTGATCAATCCCTTCACAAATATATTGTGCGGGAAAATAGTTTTTTTCAAATGCTTCTTTATTTTCGAACGGATAATGATATTGAGCAAACGGCATAGCACCGGAATCAAACCAAACATCAATTACTTCCGGAGTGCGTTTATAAATTTTGCCATTTTTTTCAAAAAGTATTTTATCCACAAATGGTTTATGAAGATCAATCTTCTCTAAATCTTTTAATGAAATTCTTTTTCCGTCTTCTTCGATAAATCCATTTCTAACTTCTTCAATACTTCCTATCGCAAATACATCGCCGTCTTCACTTATCCAAAGAGGCAAAGGTGTTGCCCAAAAACGATCGCGTGATAATGCCCAATCTTTATTATCTTCAAGCCAGTTACCGAATCTTCCGCTTCCAACTTCCGGCGGCTGCCAGTTGATTTGCTTATTCAATTCAACCATTCTATCAGCAATAGAAGTTGTGCGGATAAACCAGCTTTCGCGTGCATAATAGATTACTGGAACTTCCGGATGTCTCCAACAGAAAGGATACGTATGAAGTATAGTTTCTTTTCTGTATAGTTTTCCTTCGTGTTTCAGTTTTACGATAATTCCTGCATCCGCATCTTTAACAAACTGTCCAGCAAAATCAGTTACTTCATCTGTAAACAATCCACCACGAGTAACAGGCTGCAGCATTGGCAAACCATACTTTTTAGAAACCTCATAGTCATCAGCACCAAATGCCGGAGCGATATGAACAATTCCGGAACCATCAGCCGTACTAACAAAATCACCTTCAATTACATAAAAAGCTTTTTTATCAACAGAACAATATTCCATTAACTGTTCGTATTCAATTCCTGCAAGTTGGCTACCCTTCATCTCAGCAAGAATTTCATATTCTTTATCGATTACAGATAATCTTTCTTTTGCAAGAATCATTGTT
>JBATOT010000062.1:0-7231 GCA_049291095.1 Ignavibacteriaceae bacterium | reverse complement strand
GTATTGCATAGTGGACGTGAAGCAAATCAAGTTTTTCAAATTCTGCAACTTCAATCATTTTACTTGCAAGAGCTAAACTATAAAGCGGAAACTCAAATAATGGATAAGTGCTGGTTTCAACTTCGTGAAAAAAAATATTTTCGATGTATTTCGTTAGTCTAAATGGAAGCGAATAACTAATAAAGTGAACTTCGTGGCCACGAAGCGCTAAAGCTTTACCCAACTCAGTTGCAATTACACCGCTTCCACCATAAGTGGGATAACAAGTAATACCAATTTTCATATCAACATTTCATTTTAAATTGCGCTCAAATATATATGATTTTAAGAGAATAATGAATAATAAATTTTACCCAATACAAGCTTTGTGATTTAGAATGTTATTAAAACCATTGTAACTTTATGTTATAAAAAAATATTCTAATGAAATTACTTGTTATCGGACATTCAGTTTTAGATTTCATCAATGATGGAAGCAGTATTAGACAAAATGCAGGGGGAATATTTTATTCAATTTCCGCAATAAATAGAATTAAATCTATTGAAGATGAAATTAGTTTGTGCTCTCAGTTTGATGATGAAACGTATAGCCATTTTTTAAGTGAATTTGAAAAGATTGATAAATCTTACTTAACCAAAGTTGATAAAATTCCAAGAGTTCATCTTAATGTTTATAAAGACAAAGAGAGACACGAAAAATATGAGAATGTAACAAATAATCTTTTTATTGATATAAAAGATATTAATAAGTTTGATGGAATTCTTATCAATATGATTACAGGCTTTGATATTACTCTTGATCAACTTCAAAACATTCGAAAAAATTTCTCTGGTTTGATTTACATTGATGTTCATACTCTTTCGCGTGGATTGGATAAAAATTATCAAAGAAATTTTAGATTAATACCTGATTTTAGTGAATGGACAAAATGTATAGATATTGTTCAAGTAAATGAACTTGAGCTTTACACATTATTTGATTCTAAATCTGAAAAAGATATAATTGTAAAATCGTTCGAATATGGTGTTAAGGCTGTTTGTATTACTAAAGGTGAGCTGGGCGCAAAATTATATACTAATGATGAAAAAGAGATAGTTTCTAAATTTATTGCTGCAAGAAAAATTATTAATCCTAATGTTATTGGTTGTGGGGATATCTTTGGGGCATCTTTCTTTTATAATTATATTAGAAATGTTAATGCTATTGAATCGTTATCAATTGCTGCAAGTAATGCTGAACTTTTTGTTGAAAATAAATTTTTATAGATAAAATGAATCCTTCTGAATTAATTAAAAAAAGAATTCTTGTTGTTGGTGCAAATGGTATGCTCGGTCAAAGAGTTTTAGAGTTCTACTCAATTTTAAGTGACTATGAACTTCTTGCCACTTCTGTTGAAGATAAACTTGTATTTGAAAATATTGAATATATCCAGGCAGATATATCTGAAAGAAATGAAATTAAAAAAGTTATTTATGATTTCTGTCCAGATTATATCATTAATGCAGCGGCATATACAAATGTTGATAAAAGTGAAACCGAAAGAGAAGTTGCCTGGAAAATCAACGTTAAAGGTGTTGAATATCTTTCAGAATCTGCAAGAGTTTTAGATTCGCATCTAATTCACATTTCTACAGATTATGTGTTTGATGGAAAGAATGGGCCTTACACCGAAAATGATATTCCAAATCCTCTTGGATATTATGCGCGAACAAAACTTGCAAGTGAAAATGTTCTTAAAATAAGTGGAACTAAATACACAATTTTACGAACAAATGTTTTATATGGTACAGCAAAATACAGTCGTCCTGATTTTGTTAAATGGGTTGTTGATTCACTTCGAGCAAAAAAAGAAATTAAAATTGTTGATGATCAAATCAATAATCCAACTTTTATTGATGATCTTGTTCAAGCGATAAATAAAGTTATAGAACTGCGTAAAGAAGGAATTTATAATATTGGCGGAGACGAGTTTATTAATCGTTATGATTTTACAATTATGATTGCAGAATATTTTAAGCTTGATAAATCTTTAATAAAGAGAATTAAAACAGAAGATTTAAATCAACCTGCGCGAAGACCCCTGAAATCAGGATTGATAACAATTAAAGCTCAAAGCGAACTTGGATATAAACCTCACACAATTCTTCAATCACTGGAATTAATGAAATCGGAATTAGGATTATGAAAACAAAAATTATTTTTGCTTTAGTATTGATGATATCATTATCATCCTTTGCACAACACAAATTACCCTTATGGGCAAAGGGTGTTGTATGGTATCAAATCTTTCCGGAACGATTTGCAAATGGTGATCAATCAAATGATCCTGAAGCAGAAAAAGTTTTTGTAAATAGTAGAAAAATTCCTGAAGGATGGAAGGTCTCTGATTGGACATCAAACTGGTTTGCACAAAGCGATTGGGAGAAAAAACTTGGCGGTGATGTTCGCAATCATCTTTACGAGAGAAGATACGGCGGAGATTTGCAAGGCATAATTAACAAACTTGATTACATTCAAGAACTTGGTGCAGGTGCAATATATCTTAATCCTGTTTTTGAAGCTGTATCACTTCACAAATATGATGGATCTTCATATCATCATATTGATGTTAATTTTGGACCTGATCCTGTTGGTGATAGAAAAATTATGGAATCTGAAATTCCGGACAAACCCGATACCTGGAAGTGGACAACCGCAGACAAATTATTTTTAAAACTAATTGATGAAGTTCATAAACGGGGGATGAAAATAATTATTGATGGAGTTTTTAATCATACCGGTGTGCAGTTTTGGGCTTTTAAAGATATTGTAAATTATCAAGAACAATCAGCATATAAAGATTGGTTTATCATTGATTCGTTCGATGATCCGGTTACTGCAACTGATGAGTTTGAATATAAGGGTTGGTGGAATATAAAATCTTTGCCTGAATTTAATCGTACTAAAGATGATTTAGCTGATGGACCTAAAAATTATGTTTTTAATTCAACAAAAAGATGGATGGATCCGAATGGCGACGGCGATCCTTCTGATGGAATTGATGGCTGGCGTTTGGATGTTGCAAAAGAAGTTCCGATTGGATTCTGGAAACAATGGAATGAAGTTGTTAAAACAACTAATAATCAATCAATCATTGTTGGAGAGTTATGGGAGTTTTCACCGGAGTTTGTATCTGCAAAAGGTCCTTTTGATGCTTTAATGAATTACAATTTTGCTTATGCAGTTAATGATTTATTTGTTGCTGAAAAAAATAAAATATCTATTGATGAGTTTATTTCAAGATTGAAACAGATTGATGAAACTTATGATTATGAAAATTTATATGTACTTCAAAATCTTTTATCAAGCCACGATACTGAACGACTTTCGTCATTGATAAAAAATCCCGATCGTAAATATGAGCACGATGCAAATGAAAATAATGCAAGTTATAAACCAGGTAAACCAACTGGTGAAGATATTGAAAAACAGAAATTAGTTGCAGCGTTTCAATTATTATATCGTGGTGCGCCAATGATTTATTATGGTGATGAAGTTGGTATGTGGGGCGCAGATGATCCACACGATAGAAAACCAATGATATGGAATGATTTAGTTTATGAAAATGAAGTGATTGATGAGAACTCAGGTTTTAAAACAGGTTTTGGTAATTATACAGTTGAACAGAATAAATATTTATTAAATTTTTATAAACAGATTATTGAAATCCGAAATAATAATGAACAGTTAAAAACAGGAACAATTAAATTCATTTATTCTGATAACGAAAAAAAATCATTTGCTTTTGAAAGTGTAATTGCTGAGAAGAAAACAGTTTGCGTATTTAATCTCGGCGAAACTGAATTGTCAATAAAATTCGATTTTCCTTTAACAGAATTATATTTATTAAATAAAAATGATGATTCTGAGAACTTTAGTAAAAATAATTATAAACCAAATGAAGAAATTTTGATTAAGCCTAAATCATTTGGAGTATTTAACACGAAGTAGACTATGATTAACAAATACAACTCATTTATATTTGATTTAGACGGTACAGTTTATCGTGGTGAAAGCATAATTCCGAATGCTGATAAAACAATCAATCATATAAAACAGCTTGGTAAAAAAGTACTTTTTATTTCAAATAAAACAACAGGAACTGTTAAAGACTATTATCAATTCCTAAAAAATTTTGGATTAAATATTGAAGAAAATGAAATTATAAACTCCACAATTGTTGTTAAAAATTATCTTCTAAAAAATCATCCTGATAAAAAATTTTTTGCAATCGGTGAACAGGTTTTTGTGGACGAACTTGTATCTGCAGGATTAATCTTCTCAAACGATCCAAAAGAAATAGAAATTTTACTAATCACTTTAGATAGAACTTTAAACTATGACAAACTGGAAATTGCTGCCAAAGCTCTTGAAAATGGTGCAAGATTTTTTGCTGCAAATATTGATGATACCTGTCCGGTTGATGGAGGAGAAGTGCTGGATGCCGGCTCTACAATTTCTGCTTTAGAAAAAAGGACACATAAAAAGTTGGAACTGCATTTTGGTAAGCCTTCAGAATTTATGATGCAGGAAATTATATCAAAATTAGATGGTGATTTATCTAATACTATTTTGCTTGGTGATAGACTTGAGACTGATATTTTAATCGGTAGTAAGTTGGGTATTGATACTGCGCTTGTTTCAACCGGGGTAAAACTTTATTTAAACGGTAATTCCGAAATTGAGCCTACATATCACTTGAATTCTATTTATGATCTCATTAAACAAAATTAATCTCTTTTCTCTCAAATCAAATCTGAGTATTTTTGATTTAGAAAAATGATTTTGCCCCCGTAGCTCAGTGGATAGAGCAGAAGTTTCCTAAACTTTTGGTCGGAGGTTCGATTCCTCTCGGGGGTACACAATAATTTAAAAATAAAAAGGACTCTAATGAGTCCTTTTTTTTGTAGTCCGTTAAATTTCAGCTTTGGTTAGTTACTGGCTGAAGACGGATGCGCCCCAGTTAGTTTTTTAGAAACGGAACATATTTTTTATCTGTTCCAAGTATGTGATTTTTTAACCAATCAGATAAAATGGAAGATACCTGCATTGGTAAAATTTTTCCTGCAAGATATTTTGCTTTTACTTCTTTTACCTCTGCAACAAATTTATCGTGGGTTGCTTTATGGTTTGTAAAATCGGGATAAGCTTTTTTCTTCATCAAATCTTCTTCCGCTGAAAAATGTTGAATTGTATAATCAACTAAAAAATTAAGTGTTTTTTCAGCTACTTCTTTTCCTTTTCCATCTTTCATAGAATCGTGCAATGTATTAATTGCATCAACAAGTTTTTTATGTTGTGTATCAACCATAAAAATACCTGTTTCGTATTGTGCAGACCAGTTAAAAAGTGCCATATTTTTCCTTATAAGTATTTAATTATTTTTAATCTATTATCGGAAGTCGGCTCAATTTATTTAGCTTAGTAACTTACTTGCCATAACGTTTTATTAAAGATATTTTGTGCAGCACAACCTCTCCCTTTTTAAAAGTCCTTCTCCTTTAAAAGGAGAAGGATTTAGGATGAGGTCGATTTTAAAACAATTTGATGAGATATGAACACTCTTTATCTTGGCGATTGCCTTAATGTGCTCCGTGAATCTTATCTATTGATTTGGTTTGCTTTGATCCGCCATTTAATTATTTCGGGTTGAGGCGCTGGTTAGCTGGCATTTTACAATTACAATGCTGGTATCTGACAATTACGTTCAATACTCTTTATCAATATCTCTTCTTTTGTATTGTTCCAATCAATCATCTCTTTTTCCGATTCCCACCACATATATAATGATACTAAATCGTAAACAGTGCGCAATGCCTCATAAGCACCTATAGGCACACGTGAATTATGTGATGCTGCATTACGATTTTTAATTAGCTCAGTAAGATTATCCCTTAAAGGTTTTGGGAAAATACTTTTTATTTCAGCTTTTTTATCATTCAAAGAGAATTGTTGTTTCAAATAATTTCTCTCGTCTTTTATCATAGTCACCAACTCGCGGATTACATTCAAGATTTCAACAGAATAATTGTTTGTTGGATTACTTTCGATATTAAGTTGAATAGCTTTTAGTTTGGTATAAATAGGTTTTGGATCTGGACTTATTTTCTGAGTTGGTTGAGTAATTTTATGAATTGATGAATGTATTAAATCGTATATCTGTCCCATAGCATAACCTTTAGGGCATACATCTCGAAAGTAAGTTTCGTAAACTTGAGTTAAATAATCCTCTGCAATTACGCCTATCGTGCTAATACAAGAAATATATTTTTCTTCTTTGTATTCTTGAAATGCTCTATCAAACAATTCAATCACACGATTATCTTTAAATAAATTTTGATAAGCACTTTCTAAAAAAGTGAAATATGGAGAAAATACTTTTTCTTCAGGTGGAAAAATTGGGTATATATTTACTTCTGAAAGTTTATCAAGTTTTGTGCAAAATGCAGCAAAACTATCCAATGTATCGCGACAAATAGAAGAAAATATTAATTGACCTTTATCTGCCGGTCCTTCAACAATAAGCAGCGGCCCTTTTTTTATATGAAATAATTCATTGTCTAAAACAGCTGGCGTAAATCCATCAAAGTATATCTCTTTTTTAAAATACTCATATGCATCTCCGAATTTCTTTTTTAGTTTTTTCAAATCAACTAAATCATATACAATATTTTCGTCGTCATTCTTTAATTCACGAAATTCACGCGTATTAACAGATTTTTTATTAAGTAAGTGAATGTGAGTAAATAATGAATTTATAAATGATACACGGCTAGTTATGTTTTCACGGGCTTTGGATTTGAGCTCATTATTAATTTTCAGTTTCACTTTCTGATTTCCAGAGCTAAGAGAAACTGCATTAGGGTTTTTGAGTTTTGAATCAAATTCTTCCAATACATATTTTGAAATACCAGAATTCTTGTTCCATTTTCCTACTAAATACCAGATACCACTCTTTGTTGGATTTTGTAAATAACTAGAGATTAATTCATAATCTCCTTGATTTAGAGGTTTGGAAATGATTCGTCTTCTAGGTATTAATTTAAACTCATCAGTGGCATGTTGAAAAATAATATCGTCAGTTTTCAAAATATAATTTTTTCGATTCATTCACTTCTCTCCATAATTTTATTTGCCAGCTAACGACGTTGCGCTTAACCCGCCGCCCATAACAAGGAAGCCAAGCAAAAC
>JBATOT010000061.1:0-61700 GCA_049291095.1 Ignavibacteriaceae bacterium | reverse complement strand
ACATCGACGCGTTTTCGCCAGGGTTCAATGTGGTTACCCAGGTTTCTCCTTGATTAGTCGTTTTTTTAAGTTCATCAATTATCATATAACCTGTATTTTCATTGAACGAAATTATATCATTAATTACCCAGTAGTTCCAGCTTCCATAACCAGTATTAAAAGATTGACCACCATCTGTTGTTAAATGATTATAAAAAATAAGATTAAATACATCACCATTAGTTAAATATATATAGCCTCTATTTGCAGTAAAGAATTTCATTCCCATATAGTTCATTCCGGACAATGCAGGTGTAAAAAGAGTCCACTCTACCTCATCTTCAACTGGAATAAATTTATAACCTGATTGAGGAAAAAATGCTTCATTATTAAATATTGATTCATCTGTGCAGCGTACTTTAATGCCGATAGAATCAGCTTGAGATAATATTTGCGAAGGAAGGCTTATCACTATTCTTTCTAAATCAATTGAACCTATGAATGTATTCTGATATATCAAACTATCAGAATTATATGCTATTACGTTAGCATTTAATGTGTCAACTAATCCAATATATTCTGCATCAATATCAACTAAAAAACTAAAATTTGATTGAGTTCTTGCAATCTTATTTGGAAAGTAAGCTGTTACATCTAAGGTTATTGGATTATAAACTGAATCATCAATTATCGCTGATATGACTGTTGTATTTACATCAAAATAACCAAGTTGGTTAATGAATTCCCGTTTATATATTCCTATTCCATCAACTAAAAACCATTCAATCAGCTCATCATAAGAATTATCTTTAATTGATCTTACCATTCGGTTCACACCAAGTACAGTCCAATTTTGATAGCTTGAATATGTCCACAATCTAGCATATCCATCAAAATAAAGAGTATCCGTATCACCATCTGGTTTATTAAAATCAAATGCTAATTTCTCCTCGTTATTAAGCAAAATGTAGAGTTTGTTTAATGTAGTATCCATTCTATAATAATTATCCCACGCACTTACGTAAGTTTTATTATTTACTGTTACTTCATTGGATTCAAATTGACTATATTCTTCATTATAATAAGGATCAATCCAGTAAAAAGTTACCTCTTCTATCTGATAAATATCCCCTTGTTTTGTTGGAAAAAAATTTTGTGCACTTGCTACTGCACACATTATCAAAAACAAGGTAATTAGTATTTTTTTCATTTTGTCCTCGGTTGTTACTTTATTAACAACATCTTTTTGGTTTCTAAATAATCACCAGATTTTAGTTGATAAAAATATATTCCTGAACTTAATTGTAAATTGTTCATTGTAAATTGCACATTGTATGAACCAGCATTTCTATACTCATCAACTAAAGTAGCAACTTCTCTTCCAAGAACATCAAATACTTTTAATGTTACATTACCAGCTTTTGGTGATTGATAACTAATACTTGTGCTTGGGTTAAATGGGTTGGGGTAGTTTTGGTCCAATCTAAATTCATTCGGCTTTAAAAATATATCTTCCTGGTTATCTGAGGTATTTAGCAATTCAACTTCGACAAGAATATCCAATGTGTATTCCAATGACCACCAGCCATAATCAACTCCTGGGTTTAAATGTCCGTTGACAAAAAACTTCCATCCCGGAATGCCAATAATTCCAGATCGAAGACCGATCCGATCTGTATCCATATTAACTCCAACATTTCTATAAGCAATTCCAAATATCTCACCCTGTAAAATATTTGGTTCGAATTTTATGTTTGTATACATCCACATATATTGACCAGTGTCAAACGGAACAATAGGATAACTAAATCCATCATCACTCCAAATATCACTACCGAATGGCTCCGGATTACCGTTCAATGATGTCCATCCTCCTGTTCGATCTGGGTTATCAAGGAATGCGGTAATATTATTGTAGCCATTTCCTGACGCATGATAAAACCCATCCCGTTCTACTTGAGTAATTAACAACTGATCTTCCGTTAAATTCACCTTTACAATTTTGCTTTCGAGATAAGCACCATTAAGCAGTCCAGAATTATCAGTTGCTAAAAAAGCAAATCCTTTGATTATAAGATCTGCCGGTGCAACAAACCATTGCAGCATCCAGTCCTGTCCGAAGCATCCAAAATCAGTATTAAACGTGCCATCATTATATCCGAGTGTATCAATTATACCATTAACTGACACTGGATTTTGAAAGGTTGATCTGATTTGTTGCTTATTCGTGTTTGGTTTGATCTTCATAACTTCAAACGTGCTTTCATTACCATTAAATTTGTAGAACTTCGCATCAGGTCTCATAACCATTCTGTCCTGCGCAAACAAAGCCATTGAAGAAATCATAATAACCACAAATAGATATACAACTTTTTGCAGCATTGTATCACCTTTCGGTTTAAATTAATAGAAAACTGAAACCATCTTCAAAACTTATCTCAATTAGATTCTGATATTTTATTAAAATTAATTTATTTGATTCACTAATAGAGAGATTAATTATTTAATTAATATCATCTTACGCAATTGAATAAAATCCCCCGCTTTCAACCGGTATAAATATATTCCACTAGAAAGTTTCTGACCTTCGTTGGAATAACTATCAAATTCAACTTCATAACTTCCCGTATTTTTGTATTCATCCACAAGTGTTGCAACTTCTCTTCCTAAAACATCATAAACTTTTAATGTAACATTGCCAGCTTTTGGTAATTGGTAACTAATAGTTGTACTTGGATTAAATGGATTTGGGTAGTTTTGTTCTAATTTATATTCTGTTGGAATTGGATTTTCTTCTTCTTCAACATCAACAACAAAAGTTGTATCGCCGTAAAGAACTCCGTTAATTACACAACCCTTTAGGATGCTTTCACTTCCTCCAAATTCATTAAAATAGGTTCGTGCTAAACCAAATCCTTTTACCAACATATGGGAACAACTGCAAGGCAAATATTCCCAATAAACTCTTTCGTAAGTATTGGTACTCAAATAGTTGATTGGCTGCTCGTTCATTAAAATGTAAAATGGGCTTCCAGGTAAATCAGGATTAAATATTGTGTCACCAACTTCAGCGTTCAGATTATGAAAGATATATTCACCATTTAATTCTTCCCAGTATCGATAAATAAATCCCGTTAAAGAATCCACACGTAAAAACATTTTAGGTGGGAATACCATAAAAGAGATGTATTCATTCTCAACAACAAAATACTTTTTGTTTTCTATCAACGTATCTTTTGTTACTTCCATATTCCTTGTACCAACAAAAGTAATGATTGGCGGACCTCCGCCCCAGTCTTCATACCAATATTGGTTATAGACCCAAATATTTCCAATAGCTAGTGGAAACCAGGCAAATTCTTCTACTGGAACTGGAAGCGCTTTTATGATAGTTGTTGAATCGGGTGTAACCTTAAAAATTATAGTCTTTGAAGCAGCATAAATAATTTCAGAATTTGGTTTTTTGTAAATGCCAACTAGCCTACTTGGTAAAGTTTTGTAAGGATAAAAATTGTATCCTGCATTTGTGGATTTGTAAATCTGTCTGTTATCAGCAAGATAAATTACTCCGGACTGTGTTGAATCAATTGTGATATAAAATGGCTGATCACTTTCATAAATCTTGGACCACGTGAATGCATTGCCTTTATTGTTAGATAAATTTAAGGTGTATTTATTATATGATTTGTTCAATCGGTAAATGTAAAACTGGTTATAATCGTATAACATTTTAAAATATTCGTCTGTAAATACCTTTGAAGTATCAACAATCGTAACAGAACCTCCGCTATTTTCAGACTTTAAAACGTTTCCCCAAAAATCCGTTCCAAAGAAAACCTGGTCATCAAATTCAGCAACAGAAATAAGTTTAAAATCGCTATTTGCAATAATTGTATCTTCAGTAAAATTAAACCCACCATCAGTGCTCACCATTAAATCGGCATTACCAAAAACAAAAATCTTTTGCGGATCCTGGTTCGAAATATCAACAGACTTAAAACCATTTATTCCACCAAAAACTATTGAATCATTTCTTGCAATGTAGCTATGATTATCCGGGTTTATTTCAAAACCAACATTTACAAAATTATTCATATCGTTGGGAAAAAATTCAAAATCATTTACAGCCTTAGCTAAATCTCCGCCAGGAAAAGTTGAATAGAATGCCTGTATGAGCAATGTTTCATCGAGCGAGTTTGCATTTAATTTATAAACCGGATTGAATGGATAATACTGCTGGCCTAACCTGTATAAAAGCAGAGTATTACCCTGTGAGTCTTCAATCCCATCCAATGAATGAAATTGTTGTGGATAAAGTGAAATGAGAGAGCAAACAACCAAAATAACTAACAATAGATTTTTCATATATCCTCCCGAAAATCTATTCAAACGTAAATAATAATAACCAGAAAGGCAATTGGAGTTATAAACTTCTTTGTCTTAGTATTTCGAAGAGTAGTACGCCTGTTGCGACAGAAACATTTAGTGATTGGATTTTTCCTCTCATAGGGATGCGAACTAGATGATCGCATTTATCGGCAGTAAGTTTTCTTATTCCCTTTTCCTCATTGCCAACTATTACAGCAATCGGAATTTTGTAATCAACTTTTGTGTAATTTTTTGCACCTTCTAAATAAGAACCAACAATCCAGAAACCTTTTTGTTTTAGTTCATCGATTGTTTGTGCGAGATTATTTATAAGTGCAATCTTAACATGTTCGCTTGCGCCGGCAGAGGTTTTAACAACAGTTTCATTTATAGGAGCTGAGTTATGTTTTGTGATTAATATTCCGTCAACTCCACTGCAATCAGCACTGCGCAAAATCGCACCAACATTGTGCGTATCCTGAATTGAATCTAAAATTAAAAGAAGAGGATATTGTGATTTTTTTGATTCGCTAATAATCTCATAGAGATCATAATACTTCTGTTCGGATTTTGAAGCAGCAACACCCTGAGCAATTTTACTTTGTGTTATCTGTCTGAATTTTTCAAATGGAACCTGGTTTACTTTTACTCCTTTTTTCTTTGCAGCAACACGAATTGCTTCAATAATTCCGCCTTCCTGTCCGAACAAAATAAAAACCTGCGAGACTTCCTCATCAGAATTTAATGCTTCTAAAACCGGTTTCCTTCCAATGATCAGGCTCACTTGCTGTACTCCTTTGAGTATGTGAATTTTTCTTTATCTATTTCAAAAGTGCAGAATTTGCTGTTGTTCTTTTTCTCAGGTAAAAATTCGTTTACTATTTCAATTTCTTTTTTGAATATGTTAAAGTTTATGATCGCACTGTTAATGCTTCCATCCTGCTTAAGTATATTCACCGTAAACTCACCGAATAGATCCTCAAAATCAATTTCAACATTAGCCGGTTGCACTTTTGCCATATAATCATTCAAAGCTGTTAAACCGAGCAAACTAATATCAATTGTTTTTTTCTCTTTACGTGCTTGTGCAGTAATTTTATAATTAAGAGAGGAAAATGTTTTTAAGGTTTCAACTTCAAAACGGTATTTCTGACTTCCGTTTGTTCCATCTTTATGAAAATAAATTTTACAGTTAAACTCAATCTCAGTTTTCTTTTTTACAGGTGTGGATTTTTTAAGTTTATCTATATTCTTTTCCCGTGCTTTGGGAATTTGCGGAACATCTTTTGGTTTCTTTAAAGCCATTAGCTTTTCAGTAATGATTTTAATTTTTCAAAGTCTTCTAACTTTATCAATTGCTGTTCGCCGTTAGAAAGATTTTTAACATTAAGTTCGCCACGTTTGTATTCATCGCCGCCAACAAACACAACATACTTTGCATTAAATTTATTTGCTTCTCGCATTTGAGCTTTAATACTTCTGCCTAAATAGTCGTAATCACAGCTTAAGTTTTCTCTTCGCAGGTTTGATGCAATGCTTGCAACTTCCAATTCAAGCTCAGAATCGATCCTTATTAAATAAACATAGATTGAATCTTGAGGTAGGTTGAAAGATCTTTCATTTTCACAAGCGAGTAATATTCTTTCCATTCCTGCAGCAAAGCCAACTCCAGGAGTAGCTTTACCACCAAGTTCTTCGACTAATAAATCATATCTTCCACCTCCGCATAATGCACTTTGCGATCCCACACTTCCGCTTACAATTTCAAAAGTAGTCTTTGTATAATAATCCAATCCACGTACAAGTGCTGGATCAACCTCAAACGGTATTCCAACTTTGGTTAAGTAATTTTTCACAACTTCAAAATCATTTTTACTTTGTTCATCAAGATAATCAATAAGCAAAGGTGCATCTTTAATAATCTTCTGATCAACTTCAATTTTGCTATCAAAAATTCTTAAGATGTTTGTATCAAATCTTTTTCTGCTTTCTTCAGATAATTTTTCTTTTTTATCTTTTAAAAAATCACGAAGTACATTCTTATAATTTTCTCTTACTTCAGGAATTCCAAGCGAGTTTATCTTTACAACTAAATTTATTAATCCAAGATTTTTTAATATATGATAAGCAATCTGAACCATCTCAGCATCAAGTAATGGAGAAGTGCTTCCTAAAGCCTCAGCGCCAAACTGATGAAACTGTCTAAGTCTGCCGGCTTGCGGTCTTTCCTGCCTGAACATCGGGCCGATATAATACAGCTTATTTAAAGATTGCTGTGCACCAAGTGATTGTTCAATAAATGATCGGACGACACCTGCAGTATTTTCAGGACGTAATGTTATACTTGTTTCGCTTCTATCTTTAAAAGTGTACATCTCTTTGCTAACGATATCTGTTTCCTCACCAATACCGCGGGCAAACAATGCAGTCTCTTCAAAAATTGGAGTGCGAATTTCTTTATAGTTAAATAGCTGGAAAGTTTCCCTAAGTAGTTTTTCTAAGTAATGCCACTTCGAAATATCAACTGGCAGTATATCTTTTGTTCCGGTTATTGCTTTGATCATTAGAAATATTTGATATGATTGTCACACTGAGCGAAGTCGAAGTGTGATTTTGTAATAATTAAATGGTCAGGTCATCCTTCGACTTCGCTCAGGATGACGATGAGTACTAAAGTTCTAAAAAATGTTCTTCTTCTTCGCTAAAAAGTTTAACAATTTCATCAGCAGTGCTAGCTTCAGTAAGACGATGTCTAAAATCATCTTTGTTCATTAACCTGGATATTCTGCTTAACAGTTTTATGTGTGTACTTATCAGGTTGTCTTTACCAACAAGTAAAAAGACTAAGTTAACCGGATTACCATCTAATGCATCGTAATTAATTCCATCTTTTATTTTACCAAATGCACCAACAATTTCTTTTACTGCATTTGTTTTGCCGTGAGGAATTGCAAATCCTTTTCCGACTCCTGTTGACATAACTTTTTCTCTGTCAAGAACTGAACTTCGTACTTTTTCAATATCATCTACGCGTGAATCACTTTTAAATAAATCAATAAGTTCATTAATTATTGCTTCTTTGGTTTCCCCTTTTAGTTCAGGGATTACAAATTCTGGTTTTAATAGTTCGCTAACTTTCATTTATTCTCGGATTGGATTAATCAGATTATTAAAAAAATATTTATCTGAAAGGCAATTTAACAATCGCAGGATAGTTTTACAATTAGAATATCAGTTATATTATATAAAACTTAATTCATCATTGCAGTTAATCTAACAAAAGCATTTCTTGCAAGTTCATAATCGGGATTATATTTTAACGCGTCTGCATAACTTTTTAATGCGGAATACCAGGAACCCTTTTTCTCATATATTCTGCCAAGATTGTAATAGGGAAAATGTCTTGGTTCGTAATCAGGTGCATCAATTGCTTTTTCAAGCCAATAAACTGCTTCATCATAGTTTTCTAGGTTTATAAGATAGGATCCAATATCGTTATATGGATTGCCGTAGTTAGGATCCAGGTCAATAGCTACTTTACATTCTTCAATAGCCTCTTCAAATTTACCATTTAGACTAAATGCCCAGCCTAAAAAAGTATGTGCTTTTGGCGTAGGATAAAAGCTAATTGATTTTTTATAAGCATCAATTGCTTCTCTAATATTACCACTCATATGCAGCTGATATGCCTTATGAAAATATTCTGATGCTAAATCTATTTTTTCTTTGTCGATCATCTTCTAAATCATTATTGTGTTTAAGCCAGTCGATAAATAAACAATTCACTGTAAATATTCAATTTTTTATATCAATTCGTGATTAATATCAAATTGTATTTACTCTTACTATCGAAATAAATTGAAAATATTTTAATCGAATTTTTATTACAAAAGATGACATCTTATTAAAAAATGTCATCTTAAATTTAATTTACTTTTTACCTATAAACTTCTTTCCATCTTCACTTAAATTCTTTGAATACTTTTCTGGATTCTTTGCAAACTTAGTATCACAACCTGGACAACAGAAAGCATAAACTTTTCCATTATACTCAACTGTCGGGGAATCTTCTTCTATCGCATTTCCCTTAACCGGACAAACTTTATTCCATGGTTCTTTTGATAAAGTTTTCATACTATCTTTTACTGTTTCAACAGAATGATGCGGATCTTTTAATCCACTACCTGTTTTATCCTGGGCGTAATTTATCACGCTTACACAAAATACAACTGCAAGAATGAACATAAATTGCTTTAACATTTTCAGCTCCTTTTTTTATACTGTCATTGCGAACGAGTCAGCGAGTGAAGCAATCCATCAACCTAATTTAGATTGCTTCGTCGAAGATTCCTCGCAATGACAAACATTAATTATAGTACACTCAATCTAACACCTAAATAAAATTTAGTTCCATCAATTGGTCCCCAAATCATAGAAGCATCAAAGTTTTCACCAAACGGATCATCTGATGCAATTATCGGATTATCCTGTTTGTAGTTTGTAAGATTCTCAACACCAAGATAGATATCAAGCATGTCAATCTTTTTTGTTATCTGCGCATTAACAGTTAAGTACGCAGGAAAACTTTCTTCTCTTTGATACTCAACCGGATTTTCACTTGTGCTAGGAATTCTTCCATCGCCATTTAACAAGAATGATGAATCAAATAACCAGCCGCTTTCTTCTGTGGCGTAAGACAAGGTTAATAATCCTTTATACTTACTCGCTAATGGTTTTATCAAAAGTTGATTACCATAATTTGCTCTAACATCTGTAAATCTTATTGCAGCCGATACATCAAGTCTATCAATAAATTGATATGCCATCTCTAGCTGATAATTATTCGAAAATGATTTTCCAATCAAATCATAAAACCTAACTTCTCTAACAGCAGCATCAATATCTACAACTGTTTGTTTTAGAAAATCGGTTCGATAATACTCAGCAGTTACCCTCAATTCACGATCATTAATAGGGATATATCTTGTAAGATTCAATCCGTAATTCCATGCT
This sequence comes from Ignavibacteriaceae bacterium, assembly GCA_049291095.1. Taxonomy (GTDB): domain Bacteria; phylum Bacteroidota; class Ignavibacteria; order Ignavibacteriales; family Ignavibacteriaceae; genus IGN3. The sequence continues at coordinate 52,340 of JBATOT010000061.1, read as the reverse complement.
TCTTCATAAGAAGGATTATCTATTACTACAAAGTATCTTGAGCTTGCAAGATAATTAAGATTCTCTGCAAACAGATTTACCGATCGGTATCCTTTACCTGCTGAAGTTCGGATAGTTGTGTTCTCATCAATGTTGTACTTTATGTGTAATCTTGGAGTAAAGAATGTTCCATACAGGTTATGAAAATCTACTCTCGCTCCAGGAACAATTGTTAATACATTCGTTGGTGAATAAGTGTACTCTGCAAATAATCCGGGACGTGATTCATTTCTACTAAAATTTATTCCATCAAACGATTCTTCATATTTATCTAATGCAAAACTTCCTCCAATAGTTACCGAGTGAATATCATCTTCAGTCTTTGTTTGAAACAGCAGATTGGCATAAAATGTTTTCTGATCTCCATTATATTGTCTTAATCCTATAAGAGATTTTTGATTATGCCATTGTGCATTCAAAATCAAACCAACACTTGTATATGCTTCATCATCAAACACATAACCATTTTTTGCAAAAACCTCATAACGCTTTGTATCAACATTTATTTGATAAGGATGATCTAAATGAATACCTGTATTTGAATGTGATTCAGTTGTTTGTCCGCCTCTTCGTTCTTCATTTAGAACTTGCACACCAAACTGAGATTCAAATCCGGTAAAGGATTGATACTTCCATCTGTTTATAAAATTAAACTGCTTTACATTCGGTTGATCTCTGAACGAATCGTGGTTATCATCCAAAGTTTTCTGATTGAAATCAGCATGAGCCAGAATCATTGTACTAAGATTTTCGTTTAAGTGGGTGGCTACATTTGCATTCAAATCAGTTTTTAGATGCGAACTTTGAAATGCGTTAAAGTAATATCTCTCCAGATCGTCCGGTTTTTTGTATTCAAAATTTATCTGTCCAGTTACAGATTCATATCCATTTACAACTGAAGCAGCGCCTTTTGAAATACTTATTGATGTCATCCATGGACCAGGAACATAACCTAAACCGAAAGTACTGCCTAATCCTTTCAGTGTTGGAATATTTTCAAACAATGTCTGAGTATATAATCCTGATAGACCAAGCAACTGGATTTGTTTCGCACCCGTTACAGCATCCTGAAACTGAACATCAACAGAAGCGTTTGTTGTGAAGCTTTCGGAAAGATTACAGCAAGCAGCTTTCAATAATTCTTTGGATGTAATTACTTCCGTCTGCTTTGCATCAAATTCATCAATGAATTTAGAAAGCGAAGTACCTGTTACAATAACTTCCTTCAACTCACGATTGACTGATAGAGTAATTTCAATTGTATCAAGGTCCGTGGGAATTTCCATATCAACGGGTTCATATCCAATATAACTTACAACAAGATGAAGATGATCTGAATCAATTTTCTTTAATTCAAAAAATCCATTTTCATCTGTAGTAGTTCCAACCTGGGTTCCTTCCCAAAAAACATTTGTTCCGATAAGCGGAATTTTTTCACCCTTATCGTCAAGTTCGTAAACATTTCCCTTTAAGCTCTGTGAGTAAGCATTAGTACTTAAGAAAATTGCTAAAAGAGAATAAATAAAAAATTTCATTTGTACACCTGTTTGTTAAAATTCTATTATTGTCATTCCCACAAAAGTGGGAATCTGCTGAATACTCTATTGATCCCCGTTTATACGAGGATGACAAACTGAGTTGTTCATAAATCCTTTAAAGGTTTTGTTAGATCAACAGACTGGTGTATCTAATTTGAGTTGATGAATTGTTTGAAGTAATTCCCTGCCGAACATTGGCGGCGGCAGATCATTACCAATTGAGCTTGTAAGTTTTGTAGTTTGATTTGTTGTTTCTTCCGCATCGATAGAAGTGATAGCTGTTAGCTCAAGTGAGATCACTTTATTATCGATCGGAGGATAAATGTTTTCATCAATTTTTTTGCTGTCCACAACTGAACTACAGCAATCGGTATCTTCAGATGTATAACTAACCGGGTAGGATTTTTCAGTGCTTTCAGCTTCGCAGCAACTGTACTCAATCACTTCTTCAATCTTGCAGCAGTCATCTGTTTCGGTAACAGCTGAGTGGTTCTTTTCGCATTGCGGAGTTTCGAGCAGTGATACTCCCGCAAAGTTATGCGATAAGCAAATATGCTTGTAAACCTGTAAACCGGTTGTACCGATTAGCAGTGTGATGGCAAGTATTGCTGTTAGAATATTTTTGGTTAAGTTTTTCAATTGTTAATTGTAAAAAATTGATTTATTTGCTTACTAAAATAACCCGATTATGAACAAATACAAGCGATTTATTATGCTCAAAAGTGAACAATTGTGCTTTTCATTAAATAATCACTGGTTTTTAGTTAGATAATTCCCGCACCAAGAAGAACAGCAAGAACAATTATCATAACAGAAACCATTAACTGAAGTGTGTTTAGTGTTACTTTCTTTATAAGTTTTTTGCCAAAGTAAGCTCCAACAAATGCAGAAAGCGCAGCGGCAATAATGTAGTTGATATTATCAGAAATATCTGCGGAAAGAAATTTTGAAAAGTAAACTGAAAGTCTTGTAAAATCGATAAGGCAGGCAATTGTAACTCCCGTTGCAATAAATGCTTCTTTAGATAAACCGGCACGAATTAAAAACGCACTTCTAAAAGCTCCCTGGTGCCCGGATAGCCCGCCGAAGAAGCCGCTTAACGCACCGCCGATATAAAGTTTGTTCGCATCAAACTGAATATTTTTTAATGCAGGAATAATTTCCATCATCGCAAAAACTATCATAAGAATTGAAACAATAATTTTTATAGGATAAATAAAAAGCTGAGTGTTAAAAAGATAATAAGAGAACAACGGTTGAAGATCAGATAGTCTTATCATCAACTCCGCACCAACAAATGCAAATAAAATTGCCGGCACACCAAATTTTAATGCGACTTTTATATTTACTTCTTTGCCAACAAGCCCCAACTTGAAAATATTATTTAATAGATGCACAATTCCAGTAAGTGCGATTGCAATATCGATCGGGAAAAATATTGCAAACACGGGAGTTAGAATTGTTCCTAATCCAAATCCCGTAAAAAAAGTCATTAGTGATGTTAGAAGCGCTGTTAATGAAATAATTATTATATCCATAATTCAATATAAAATTTATTTCAAAATGAATGTATGTGATAAAAACAATTTTCTATCAAGAATAATTTCATATTCTTCTGGTTGAGTACTATGAACCTATATTATTTACTTTGTTGATCTTCCGGTTCATAAACATTCTCGACAATTGAGTTTTTAATTTCTACTCTTCTTCAGTTAAACAATTAAAAGAAAATAGTTAAACCTAAACTTACATTAGAACCTCTAAAAGATATTCTATCTCTTGTTCCTGATTCACTTCTAACAATTTGGGAAGTAAAATAATCCTCAACTCTTCTCTCTTCAAACTCGGTTTGCTCTAAAGTCAACACAAATCCATACTCACCGGAAAGTACAACATTATTTGTAAGTCTGTATTCAACATCAACTAATAAATCAACACCAAAACTTGTTGCATCGTTTTTAGAGGTGTATTTAGTAATGCTGCTGCTGCCGTTTAAATATTCATCATAGTACTCAGAATTATTGATAGCGAAAAATGGTCCTCCACCTACAAGCAAATCAAAATCGTGGTAGTTTAAAATTCTATGAAGATACTGCAAAGAAAATTTTATATTAAAGTTTTCAGCTTCAACCGGAGGTTTATTAATAATAGTATCAATCTGTTGAGTTATCTCGTAATCTTCATTACTAATCGAAGTATAAACTCCAAATCTTAAACCAGAATTTCTTGTAATCTGGTATCTGTATGCTAATGTGTAACCACCATAGTTAGTAAGATTAAGCAGATTCGTAACCTGAAATTGAATACCGTGTTTTAATTCCTGACATTTATGGTTGCTAGAATCTTGTGCAAAAGAATTATTAAACAATGCAATAAAAACGATGAGCAAAAAAATGTTTTTCATATTGTACCCTATAATTTTAATTAAGAATAATTTCATAATCTTTTTGTGAGTTATCAAAGCGAATAAAATAAATCTGATCTTTTTTTTCTTTTAATTCGGTGTTATAATCCCATATATATTCACTTTGTAGATCTTCTGGTTTATAAACAGTTTCACCATCTGAGTTTTTGATTTCTACTTTTAATTGATATAGAGAACGAATAAAAAGTTTTCCTTCACTACTTAATACGATAGGAAGAATTGGTGATTGTTTTTTATTTTTAATTTCAGGGTTATATTTTGCAGGAAATGATTCAACTAAATAATCTATAGATTCCTGTGCTAGTATTCTTGCACTATTTTCTATGTTATGTTTTTCAATTTGCCAGAAAAATTTAATTTTCGATCCTTGGTAAATGAATGTTTTTAATCTATTCTCAAAATAAAAGAGTATTTCTCCATTTTTATTGATTAGATAATATTTATTATCCAACCAAACTTTGTCCTGAGTAAAACTTGGAGTCCCAGAATTACCAATAAATAGTGCATCAACATTAAGAAGACTGCAAATCTTATTAATTACACTGCTATACTTTTTTATTTCCGATTTTTCTAATTGTTTGATCGCTGTTATGTTTATTAAAGTATCAACACAATCTGAAAGTTGAAGTTCGCTAATTTTATTTTTCGTTTCGCCAAAATTTCTAATCTCATATTCCGGATATCTTTTTTGAAGTTTAGTACAAATACTATCATTAAGGTAAGCTGGACACCAAAAATTATATTTTTCATCTATCAGATTTATATCTGTGCTACCAAATAGAAAATAAGTTAGATCAGAGCTTTCACCAGTCTCTGGATTATACATACTTTCCATATATGGGATGATACCTAGGTAAGCTATTTTGGTTGGTCGAACCTCTTCCCAATTATCAATAATAAAATTATTTGATGAGCAACTTGTCGGGATTATTATATAAAAACCAAAAAAGATCAATGTTTTAAAGATTTTTATTCTCATAATTAATTCTAGTTTTATTTGCACTATTATTTGGAAATCAAATTAGAATTCATCGCTCTCCCCGAGCTGTACAATGAGGAAATGGGATATGTATTTATCGTTATATCAAAGTATAATCAAACCCGCAAATCAAACTTAGGTTAAACAAGTTTTAACTTCAAACTAATTTTTGATGTGTAATTTGTTAGTAGGCAAATTTATGTATAAAAAAGAGGTGCATTTCTGCACCTCTAATCTTTTATAAGTTAGCAGTAATCATTAGATAAGTCCAGAATGCAGAGTCTTCTCTTGGAGCATAAAATACTTTCATCAACTCACCAGGAAAGAATAAACTTCCTCCCCAGCTTACTGAAGTATTTTTTACAAAATTATATTTCACTGTAAGATCAAGTTCCTGCCCAAGCATGTTTTCTTCAGTTCCAACAGGATCAGAAACCGATGTTATAGTTACTGGTTGATTAGTCATAAACTGATGAAAATCTAAAGCAAAACTAAAATCAGATTCTTTTGGATTTGCTGCAAATTTAAAGTAAAAATCATTTGTTCCTAAGCCGGCAGCATTTGATGGGAAGTAATCCATAAAACCAAAAAATTTATGTCCTGTACCATAAGTTGCAAAATAACCTTCGTGTTTATCTGCAGTTTCAGGATCATTACCAGAAAGAAGATCCGCACCTAAACCAAAAGAAAAAATATTTACTTTATATGCACCTTGTAATGATAGAAGATAAGCTCCTACATCAACACCAGATCTTCCGCCAAGTTGATATGCTGCTTCAAATGTAGTTGAAAAATCTTCATAGTTTCCCCAATAAGTTCCGCCAAAAGTGAAAACATTCAACCGGTTTGTATCAAGCCCAACATCTTCACGATTGATTTCATAGTATCCTACGATATCAAACTTGCTTTCATCACTCAATTTATTTTTTTTGTAGAAACCATAAATACTGTGTGATGGTGTTTCAACATGTGGATAAGGATATAAAGTTGATGATGGTCCACCGATATAATTTACTTCTTCGTTTAATGTTAAAGCAAAAACATCAAGATCCCAGCATTCAGGTAATACTGATAATCTAACACCATCATATGATCTTCCGGTATAACCCCAATTTGAAGCACCAAAAAATCTTTCAGTTCCGTAAACAACTTCAAATCTTCCTGCCTGAACATTAATATCCCAATCAAATGGTTTCATAAGTTTTAGAAAACCCTGGTGCATATCCACATTCATTAAATCCGTATTTGGATTTCCTTCTTCACCAAAAACTCTTGAGTCTTGAAACTGTACAAAGAACTGGAGTTTTTTATCAAAGATTTTTTCTACACCTAAGCGAGTTCTTAAACTTGCAAATGTTAATGGATGAGTTTCATTTGAAAAATCTCTTCCATCAACTTCCGATCGTAATTGTACTTGCCCATTTAATTTCCAGCCATCAAGTTCCTGTGCAAAAGCGGATCCTAAAAAAGCAAACACTGCGATTATTAAATAAACTTTTTTCATGCTCTTCCTTCTAAAAATTGTTATTTATAACTATTAAGGATTTAATTCCTAAGCTTATAATCGTATAAAAATCCTTGTCGTTTAGTCGCTTCTTCATCCCATTTAACAGTGGTGGTTTTAAGAAACTCTTCTTTACCTGCATTTAACTTATCCATTTTAAGCCCGATAAATAATTGAGCTTTTTCTTTTGTTGAAATATCCGGCATATCAACAGGATACTTCCAACCTTGCTTAGAGAATAAGATTGCAATTTCTCTTCTTGCCTGTTCAACTCTTTGTATTGAAGTGCCAAGAACTCTTAAAGCCTCAACTGGCGCATGGAAACCAAGTGCATTTGCTGCAGCAACCCAATCCCATCTCCATTGAGCGTGGCGAATGAGTTTTAAAATTGGTTTCATCTGTTCTTCAGTTGCACCGTTATCCCACGCAGTTTTTGCTTCGATGTGAACTGCAGCCAATGATTTTTCTGCCATTCTTCTTAGCTCTTCAATTTTATCCTGTCTATCATAAACATCCTGCATTAATCTATCTGTTTCTTCACGATGGCAAACCTGGCATGTGTTTGCAACATTATTTAAAGGAGATTGAATGTGATGATCAGTAAACTTAACTCCGCCTTCAGATTTGTAAGGCATATGGCAATCTGAACAAGAAACTCCACGAACTGCATGTATACCAGTCATAAACAATTCAAAATCAGGATGTTGAGCTTTTAACATTGGTGCCCTACTAAGCGCGTGTGTCCAATCGGAAAATTCAATCTCATCAAAATATTCTTCCATATCATCAGCACTAAAACCTTTATCCCAGGGGAAAGTTAAATATTTTTCTTCTTTTCCTTTGAAGTAATATTCAACGTGACATTGTGCACAAACAAGTGAACGCATCTCCTGTCTGCTGAAACTACTCATATCTTTTCCCTGTCTTTGCATGGCCTCAATCAATGCGGGTCTGGTGATTCTTAAATTCAAAGTTTTGGGATCATGGCAATCCTGGCAGCCAATAGGATTTACAATTTCGGAACCTAAATCATTCCATTTTTTCTTATAAAAATTTGAGGCACCAATTTCATTCATAACTCTAGGCACGTCTGTACTTTTACAAGTCCAGCAAGTTGCAGGCATCGGACTGTTTTCATTATCACCGGTTCTTAACGTATTTCTTATGTCCTTGATTGCATAACCGTGACCTCTGCCCTGGTTGTAATCTTTCGAAAAAGCATAACCTGCCCACATCACAACAAGTTCAGGATATTTTTCAAGGTAATCAATCATTTTTGATCCGCCGTGTTTACTTGCATAATCTGTATACAAAGTTTTTAGGTATGATTCAAATTCACGAGGATAATTTTCTCCCCAAACCTCATTTCGTGGTTCCCAGTCATTGATTGATTTTACCATTTGTAGTGTGGCAGTTTCACCTCTGCGCTCTATAATTGATGAAGCAAACAATCCTACTAAAAAAACAATAACAGCAGTTACAAAGAATAGCACCCAACCTAACCATGGTTTGTTTTTAGTTATTTCACTTATTGGTTTCATATAAGATAATCCTGAATTTATTTATTAATTATTTTTTGTTTCTAAACTTTTTTCCAACCATTCCGGTACTGGATTGGATAAAACCGGAACTCTTGCATAAGGAGTTGATGAAAGACTATTAACTCTTCCATGAGGTACTTCACGATGACAATCCCAACAATAACCATCACCTTCTTCCTGTATTTTTTGGTTGCCAATTGCTCTTACAGAAATTGGATGTATAACATTTGAATGGCAGCGAATACAATTTTCCTGCACTGCATTTTTACCAGCCTGCTTAATTTGTATAACCTGTGGTTCTAAGCGGAATGTAAACATAAATGAATGTCTTAGACCATCAGATGCTTTGAAAAAATATTTGCTTACAATGTTATCTTGAGGAACATGACAATCGTTACAAACTGTTACTCTTCCGTGGCTTCCATTTTGCCAGGTTGCATATTGCGGAGCCATAACATGGCAGTTAACACAAGTTTCAGGTTTGTCTGATAAATAAGAAGTTGCTTTCCCCAAATGAAGAACTAAAAATACAAGTCCAACTAAAACACCAAGACTAAATAGTACGCCAAATCGCCATTGCGGCGGTGGCTTAATTGTGTTGATGATATTTTTCATAGGCAAACTATAATTGTTTATTGTTTGATTTAATTATACAAGATTTATTTTGTGGTCTGCTTTCATCAAATTTATTTTCGATCAACTTTAATTCTTCATCGCTTAAAATTTGCTGGGCTTTTTCAAATAGTATTCTTTCCTCTTTACGAACATGATTTTCTAGTACAACACCTATTTCATTTAGTTGATCCGATAATTTTGGACTATCATATAACGAAAAGATTTTTTCTTTAAGAATTATATGCTCTTCGATAATTTCATTTAATAGTTCATCAAGTTCGGGATCTTTATTGATTAAGAATGGAAATACAAATTGTTCTTCATCTCTAAAATGCTGCTCAAGTTCATCATCGTACATCTTTTTTGCGTAATTCATTTTACCAAGAAGATCAGTCGGTAGATTATTAATCTTTGGTGCATTTTTTTTCAAGATCATCGCAAGCAATAAGGCTTGATGATGATCTTGAGAAAGCGGAATTAGTGCTGGGTGTCTTTTCATATATCTTAATATTACAGTAACTAATTTTCACACTGAGTGGCATTGCCATCGAAGTCTGACTTTTTATCATTCATATTTTAAAGGTCATCCTTCGTCTTCGCTCAGGATGACAAATGGGATTATTGACTATTAAATTTTTTGTTTTTCATTTCAACTTCTTCATTAAGTTTTTTAAACTCTTTTGTTCCAGTTGGATGGCCATAGCTGTTCATTAATTTGTAGTGCATTAAGTATTCTTCTTTAGAAACTTTATTCTGCCAATTACCGGTTACCATTGCAAATCCTGTTACGATCATAAAAATTGATACAACTCCAATTGCAACAAATTTTTTATTAAGCTTTTTCTTTTTAGGTAAAAGTAAATTTAGATCTAAAGTATCTTTAACAGGACAAGCATCAACACAGCTTAAACAAGTAGAGCATTCATCAGAAATAACTGTTTTTACCTTATCAACTTTAATAAATGATGGACAAGCTTTATTACAAAGTCCGCAATCGATACAACTCGTTGTGTTTCTCTGAATCTTTGCAGGACTTAATAATGAAAATATTCCCAGCAAAGCTCCATATGGGCAAAGAAATCGGCACCAAAAATTTCTGATAACAATTGAAAGAACAAAAAGAACTGCAATTACAATTAAAGCAGTTTGAGAAATGTTTGCAAAGAAATAATACATCTTCACATCAGAAACAACATTATATGGACTATCCAGAAAAGCCGTCAAAGCTAATTCACTCATCAGAAATATAACAGAGTAGATCAAAAATCCAAGTAACAAATACTTTAAACTTCTTAATGGATAATCCAACCACTTTGGAAGTTTTAATCTTCGTTTAAAAATCTTTTCACCAAAATCTCCAACCAATTCTGAAATAAATCCTATCGGACAAAACCAGCTGCAAAATGATTTTCCAAATACTAGTGAAACAAGAATGATTGCAAAGAAAATAAATAATCCTGCCGGATGAGCCTGATGAATTATTCCGGTTTTAAGAAATAAATAAAAACTCATTAATGAGCTAATGGGAAGAAATCCGTCTACTCCAGGCGGACGTGAGTAAAATGCAGTTGCACCATTTGTTTCTAAGTATTGATTGAAGAAATAAAACTCGACTCCAATCCATACACAAAGTACAGCAAATAATGATTGAACAATAAATCTTGTTTTCTGTATCCCCTTTTCATCGTTGCGAATTATCTTCTTCTTTTCCATAATAATTTATCGGATTATAAAGTCTGATTATATATTAAAAATTTTTAAATATTAATTTTATTTAATGTTTTTTCTTTGAACTTATCTATCGTTTCGGAACTTAACATTTCATAAGCTTTAGTTCTAAGTACTCCCCATTGATCGTGAACCGGGCAAGGTTTATCTGGTGAACAATGTGGAAATCCAAGTACGCAGGAATTGAAACTATCCAATCCATCAATTGCTTCAACAATATCTATTAATTTTATTTTAGATGGATGCTTGGCGAGTTTAAATCCGCCGGATTTTCCTTTTTTGGATTCTATTATCCCGCTTTCGGTTAGGCTCTGAAGAATTTTAGATATAAATTCTTTGGGGATACTTAATTTCTTGGATATTTCTTCAGATGGGCAAACACACTGCTCCTCTCTGGCAGCCATAAAAAGAACTGCTTGTAAACCATATTCGCACTTTTTTGAAAAAAATACTGTCATTTTCTAAATCAGATTATTTTGTCTGATTAAAAATATTAAGAAGTTTTTGGAATGTCAACAGGTTTTTAAATTAATTATTTTATCGAAGGAAGGCTTTCAGGTTGCGGATGTTTTGCAGCAATTCTTTCTTTTAATCTTTCATCAAAAAGTTTTCCGATTTCTGCCCCGATAATAAAAACTGCGGCGGTGTAGTATATCCAAAAAGCTATAACAATTAACAACGCATAAGCTCCATAAATCTTACCCCACGTTTGGAAATTTGCAAGATAATATCCAAATAAAATTTTCATTCCTACCCACAAACTGGATGACCATAATGCTCCAACGAAAGCAGAACGGTGTTTAATTTTTGTTGTTGGGATAAAACTATAAAATAAATACATAAGTGAAAGCATAATTATCAGCGAAACCAAAATCGTAAACAGTTGTTGAAAAATAGGATGATTAAAAAATTGAAGATACGGTGTTGATTCCGAAATTGATTTAAATAGCTCAAGCAATGGTAAAGCTAAAATTGATGCAAAGAATAATAATATCGCAACAAGTATTACCAAAAAATCTCTTAGCTTACCAAGAAAAAAATTAATATCAATGTCTGTTCCGAATATCTTATTAAGCACAGTTCGCATACTGCTAAAAAATCCACTTGCAGCAAAAAACAATCCGGCAAAACCTACAATACCTGCGACATTTTTTAATTCAATTACTTCTTCAACACGATTAAAAATAATTTCTTTAACAAAATCCGCATAATCGCTGTAAGGAATAAGAGTATTTATTAATGTGATGATCTGCAACTCCATTTCTTCTGAGCTAAGAAAATTTCCTAGTATCCAAAACATTATTAAGATTAATGGAATGATACATGTAAAAAGTGAAAAAGCTAATCCGCCTGAAAGTAAAAATACATTATGGCGATCTATACGATCGTACAATCCGCCAAAATAATGTTTTAGAAATGCACCAGTTTTTTGCCAGTGTGGGCGAAGGTGATATAAATATCTTAACTGCCTAAAGTATTTAAAGAAAGAAGACTTCTTGTAAATCTCTTTAATCTTATTCTTCACCAGACATTATTCCTGGAATAGTATTGTAATAAATATCAGAAAGTTCATCCACGCTAACATCAAATAGATTTTTTAATTTCATTGATGATCCGGTAACAACACCAAGTTTTTTTATCTTAACACCAGAGAGTTTCAGTTCAGGTTCAAGTTTAGCGATATTATCGTTTGAAACAGAAATAATTATTCTTGATTGGGATTCTGAGAATAAAGAAAAATCTTTTCTGGATTTAATTGGAATTTCCACTTCACATCCAATTTGTTTTTCCTGGTTGATGATGCAGCATTCTGCCAATGCAGAAACAATTCCACCTTCAGAAATATCGTGAGCAGATTTTATTAATCCTTTTCTAATAAGATTTAGTAAAGTTTCCTGCAATTTTTTTTCTTCATCAAGATTTATTGTTGGGGATTCGCCTGCAACTTTGTTATGAATAACTTTTGCGTATTCACTTCCGCCTAGTTCTTCGCTGTCCTCACCTAATAAATAAATTACATCACCTTCATCTTTAAAATATGATGTTGTGATATGTTTTAAATCTTCAATCAATCCAACCATTCCGATTGTTGGTGTTGGATAAACTGCCGTTTCCGGTGATTCATTATAGAAACTTACATTGCCTCCTGTAACAGGAGTATCAAAATGCCTGCACGCTTCTCCCATTCCAGCTATTGCTTGTGCAAATTGCCAGTAAACTTCCGGCTTATAAGGATTACCAAAGTTCAAACAATTTGTAACTCCAAGCGGCACACCGCCTGAACAAACAATATTTCTCGCGGATTCTGCAACTGCAATCTTAGTTCCAACTTTTGGATTAAGATAAACATAACGTGAATTACAATCTGTTTTCATTGCTAATGCTTTGTTGGTTCCTTTAACCAAAATTACCGCAGCATCGCAGCCGGGACCAACAACTGTGTTTGTTCTTACCATCGAATCATACTGATGATAAACCCATTGCTTTGATACAATATTTGGTGATGAAAAAACTTTTAGAAATGTTTCTTTAAGATCTTTTGGTTCTGGTAAAGTTTTTGAATCAAACTTCCTTGTTTCTTTTAAGTATTCTGGCTCTTTTTGTTCACGAGTATAAACAGGAGCCCCGCCGCCAAGAACTAGATCAAAAGGAGGCATTGTTGCTTTGCGTTCTCCCTGATAATCAATCTGAAGCATTCCATCGCCGGTAACTTCGCCAATAATTTCACAATGTAAATCCCATTTTTCAAATACGGACTTTACCCGATCTTCATAACCTTTTTTTACACAGCATAACATTCGCTCCTGACTTTCACTCAGCATAATTTCATAGGCTGTCATCCCCTTTTCGCGCAAAGGAACTTTATCAAGATTGATCTTCATTCCTGATTCACCTTTCGCACTCATCTCACTTGTTGAACAGGAAATTCCTGCGGCACCCATATCCTGAATTCCGATTAGCCAATCATTCTTAATAATTTCTAAAGTTGCTTCAAGTAAAAGTTTTTCTGTAAACGGATCACCCACCTGAACTGAAGGACGTTTTGCTTCAGACTTTTCCGAAATTTCTTCGGATGCAAAAGTTGCACCGTGTATTCCATCTCGTCCAGTAGATGAACCCACAATCATAATCGGGTTGCCAACACCTTTTGAAGTTGCAGATGCAAAATGTTTTTTGTTTACAATACCAACTGCCATTGCATTAACAAGCGGATTACCCTGATATGATTCATCAAAGTAAACTTCTCCAGCAACCGTTGGAACGCCAAAACTGTTTCCATAATCTCCAATTCCGCGAACAACACCATCAAATAAAAATCTTGTGCGTGCATCTTTTAATGAGCCAAAGCGAAGTGAGTTTAAAGAAGCGATTGGACGTGCGCCCATTGTAAAAATATCTCGCATAATTCCGCCAACACCTGTTGCTGCTCCCTGGTATGGCTCAACTGCTGATGGATGATTGTGACTTTCTATTTTAAAAGCAACTGCAAGATCATCACCGATGTCGATTAATCCTGCATTTTCTTCTCCAGCGGCAACTAGCAATCTTCCGCCGCTGCGTGGTAAAGTTTTTAATTGCGCAATAGAATTTTTATAACTGCAATGCTCGCTCCACATTACAGAAAAAACACCAAGCTCTGTAAAAGTTGGTGTGCGACCAAGAATTTTTAAAATCTTTTCCCATTCATCTTTAATTAATCCGTGCTCTAAGGCGAGTTCAAAAGTTACTTCAGGTTCTTTCATCAATCTTCCAATAGGATTTAAAATAGTTTGAAAATTTTATAAGGAAATATAAGGGAAAGTAGGATAAATCACTGTAATTTAATTCGAATCATAAATATTTACGGAATAGTCTTATAGCAAGTTTTTAACGAGTAATGATAAATAATTCTAAAAATAGGATTTCGATTATTGTAAATAAAATTATATCCTTTGGGAAATTAAATAACAAGATTTTTCCAAATTTAGTTTTCAGTTTTTTATGCAATTTTTGAGTTAAAATATTTAAAACTATAACGGCACACCAAATAATAACGCCAAATATTTTTTCAATTGGTTTTAAAGTAATGTTTAAATTTACATCGTTGATAAATAATGAAGTTAAGGTCCCTCTTAAAATGATGTAGATAAAAAATATCCAAATAGAATCTCTAAATACTATTAATATTTTTTCACTTTTTGAAATGCTAATTTCTTCCATATTATTATTTTCCTCAACTGTCACGAATTACTTCGCAATATAATTTTTGAATAATTTTACTTTAAAAACTCATCCCAAATTTTAAACAACTGATAAGTTGCATAAATATCTTTAGAACAATAAACTGCAATATCTTTTATTCGTCCTGCTTCATAAAGAGTTTTTACTTCCATCCCGGAAATATCTTTTGATTTGGGAGATTCTATTCCAAATGCATGACAGTAAAAATCCAGATTAAATTTTCTTGTAGTGCTGTAAAAAGTAAATTGTTCAAGCAGATCGATATGAATATCACCGTAACGATAGCCCATTAAATTTTTTGTTGGTTTAACTTTTAACATTGCAGAACGCATCATTAAAAAAGGAACATCAAAATTTCTTCCGTTAAATGTAATTAACTGATCAGCATACTGAGCTATACGCCAAAAAGATTTCAGCATTTCTTTTTCTGACAAGCCTTTGTAAGAGACATTTGTGGTTTCTGAATTCCATTCTTCTGATTTATCTGATTCGTAGTAAACGTATGATTTTTGTTTTTCAACATCATACATTCCAATTGCGATACATTTGGCTGTGTATGGATAAAGTGATGTATAACGAATTGCTTCGTCTTTCATTGCTTCTTTTTTGGTGGGATCAGATTCTTTTTCGGCGTACTTTAACAAGTATTCTCGCTGAGTTTCAGACAAAGATTCAAAAGGATATGAACAAGTTTCGATATCAAAGATCAGTTTTCTCATAAACTACCTCCTATTTTATAAGATTCATTCGATCAATAAACTAAACTTCTAAAAGTCACTCCGAATTTAATTCGGAATCTAAATAATAATTAGTAAAGATGCTGAAATAAATTAAGTATGATATCACAATGATTACTGGAGAATCTGAACTCCAGGTTCAAACATTTTTATCTTCTCAATAAAATCTTCAGTGAGTGGAGTTGATTTTCTGGTTTTGGGATCAACGAAAACTACAACACCTTTTCCATCAACAATTACTTCACCAGTTTTTTTTCTTACAATTAAATGGTCATAACCAAAAGAAGAATTTTTTATGTAAGATACTCTTGAATACACATCGAGTTCATCATCATAAAATGAATGGCCGCGATAATTAATTTCATTTCTTACCATAAAGAACAATCTACCATCAGAAAATATTCCACCATCAGGCATCAACCCTACTTCTTTAACATATTCTAAGCGGGCATGCTCAAAGAAATTAATATATACTGCATTATTGCAAACACCGAGCATATCAACCTCGTGAAATCGAACTTTAACTGTTGTTTTATGTGTGAAATCTTTTATTTCCATTAATAAAATACCTCATCAATTATATCCGCAGCTTTTTTTACTTCATCAAACGAAACATCCAAATGAGTAATTGCACGGATCAAATCAATCTTACCAACAGAAACCAATAAACCTTTTTCTTTGCAGAGTTTCAGTCCTTCTTCAACAGAAATATTTTTAGGATGGAATAACAAAATATTCGTTTGCACTGCTTTCATATCAATTTTAAGATTTGGATTAGCATTAATTCTTTCAACAAGAAATTTAGCTTTATCGTGATCTTCTTTTAATCTTTCAATATTATTTTGAAGTGCATACAATCCGGCAGCAGCAAGAATTCCAACTTGTCTCATTCCTCCGCCCCAAGCTTTGCGAACTCGATAAGCTTCTTTTATAAAATCTTTTGTCCCTGCAATGACAGAACCAACTGGAGCGCCTAATCCTTTTGAAAGACAACAGGAAATAGAATCAAAATGTGATGCGTATTCTTTTACAGAAATTCCGGTTGCAACGGAAGCGTTCCAGATTCTTGCCCCATCAAGATGATAAAACAAATTATTTTGTTTTGCGAGATGTTTTAATGCAACTATATTTTCTATCGGCCAAATTGTTCCGCCTCCACGATTGTGTGTGTTTTCAACTTCTATAACTTTTGTGCGCGGCATATAGTAAGCAGAAGTTGGACGAATAATTGGTTCAACTAGCTCTGGAGTAATTACTCCGTAATTTCCTTCAACAGGAAACAATTGTATTCCGCTTAAAGCTGCGGGCGAACCTGATTCATAATTAAAAATATGTGCATCTCTTTCGCAGATAACTTCATCACCAGGATTTGTTAAAACATTCAAGCAAATCTGGTTTCCCATCACACCGCTTGGAACATATAATGCAGCTTCTTTACCTAAAAGTTCTGCGGCATACTGTTCAAGTTTATTTACAGTTGGATCTTCTTTAAAAACATCATCACCAACTTCAGCATTGTACATTGCTTTGCGCATTGCTTCTGATGGTCGTGTTACTGTGTCGCTTCTCAAGTCTATCATAATCTTTTTATTTATTGTCATCCTGAGCGAAGACGAAGGATGACTTTTTCATATGGTTATGTCACACTTCGACTTCGCTCAGTGTGACAAATTATTTACAACTTAAATTTCTTTTTCATCCATAATAAAACATTAATTCCAAAAATCCATAACCCAAAAGCAGATGATAGAACAGGAATTATCAATGGATTTTTTGTGTAAAATGTTTTTTCATTATTTAACGGGACATCAATAACCAAGTGAGTTCTTGTAAACATTTCGGTTTCGACTTCTGTAACACCGAATTTATTTATCAAACAACTTACTCCGCCGTTTGCACAACGGACGACTGCCCTTCTGTTTTCAACGGCACGCAAGTTTGCAAATTCTTTATGCTGATAAGGTCCACTTAATTTTCCATACCAGCTATCGTTAGTTAACACTGTTAAAAACTGTGCACCACGATCAACAAAATAATTTGGGAAAGTTGGAAACACTGATTCATAACAAACTAATCCGCCAACTTTAATTGTGTCTTTGTCATTTAAAAATTTAAATACAGTTGTATCCTGTCCAACATTCCAGCCGCTAATACCAACTCCCCACTTTAATAAATCACCAAGGAATGGAAGTTGATCAACAAATGGTGTGTGTTCACCAAGCGGAACTAATTGCATTTTTCCATACCGCTGAATTTCTCTTTGATTTGGCTGAAGTAGTAAGATTGAATTATAGGTTACATAATGATATTTACCAACTTCACTATACTTTGCGTTTCGCGGAGCATCTTTATCATATATAATAAAATCGGGCATACCGGTTAGTAATGAAACATTATTTTTCTTTAAGAAAGAATAAATTGAATCAACTTCATTTTGATAAGTTCCTGAAAGCAGATAAACAGGTAAAGCAGTTTCAGGCCATAGAATTATCTTGGCACCTTCATCAACACATTTTTGTGAAAGCTCAAAATAATTTTCAAGAATATTATCAAGTCCGCCAAGTTCCCATTTATTCCACGGATCGAGATTTGGCTGGATGATTCCAACTTTTATTTTTTTATCACCATTGCCATCTGAAGAGATTTTTACAAATCCATAAACGATAATCAAAATAAAAACGGAAGCAGCAACTGAAAAATAAATCAAACCAACTTTTGTGTTTTCCTTAAATGATTTTATTCCTTTATATATAAAAATGTTTATCCACAAAACAATAAACGATAACCCAAATGCTCCCACAATATCAGCAATCTGGATGAATGAAGTAAACTTTGCTAAACCGTGACCAATAGTTAACCATGGAAATTTTAAATCTGTAAGTGTTAAAATATATTCACCGGTAACCCAGAACATCGAAAAAAAATAAAGGGATAAATCTTTTTTAAATACTTTTCTTGATAAAAAAAACAAAGTGGAATTTATAAGCATTACAACGGGAAGAAAGAAAACTAAAACAACTCCGCTAATCATTAAAAAAGGATCGGCAGCACTTTGCCAGCTTCCAACCCAAAAGACTGTAACCAAACTCATCACAAAAAAAGTTAAATACGATGCTGAGTTCACTTTTAACAGAGTTTGTTTTTTTGTAACAACAAAAAAATAAGGGACAAAAGCCACAAAAAGTAAAAGCGTAAAAGGAAATGGAAATGGGACGAACGATATTCCAAAAAGAACTCCGGATAGTATTAAAAGAAGTCTATCATTTCTCGTTTCTTTTTTTTCATCAGATGTTAATTCTTGTTTGGCGAATAAAAATTTCAAAGTTTGTTTTTTCTTTTTGTGATGAAGTATTTTACAACAAAGAATAGAATAACAATTCCCGTAATAATTAAAATTATATTGCTATACGTTTTTAAATAGCTATCGATAACATCGACATTATTTCCGAAAGCTATTCCTAGATAGATAAGAAATGCATTCCAAATTGCTGAGCTAACTAAACTAAGAATTGTAGTTTTATTAACATTTAACCTGCTCATTCCAGCAAAGAAAGATATTACCGCACGTGTACCTGGTAAAAATCTGTTTGCTACGATTAAATAGTAACCGTATTTGCGAAATGAATTTTCCACTTTCTCAAAAGACTCCACCGTTATAAATTTTAGTTTTCCTGAGTGAACGAGTTTTTTATCAAACTGCCAGCCAATTATAAATGCAGTAAGAAATCCCAACAAACTTCCTGCTGTTGCAAAAAGAAAAGTTGGAATTAAATTAAGCGAACCTGTTGCAACGAGTGAGCCTGCAATTACAACAACAATATCACTAGGAGAAGGTGGAAAAAGATTTTCTATATATGCAAAGAAAAAAATTGTCAGATAAATCCAGAACGGAGTTAGGTCTGAAAACTGCGTTAGTATTGTTTCAAACATTCAGTTCTTTCATGGTGAGTAAAACAGTAGCAAAAGCAACAACTCCTTCTGTCCTACCAATGAACCCAAGTTTTTCTGTTGTAGTTGCTTTGATGGATATCTGATCAGAATCTGCACTAAGAACCACTGAAATACATTTTCTTATCTCATCTACGTATGGAGATATTTTTGGTTTTTCCATTGCAAGTACGCAATCAAGATTTCCTAATTCGTATCCTTTAGAATTAATTAGTTCGTTCACGTGTTTTAAAAGAAGTGAACTATCTGCATCTTTCCAACGCTCATCTGTGTTGGGGAAATGTATTCCAATATCGCCTAGAGCTAAAGCACCAAGCATTGCATCGCAAATTGCATGCAACAGGACGTCTGCATCTGAATGGCCTTCCAATCCTTTATCAAAAGGAATCTCAACTCCGCCGATGATTAATTTTCTTCCTTCCACAAAGGCGTGAACATCAAAACCAAATCCTGTCCTAAAATTCAATTTCATCATTTTACCTTGCGATCTTAGCGAAATTACTTAACGGCTTTTGCGCAAACTGAGCTAAAGGCATTTCTCGCAAAGTGCGCAAAGAAAAATCAACGCAAAGATCGCTAAGATTATAAATTATTGACAACTCTATGAATTCCTTCTTTCAGTAACTTGGTATTAAAGTTTATTAACAATCCAAGTTTTAGTTCTGATAATTTTAGATATGTTAAAACTTGAGAAAAATGAACAGGAGCCAAAGTTTCAACAGATTTAATTTCAATAATCAATTTATTTTCAACTAAAATATCCAGTCTGTAACCAACATCTAATTTAATATCTTTATAAACAAATGGCATTGGTACTTGTTGTTTTACATCTAATCCGATATTTCTTAACTCATAGGTAAATGCGTTTTCATATGCCGATTCTAATAAACCAGGTCCTAAAACTTTATGTAACTCAATTGCAGCACCAATTATTTTATTCGATAATTCATTTTCATTCATATTTCCTCCCTTAACGATTTTTCTTTGCGAACTTAGCAAAAAACTTTGCGCTCTTTGCGTGAATTGGCTTAAAAGTATTTCGTACAAAGTTGGTTAAGTAAATCTAATATCTAACCTCAAATCTTTTAAATTCATTTTTTGGTTCAGACCATTCAACTGAACAATTTGTAACGTGAGATTTCATTGGTCCTATTTTTAATTGTTTGATAAGATCATTTATCAATCCTAAATCACCTTCAACTTCAGTGAGAACTTCACCAGTAAAAAGATTTTGTGTGTAGCCTTTTAGATTTAGATTATCTGCATGTCTCATCACAAAATATCTATAACCAACACCCTGAACTAAACCGGTAACAATTATTTTTGCTCTTTTTAATTCACTCATCTTTACTTGAAAACACTTCTGAAACAATTACACCAGCGAAAATAAGCACACATCCAATGAAGCCAAAATTAGAAATTTTTTCACTGAGTAAAAAGTAAGCGAATATAGCTGCAAAAATTGGTTCGATTGAAAAAATAATTCCTGCTTTTGTCGGTGAAACAAATTTTTGGAATTTCAATTGTATTACAGTCGCAATTATAGATGCGAATATTGCTGTATAGAGAATTGCAGTAACAACAGTTGTATTTAAAGTAAACTTAAATGTTTCTAAAGATGAGATTGAAAAGATAAAGGACAAAATAAATCCACCAACACCTGTGATTAATAATTGAACAAAAACCATTGGCAGATAATCGTACTTCTTGGTGAAAACATCAACGTAAACAACTTGAAAAGCAAAAAGTAGTGCACACAATAAAGTTAACAAATCGCCAAGATTAAAATCTGATCCAAGCTGTTTAATAAAATCAAGAGCGTTTTCACCTTTGCTTGAAAGCAATATCAATCCGATTAAAACCAATAAAACTCCGAGTACGTTAAACCACTTTGGTTTTCTTTTTTCTATTATCAATTGTAAGATGGGGATAAAGACTACAAACGTTCCTGTTATAAATCCAGATTTGGTAGCTGTAGTAAGATTTAATCCCAGAGATTGAGCAGTGAAACCTGCGAAGTAAAAAAATCCTAGGACTGACCCGGCAAGCAAAGTTTGTTTGTTAGTCTTTTTTAATGACGCATAAACAAAGGGTAAAAATATTAGAGCGGCTATGCTAAATCGTAACCCAAGAAATAATAGAGGTGAAATGTCATTAAACGCATTTTTGATCAGCGCAAAAGTTCCACCCCAAATTAAAGTATTAAACAGAAGTGCAATTTCACCAGTATATTTTTTCATCAGAGGATATTCTATCAATTCTAAATATCTAACTTGAACCTGAACTCAATCACTCTTTATCCTTACTTCGCACATATCCAAATGACTTTAGCATATTAAGATTTGAACGCCATTTTTCTCTAACCTTAACTCTAAGTTCAAGATAAACTTCACGTCCTAAAAATTCTTCAATGCTTTTCCTGGATTTTTCACCAAGAGATTTAATTGCTCTTCCTTCTTTTCCGATGATTATTGGCTTTTGAGATTCTCTTTCAACTACAATTTCTGCACTGATATAATCTTTTGAGTTTTCTCTTTCTATAAATTCCGCAATTAAAACTTCACAGCTATATGGAACTTCATATTCATAAAGCTCAAATAATTTTTCACGAATAATTTCAGTAACAAAAAATCTTTCAGTCTCTTCAGAAACAATATCATCCGGATAAAACTTTTCACCTTCCGGTAAACACTCAACAATATCGTTTAGTAATCTTTCCAGATTAAATTTAAGATTTGCAGAAACAGGAATAACTGATTTAAAGATATTCAATTTTTCAAATCTCTCAATCAGTGAAAGCGCCTGCTCCTGTGAAATTGTATCAATTTTATTAAGCACAAGAATTTTTGGATTCTTTTTTTCGCTAATTACTTTCTGAATGTATTCGTTTTCTTCTGATCCTTTGAATGATTGTTCGGAGCTTACATCATAAATGATTACGAATACATCTGCATCCTTAACAGAAAGATCAATATCATCCATCATTTTTTCCTGTAGAAGATATGCAGGTTTTAAAATTCCAGGAGTATCCAGAAAAACTACCTGATAATTTTCTTCAGATAAAATTCCTAAAATTCTTTTACGCGTCGTTTGAGGTTTTGAGGTTGTAATTGAAATTTTTTGTCCAAGCAAAGCATTCATAAGAGTTGATTTACCAACATTTGGCAATCCAATTATAGCAGCGTAACCGGCTTTTGTATTCATTCTTATCTTTTATTTTTTAATGATGTGCAAATATACAAAATGTGGCTTGGATTAATGACTTGGTTTTTATAAAACTTGAAACGCAATTGAATATTGTCATTTCGAATCCGACTTTAATCGGAGAGAAATCTTCAATGTATTTCAAACAGATTTCTCAGTCGAAGACTCCTTCGAAATGACTTACAAATTAATGACTATAATTCTTTTTAGAATGCTTCTGATAATCGTAAAGAAAATATCCTGAAATCAACATGATAAACGAAAGCACCGAGCCAAAAATTGTAAGATTTTTTTGTCCAAATAAATTTGAAACATAGTCACCAAGATCTTTAGAATAATTTGTAACAATTTCTGATGATTGAACTGGTTGAATTGAAGAAATAACTTGATACAAAGCATATCCGGTAATTCCGAGTATTACCAATCCCAAGAGTGATAATATAGATAAAAGAAAAAATTTCTGTTGTTTAGCAATTACGGATCTCTTGTTCAACTTATTCATAACAAGTTTTGTAAAATCCAAAGATGGAGATTCTTCTTCAACTGAGTTAAAAAGACTATGAGCTTTTAATAGTGCTTCGTATCGCTTCTTAACTTCCAACGAACTTTCAATAGAAATCCTAACTAGTTCTTTTTCCTTCTGATCAAGTTCATCATCTAAATACTTATTTAATAATTCATCATTAATATTTTTCATAATATTTCCTGAACTAAATTTCTTTTTTCAATTATTTCTCTTAATAAATTTCGCGATCGATGTAAAATCACTTTTACATTTGCAACAGAAATCTGTAAAACATCACTTATTTCCTCAGTACTTAACTCTTCAAGATAAAACATTGTTACCACAGCTGCATTTTTTATTGGAAGTTCATTAATAATTTTTTTTATCAATATCGAATTATCTTCTTTAATAAAATCATCAGCCAGATATTTACTTTCAAGATGATGCAAATCATCAACCGAACTCATTTCATTTTCAATTTTTCTTTTTGCACTCGATAATTTTGTTAAAGCTGAATTATAAACTATTCTGTAAAACCAGGTTGAAAATTTTGACTCAAACTTAAAAGTGTTCAAATTATTATAAGCTTTCAGAAAACAATCCATCAAAACTTCTTCAGCATCAAAATCATTTTTTAACATTCGTTTAAGCATAGTAAACGCTTTATTCTTGTAACGATCTATAAGAATCGAATAATCCGCCTGATTACCTTTTTTTACGGATTCAATAATTTCAACATCGGTAAGGTTTTTCATTATCATAATAG
This sequence comes from Ignavibacteriaceae bacterium, assembly GCA_049291095.1. Lineage (GTDB taxonomy): Bacteria > Bacteroidota > Ignavibacteria > Ignavibacteriales > Ignavibacteriaceae > IGN3. Next base: position 28,590 of record JBATOT010000061.1, on the reverse strand, counting down.
ACTAAATCATCTTGCCAAAGGTTACAAATATCTATATGCGGTAGAAATTTAGTTTGAAATTTTTATAGAATCAATTTGTAACCTAAAACAAAATGTCTTAGTCAAATGTTGTAGGGAATTAAATAAGTAATTAAAAATCAAATCCTTCTCTTAAAAGGATTAGAAACAAAGGAGAAATAAAATGCACGGACCAGAAATTATCGCAGTATTCATCCCTATAATAATCACTCTCGTAATCGGAGTTGTTTTGATTGTACATTTCTATCTGCATTCAAAAGAAAAACAATTGCTAATAGAAAAAGGGCTATCAACAGAGGAGATTAAACAATTCTTCCAGGAAAAGAAAGATGGACTTTGGTTGATGAAGATTGGAATCATATCAATCGCATTCGGTATTGGTTTAGGATTTGGTATGTTTATGGAAGACACAACGACAAAGGAATACTGGGTTCCCCTCTCGTTATTTGTAGGCACAGGAGTTGGATTTGTAGTTGCTAATGTTCTTTCAGATAAAATGAAAAAGGATAAAAAATAATATCGAATATTGAACAAGGAATATTGAATGAAAAAGTTGAACTTCTAAATTCATAATTCCTTGTTCGTTATTCTTAATTCAGTTGTGTCTTTATTCCTGCGCTTCTAACCATCGTTCTGCATCAAGTGCAGCCATACAGCCAGTGCCCGCAGCAGTTACAGCTTGTCTGTAAGTATGATCTGCGACATCGCCTGCTGCAAAAACACCTTCAATATTTGTGTAAGTTGAACCCGGTTTTACTTTTAGATAACCGGTTTCATCCATATCTAATAAGCCATTAAAGAGTTTTGTATTTGGTCGATGTCCGATACCAATAAATAAACCATCAGCTTTAAATTCTGTGGTTGAACCATCTTTAATATCCTTCAGAATTACACCAGTCATACTTTTTCTACCATTCACTTCAGTTCCAATAACTTCTGTAATTACTTTGTTTGTAAGCAATTTTATTTTAGGATTTTTCTGAACGCGTTCAGTCATAATTTTTGATGCACGGAACTCATCTCTTCTATGAATGATTGTAACTTCATCAGCAAATTTTGTTAAGAAATTTGCTTCTTCCATTGCAGTATCACCACCGCCAACTACAATTACTTTTAATCCTTTAAAGAAAAATCCATCACACGTAGCGCAGGCAGAAACACCATAACCCATATATTTATTTTCACTTTCTAATCCAAGTAATTTTGCAGATGCCCCAGTTGATATGATAATTGAATCAGCAGTATAATTTTCATCATATGATTTTACTTTGAATGGACGACTTGAAAAATCAACCTCAGTAATTTCTTTGTAAAAAGATTGCGCACCAAAACGCTGAGCCTGTTTACGCATAACATCCATCAAAGCTGGACCATCAATGCCATGTTCGAATCCAGGATAATTTTCAACTTCGGTTGTGATTGTTAATTGTCCGCCCGGCTGCATGCCTTCAAATATTACAGGATTAAGATTTGCACGACTTGCATATATTGCTGCAGTTAAACCTGCCGGACCAGATCCAATAATTAAAACTTTAAAATGATTATTTTGATTTGCTTGTTCAGACATTTTTTCTCCAAAACTGATTGTGAGCTAAATATTAAATTTTTGTACTTGTAAGATTCAGATAAGTTGGTGAAGATTCAAGATGTGCGATTGATCAATCTAATAAGAATTTTGCATTTCTTTGTAACCCATTTAGCTTTGTGCGCTTTATCGGACTCTCAACAAATCTTGCTTTAAAAGAATGATTATCTAAAGCTAAAACCTCATCAAAGGATATTTCTTTATTCTGTGGGTAAAAATCTTTTTCTGATGTAACAACGGAAAATTTATTATTCCATGGACAAACATCCTGACAAATATCACAACCAAAAATCCAATTATCAAACTTCCCTTTTAACTCAACAAGAATTTCATCCTTGTTTTCAATTGTTTGAAATGAAATACACTTGTTCGCATCAACAACGTATTCCTGAACAATTGCATTTGTTGGACACGCATCAATACAAGCTGTGCAAGTTCCGCAATGATCAGTAATGATTTCAGAATACTCAAACTCAAAATTTGTAATGATGTTAGCAATAAAGAACCAGCTTCCAATGTTTGGATTAATTACATTTGTATGTTTACCCATCCAGCCAATTCCTGCCCTTACAGCCCAGACTTTATCCATAACTGGTCCAGTATCAACATATGATAGAGTTTCAAGTTCAGGTTCAAGTTCTTTTAATTCTGTCTCAAGTTCATTTAGTTTTTGCCAGATGATAAGATGATAATCTTTTCCCCAAGCATAACGTGAAACCTTGCCTTTATCAATTTCATTAGAATATTTTTCTGGAGTGTGATAATTAAGAGCGAGTGATATAACACTTTTGGCATTTGGAAGAATTTCTTTTACATCTTTTCGTTTGTGAAGGTTTTTCTCCATATAATTCATTGTAGCTTGATAACTCTTACCCAACCAACTTTCTAATTTTTTAGTTTCTTCAACAAGCAAATCAGCTTTTGCAAAACCAATTAGATCAAATCCAAGTTGCTTTGCTTTTTCGATAACTATTTGGTTGGTTAACTTTCCCATTATATAAAATGCTTACCACTTTAGTTCTTTTGCTTTTACTATGGCAAACACTTCATCGTTTATAATATTAACTGGATAAGAATCCAATCCCTTTGCACCTGTTGGCTGCAAACCTGTTCTAAGGTTAAACATCCAGCCATGCGCTGGACAAACAACACAACCATCTTCTATAAATCCATCATAAATAACTGAAGTATGTTGATGCGGACAAACATTATTTAGAACAAAGATTTCACCATTAACTTTAAATACTGCAATATCAACATCATTGATTAAAAATCTTTTCCCTTGATTTTCTCTTAACTCAGTGACTCTACAAACTTTTGTATATCCATCTTCCATTATTCAAAATCCTTAAACACTTTATCCTGAATAGTTCCCTTTTCTGATTGCTTAACTGTCGCCAAAGCAAAATCAGGATCGTGTCCAAAATAAATTTGCCAGTTTTCATCAACGGCTAATTGCAAATACTTTTTCTTTTCCTGCACAGTAATCATAGGTTGTAAATCGTATCCCATTACATAAGGAATTCTGATTTGCGAAACAAAAGGCATCAAATCAGCGCAGTACAAAATTGTGTTCGATGAATCAGAAATTTTAATCATTTGTTGTGCAAAAGTGTGTCCATTAATAATTCTAAAAGAAATATTTTCATCAAAATCTATTTCCCCATCTATTAGATTTAAAACTCCTTCTTTAACAAGCGGCTCAAAATTTTCTTTGATGTAACTTCCTTTGTCTCTGTCTGAAGGATTCATTGCCCATTCAAAATTTTTCTTTTGTACAAAATATTTTGCATTGGGAAATGCAGGAACAAGTTTTCCATTTTCATATTTTGTTGAGCCGCCGGTGTGATCAAAATGAAGATGCGTTAAAAGTATATCAGTTATCTCTTCTGATTTTATTCCAAGGAGTTCAAGTTCATGTTCAAGATCAAGTTTAGGATTGATGTTATAAATATTTCTTGATTTTTCATCCCACTTATTTCCCATTCCGGTATCAATTAAAATTCTTTTATCATCACTTATTAGTAAAAGATTTCTTGTAGAAAGTGTAACACGATTTAATTCATCAGGTGGGTTAGTTTTTTCCCAAAGTGGTTTTGGAATTATTCCAAACATAGCTCCACCATCCAATCTAAAATTACCAGATTGAATAGTTTTTAGTTTGTATTTGCCAATTTGCATAAATAATAAAGGATTTTGTTGATTGAAATTAAGTAAGAATGGTAAGAGTTTGAAACGTAAATAATCGTTAAAAATATTCTTTGATTATCGCTAAAAATTAAAAAGGGTGGTTAAACCACCCTAAAAAAGTAAAATCTTATCTACCAATTCCGTCTAAATATTCTTTTCGTTTTAAAAGTGTATCAACATCTTCTACATGGTTTGGATCAGGTACGCAGCAATCAACAGGACAAACTGCAGCGCACTGTGGTTCATCATGAAAACCCTTACATTCTGTACATTTATCAGGTACAATATAAAAGAAATCGCTAGAATAAAATCCATTAGCTCCGGAAGGTGCTGCATCACTATTTCCATAATGAACACCGGCTAGTTCCCAATCAGATCCGCCTTCATAAATTGCAGTATTAGGACATTCAGGCTCGCAAGCTCCGCAATTAATACATTCTTCGGTTATTTTAATAGCCATATTTTTTTTCTCCTTGAATTATTAACAGAATAAGTGAATAAAATATTATTTCAAATTTCGCCTACATTTTAGGAAAACTACAGGTCTTCTTCAAGAGATATTTAATAAACGCTTGAAATTCTTCAAAATTACCAACTTCCGCTGGCACCACCTCCGCCAAAAGAGCCACCACCACCACTAAATCCGCCACTGCTTCCACCCCAACTGCTGGTGCCACTTGACCAACCTCCGGAACGTGTACCTGTTCTATAAACACCACCAGGAACAAATGGACCGCTACCACCTCTCATAACAGAAAAAACCACAATCATAATTATAACAAGTATGATAAACGGAAAACCACTGTCTTCATCTGAATCTTCAATCTTATATTCTCCCCCGATTGCCTTTATAATTGCATTAATGCCATCACTGATACCCAAATAATAGTTATCATCTTTAAATCTTGGTCTTATAACATTGCGGACAATTGAACTTGCAATTGCATCAGGAACCGCTCCCTCTAATCCATAACCAACTTCTAATCTTAGTTCCCGATCATCCTTAGCAATTAATAATAAAATACCGTTATCATTTTTTTCAGTACCGATTTTATTTTTAGTAGCAGTTTCTTCAGCTAACATTTCAATCGGATAATTGTCCAAAGTTGGAATCATCAAAACAACTATTTGATTTGATGTTGTATCCTGAAAATATTTTAATCTAACATTTAATTCGCTTAATTCATTTTGACTTAAAGTTCCGGTTAAATCTGTGGCCCACATTTTCAGCTTCGGCAAATCGGGCTGCGAAAAACCAGATACAAATGAAAAAAGAAAAACTAAAAAGTATAATTTCATTCTTAAAATTCTACTTTAGGCGGAGTTTCTGCGCCTTGAATAGCTTTGAAGTATTGCTTCTCGCCAAATCCGAACATACCTGCTAACATTGAAGCAGGAAATCTTTTAATTGTTGTGTTATATGATTGAACTACTTCATTAAATTTTTTACGTTCAACAGAAATCCTGTTTTCCGTTCCTTCTAGCTGTGCTTGAAGTTGTAAAAAGTTTTCATTCGCTTTTAATTGAGGATAATTTTCTACTGTAACTAATAATCGCGATAAAGCTCCGCTTAGCTCACCTTGCAAGGATTGAAATTTTGCAAATGCTTGTGGATCGTTAAGTACTTCTGGTGTTATATTGAATTGACTAACTCTGGCACGAGCTTCGGTGACTTTAGTTAATACATCCTTTTCAAAATCAGCATAGCCTTTAACAGTATTAACAAGATTTGGGATTAAATCTGCTCTTCTTTGATATTGATTTTCAACTTGTGACCACTGCTGTATCACCGATTGCTCAAGTGAAACCATATTATTGTACGAACTAATTCCCCAAACGACTAACATGCCAACAGCAAGCAGAATTACTCCACCAATGGCACATCCTATCATCATACCTTTACTTTTCATTACTCCTCCTAAAAAATTTCTATTTGAATATGGAGATTAACAATAACACAGAGTTAGATAAATTTTGAATAAAAATATAATACTTAATATCTGTAAATGTACACTAGAAAAATCAATATTTTTAAGGTTTTTCACCTCTAAATTGATTCTGAAGAAAGATAAGAGCATTATTTGAAGTTTTAAGATTTTTTTGGATTGCAAATTTTTCTGCATTTTGAGTATTACCGGAATAAAACCTTAACCATAGAAAATTCCCAACCATAATGCCATCAAAAACTCTATCCTCCATAAAAGAGTTTATAGTTAAATATCCAAACAGCAAATTCCAACCAAGTGAAATAACACCGCTTATATATTCTCCTGTATAAAACTGCCCCGCTCCCGGAATTATATAAGAACTGTACTTAGCAAATCCAACTGAATATTTTTCATCCTCAACTGATTTGCAAAGTTTGGCTAAAGTTGTGTCAAGGTTGTCCTCTAAAAAAACCTCATAAGCTTTTTCCCAATCATCCGAAAATATGTAGTTCCATCCTAACCAATATTTAATTTCTTTTTGTTTAGATATAAATCTAGAATTGTCTAGTAATTCGATTAAAATTTTTTCTGACTGTTTAGTTGATCGGCGTAAAATATTTGTTCTAGCTTTAAAAATTATTGATTCATAAAATTCAATGTCATTTCTCGCATTAATTTCTGCAATAGTAAAGTACTTAACTGCCTCATCAAACTTTGCCCCTGCTTTGTACGACTTACCTATCAATAAGTTAGATTGAAAAGCATATAGATTATCATAGTCAAAGAACTGTAATCGCTTAAGTTCTGTTATTGCATCAAAATATTTTTCCTGATCAAATAATTTTATTGCAAATTGATACTGTTTCTCCAGGCTATCTTGCGCATTTGCAGTAAAGATGAGCAAAATGAAAAAAACTAATATTTTTTTAATCACAAAAGTCATAAACGGGTGTAAAATAGTTTTTTTGTTCAATAAAGAATTTAACGCCTTCATTAAATTCAAAGTTTAATTTTGCATTAAATATCTGTGCAGACGAAATTGAGCCATAAATATTTCCCAGATAAAATCCACCACCTAGCGCAGTAAATATCCATGCTCGTGTGGAATGATCATTCTCAAAATTTGTATAAGCTAGATATGACAACAAGCCTGTAATTAGAAAAGCAGTTATTCCATCACCATAATTTTGCGTATAGATCTTTCCTGCACCTGGAATAATTCCAGATAAAATTCCTGCGAATATTTCGTTTTTATATGATGGATTTTTTTTAGCATCATAAAAATTTGATAAAGTATTTTTATCATCGGCTTCAAATGGAATTAAAAATACTTCTTTTTGTGGTAGCTCTTTAATTGCTAACAAAAGTGCTGCATTACCAAACTGCCAAGCTTCTTTAGAATATTTTGAAACTGAATTTTTCAGTGAATCAGCCAACATAAAAAAAGCTAAATCATTTTTTAGCAAGTATAGTGACTTTAATCTTTCAATTTTACTTTGCTCGTAGTATGGAGAAGTGTCTTTTATTAAAACTAGTTTTTGGAGAGCTGTTTTCTGATTGTTAATTAATGAAAATCCAATGGCAACTTTAAATCTTAATGAATCATCATCTACTAAAGACAAATACTTTTCATACTCTTCAATCGCCCTTAAATAATCTTTATCACAAAATAAAAAATCGGCAAACAGCTTTATATTTTGAGTTGATTGAAAATCAATCAGTTGAGGATAGATTACAATGGGAATTAAAAAAAACAAAAAAATACTTTTTAGTCTCATTCATTTATCTGTGTCTTAGCAGGAACATAATTGATTTTATCTTTATCAAGAGTGTATAAATTTATTGGATCATAATAATGATTTTTACCATAACGAGGATAATGTTCGTGTCGTCCGAATATATTTGTATCTCGGGTAAACCTATCAAAAAACATTAACGTTCCTTTAAACACATTTGTTTCTTTAATAGATTGTAATAAAAAACTTGAGCAGGATGGATTGAAAGGACAATTTGCTCCATCAACATCTGAAATAAAAAACCAGTAAGAATTAATAATTGGTTTTACAATTAAATCTGAAAATGATTCAATGGAAAGATCATATTTTCTTTCTAAATATGTATCCTTTACTTGATAAGCTGGGTCAGATTTTTCCCATCTGGCCCAATCTGTTTGGGAATAAAGTGTTATTTGAGCTAAGTAAAAAAGAAATAAGATATTTTTTTTACTTATTATCAAGTAATGCTCTTGCAATTACAATTTTTTGAATTTCTGAGGTACCTTCATAAATTTCTGTTATTTTGGCATCGCGTAAATATCTTTCAACTAAATATTCCCTTACGTAGCCATATCCACCATGTATTTGAATTGCATCAAGTGCATTTTGAACAGCAACTTTTGAAGCATAAAGTTTTGCCATAGCCCCTTCTTTTATATAAGGTTTGCTTTCATCCTTAAGCGCTGCTGCCTTTAAAGTAAGAATTTTAGCAGCATCAACTTTTACTGCCATATCAGAAAGCATAAATTGAATTGCCTGAAAATTAGATATGGTTTGTCCAAATGCTTTTCTTTCTTTTGCATATTTAACTGCCGCATCTAATGATGCTTCTGCAATACCAACAGCCTGAGATGCTATTCCAATTCTTCCACCATTTAAAGTATTCATTGCAAAGTTAAATCCTTTTCCTTCTTCCCAAATAAGATTTTCTGCTGGCACCTTGCAATTTTGAAATGTGAGTGAACAAGTATCTGAACTTCTAATTCCAAGTTTATCTTCTTTTACACCGTGATCAAACCCCGACGTACCTTTTTCAACAATAAAAGTTGAAATTCCTTTATGACCCTTTTCTTTATCAGTTGTAGCCATAACTATATAGTAATCTGCAGTTGTACCGTTGGTAATCCAATTCTTAATTCCATTTAAAACGTAATATTCTCCATCTTTATCAGCAGTAGTTTTTTGTTTAGTTGCATCACTCCCAGCTTCCGGCTCAGATAAAGCAAATGCGCCAAGTTTTTCTCCTTTTGCAAGAGGCACCAAATATTTCTGTTTAATAAAGTCTGAACTATATTTTTCTAATCCATAACACACTAATGAATTATTCACTGACATTATTACCCCAAGGCTTGCATCAACCTTAGAAATTTCAATCATTGCAAGAACATAACTTATTGTATCAAGTCCGGCTCCTCCATATTCAGGTGAAACCATCATACCCATAAAACCAAGTTCACCCATTTTTTTAACAATCTCTGATGGAAACTCTGCAGATTTATCTCTTTGCACTGCGGAAGGAGCAATTTCGTTTAGTGCAAAATCTTTTGCGGATTCCTGAATCATTAAATGATCTTCAGTTAAATTGAAATTCATTTCAAATCCTTTTTAATTTTGATAAAAACCTGTTAATTTTAAGTCGCGTGTTTAAGGCGTTTATTTTACTTCAAAAATAAACTAATAATTCATATGTATCAATCTTGGGGAATTATACGGGTTGGTATTTTTATCAACAATTCTTATTTAAGTGTTGATTTATGACAGAACAAAAAATAACTGAGGAATCTGTAAGCAAAACAATGCTTAAAGGTTTAAGTCTAAAAGAACTAAAAGATTTCTTTACTGCTGCGGGGGAAAAACGATTTAGAGGTGATCAAGTTTTTGAATGGATATATGGACACATGGCTAATAGTTTTGATGAAATGTCCACCCTGCCAAATTATTTAAGAAAAAAACTTAATCTTTACTGCGAATTAAATACGTTAACATTTGTATCATCAGAAACATCCCAAAGAAGTGGTACAAAAAAATATTTATTTAAAACCCACGATGATCATATAATAGAATCTGTTATAATACCAGATCCCAAAAGAATAACGCTTTGCATTTCAACGCAAGTCGGGTGCCCATTAGATTGCCAATTTTGTGCAACTGGATTAATGGGATATAAAAGAAATTTATCATCGGGCGAAATGCTCGATCAATTTCTTATGGCTTCAAGGGATTTTGGCAAAAATAAGATTTCAAACATTGTTTATATGGGAATGGGTGAGCCGCTGTTAAATTACGCAAATACTTTAAAGACATTACAAATTTTTGCAGAAGAAAAAACAAAAGATATTAGCTTAAGAAGAATTACTGTTTCCACTGCTGGTATCGCACCTAAAATTGTAGAACTTGCAGATAGTGGATTAAAAGTAAAGCTGGCTTTTTCACTTCACTCAATGTTTGAAGAAACCCGCAACAAAATTATGCCAATAAATAAAAAGTATTCTTTGTCAGAAAATCTTGAAGCTGTTAGATACTATGCAAAACAAACAGATACTAGAATTACTTTTGAATATGTAATGCTTAAGGACCTAAATGACCGCGAGGATGATTTAAATGCACTCTTAAGACTTTGCAAATCGATACCCTGCAAAATAAATGTAATACCGTTTAACTCAATATCTCATATGAATCCATCTGGTTTTGCAAAAGAATTAGAACCATCTCAAAAATTTAGAGTAGATGAATTTGTTAGAACTTTAAGGGATGCAGGTATAACCGTTATTGTTAGATATACACAAGGCGATGATATTTCAGCAGCATGCGGGCAACTTGCTTATAAGTTTGAACAAATTTCATAGTGTGTTATGCGCAAACTTACTCACGATGAAATTTCTGAAAATAGAAGCACTCTTGATAAAATCGATGATGTTAAAAAATTACCCGTTGTAGTCTTACTTAATTCAATCAGAAGTTCATATAATGTTGGATCTATATTTAGAACATCTGATGGTGCGATGATTGAAAAATTAATTCTTTCTGGTTACACTCCCTATCCACCGATTAGTAATGAGATTTCAGGAAATAAGGATGTTCTTAAAACTGCGTTAGGTTCTACTGAGAGTGTAAAATGGCAGTACATTAAAAATCCAATCGATGCAATTAAAGAGTTAAAACATCAAGGACTTAAAATTTGTGCTTTAGAACTTACAGAAAACAGCAAATCATATTCTAATTCCAATGTATATGATTTTCCTCTTTGCCTTGTTGTTGGAAATGAGATAACCGGTGTTTCTCAAGAAGTGCTTGATTTGTGTGATTACTCTATTGAAATACCTCAATACGGAATTAAACAGTCTTTAAACGTTGCCGTAGCGTACGGAATTGCTATTTATGAATTGCGAAAAATTTTTGACACAAAAAAATAAGAATTAAACCGAAGCAGTAAAAAACTCTTCTCCATTATCTTTTGTATGTATCATCAATAAATTTGCTCTGAGCATTTTCACTAACGTTCTAGAAGCTCTTCGTTCGGATATATTGACCAAATTGCTTAATTCCTTAACAGAAATTCTTTCTGTTTTATTCAAATACTCAAAAACTGTTTTTTCTATCGGACCTAAAATATATTTTTTCAATGCCGTCTGATTTGTCTGAGCACGTAATATTCTTATCATCTCTTTACTTGCTTGAACACTTTTATCGTTCACTCGAATTGGAACAATTGCAGAATTAATATCTAATTCAGTTTTATAATCCTGAAGTCTGTGAGGTTTTTCAATTGATTCAGATACTGAGACAATTACAATCTCTTTACCATCAATTTCTTTGTACTCAATTGAAAAATCTATCGCGGGTACACATTGAGTTAAAGCTGCATCCTTAACAAGTTCGGATGTTTCTTTTTCACTTTCCACTCCAACAATTTTTTTATCGTCATCAATTCCAAAAAGTATTATTCCACCTTTTGTGTTTGCAAAAGCGAGCATTTCCCTGGCGATTTTTTCAGAACTGGAAAACTTTCTCTTAAACTCACACTGAATATTCTCCCCTTCATCGATGAGTTCAATTAGTTCTCTGTATCGCATAGCAGTAAAAAAAAGTATTAAATAAGCTAATTAAAATGTTTACGCGGATCCCAAAGTGGTTCTAATTTTTTCTTTTGTGAAACTATATTTTGATTATTCTCAACACTCTTTTCATCAGATAACCCAACAAAATTTGGGTCTCCAAGTACTACGTTTTTATTATAACCAACCGAATCTTCGGCCGTTACATCCACTACTTCTTCGAATTCATTAGATGCTGTTAATGTGCTATCAGTAATTAATTTTGCAACTGCATTTAAACTATCCTGAATTGCTTTTTGTAATCTAATCTTTTCCTGTTTGTAAGTTGTAACTTTTTTTGTAATCTTTTTAGCATAAGCACTTGCTGGATATTTTGCAATTAAAGTATCATAAACTGCTGCTGCAGAATCAGGTTGAAATAGATCATTCTCAAAGATCCATCCAGATGTGTATAGTGCTTGTGGTGCAATTGTTGATTTTGGATAGTTACGATATATATTAAAAAATTTCTGCACTGATTGTTTATAGTTACCACTTAACATCAAATCTTCAGCTGATGCGTATTGATCTTTTGCAAAATCAAATTTCAAATCCACTAATGGTTTATTGAGTTTATCAGCTGCGGCATTTACGATTGTTCTATCTTTATAATCGTTGTATATAATTTCAAAAAGACTATCAGCTTTTGATTTATTATCAATTGTAAGATAATAACTTCCCAGTGCGTATAATGTATTCGGGTAATATGTGGGAGATGGATATTTTTCAAGTATAGTATTGTAAAATGTAAAGGCTGAATCCGGAACATCAAATTCTGTCAGAAACAGGTTTCCGAGTTCAAGACTATTTTTTGCTAAAATAGTTTTTGCTGAATCAATTGATATTCTAAGTTTTTGCGGTGGATTATTTTTAAATTTTACGCTATCAAGTTTAATCGCCGACTGGTTTGGTTTTAATAAGTTATTCGGGTTCTTGGGATCTTTAAGTTCAGCTAAACGTTTAACATTTAGTGAGTCTAATAAACTTTTTTTCAATCCAATTGTGTCAGCCGGATTGTATAGTCCAACATTAATTAAACTATCAATCTTAACTAAACTATCCTTTACAAAAATTGAATCTTTAATAAAGAGAGAATCTTTAATCGCCTTGTTCACCTGATTAAACATTGTATCTGCACCCATCCAGATATCTTGTAATTCTTTTTGTTCAAGATACTCTGTCAACAATTTTAAAGAATCTGCAACATAATCAGCGGAATCTTTACCGAATATTTCAGGATTTTGTGAATAGTAAAGCTGTTTGTCAAATCGATTAATGTCTTTTCTTAATTTAGAATATTTAACAAATAATTGCTTACTATCTCTGGCTCTATCTTCATATCCATCCGGTAATAAAGTTGGCTGAACTTTCACAAAATAGTAACTTGCTGTATCATAGTTCATAAACCTCAGTCTAAACAGTTCACCCATTTCAAAATTTGAAGCAGACGCAAAGGGTGTGTTTTTATATGTAGTATCAACATATCTAAACTGATCATATGCCTTATTATACTCACCTAATTCAACAAATGTTTTACCTATCTCAAAATCAATCTCGTTGTAAGAAGTAGAGAATTTATCTTCTGATCTAATATCTTCGAATACTTCAAGCGCTTTTTCTGTTTGGCCGGCACTGCGTAAAGCGTTACCAAATTTAATAGTAGCAATAATTTCTAAATCAAAATCCGGTTCATTATCAAAAACTTTTTCGTATGATAAAATTGCATTCTCACTATCGCCTGTTTTGGTATATAAATTTCCCAGTTCATAGTAAATCTGCGCTCTTACAACATCATCATCATAAACTTCAGCAAACTCATTAGCAAGGAAAATAGCTTTAGGATAATCTTCTTCTTTTATTCTATATTTTATTTCCTGTACATAAGATTCTTTAATTATTTCTTCAAAATCTTCTTCCACTGCTTTGGTTCTAACTTCTTCGATCATTGCTAAAGCAGAACCAAATTCTCTTAATTCAAAATCACACTTTGCCAGCCATAATTTAGCTTCGGTTACTATTTCAACATCATCAGGATTTGCAGCAATAAGTTCTTCAAATTTTCTTTTTGATTTTTGATAATTTCCTTGATAATAAAACGATTTACCAAGCATAGTTAATGCTTCATCAACGTAAGAAGAAGTGGAATAGAATTGTAAAAGCTTTGAACTTTTTTCAACAACTTTTACCAAGGCAGTTTTTGCAGCGCCGGGAATTACTAAAGGTTCATTTGAAAATAAATCTCTTTTTTGAGATAGAATCTCTTTTTCTGCATCCTCAAAAATAGTTGCTGTATTAAAATATAAATTAAAATATGTGGTAAAATTATCCCACACTGAGCATCCGCTTACAAAAAGCAGAAGTGAAGCTATAAAAACTTGTTTGATGACTTTTTTTCTAAATATCATAATTGAAGCTATTAAACCTTAGGAAAAAGAAAAAGGCATTTTTTTTCTACAAAGCATGGCTGCCGGATTCTTCTGTTCTTATTCTTATCACTTCCTGTATGTCCGAGATAAATATCTTACCATCGCCAACCTGACCAGTCTTGGCTGTTCTTAATATTGCATCAACTACTTTTTCCAATAATAAATCATCAACAACTATTTCAATTTTAATCTTTGGAATGAATTCGATCTGATATTCACTGCCTCGATAAGTTTCTGTATGTCCTTTTTGCCTACCATATCCTCTCACTTCTGATATTGTTAATCCTTTTATTCCTTCTTCAATCAGAGCTTCTTTTACTTCATCAAGTTTAAAGGGACGTATTATTGCTTCAATTTTTTTCATAGAAGATTCCGGATTTATTTACCGTGACATTGTTTATATTTTTTGCCGCTTCCACAAGGACAAGGATCATTACGGCCAACTTTTTCTTCCACCCGAACGGTTTGAACTTTACCTTCAGCATTTGTCTGAGGAGGTCGGCTTGATAATCCAATATTTTCAGTACTTTGTTTACTCTCCATCATTCTAATAGGCACAGTTCTTCTTTTCTGCTGAATTTCTTCAGGTGCTTGGGGAAAGAACTTGAAAGCAAATGAAACTGATTCATTTCTAACCTGACTTAATAATTCTACAAACAATTTAAATGCTTCACCCTTGTATTCTACAAGTGGATCTTTTTGCCCATAAGCACGCAAACCAATTCCTTCTTTAAGATCATCCATCTCTCTAAGATGTTCTTTCCACTTATGATCTATCACACTAAGTACAGCGTATCTTTCTAATCTTGCCATTAATTCTGAGCCAAGCATTTCTTCTTTTTTTCTATAAAATTCATTGGCTGCTTCAACTATTCTATTTTTTAGACCATCTTTCCCAAGTTTTTCAAATTCTTCAGGTTCAATTTTTAATTCAATAAGCAAACTTTGAAGGAGTTGTTCTTTAATTGCAATGATATTGACATCCTCAAAATTCTTTTCTACAATATCATCCACCATTTCTTCCATCAAATCAAGAAGTTCACTCTTCATTCTATCGCCTTGCAAAGCTTTTTGTCTTCTTGCATAAATTACTTCACGCTGAGAGTTCATCGTGTTATCGTACTCAAGCAAACGTTTTCGTATGGCAAAATTATTTTCTTCAACTTTTTTCTGAGCACGTTCCACAGATTTACTGATCATTGGATGCTGAATTACTTCGCCCTCCTTGATTCCGATCCTTTCCATTACAGATGAAATTCTATCACTTCCAAATAATCTCATCAAATCATCTTCAAGGCATAGATAAAATTTTGAAGTTCCCGGATCTCCCTGTCGTCCGGCTCTTCCTCTTAACTGTCTATCAATTCTTCTTGATTCGTGTCTTTCAGTTCCAAGTATGTATAGTCCGCCTTTATCTTTTACGCCAGCTCCAAGTTTTATATCTGTGCCTCTACCTGCCATATTTGTAGCAATAGTAACTGCACTAATTTCACCGGCATGCTGCACAACTTCAGCTTCTCTTTGATGCTGTTTTGCGTTAAGAACATTATGTTGAACACCGTTTCTTTTTAACATTCTGCTTAAAGTTTCAGAAACTTCTACAGATGTGGTACCAACTAGTACCGGTCTTCCCTCTTTTTTAAGTGCTTCTATTTGTTCGATTATTGCATTGTACTTTTCACGCTTAGTTTTATATACTGCGTCATCCTGATCATCTCTAGTAATAGGTTTGTTAGTTGGGATTACAACAACCTCCAATTTGTAAATTTCAAAAAATTCTCCTTCTTCTGTCTCTGCTGTTCCAGTCATACCAGCTAGTTTGTTATACATTCTAAAATAGTTTTGAAGTGTAATTGTGGCGAGAGTTTGAGAATCCCTCTCAACTTTTACATTTTCTTTAGCTTCTATTGCCTGATGTAAACCATCGCTATATCTTCTGCCGGGCAAAACACGACCGGTAAATTCATCAACAATAGCAATTTTACCTTCTTCAGTAATAACATATTCAACATCTTTTTCAAAAAGTGTATATGCTTTTAGTAACTGATTTATTGTGTGTATTCTATCGCTAGCTTCTGAATATTTTTTATAAAGCACATCTTTTCTTTTTAGTTTTTCTTCAAGCGTTATAGTTTCATCATTTTCAAATTTGCTGATTTCAAAACCAAGATCTGGCAAAACGAAATATTCCTTTTCCATTCCACTACCTTTAGAGAGTTCTTCTCTCCCCTTTTCAGTAATATCAATCTGGTTTCCTTTTTCATCGATAACAAAATATAATTCTTCATCGATGATATGCATATTTTTCCCTTTTTCACGCAAATATTCCAACTCAGTTTGCTGCACTAATCTTTTATAAGAAGGTTCAGAGAGAACTTTAGTAAGCTTATTATTTTTTGGTAACCCGCGCTGTGCTCTAAAAAGTAAAACACCAGCTTCAGTTGTATTTCCACCGTCTTTATTTAACATATCTTCGGCTTGCTGTACAAGTGTTGCAACCAAGTTTTTCTGAAGTCTGAATAATCTTTCAACTCTTGGTCTCATATCATTAAACTGCTGATCATCCCGATCAACAGGACCAGAGATAATTAAAGGTGTTCTGGCCTCATCAATTAAAACCGAGTCAACTTCATCCACAATTGCAAAGTTATGTTTGCGCTGTACTTGCTGTGTCATATCAACAGACATATTATCACGTAAATAATCGAAACCAAATTCATTATTTGTTCCATAAGTTATATCACAGGCATATTGCTGCTGTCTTTGGGCAGAATCCATAGTATTAAGAATTACGCCAACTGTTAAACCATGGAATCTGAAAACTTCACCCATCCATTCACTATCACGCTTTGCAAGATAATCGTTTACAGTAACCAAATGCACACCACGACCAGTTAAAGCATTTAAATAGATTGGTAAAGTTGCAACAAGTGTTTTGCCTTCGCCTGTGGCCATTTCAGCAATTTTACCTTGATGAAGAACTATGCCACCAATGAGCTGAACATCATAAGGGACCATTTCCCAAGTAATTTTATTACCGGCAACTATCCAGCTTTTACCAACTAATCTTTGGCAGGTAGACTTAACAACAGCATAGGCTTCGGGTAAAAGTTCATCAAGAATTTCTTCATATTCATCATTAAGTTTTTCTTCTAATCCTTCAAGTTCATCGTAAGTAGTATTACGATCAAAATCTTCATCTGATTGTAATCGAGTTTTTAATTCATAAATCTCTTTTCTTGTTACTTCAGTATGAGATTGAATTTTTTCTTTAAACTCTATCGTTTTATTAATTAATTCAGAATCAGTAAAATTTTTAATTGTTTCGTAATGATCATTAATTTCTGTTACTATAGGCCAAAGAACCTTAAGATCTTTTTCGTGTTTATCACCAAAAATCTTTTTAAGTATTTTTAACATTGTGCGTAAATTTCTCCGTTAGTAATTACTATTGAAAAATTAAATATAGCTTATTTGATATGCAATTTAAGAATATTTGGGGTAACTCTTTAAGAAAAGTAATACTGACTCGTTTTATTTGATAAAGATCAATTATGCATTAAACAATTATTTCTTATCAAAGAAATATTTTGATTTTAAAAATTCGAAATAAAAGTGATTTACAATTCTGTATATGAAATAATAATAAAAATGGTGCCGATCGATTAATTCTTCAAAGGGAGAATGAAGAAGTAATGGAACAAGTCCATCTCGATCGGCATAAAAAATTAAAGACAACTTACAAAAATAACAAGGTCACTTAAGCATCAACATCTTTTTGGTTTGAACAAAATCACCAGCTTGAACTGAATAGATATAAGTACCGCTTGCAACCTGTAATCCTTGATCATTTTTTCCATTCCAGGTTACCTCATAAGTACCAGCACCTTGATAATTATTAACAAGTTCAGTCACTTTACTTCCACTAATATCATAAATGACAATTTTAACATTTCTACCTTCAGGTAAAGCATATTTAAACTTTGTTGTAGGGTTGAATGGATTAGGATAATTTGAAGTAACTTCAAATCTTTCCGGTATATTATCATTTACAACTTCAACTGAAGTAAATTGGAAACCAAGTAACTTTACTCCATCGATACCAACCAAATCTCCATTATTACCAACATACTGCCACGCTAGCTTTAGATTCTGATTATTTGAATATGCAGAAAGATCAACATTTTTTTGTCTCCACAAGAATCCCTGTCCATCATTTTCCGCTGTCCAAATCTGTTGCCAACTAGAACCACTATTAGTTGAAATATGTAGTTTTAATGTAGCGGCATTTAGCCATTGAGTGCTATATCCAGCATAGAATTCTAGTGAAGCACTTCCACTACCAAGGTTAAATAAAGGTGTAATTAACCATTCATCTTGATCTTCCGCAACCCAAGGACAAATTGCAGAAAACAAACTCGTCGGGTCAATTGTATTAAAATTAATTGAATTGGGATTACCTTGGATCCAAGTATTATTAGTATTAAATACTTGTGTTTGCCAACCCGCAGGAAGAAATGCCTGATCAAATCCTTCTTGCAGTATTGTAATTTGTGTACCACCACCACCACCAGTTACGCTTGCTGAGAACATACTTCTACCATGAGTAGCTGCAAATAATTTACTATCCGATGCACGATAATCGAGATCAAAAACAGGTACATTTGCCATACCATTTACATCCTGAACCCAGCTGCTGCCACCATCAGTCGTTGAAAAAACTCCAAGATCAGTTCCAACAAAAATATTATTTCCATTTCCAGGATTTACAACGACGCAGTTTGTAGGAATACCGGGAAGATTACCTGAAACATTAGTCCAGTTAGCGCCATAGTCGTTGGTCTTATAAATTCTTGTAGAAGTAAAACCGGAAAAAGTAACATAAGCTGTGGCAGGATTACTGGGATCTGTTGCTATTCTAGTTACTGATAAATCTGGAAGACCAGCAGTTCTGTTATTCCAATTTGTTCCACCGTTTGTTGTAACCTGAACTCTTCCATTTGAACATCCTGCATATATAACATTAGAATTGCCTTTAGCAACAACAACTGTTGAAATGGTAGCACCAGAAGTACCGGAACCATCACCTGTTAAATCACCGCTAATTGCTGTCCAGTTTGCTGCACCATCATTTGTTCTCCAAACTCTGTAAGTACCAGCTACAATAGAATTAGAGTTGTTTGGATCCATAGAGAATGGAGAGATGAATTGTGTTCTGTCAGTTGTACCATCATAAAAATTCGGACCCGTTGGAATACCATTCATTGCTTTAAAGAAATTTGCTCCACCATCGGTTGATTTATAGAACGCAAGATTAACATATTCCATATAAATATTGTTGGGATTGTTAAAATCAATTTCTGTAGCACCACCATCACCGCCAAGAATTTCTGTCCAACTAGTTGAACCAGTTGTTCTTAACGTACCATTATCCTGTGTTCCACCCGCATAAACTGTTCCGGACGGATTAACAGCACCATAATAAAATTGAGTGATGAACAAATTGTTATTTAATGAAGTCCAGTTTTCACCTTTGTTATCAGATCTATAAATTCCACCATCATTTCCAAGATAAACTATATTAGAATTGGATGGTGCCCAAGCCATTGCATGTTGATCTGCATGAACATATTGATAAGCAGTGCCAGTGTACCAATTTGTTTTCTGAGTCCAATTTGCTCCTCCATCTGTGGTTTTAAAATTATCTATTCCGCCGGCAAATACGTTATTATTGTTATCGGGATCAACTGACAATATATTATCATACCAAGCCTGACCGCCGGTATATGTAGATGCACCAGATAGAGAAGGTCCAGGAATAGTATTCGAAAACCAGTTTCCGCCAGCATTTGAAGAAAAACCAAACAAACCAGTTCCATTAGTGCTTAAATCCATAAAAGAAGCATATACATAGTTTGGGTTGGATTTTGAGGTCGCCATTTCAATTCTGCCAGCACCAGTAATATTTAAATTTAGGAAAAAATTAATACCACCATCATTACTTCTCCAAATTTCAGATTGACTGAACAATCCATACGAAGTATAAATTGTTGTTGGATTTGTATAAGCAATTTCAATATCTGTAAAATGTAAATCGTCACCATTTGAATCATAAATTTTAGTTGTAAATGTTGACCCACCATCGTTTGAGGAATATAATCCTTTTCTTGTGGCAGCATATAAAACATTATTAACTGCATCGTATTCCATATCATTTACATAATAGAAGTTCAGATTATTAGTTGAAGATAATTGACTCCAATTTGCACCAGCATCTGTTGATTTGAAAATTCCTGCACCGCGTATTGCATCTAAATTAAAAAATCCTTCACCAGTGCCAGCATAAATTATGTTTGGATTTGCGGGATCAATTACAAGTGCACATACTGCTATATTCCCCATAAAATCCGTGAGCGAAGTCCATGTCGCGCCGCCATTAACAGATTTCCAAACACCGCCCGCAACTGCACCAATATATACCGTATTTGGATCGGTTGGATGAACTGCTATTGCCCGAATTCTTCCACCTATATTTCCAGGTCCTAATTGTGTCCAGCTTAAAGCGTTTGGTGAACTAGTCGATGAAATATTATTAGCACTTATGTGTCTTAATGCTTCATTACGCCAATTATCTGGAATAGAATTATTTGGATATGCTCTTTGCTCATAATACCATAATAATGCTTTGTCAGGCTGATCATATTTTAATTTTGATTTTGCAATTTTTTTCTGGATTCTAAAATTTTCAAAATCTGCCATATTATGGGTTACTATGGAAGTATCTGTAAAATAAAAGAAGCTAACTGCGACTGCAGCAATAAACAGGTTAAGCGCCAAGTATTTTTTCATTTGGTACCTTGTTTTGTTAAAAATATTTTAGATTCTATATGCTCAAAGGAGAGGAAAACGAACAGAACTACAATAAAAAAATTACTTACTTAAAACTTTTTGGATGAACCATCCTTTTTGATTTTCTAATGAAATTTCAGCTTTAAATTCTTTGCCTTTAGATATTTTACTTAACTTTTTCAGATCATTATTAACATCGCTATCCATAATCATATCACCGTCATATCTGAAATTGGG
This sequence comes from Ignavibacteriaceae bacterium, assembly GCA_049291095.1. Classification (GTDB taxonomy): domain Bacteria; phylum Bacteroidota; class Ignavibacteria; order Ignavibacteriales; family Ignavibacteriaceae; genus IGN3. The sequence goes on along the minus strand of JBATOT010000061.1, from coordinate 7,488 downwards.
CGTTAAAAGATATTCCTGCCCGGGAGTCGCAATACTTACTTTTTTATCACTCATTTCCTCCACAACAAGAACAGTTACTTTTAATTGATAGTCAGTTTCATCATTGAATAAAACTTCATCAATCCTTGCTGTTACAATTGATAGATTCTGAACGATTGAAGTTGGATTGTTATCCTGATGTATATTTACTTGTTCAACATTTTTAGTTGAGTGTTTACAATTGCTACATGAAATAAAGATTGATAATTGTAAGAGTAAAAATATTATAAATAGCTTTTTCATAAATCCTTTAATAATGATTAATTCAAAATATATTTTTTTTATCAGTTTTCAATGTGTAAACAAAATTATTTAAATATTACACAATACATTGTTGATAGTAACAACTACAAGATATTCAGATGCTTAAGAATTTTAAATGTAATTTCTTTTCGGGAAACAAAATTTTCTTCAGGTTTGTTTGATTCTAGGTTTATAGCAAAAAAATAAATATCATTTCCCTTTTCTACATAACCAACAAACCATCCAATCTGGTCATCAATTCTTAAAGCCCAGCCAGTTTTAGCGCGAATCGTATAATCATCGGTTTTTTCATAAATCATAATTTGTTTAACAATATCCATACTTCGCTTAGAAAATTTTAGTTGATTTGCATAAAGCTTTTTTAAAAATTCAATTTGTTCATCAGCAGAAATTTTTACTCCGCCATCCAACCAAAACATATCAATTCCACCTGAAATATTTTCATTCCCGTAATTATTATCCGAAATAAATTTCTGCATTTTTTCTATCCCGATTCTACGGGCAAGTTCCTGATAAAACCAAACGCCTGAATATCTAAATGCATTAACCATATCAAGATCCTGATTCCAGCTATTATAGAATCTCTGAACACTATCCCATCTGAAAACCTCAAATTGATCTTTTACTGCACCGGTTTCTAATCCAACAAGTGAATTAAATATTTTAAATGTTGAGGCAGGAATAAATCTTTCTGCACATCTTTTGGGATTATATTTTATATAACTATCCTGCTTTAAATCATACAGAACAAAACATCCCTGATGCCCATATTCATCAAAATATTTTTTCAGATCATTTTTTTCCTGTGTAGTCTGAGGTAAAATATTGGATGCTAAAATCAGCAAAGTGATTATAATTGTTGCGCTTAATTTCATAGTGACTATCCGAATTGTGTTATTCAATCTTTTACTTATTTCAAGTTTAATATTAGATTCCTACAACAAAAAAACAAAATTTTAAATGTTTCGACAAAAAATTCTCTCAAAAGATTTTATTACAAAAATAATAGAGAAAACTGCTGGTAAAGTTTCGCAAAATTCTTTAGAGATTTTTCTGTCTTGTATAGAATCTGAAATAAAGAGGCACTACTTTACAAAATCAGCCGAATCGAACCTTTTAAGAATTATTCAGAATCAATATGATGCTGCTTTTTTTATAAATGAATGTTTAAAGTTTCCGCATCAAATAGAAATTCTCATTATCATTTCCAGCAATAGTAATTACTTAACTGACATTCTTGTAAGAAATCCAGAATATTTTCATTGGATAATAAATCCTTCTATACTTGAGCAAAAATTAGATTATACTCAGCTAAAGAATAATTTAGAGAAAACCATTTTAGCATTTCGATCTTTTGACGCAAAAGTAAATGCTATACGAAATTTTAAGCGTAAAGAAATTTTAAGAATTGGGTTGAAGGATATTTATTTAAAGGAAGAGCTGTTAAATGTAACCAAAAATCTTTCTGATCTTGCGAATGTGATTTCATCAACATTGTTTGAACTTTGTTATAGTGAAGTTTTAACAAAACACGGTATTGAAAATACAACAAGAAAATTTGTTTTATTTTCTCTGGGTAAACTTGGTGGCAACGAACTTAATTATAGTTCTGATATTGATATTGTGACGTTTTATGATAAAAACTCTTTGATAAACAAAAAATACTACTATAATGAAATTCTTTCTGAATCAATTTCTCTGTTTATTGAAAATGCAAGTAAAAAAACAGGCGCGGGTTTTTTATATAGAGTTGATTTTCGATTACGACCAGATGGCAGAAATGCACCGTTATGCAGCAGTTTTAGTGAGTATTTGAGATATTATGAAATGCGCGGTGAAGATTGGGAAAGACAAATGCTTATTAAGGCTAACTATTTGTGCGGTAGTAAATCACTCTTCAAAATATTTTATGAATATATTTCAAAATTTATTTATCCATCATCATTTTCAGTTTCACCAATCGAACAGATAAAAAAATTAAAATCAAGTATTGAAAAAAGAAATAAATCAGATGAAAACATTAAATTAGTTTCTGGTGGAATTAGAGATATTGAATTTTCAATCCAGGCACTACAGTTATTAAATGGTGGTAAAGATTCTTCACTAAGAAATGGGAATTCAATTAAAACAATTATAAATCTTAAAGCGAAAAACATATTATCGGAAAGTGAATCAGAAATATTTGTTAATGCTTATACTTTATATCGTAAATCTGAGCACTATTTACAATTGATGAATGATCAACAGACACATTCTATTCCTGCTGAAGGTGAAATTGCGGAAAAACTAGCTTACTATCTTGAATATAAAAACCTATCAGACTTTAAGAACAATCTGGAGAAATCAAAAAATCAGGTGCAATCTGTTTACAAATCGATAGTTGGGATAGAAAAACCAATCGAAATAAATAATAATCTGGATAGTATTAAGTTTAATGATCTTAAAAGAGCAAAAAGTAATTATGAATATTTAAGAACAGGCAAAAATATTTTTGAGAAGAAACAATATGATGCCAGAACTATTACTGCATTTGAAAAGATTGAACGGCAATTAGTCGATTATTTATCAACTTCGATTGATCCTGATTTAGTTCTTGCTAATTTCTCCCGCGTTATCAAAACAGCAAACTTTCCACAAATATGGTTTGAAGAATTTATTGATAATAAATTTTTCAACCTGTTTCTTTTGATTTGTGAACAATGTCAAAAAGCAGTTGATCTTTTTGCTGAAGATAAAATTCTACGAGATGACTTTTTATCAAGAGATAGTTTGCTTTTATTTAATCAGGATAGTTTATCCAAAATGAGTCTTAAGTTATTTCATTTCCGAAGCACTGTCCAGCTTTGTGCAAATTTACTTACATCAGAAAATTTTTGCAGACTTTATACAGATTTTTTAAATGCAAGATTTTCATCTTCAATAGAAAACTTTATCTCAGATAAACCGTGGAAGAATAACTATTTTGTTGCAGCAATGGGAAGTTTTGGTGCTTCAGAGTTATCATTTAATTCTGATATTGATTTAATATTTGTAGTTAGTAATATTCAAGATTATCCACACGTTCAAAAAGATTTTCTAAAACTTCTTCAGAAACTAAAAGATAATTTTCCGGGAGTTGAAATTGACTGTAGATTACGCCCAGAAGGAAAGAGTTCTCAGTTAGTTTGGGATATAACTGATTACAAAAAGTATTTTGATAATCGTGCTCGTGTATGGGAATTGCAGTCTTTTGCTAAACTAAGAAAAATTTCCGGTAGTGATAATTTATTTTTAGAATTTATAAATCATTTTATAAAAACTATAAATTTAAAAGATAAGACAAAGATTAAATCCGAAATGAATGAAATGAGAAAGAAACTTTTACCAATAAGTGATGATTCATTCAATTTAAAGAAAAGTTCTGGCGGTATAACTGATATAGATTTCATTGTTTCTTATTTGTTATTAATAAATACTGAAAAACTATTCGAAAATATTACCAATAATTCAATATCAAAGTTTAATATATTGAAAAACATTTCAGCTAAACATATTAACTTAGATTTACTTGAAACAAATTTTTATTTTCTTAAAAATATTGAGCTAAGCATTCAGTTTTTACTTAACACTAAACTTTCAAAAATTCCAAATGAGGATTTTAAACTTTTAAAACTTTCTAAGATTTGTAAATTTAGAAGCACTAAAATCTTCATGAATAGTTTTAATGAAGTAATTAAAAATATTAGAATAGAATATCAGAACACATTCAATTAATTTTTTATCAGATATGAAATACATTCAAAAATACTTTTACGTACTAACGGGCATTTTATCATTTGTTTTTTTCTTAACTACAATCGCACCATCGGTTGTGCAAATTGATACCGGCGAACTTGCCGCTGTGCAGGCAACACTCGGAATTGCTCATCCAACTGGTTATCCACTTTTTACAATATTAGGATATGTTTTTTCACTTTTACCACTTCCATTTACAAAAATTTTCCAGCTCAATTTACTTGCAGCAATTTATTGCTCAATTGCAATTACAATATTTACTTATTCTGTAAAGTTCATTTTAGATAACTTAAATTCATTTCAATTTTTTAAGACAATAAGAGAAAAATCCAAAAAGAAAAAAGATTCCACCAAAAATGAGCATCATAAGTCTATTTCTGTCAAAGAATTATCAGAGACGAATAAAATAATTGCATCAATTTTTAGTGGAGTGTTTCTCGCATTAAATAAAACGTTCTGGTTTCAAAGTACTTCAGTAGAAGTATATAGCCTTCACCTTTTATTGATTTCTACTATTTTTTTAAGTTTGATAAAAGCTTTTCTATCTACCGACAATGAAAAACAAAATAAAAAAAACTGGTTAATCTTTGCGGCTGCACTTGCACTAGGATTTACAAATCATATGACGACGTTGCTAATATTACCCGGAGTTGCATATTTATATTTTACTAAAAACGGATTCAATAAAAATAGCTTTAAGCGTATTGTTTTAATGCTCATTATTTTCTTTGTGATTCTAATTTTAGTTTATTCATACTTACCAATTCGTGCATCACAAAACCCAAATTTAAATTGGGGAAATCCTTTTGATCTTGAACGAATAATAAGGCATATTTCTGGACAACAATATCAGGTTTGGCTTTTTTCATCCACTGAAGCCGCAGCAAAGCAGTTTAATTATTTTATATCCAATTTGCCAAGTGAATTTTCCTTCTCATTGTTACTTGCTTTTATTGGTATAATCGTTTCGTTTATTTACACAAGAAAGTTTTTTATACTTAACATTATCCTTTTCTTTTCGACTGTGCTTTATTCGATAAACTATGATATTATTGACATAGATTCATACTTCTTGTTAGCCTATTTATCACTTGCTTTCTTTTCAGCATTCGGAATTTTACAGTTACTCATACTTGCAGCTAAAAATAAACTGAACATTGTATTTCCAATCTTATTGCTTGCGCTATTTTCTGGTATTCAATTTTATTCCAATTATAAAACGGTCAATCAAAGTGATAATTATGTTTATGAAGATTATACAAAATCATTAATTAGTAGTGTCCCACAAAATTCTATCGTGTTTAGTTATCAGTGGGATTATTTTATCTCAGCTTCATACTATTTTCAACTGGTTGAAGGTTTCAGAAATGATGTTATAATTATAGACAAAGAACTTTTGCGCAGATCCTGGTATTATAATCAATTAGAAACTAATCATCCAAAACTTTTTAATGGGTTAAAACCGGAAATAAATCAATTTATAAATGCATTGAAACCCTTTGAACGCGAGGAACAGTTTAATGCAAATCTGCTCGAGGGATTATTCAGAAGAATTATGACAGGACTTATATCAAATAATATTAGTGAACACGAATATTTTATAGCTCCAGAAATTGTTGATGGTGAACTGAGGCGTGGAGAGTTCCAACTACCACAAGGTTATACTTTGGTTCCACATTTGTTTTTATTCAAAGTGGTTAAAACAAATGACTATGTTGATGCACCTTTACCTGATTTTAAAATCAGAGTAAATAATAATCAGGATGATAAGTATGTAGCTTCATTAAAGGGTTTTGTTTCTTCGATGCTTATCAGAAGAGCATTGTATGAATTACAATTTAATAAAGTGGAAAGAGCAAAAATTTACACAAACAGAATAGCGGCAGAATTTCCTTCAATAAAACTGCCGCTTGAATTATCAAACTTAATAAGGAATTGATTCATCAATATCATCAATAAGATCGTCTATTCTATCTTGAGAAAGTTCATCTTTTGTTAAAAATGATTGAAGTATTACATCGATCTGCTGTATCAGATTTCGCTTGTAATATTTAGGCGCAAATATAGAACCATCAAGCATGTATAATCTTTTACTTTTTTCATCATAAAAAGCATAGTTAACAAATGGCCCTCCCATACCTTTAATGTTTAAATCCCAAAGTCCTTGAGTATAAAGGGCATACCTGCCATTAAAGTTTACTTCACTTGTAACAGTAAAACTATCAACAAGGACAACATAAGCAGAATCATCACGAACTTGATAGAACTTTTGAGTGTTTCTATTTCTTATTGATTTAATAGAATCAGCATTTAAATATTCAGGAGTCGCATTATCGATCCAATGTATAAAAATCCATCGTTCCATATCACTGCCGGGTGATCTTCTTAACCAAACAAAATTATTTTCAGAGTCATTCTTAGCAAGTTTATAATCCGCCTGAACATAAATTAACCAGCCGTAATTTTTTAGTAAACGACCTTCAATTGCTGTTCTTTCATATCGCGGAGCGTATAAACTTTCTTTTAATCTTTTATCAGATATTTTTTGATAGGCATAAAGGAGATTGTCTTTGTTCTTAAGTATTTTAAATTCCAGTTCCTGAATATCTTTAGCAGCAAGAATTGTAACTAACTGATTTTTTGCCCATAAATCATACTTGTTAACTATAAAGTCGTTTTCATTTTTAAGCTTTGATTGAATTGCTGTATCAGTAATTGATTTTATATATTGGGAAGTGTAGGAATCAGTATTTAAAGGCGCAACAATAACAATGTTTTTCTTTTTCTGCACCTTCGCGATCTGGTTGGAGGATACACGTTTAATAGTAAAAAGTTTTTCGGGCAAAGGTGTATTAATTTCAACTTCAAATGCTGATTGAAGAGACAATTTTAACTCTTCAAACTCGATTGAGTCTGCAACTACATATATCTCATCTTCAAAACCGGTCGCTGGTTTCTGTGAAGAATCACAGGCTGAAAAAAAACAAATGGAACTAAAAACAATTATAATAAAAAATAATTTTTTCATATTTACCTCGGAACATTAGTTAACACCAATTGTAAATTGGGAAAAATGATTACATATAACAACCACATAGTTAAACCTACCGAAACCGGTATAGATAAATTATCATCAGCAAAACCATAAGAAATATTTTCTACAATAGCTCCTACAAAAGCTGCGACAATACCAATAATATACTCAAGCAATAAATTATCTACTTTAGGTGTAAATAAAACAACAATACTTGCACTAATGAAAAAGGATAATGTTCCCTCGAAACTTTTTCTTAAAAACTTAATTTTGCCGAATTTTCTCCCGATCAATGCAGCCATAGTATCGCTTATAATTAATATGGAAAATGCAGTAACAAAAATTACTTTAGGAAATATCAATGCACATAATAAGGC
>JBATOT010000060.1:0-164459 GCA_049291095.1 Ignavibacteriaceae bacterium | reverse complement strand
AGAATTTAAAGTAAAATTTGTTGCTGGCAAAAGACCTTGGGAAGTTAAGTGCGATGTTGCCTTACCTTGCGCAACACAGAACGAATTGAATGAAGACAACGCAAAAGAATTAGTTAAGAATGGTTGTATGTGTGTTTGCGAAGGCGCAAATATGCCAACAACTATTGAAGGATTTAAACATTTTACTGATGCTAAAATTCTTTATGCACCTGGCAAAGCTTCCAACGCAGGTGGAGTTGCAACTTCAGGATTGGAAATGTCACAAAACTCTATGCGCTTACCATGGAGCCGTGAAGAAGTTGATAAACGCTTACATGAAATTATGATTAGAATCCATAGCACTTGTGTTACAACCGCAGAAAAATATGGAACACCGGGGAACTACGTTAACGGTGCAAACATTGCCGGCTTCTTAAAAGTTGCTGATGCAATGCTGGATCAAGGACTTGTGTAGTAATTAACAATGTACAATTAAGGCGATTCGAAAGAGTCGCCTTTTTTATTATATATTCACTATTACATCTTCTGAATTACGGCTTCAATTTTATTATATTTTAGTTATCAATAATTCAATCTCATCTTATATATGGAAAACAGATCATCAAAAGTTAAACGGCACAGTTTGGAAGACGTTTTTAGTTCGCGAATAAAAAAATTCCAAAAACTGATGCGTTATAAAATCCGTGAGATACTTCTTGTATCAAGCATCTATGATAATTATCTTTTTGAAGAAGATGGAAGACTTTATGAATTAATACGGGAAGAATACCAGTCGTTAAATCTAAGTTTTGCCCCTGAGCTTATACACGTTACAACCGGAGAAGAAGCGCTTGAGATGCTAAGTGTTGATCATAATTATGATATGATTATTACTACATTGCATATTGAGGATATGCACGTTATTAAGTTTGCACAAATGGTAAGGCAATCTGGCATCAATCTTCCGATTATATTGCTTGCTTATGATAACCGCGAAAGAAAAGAACTTACTACAAATTATGATACTTCAATTTTTGAAAGAATATTTATCTGGAATGGTGATTATAGACTACTGATTGCAATTGTAAAATATTTAGAAGATAGAGTTAACGTTGAGAATGATACAAAGAATATTGGCGTTCAATCAATTATTGTGGTTGAAGATAACATTAAATTCTACTCTTCCTATCTCCCTATTATTTTCAGCGAAGTATTTCAGCAATCGCAAAGATTGGTTAGAGAAGGAGTTAATCTTACACACAAGTTTTTAAGAATGCGCGCTCGTCCTAAAATTCTACTTTGCACAACATATGAAGAAGCCTGGAGCTATTATGAAAAATATCAGGAGTATGTTCTTGGATTAGTGCTTGATATAAATTTTAAACATCATGGAGTAAAAGATCCTGAAGCAGGAATAAAATTTGCGCGCACAGTCAGGTCGCAACACGATGATATCCCAATCTTATTGCAATCCAGTGATGCAAGTTTTAGAGAAAAGGCATACCAAATTGGCGCATCTTTCATGCATAAATATTCTCCAAGATTATTGCAGGAGTTAAGAGAGTTTATGCTTCAGAATTTTGGTTTTGGAGATTTTGTTTTTCTTAATAACGAAGGACACGAAGTTTTTAGAGCAGCAAATCTATCTGAATTAGAAGAAGCATTAATAAAAATTCCAGATGAGAGTTTAGTTTATCACGCTTCAAGGAATCATTTTTCAAAATGGCTAAAGGCACGAACAGAGTTTTATCTATCATTGAAATTAAGACCGCACAAGGTTAGTGATTTTGGTTCTGTTCAGGGATTACGTGAAAGACTTCTTACTTCTTTGCAGGAATACAGAAAAATTCAGCAAAGCGGAATCATTCTTGATTTTAATAAAGAATTATTTGATCCAAAAAATAGTTTTGCTAGGATAGGCGGCGGTTCTATTGGTGGAAAAGCCAGAGGTTTAGGTTTTATAAATACTTTAATTATAAACTATAGTCTTAAACATAAGTTTGATGATGTTGAAATAAGCGTTCCATCCGCAATTGTAATAGGAACAGAAGTTTATGATAAATTTATCTCTACTAACAATCTGGAATATCTTGCATTTACTGAAGTCGATGATCTTGAGATAACTCAAAAGTTTGTGGATTCACAAAATTATCCTGTTGAAATTATTGCAAAGCTAAGGGAGTTTTTAGAAATAACACATTGCCCGCTTGCTGTAAGGTCATCAAGTCTTTTAGAAGACTCACAGTTTTTGCCTTTTGCCGGAGTTTATGAAACTTATATGATTCCTAATAGCAATCCGGATATTGAAGTAAGATTAGATGAACTTTTACAATCAATAAAAAGTGTTTATGCATCAACATACCATAAAAAAGCAAAAGATTATATAAGATCAACATCGTATGGTTTAGAAGAAGAAAAAATGGCTATCGTCATTCAGCGATTAGTAGGATCAAAAAGAGAAGAAAGATTTTACCCTGATTTTGCAGGCGTTGCAAAATCTTATAATTTCTATCCCATTGCACCTCAAAAATCTACTGATGGAATTGCTCTTGTTGCACTTGGATTGGGTAAAACAGTTGTTGAAGGCGGAAACTCAATTAGGTTCTGCCCAAAATATCCAAAACACATGCTGCAGTTTTTTTCTCCCAAGGAAACATTAAAAAATGCGCAGCAAAAATTTTATGCTTTAGATTTGAATGGTAGATTAGAACATCATCCAGACAATATTGAAGATCAACTTGTTAGGAGTTATGATTTATCCGAATCTGAGAAAGATGGAACATTATCCTCTGTCGGATCAACTTACTCTGCTGAAAATGATGTAATTTATGATGGGATTTCGCGCAACGGAATTAGAGTTGTAACATTTGCGCCAATACTTAAACATAAATTTTTTCCTTTGCCAGAAATTTTGGATATGTTACTAGATTTTGGATCATGGGGAATGGGAACACCGATTGAAATTGAGTTTGCAGTTAATCTAAGTGTGCCCAATGGTGAACGTAAAGAGTTTGCAATGTTACAAATGAGGCCCATGGTTCTTAGTCGTGAAAGCGAAGAACTTATGATTGGCGAAGTAAAAAAAGAAGATATTATTTGTCAAAGTAATCAAGTACTTGGTAACGGAGCTATAAGTGATATTTACGATATTGTGGTTGTTGATTATGAAAAATTTGATCGTGGAAAAAGTAAAGATGTTGTATCTGAAGTAAGTCAATTAAATTCAAAACTTATTACCGAAAAAAAACCTTACCTATTACTTGGTGTTGGCAGATGGGGTTCAATGGATCCCTGGCTTGGAATTCCCGTTACCTGGGATCAGATTTCCGGTGCATCAGTAATTGTTGAAGCAGGATTTAAGGATTTTAGCGTTACACCTTCTCAAGGATCTCACTTCTTTCAGAATCTCACTTCATTTAGGGTTGGATATTTTACTGTTAACTCAATTGACAAAGATGATTACATTGATTGGAACTGGTTAGGAGAACAAAATGCTATTGAAGAGCTTACCTTCACACGTCATTTACAATTTGATAAACCTATTTCAATAAAAATGAATGGACATGAAAATCGTGGTGTAATCTTAAAGCCGGGAGTTGGAATTGAAGAAGTATAAAAATTTACAAATAGCCTTTCTGATTGAAATATTTGTTGGGTTAGGAACTATACTGTCAATTAGTTTAATGGGTCCAAAGGGTCTAGCAGCACTTTCAATATTAGCTTTACGCCCCATTGTTCTTGCGAAGGAAAATATTATAAATGAAAAATCCTATTTTCAATTTTTCTATAAAACACTGCAAAGTAGTTTGGTAATTATTTTTATAATGATAATTTCACTTACCATCATAATGCAGTTTATCCCATTATGGAATGTAAAATTACCTCCTGCAGAAAATCTTTTGGTAATTATTCTTCCCTTTTTTCTGCTTACACACGGAGTTATCAGTCTGATTAATTATTCAAGTTTCAATAAGAATGATTAGTTCTTGATTATGCTTTAGCTCTGAGTTCAAAATTATTCATATATCAGTCAAGTTCTAAATATGTTATATTAGTGCTAATATTATTTCAAAAGAAGCTAATTGTTTATGAGTTTAAATCTTAAAGAAGTATCATCCCAAAAGGATTTAAAAAACTTCATCGCATTCCAATATGATCTTTATAAAGACAACAAATACTTTATTCCGCCATTAAGATTTGATGAATTAAAATCTTTAGATAAAAAAGTTAACCCTGCGTTTGATTTTTGTGAATCAAAATACTGGTTGGTATATAAAAATGATAGAATTGTTGGCAGAGTTGCCGGAATTATTAATTCAAAGTTCAATGATAAGTTTAACAAGAAAGAAGCACGCTTTGGCTGGATAGATTTTGAAGACGATAATTCAATTTCATCTCTGTTAATTGATACAGTAGAAAAGTGGGCAGCCGAAAAAGGAATGACAAGCATTCACGGTCCGCTTGGGTTTACCGATATGGATGGTGAAGGAATGCTGATTGAGGGTTACGAAGAAGAAAGCACTCTCGGAAGTATTTATAATTTCCCTTACTACAGAAATCATATTGAAAAACTTGGTTATGAAAAAGATACTGATTGGATAGAATTCAGGGTTAACATTGTTTCATCCACACCGGAAAAGATTGAACGAATTGCACAAATAGCTTTACAACGGAATAAACTTCACGTGCCCGTGTTTAAGAAAGCAAAAGAAATGCTTCCTTATGCTAGAGATATTTTTTATCTGATAAATGAAACTTATAAAGATCTTTATGGATTTGTAGAGCTTACAGATAAGCAAATTGATTCTTATGTTAAACAATATTTTTCTTTCATTCGTCCTGAGTATCTTCCATTAGTTCTTGATGAAAACAATAAGCTTGCTGCGTTTGGAATTACAATGCCATCATTAAACAATGCTCTTAAAAAAATTAACGGTAAACTTTTTCCATTTGGATTTTTGCACATCTTAAGAGAAATGAAAAAAAGTAATTCACTTGATTTATATCTTACTGCTGTTAGAACAGATTTACAAAACAAAGGTGTAAATGCTCTTCTAATCGATCAGATAAACAAAGTTTGTATTAAAAATGGAATAAAGTACGTTGAGACAAATCGTGAGCTTGAAACAAATGAAAAAGTGCAGGCTCAATGGAAACTATATGATGCTCGCCAGCATAAACGAAGACGCTGTTATAAGAAATCTTTAGTCTAATTTTCGTTATCTAAATTATTTTGTTATGGATAATTTTTTAATCATACAAGATATTGTTGTAATCCTTCTGGTTTCTTTACCAATCATTTTTCTATTTAAAAAAATTAATCTGCCAAGCATTGTTGGATTTTTGATTGCTGGCATGTTAATCGGAACTTATGGATTTAACCTTATAAAATCTGTAAATCAGATAAGCGTAATGGCAGAAATTGGTGTTATGCTTTTAATGTTTACAATTGGTCTAGAGTTTTCACTTTCACAACTAATCAGAATAAAAAAATTTCTACTTGTTGCCGGTGGTTATCAGCTTGTGATTACAATTATTGTAAGCACAATAATTTTCTTGGCTCTTGGAATAGGAATTAATCAGGCAATCTTCTTTTCATTACTTGTAAGTCTATCAAGCACAGCTATTGTAATGAAGATTCTTTCTGACAAAGATGAACTTGAATCACCACACGGAAAAATTTCTCTCGGCATTTTAATCTTTCAGGACTTAGCAATTGTACCGATGTTTCTTTTACTTCCTTTGTTAAGTGAAATTGGTGAACTTAGCAGCGGTGAAGTTGCGTTAAAAATATTAATTGCTTTTGGCGTACTTGCAGGCTTACTTCTGCTTGCAAGATTTTTAATGCCTTTAATTGTATATCAACTTGCTAACATAAGGATGCGTGAGGCGTTTACAATTGGTGTTATTTTATTGTTATTGGGTACAGCATATTTAACACACACTTTCGGATTATCTTTTGCACTCGGTGCTTTTATAGCGGGATTAATTTTATCAGAATCAGATTACAATCATCAAATTGTTTCAGAGATACTTCCGTTCCGGGATGCGTTTAACAGCATTTTCTTCGTATCAATTGGATTGTTATTAAACATACAATTTGTTGGTGAAAATTTATTGCTTATCATCTTACTAACATTGGCAATCCTGATTGTTAAATCATTAATAGTTACTGTAATTGTTTTGTTCATGAAGTTCCCTATCAGAGTTGCTGTGCTTGCCGGATTAGGTTTAGCACAAATTGGCGAGTTTTCATTTGTACTTGCACAAGCAGGATTAAACTTTAATCTTTTTGCTGATGGATTCTATAACAGCTTTCTTGCATCATCAATTTTTTCTATGATCTTAACTCCATTATTAATAAAACTTTCCCCATTCATTGCAGGTAAATCTTCATCGTTTGAAAAAGTAAAGAAACAAAGCAATGATGGGTTTGAGAATTTACAAGCGCACGTAATCATTGCAGGTTTTGGTTTAAATGGAAGTAATCTTGCAAGAGTGTTAAAGGAAACAGGAATTAAATACGTTGTTACGGAATTAAATCCTGATACTGTTAAAAAAGAAAAGGCAAAAGGCGAAAAAATTATTTATGGTGATATCAGCAAAGAAGAAGTTTTAAAAGCTGTTAAGATTGATAAAGCAAACATAATCGTTTACGCAATTTCTGATCCTGCAGTAACCAAAATGTCTTTAAAGCTTGTTAAAAAATTAAATCCGCATATTTATGCTTTGGTAAGAACACGGTATGTAAATGAAGTTGATGAATTAAAAAAACTTGGCGCCGATGAAGTTATCCCTGAAGAATTTGAGACCGCGTTGCAGATGTTCAGACACGTTTTAGAAAGATATCATATTCCGATTAATGTGATAATGAAACAAACTACTTTACTAAGACAAGAATCTTATAGTTTACTGCGTAAAGAAGGAATGGACATAAGTTCATTTATTCATCTTGATGAAATACTTGCGCAAGGATTAACTGAAACTTATTATGTTAATGATGATAATGTTCACATCAACAAAAATTTAAGTGAAATAAATCTGCGTGCACTAACTGAAGCAACAATAATTGCAATTGTGCGGGATGGAAAAACAATATCAAATCCATCTGCAAAAGAAATTATAAAAGCAGCTGATACTCTGGTTATTTACGGCACTCACCTTTCCGTCGATCAGGCAATTGATATATTAAATGCACAGTAACCAAAATCCTCTTGGACTAATTTGAGTTTTAGTTTAATTCTAACGTTATCTCTTAAATGGAAACAAACTTCTTTGTCACACTGAGCGAAGTCGAAGTGTGAATTTCTAGTAGAAAGTCAGTCTTCGACTCCGCTCAGACTGACTAAAATAGATTATATTAAATTTCCTTCGTGAAATGACTCATGACCAGAAACCTTTAATCACACATTTTAACCGATTACAAAGAAATCTTTCACTTATCAGTAACTAAAATCTACTTTTGGTTGTCTAATAAAATAAAACTAAGTGGAGATTAAAATGAAAACTGTTACAAGATATTCTGTGATCTTAGCCTTAATATTATCTTTTTCTATCAACTCAATTTTTGCTTCATCCGCAGCATCAAAGGATGAAAAAAAAGTAATCAAAGAAAAAACATTTCAAATTGCTGAAGGTAAAAAAATTAATGTTACCTGTGATGGCGGAGATGTTGTATTTACACCGTGGGATAAATCTGAAGTGTATGTTAAGATAACAGGGAATGAAAAGGCAGCAGAAAAATATGATTTGATTTTTGAATCAAACTCTGATGAAATAACAGTTAAGGCCGAAAGAAAAAATCAATGGAACTGGTTTTCAAATCTTAGTCTTAAAATTGAAGTGAAAGTTCCTGCAAGATTTAATATTTATGTTGGCACAAGCGGCGGTGATATAAAAGTTGGCGGCGTACATGGTGGAATTTATTTAGAAACTTCCGGTGGTGATATTTGGGGCGATAGATTTGAAGGTAACTTTTATGCAAGCACATCAGGCGGAGATATAAATTTATTCTGCAGTAATGCAAAGATTGAAGCGAGTACTTCCGGCGGAGATATTAAGGTTGAGTATTCTGGTGAAAACCAGGGAATTGATCTATCCACAAGCGGTGGAGACATTGATGTAAAAGTTCCAGATGATTTTAATGCACGTGTTGATCTTTCAACTTCTGGTGGTGATGTTGATTGTAATCTTACTTTAAATGATGTAAAAGAACTTAGTGATACTGAAATCAGGGGCAATATTAATAAAGGAGGCAAACCTTTAAATGCCAGTACTTCCGGTGGAGATGTAACCGTTTATAAAAAATAGTTTTCCGTTTCATCTCATCTCCACACTAAGCGCATCGAATGATGCGCTTTTTTTATTTGCTGATCATCACAAGCCTGATTTATCGGGCGAAGTGATCTGCCAAACATTTTAGATTGCTTCGTCGAGGACTCCTCGCAATGACATTTTAGTTTTCCGTTTGACATTAACCCAACTCTTTTGAATTTTAACCCACAACAAATACAGTTATTAAAAAATGGCCAAAAAATTTATCCACAAATACCTGAGTGAAGAAGAACTTAAATCTATCTCTGCAAAGATTAGTGAGATTGAAAAATCTACTTCAGGTGAACTTGTAATTACAATTAAAGAAAAACGCGGCTGGTTAGAAAAACATAAATCAGTGCGGGTGCTGGCAGAAAAAGAATTTATTGATGCTAAGATTGGTAAAACAAAAGGCGCAACCGGTATATTAATCTTTATGCTTTTTAATGCAAAAGAGTTTTGCATTCTTGCAGATAAGAAAATAAATGAACTTGTAGAGCAATCTGTGTGGGATGAAATATCAAACAATATGAGTTTAGACTTTAAACAGGAAAATTTCTGTAAAGGGATATTAAATGCAGTTGAGCAAGCAGGAAAAATTCTAGCCGCTCACTTCCCAATCCAGCCCGGTGATGTTAATGAACTTTCTAATGAAGTGATAATAAAGTAGGATTTTTTTATGTGGCTAAAGCCTCAAATAAATTAAACTCACTTATTCAGTCAGCTAAAGCTGACTGCAATAAATATTTGAAAGCCTATCTATTGCAGTTGAATTTAGTCAACCGACAAAAATATAAAGCAATATGAAGGCTTTAGCCACATCATTACAAAAACCAATTAGATAAACTTAATCTTCTTTTATTTCACTTATCATTTTTTCTATTGCATCTATCTTATCAAGAGGAAGATCTTTTAATTTCTTCATCAAAGTATATTCTTTCTTCTCCTTTTTTAAACCGGCTATAGCAAGATTATCCTTATAGTTTACACCTTCATCAGGCTGCCACTCAAGTATATCGTTTGGAGTGCAGTTTAACACTATGCAAAGTCTTTCTATCAACACTAACGAAGGCTTAACCATTTGTGCGGAGCTAAAACGAAGTGCACTATCGTAAGAGAACCCATTTTTTCTTAAAAATCCTGCCGGGTTTGTTATACCGCGAGCCTGAAAAATGTTGCTTAGATTAAAAACTAACATAAAACTACCTACTGAGTTGTTAGATTAAAATGATATTTTGCTTATTAAAACCCATAATTAGCTTAAGCTATATGAGTACATTCTAAAAAATGTTTTTAATAATATAAATTTTGTTGTTTATAAGCAATAGTTTGCGTTATATGAATGAGTATTCGTTGTATATAAATAAAAGTATTTAGTATACTAATGAAAATATATTGAATTTAATTGAAAGTAATTTGTATATAGCTGACAATTTGTTGAGTATAGCCAAAAATTATTTATATATTAATAAAAAAATGTTGTTTATAACTTAAAGTAGTTTGTGTACGAAGTAAAGATCGCTGTGAAATCTAGAAAGTCTTAATTTCTCTTCACTCTAAAACTCCCTCTGATAATTAAATAAAATGTTATTTATTCATTTCCTGCTATTATATCTATCTGGTCAACATTATTATTTTTGCTTTTATTCCTTCATCACCTACAACTACAGACAAGTTATTTCTCATTCTTACACTTCTCCAGAAAATGTGTCTAGTAGGTAAATAAGGAATTCCTATCTCTGACCAATCTATACCATTAAAATGTCTAAGTGTATTCTTGTCACCAGCAATTATTATGTCGTTTGATTTATTACCTCTAATTGAATAGAGATATCCGATATAAAATTGATTTCCACCGATATAATTTTCAGGTAATGAGTTGACAAAGCTCCATTTGTTATTTTTGAATTGATATAAAAAATCACCGCCCGTATAAACAGTACCAATTTCATCAATCCAGATTGCACCGAATGAGCCAAAGAGTTTTGAGAAGAGTTGGCTTTCATCTATTATCTCACCTTCAATCATCACAGCCCAGATATTTGTTGCATTGCTTTTTACAACAACCCCTTTAATTGAAGGAATATCAACACCAGCAGAGTATATATTCCCTTTTCGCGTCTCCATAAATATCTGTTAAAAATGTGCACCAATTATTATAACTGCTTTTGAATCTTTTATACCTGTTGTAACTACTAGATTATTTTTTAGTGAAAGTGAGCCCAAAACGTTTGCAGGTGGTATTGCACTTAAGATTTGCCAGGTTATTCCATTAAAATGAGCAGCAAATCCAAAATCACCTACTGTAATAACATCATTATAATTTTTTCCTCTTATTCTATCTGTGTAATAAAGAGGAAGTTCAGTTTGTTCAATCCATTTATCTTTTTCATTCTGGAAAAATACACCGCCACCGGAGGTATAAATAATATGCTTTCCTTTAAACCATATTGATTGAATTCTTCTGTTCATACTCCATTTTAATGTATCAATTGTATTGTCACTATTTATACTTATTATTTTTTGTTCTCCGCCACCAGAAATATTTGAAACTGCACATAGTATTTTTCTTTCACCTGTAACTTGATCTACTTCACCCCATATATCATTTATATTACTTGTCGTGCCGCTTTCTATTTTTGTCCAGGTTGTGCCGTTGTAATACGCAATGGTACCAAGTGTTCCAACAAAATAAATGTTTGTAGAAGAAGTACCCCATATTTTGGTTAAATAACCATCCTGTTGAGTAAGTACACCCATATCGAACAGGTGATATTGCTGCCAGTTTGTTCCATCACCTTTTATAGGTACACCTGATGATAACCATATTTCATTTTTAGATAAAGCAAATATTCCATACAGTGGTGGAGTTATTATGCTTCCTCTATACAAAACGTTTATCTTTTTTAATTCCCACACACTTCCATTCCAATAAGCAGCGTTGTATGCTATTGGGTCTTGATTGCCAAGTGAGTCATTCATATAAATCTCCCCAACAGCCCAAATGTTGTTTTCATCTATTATGGCTACATCGTAAAGTACGCTGCTGCTGTGCTGCCCAAACTCAAATGTTTGCCAGGTAAAGTTGTGGCTGGTTGGCTCTAAGGTTTGTGCTGTTACCTTTTCACTTTTTATTGTTGTGTCTGCTGTAAGCACTGCCTGGTAGTTATATGTTTGGTTTGGTAAAAGTGAGTCTATGTAAAGTACAGTGTCTTGAGTATTGAGTACAAAGATTTGAGAAAGTGAATCGCCTGCTAAGTTATATTGTTTTAGTGTTAGCTGTGCAGGCAATTCTAAATTTTTAGTATTTAATTGCAGCCACGCTTCTGTGCAACTTGCATCATCAAGCGCAAGAGTAAGTGTAGGTTTTATATCATCTGGCGGCAGCGATACACTAGTATCGCAAGAAATTAGAGAGATAAATAAAAATACAGTTAAACAAAAAACTAAAACAAATTTCATAAAGAACCCCTTACTATAAAAATTAACAAAGCAAGTTTAATAAAAGATTTCCTGAAGAATAACCCCTCTTAATCTCCCCTTTCTAAAAGGGGAGAAACTTCAAACTCCCTCCCTTTGCGAAAGGGAGGGACGGGGAGGGTTCTGCTTTTGAAGCTCAATTACTTTTTGAGTAATAATATTTATAACATTATCATTATCGGCAGACACTTCTTCATTCTTAAATCTCAAAAACTCTATCCCAAGTTTTTCAATATACTGTTGTCTTGCATTATCAGAATCAATTGCATCTTGATCTATAAAATGTGAGTCACCATCTATTTCAATCGCCAACCTTAATCTTGGGCAGTAAAAATCCAGCACAAAATAATCTATGCTGAATTGTCTTAAAAATCTTTCATTTAAAATTTGTTTTCTTCTCAGGTAAGTCCAAACAATTTTTTCTGATGCGGTAATATTTTTTCTAAGGATTCTTCTTTTTTCTTTTTCAGTAAGCTTGTTAAAAATTTGTGTCATAAGATTTTTCCTCTTAAAACTGAACTCCTCCTAGCCTTCCCTTTCGCAAAGGGGAGGAACTGATTCACTCACCCTGCATTTCTAACTCATAACTTTCGCGGTACTTTTTTATTCCGCTAAAAACATACTCGGCAAATTTTTGCTGACCGGAAGGTGTACTTAAATGTTTTGCATCTTTAGTGTTAGAAAGGAATCCGCTTTCAATAAGCACGCTTGGCATAGATGCCCCAACAAGAACATAAAATCCAGCTTGCTTAACTCCGCGGGAATTAAGGTTTGGGTGTTTATCAAATTCTTTATGTAAAAACTCAGCAAATTTTTCTGAGTACTTCATATAAGATGAGTGAGCCATACTAACAAGAATAAAATTTTCATCAGTTAGTTTTTCATAACGATTAGGGTTTTCTTCATACTGAATTACACTGTTCTCAAACTCTGCAATAGAAATTGCCTCTTTGGTTCTTCCGGGACGAAGCAGGTAAACTTCAAAACCATTTGCATCACTTGGCTTTTTGGGTACTGAGTTACAATGGATTGAAATAAAAAGTTTTCCATTATTTTCATTTGCAATTTTTCCGCGTTTGTAAAGATCAACAAATTTATCTGTCTTTCTTGTATAAACAACTTTTACATCTTTCATATTTTCTTCTATTAGCTTGCCAAGCTTTAGTGCTATTGAAAGATTAACATCCTTTTCTTTAACGCCATTTACCCCAATAGCGCCGGCATCCTGTCCGCCGTGCCCGGCATCAATAACAATTACATCAAACTCCCATTTGTCTTTAAGTTTGTTTCCATTGCTATTATTCTTAAACAGTTTATTATGTATTGTAATTTGAATGTTATTACTGTTTTCAATATTCATAACCTCGTTGGTAGTGTATTCTTTTCCAACAGCAATTTCAATCACTGCATCAACACCAACATTTTTTGCTTCAATCTTTTTTACAACACCATCAGTTCCGGTAAACTTAACTTTTTCAACATCCACATTAACTTTTCTAAAAGTAAGAGTAAGAATATTATTTTTAAATCCGCTGTGGTAAGATGGAATTCGTTTATTTGATTTTACAGTAATTAAAGTTCCATTAGCTTTTTCGTTAAGAATAATTCCGGTTATATTAAACTCACTTGTGCCTTCTTCAGTTGGATCTTTAATCTCTTCTTTAACTTTTCCAATTATAATTTTATTAGGAGATTCAAAAGTTAAATCTTTGCCGTAAGCTGTTCCTATTGTTTTTAAACTGTACTTAAGCGGTACAAAAACTTTTTTATTTATTAGATATGTTGAGGTAGGAAGCTGAATAACTGTTTGTTTTTCACCATTCCTTTCATTTAAAACAAGAAATGGGTTTTTTGCAGAAGCTTTAATCGAATACTTATCAAACTTTACTTCAATTTTCTGTGCGTCTTCGTTATAAAAGTAATTTACACCAATTACATCGGCAAAATCCTTAAGTGAAAAATAAATCGTTCCTTCTCGTACATAAGCCGGTATGTTTTTAGTTCCATCATTTGTTACAACAAGAACATTATTTCCATCTTGCGCAAAAGATGCGGCAAGAAAAAATGTTATGAATAAAAGTATTAGATAAGATTTCATTAAAAAATTACTCTAACCAATAAAAGGGAAAATCATTCCACTTTGCTTTTTATAATTTCTAAAATTTTCTCCAAAGTGTTTTTCAAGTATTTTATCTTCTAAAGAAGCGCGCATAAATAAAAATGGAATTTGTATCAAAGCTATTGGCGCCAGTATAAAACTAAGTGTTGCCGCAGCAGCACCTAAATCCAGCAAGAACTGAGAAAGATATTGAGGATGACGAATAATTTTAAATGGCCCCGAAGTAATAAGTTTGTGATCTTTTTTAATTGCAATATCCTGGGAATAATTATCGCCTAAAACTTTTGTTGCCCAAATCTGGATCCAACTAAATATCAAATAAAAAACTAATCCAACAATTCTTAATAATTGATAATCATCTTTGTATTCTAAGGTTCCAATCCGGAAAAGACTGATTATTAAAATAACGAGTGTAACTGTGGATAAAATAAGTGGTAATGTCTGAAGATAAGTTTTTGGTTTATCCTTAAAAACTCCGACTTTATCCTTAATTCCTGTTTTAGCGGCTCCAATGTTAGCCCCGAAAGTAGCAATTAAATTTAAGCCGATAATAATGTTTATAGGATCCATAAAAATAAAATTCCGGTTATGTAGATTTAGAAAATATTTTACAAATAATTATACAGTCTTACCATGTTTCTTCATAATCAATGTCCATTCTTCCAATCCAAGCTGTTCAGATTCTTCCACAAGCATAATAGGAATATCATCCTCAATTCTGTAACGTCGTCTTGTTGCTTTATCAACAGAAACTAATGCGTTGCCATCAAGAACAAGATCAGCTTTTGTTTCCGGGCAACACAATATGTCAAGTAATTCTTTACTAACCATTTTCAGCTTCCTTTGCTTATTTTTTTTATTTGCAGATTAAATTTAACAACAAAGTATAAAATGATTACCATATTTATAAAAGTTAATTATTGATCATTAAGAAATTAAAAAGATGTGCGGCAACTATTGTGCTGCTAAACTATTTTTCTTAAGTTTCAAACTAGTAAACTAGCAAAACTGCACCGTGCAGTAAACATATCGGGCATATTGTTAAAACTAATCAGGAGACACAATGAATAAAAGATTGTTATTACTCTATGTTATTATTTCTTCTTCTCTCTTCTTTAGCTGCGGAGAAAAAAAAGATTCTCCAATAGATGAATTAGTTAACAAAAAAGATGATTTGGAAAATCTTGCAGATAAGATGAAAGAAGTTTCTGAAAATCTGAATGAAGGTAAAAAAGTTAACCCGGTTGATTTTAGAGAATTGAAAGCACTGTTACCAGAAACTATTGGAACTTTAAAGCGAAATAATATTGAAGGAGAAAAAGTTGCTGCAATGGGGATGAACATTTCTAAAGCAAATGCTGATTATGGTGATGCAGAGAATAACGTTTCGTTAGATATAAACATAACTGATCTTGGAAATATTTCCGGATTATCCGGGCTGGCAGCTTATGGCTGGTATATGGTTGATATTGATAAAGAAACCGAAACTGGTTATGAAAAAACTTTTACTTACAAGGGTAATAAAGGATTTGAAAAATATGATAACGAAGGTAAATACGGCGAAGTAAGCATTCTTGTTGCTAAAAGATTTGTTGTGGAAGTAAATGGTAATCAGGTTACTATGGATCAGATAAAAGCCGCTGTTGATATGATAGATATTGGCAAGCTTGAAAGCTGGAAAGATTTTGGAGTTGAATAAAAGTGATCACAAACTAAAGCGCATTAACAACTAACTATAGGAGTACAAATATGAATCTTGTTGAACGTGCTAAAAATATTCTTGTTACACCAAAAACCGAATGGGAAGTAATTAAGAATGAACAAACCTCTACCGCGGATCTGTTTACGAAGTATGCAATGATACTTGCGTTGATTCCTGTTATTGCATCATTTATTGGTCAATCTTTGGTGGGAATTTCTTTGGGGCCTTTTGGTTCTTATAAAGTTCCTGTTTCCAATGGTCTTATATACGCCGTTGTTTATTACGTTTTAAGTTTAGCAGGAATTTATCTAATTGCATTTATCATCGATGCTTTGGCTCCATCATTCGGATCAACAAAAAATATGGATGCATCTTTAAAGGTTGCTGTTTATTCTTATACTGCAGCCTGGATTGCCGGTATATTTGGGATTATTCCTATCCTTGGAATTTTAGGTATACTCGGTTTGTATTCTTTATACTTAATGTACTTGGGATTAAAAATTGTAAAAGATACTCCACAAGATAAGTTAGTTGGATACTTAGTTGTGGTTATTATAATTGCAATTATTGTTTATTTTGTAATTGGAATGATTGTAACCGCAATTGCATTACCAAGCTTTGGCAGCCTTGATAGTTTGGAAGGATTAAAATTCGGAGAATAACGATTTTTACAATATTTCTGATAAAATGCTTGCTCTATTGGGCAAGCATTTTTTATTTAGAAGACAAAATATTTTCGAGAAGTTTAATATCAGCTTCAGAATTAATTTTCTTAAAGTATTCTAATGCAAGTTCAAAACTTTCTTTGCTTTCCTTAGCCTTGCCCATGTCCTTGTATAGCAATCCAAGTTCCTGATAGGTTTCTGCTTGATTAAGTTGATTATTTGTTTCTTTATTAAGGCGTAAGCTAGTTTGCAGATAATTTTCTGCAAGAATAAAATTTTTGACCGTTCTTTGGATAATCCCTTTAATCTTGTAAACTTCCGCAATCGTTAGCTTATCATTTAACTTGTGAGCAACCTCTAAAGACTTATCTGCAAAAGCATTTGCCAACGAAAAATCCTCTAACTTTGAGTAAGCAAAAGCTTTACTTAAATAAACGATACCTATACTTTGTAAATAGTTAGTTTCTATCGATAATGCCAGGCTCTCATCAAACTCATTAATTGCATACCGATGATCACCTTTTTTTGAATAAACCATTCCAATGTTCTGGTGAATTTCTGCCATACGTTTTTTATCACCAACTTTTTCATAATTTATTAAAGCCCGCTTAAAGTAAACTAAAGCTTCATCATGTAAACCCTTAATGCTATTCACAACACCAAGGTTAATTTCAATCATTCCAAGATCAGAATAATTTTTATCATTTTCAGTTTTTGAAAGTGCTGATTCAAAGTTTTCAATTGCTTTTTGAACATCTCCAAAATCACCGTAAATAGTTCCTAAAAGATTTTCACACTTTGCAATTCCTTTTACATCATTTATTGATTCAAATAATCCCAAGGCTTTACTGATAAATTCAAAACTCCTGTTCCAATTAGCTTGTCTGCTGTAAATCTCACCAACCAGTAAATGAGCATTTGCGGTAAGATCAATTAAATCTTTATCATCCGCGGCAACCGAAATAATCTTTTCATTTATTTCAACTGCAGCTAAAAATTCTCCATTTGTAATTGAAACCTGGCTTAAATAAAGTAATAGCGAAAGAAACTTTTCTCTGGTGAGCTGAGAGCCTGAAAATGTAATTAGAAGATCCATCTGGGATCTATAACCCAAACCAGTTTCTACTTTATATTCTAGCTGTTTAATTTCCTGAAATGTATCTTCCTTTTTGAATTGAGAAACTGATGATTGATAAATTGAAATGAATTCATCAACCTGTTTTTCTGAAAAAAAATCAGGAAGTACTTCTGATATGCTTTTATTTATAATATTCGTCACAGTGTTTTCTTTTACTGAATACAGAATTAGCTAATTAAACCGATATTTTTTGGCAACAGTTATGCCAACTTTATATAGGCTTAGGTGGGCACTAAAAAACTAAGTTATGTGCGCTTTTGAGTTTATTTACTTAATATTTCCTGTAATTATTGCGATAGTAAAAAATTTTTAACGTCTCATAATCAAACAAAACAAAATAGAAATAAAAGTACACCCCTATTAAACTATTATTATCGTAAGATTTGGAGAATGATTAAGTGGACTAGAAACTAAAGTGAATTAAATAATTTTACTTATTACCATGGTAATTATAAAATCTCTTTAATTCTTTCCGGCGGTCTGGCAAGAATGGCTTTATTCCCTTTTTCAACTATTGGTCTTTGGATTAGGTCTGGAATATCGATAATAAGTTTAAGAATTTCATCTTCAGATAGTTTATCAATACTATTTTTAAGTCTTTTATATGCTGCATCATTCTTACGTAAAAGCTCTGAAGGATTAAGGCTCATTTTATTAAGCAAGGATTGCAATAAAGATTTAGAAAATGGTTTGGTATAGTAATCAACCTTTTCAATGCTTATGCCTTGATCTGAGAACGCTTTTGCTACTTTTCTGCAAGTTATACAGGTTGATTTTTCATAAACTGTAATTTTGTTCATTATTTTAACCTTTTTTTTAGAATTCAGAGCATAGTATTTGATAAATCAAAAATCTCTTGTTTGTCACTATAGTTATTAGATATCAACTAAAGTATGAAGTATTTAAATAATTACTCGTAATTTATTAAAGTAAAAAATCATTTTTCTGTAAAGGCAAAATATGAAATATATCTTAACTCTGTTTCTTTCTACAACTTTTTTAATAGCTGCATATCCGCAAAATTATAAACAAGTTAAAATCTATACACAGAATCTTCAGGACATTCAAGCATTGCAAAATGCGGGACTAGAATTTGATCATCCACATGTAACCAAAGACAATGCTATTGTGGTTTTTGTTGATGATGAAGATTTTCAGAAACTTCAAATGACCAGCTTTAATTATGAAATACTAATTGAAGATTGGTTTGATCATTATTCAAAAATGCCAAAGCTAACCGAATCAGAAAAATCATTAATTATTAAAAACAGTAAAGATAATTTTGGTGTTGAGGGTTTTGGATTTGGCTCAATGGGAGGATTTTATACGCTGGCTGAGGTTATTTCTGAAATAGATAGTATGAAATCACTCTACCCAAATTTAATAACATCAAAAGTTTCAATCGGAAATTCTGTGGAAAACAGACCAATTTATATGGTAAAGATTTCTGATAATCCTGATGCAGATGAAACTGAACCAGAAATACTTTATACGGCGTTACATCATGCACGTGAGCCCCAAAGTATGATGCAGATGATTTACTTTATGTACTACCTTTTAGAAAATTATAACTCTGATCCTTCTGTTCAGTATATAGTAAACAATAGAGAATTGTTTTTTATTCCAGTTTTAAATCCTGATGGTTATGAGTATAATCGAACAACAAATCCTTCAGGTGGCGGAATGTGGAGAAAAAATCGTAAAAATAACGGCGGAAGTTACGGAGTAGATCTCAACAGAAATTACGGACCTTATACATACTGGAACGCACCAAATGGTGGTTCCAGTACAACTCCTTCAAGCGATACATACAGAGGAACAGCTCCATTTTCTGAGCCTGAAACAACACACCTTAAAAATTTTCTGGCAACAAGATATTTTAAAAATGCATTAAACTATCACACTTATAGCAACTTATTGATTTATCCATACGGGGCTCTTGAGCAGGAAACTCCAGACTCAGCTATCTTTCGTGAATTTGCACGTGATATGACAGCATATAACGGATATACATATGGCACCGATCAGCAAACAGTTGGATATAGTACGCGTGGTAATAGTGATGATTATTTTTATGATGGAGACACTGTTGTAAATCATGGTAAAATATTTGCCATGACACCTGAAGTTGGCAGTACAGGTTTTTGGCCAAGTCAGCCGGAAATATTTCCATTAGCCATAGAAAATGTTTTGCCAAATCTATATTACGCATACGTTGCTGGTGATTATGTAACTGCAATTAATCCTTATTTCTCACAGCAGTTTTTTAATCCCGGAGATAATGTTGATTTAATAATACCTAATTTGAAAAATAAAGGATTAAGCGACGCATCAAATATTTCTATTTCACTAAGTTCTGATAATTCATTGGTTACAGTAACTTCTGGTTCTCTAAATATAGGTTACATCCCGGCTCGTACTACAGTGACTAATAACCAGAATTTATCTTTTACAATTGGCAGCACTATGCCTGCAGATATTAACGTTAAAATGCTGCTTACTATATCTACATCAGGTACACCAATGTTCACAGATACTTTAAGCTTTATTACTGGAACGCCAATAATGGTTTTTGCAGATACAACTAACGATCCACTTTTACTTTGGAATGTTACATCTGTACCAACCACACCCAAATGGGAAGCTACCAATTTAAGTTTTCATACATCACCTACTAGTTTTACAGATAGTAAAAATGGAGACTATACAGATGATGCAACAGTAACAATGACATTAAAAAATGCAATAGATTTGTCAACAAATGCACATCCACGATTATCATTCTGGACAAAATACGATATTGAATCTGGTTATGATTATGGACAAGTAGAAGTATCAACAAATAATGGAAGTACATTTACTCCACTCAGCGGATCATTCACAACTTTAGGAAGCGGATCATTTCAACCAAACGGAGAACCGCTTTATGATGGTGTAAGATCAAGCTGGGTTAACGAAGTAATGGATTTAACAAATTACAACTCAAACCAGGTTAAACTTAAATTTGAACTCAAAACTGATGTTTCAGTCACTGGTGATGGATGGTTTGTTGATGATATTAGTATTGTTGTTTATGGTATTGTGCCGGTTGAATTAAATTCATTTACTGCCAATATACAGAATGAAGAAGTTGTGCTTAACTGGAGTACTTCATCTGAAACAAATAATATGGGCTTTGAAATACAAAGAAGAGTAAACAATGGTAAATGGACCAAGCTAAATTTTGTTAATGGTAATGGAACAACAACAGAAAAATCAGCATACTCTTATGTTGATAAAAATCCAGTTGAAGGAAAATCTTATTACAGACTTAAGCAAACTGATTACGATGGATCATCAAAAATCTATACCGCAGTTGAAGTAAATATTGAAACTGTAAAGGAATATTCAATTGCTCAGAATTATCCAAATCCGTTTAATCCCAACACAGTTATTAATTATTCTGTAGCTAAATCCGGCAATGTAACTCTAAAGGTTTACAACATTCTTGGATCTGAAGTTGCAACTCTTGTTGATGGATTTGTAGAAGCAGGAAAACATTCAGTAAAATTTGACGCGCTAGATCTTACATCTGGAGTGTATTTCTATACTATTAAAGCTGATAATTTTACATCAACAAAAAAGATGTTATTGATGAAATAGTGTAAGCATATAAAACTTATTATTTTATAAAGGCACGAGATATCGTGCCTTTATTATTAATTTTTAATTGTCAAAATCTCTAGCAAAGTTTTTATTATAAAGTCGGGATTTTCTTTTTCAATTAGTTCTTTTGTTCTATATCCATATAAAACTCCACAGGTTAGGCTGCCAGCATTTTTTCCACATTGAATATCAAGCTCAGTATCACCAATCATTATACTGTTATTAACATCAACATTTAGCTGATTACAAATTGAGATTAACGGTTCTGGTGAAGGTTTGTGTGCAATGCCATCTCTTCTGCCCATAATCAAATCAAAATAACCTCTTAGATTAAAGTAATCTATGATTTTATCTGTTTGATCTTGTGCTTTTGTGGTTAACAAAGACACTTGATTCCCTTGATTTTTTAATTCATTTAGAACGTTTACAACTCCACCATAAAGCTTAGAGTGCTCCATCTGATCCATATAATTTTTTTTATAAATAAACAAAAATTCATCAAAGTCTGGAACATCAATATTAAAAGCATTAAAAATATCTACAAAATGCTGACCGATCTTACCGTTGAACTCTTCTTCTTTTATATTATGTTCAATATTGAGTTTTGTAAGTGTGTATATTGTTGAGTTATAAATTGTTTTGTTGGAATCTACTAAAGTACCATCCATATCAAAACAGTAATGTTTTATTTTATTTTCCAAAATTTTACTTTCTTATTCCTCATCCTTTTTAACATCATTATCTAGATCTGGCTGGTCACAAATTTCACCTCGGCAACATTCGTCTACATTGTATCCGCAAACTGAACATTGTCCATGTCCGTGAACCCATATTATACGACTCGGCTGCCCGCACCATAAACAAATATTTATTTTATGATCTAAACTTTTGCTATCCAAGATAAAAAATACTTTCTGCTAACTCTTTTATTTAATGATTAAAAATACAATTTTACTATAACTAAAATACTGCATTTGACTGATTGATAAGTAATTTTTGTTTTATCATTTTTACTTGTACTTAAATCTTTTGTCTCAACAAAAGTCAAATCCATTAAAATTATTTAATGAATCATTAAAATTTGAATAGATTTTCTAAAAACATATTGGCATAATTCTTTATGCAATTAAGGCCATATTCAATCAAATAAGGAGCTATATATGAAAAAATCGTTGGTGCTTTTTGCAGTTTTGTTCGCACTTGTTTTTGGGGTTAGTAATACTGTTTATGCTCAAAATGAACCTGTGCTCTACTTTTGCGAAAAGTACGGCAACAATGGCGAAGTTGGAGTTAGCGATAGATTTACAACCGGTTACCTAACAGTAATGGTAAAATGTGACTACGCTTTGGATCTGGAAGATGTTGCAATTCAATTTGATAAGTACAACACAAGATCTAAAACCTTTGAGTATTACAAAAAATTTGATTATGTAATTGAGCCGGATATGAAATATGTTTACTTCGAAAAGAACGATGAAAGTGATATGAAATTTGAAGATCCTGGTTTCTATAGAGTATTTTTACTTGATGATAGAGGCAAAACAGTTGCTAGTGCATTGATAGAAATTATTGATTAATATTTATCATAAATTTAATCTAGCGGCACTTTTTGTGCCGCTTTTTTTATTTTAAACAGAATTATTTGTTCTCATTCCCTTAAATTTGTATATCAACAAAACAAGAATGATATGATAAAACTTAACTTAGGCTGCGGTAAAGATTTAAAAGATGGATACGTAAATCTTGATATTGTGGATTATGGCGGAAACCAGATTCACGATATAAATACTTTTCCTTATCCTTTTCCCGATAATCATTTTGATGAGATTTATGCTTCACACGTACTTGAACATATCGAGAATTTTAATAAAACTATAACTGAACTTTATAGAATCTTAAAACCAAATGGAATGATGATTGTATATGCCCCATTTTTTCTTAATACAAAATACTTTGGCGATCCCGATCATAAAATTCCTTTTTCAATTCGTACGTTTGATAACTACGAATACATTGGTAATCGTAAATTAAAATTTTATGAGAAGTGGAAATTAAATCATAGAACAAACTATGAAACTGGCGCACAGTTTGAAGTTCTAGAAAAGAAATTCATTACATCACATTTTTCTGTACTGAAGTGGATGGATTTTATTGTAAATATAGAACCGGTTATGTACGAAAGATTTTTCTCCGGAATTTTTTCTCCCGAAGAAGTTTACTTTAAACTTAGGGCAATTAAATAGCTTATCTAAGTGTGTCTTAGTGGTGAATTGCGTTTACTTTAATCTTATTGCTTGATAAATAATCAACAGCCAGCCAATCAAAAAACAAAATCCTCCAACTGGAGTTATCATTGCAAATGTTCGTATTCCGGATGTTGAGTAGATATAAAGTGAAAACGAAAATAAAATAATTCCAAGAAGAAAAAATATAGATGGCAGTTTTATTTTGATGATTGTATTTAATGATAAAGCTAATAAAACAACTGAATGAATTAGCTGATACAAAACTCCTGTTTTATATACTTCCAGCATTTGTTCCGAAAGTTTTTCACGTAAACCGTGTGCACCAAAAGCTCCTATTGCAACGGCAGTAAACCCTGATATAGCTGAAATAATTATCCATAATTTTTTATCGTTCATAAAAATCAAACCTTAAAATATGTTGAATAGTAAAAACAATTTTTGTTAACTTTGCCCACAATTTAATCACAACAAAGAAAAGAAATGAAGATATTACAAAAACTTATTTTGCCTTTATTACTACTACTCGTAGTCTTTATAATCTACAAATTTTACTTCGCCAAAAGCGGACTTGGATCATTTGATGATTTTGATCCGAACAATACTGCGGTTAAAGATATTCGTGTACAACTTGTTGTTGATCGCGGAGTAACAACCCAAGGTGAAGATGTAGTATTTTATGCATCTGATAAAAATGGGAAAATAATGATGGTAAACGGACATGTAACTTTGCCAGCCGGATTTGAGCAAGCTGAGGTTATAGTACTAAAAGGTCATTTAAGTGGTGAGAGTTTTCATACACATGCTGTTGAGTTAGAATAATTAAGTCTATGAAAAACTTTGAACTTGTCTCAAGTTATAAACCATCCGGCGATCAACCGGAAGCTATTAAACAGCTTGTTGAAGGTGTAAATCGTGGAGATAAGTTTCAAACCCTGCTTGGTGTTACAGGCAGTGGAAAAACTTTTACTATTTCAAATTTAATTGCACAAACAAATAAACCAACATTAATAATATCACATAACAAAACACTTGCAGCACAACTTTACTCCGAATTTAAATCATTTTTCCCAAACAATGCTGTAGAATTTTTTATCAGCTATTATGATTACTATCAACCAGAAGCTTATGTTGTTTCTCGCGATGTTTTTATCGAAAAAGATTTTTCTGTTAATGAAGAAATTGATCGACTTAGATTAAAAGCAACAACATCTTTAATTGAAGGAAGAAGTGATGTAATTGTTATTGCCAGTGTCAGTTGTATTTATGGTATCGGTGCGCCTGATGAATATGCAAAACAAATTATCTTTATCAAAAAAGGAGAAAAGCTTGATCGTAAAAAATTCTTGCGCGATTTAATTGATATATACTTTGTAAGGAACGATGTTGAGTTTAATCGCGGAACATTCCGTGCACGTGGCGATGTTGTGGAAATTATTCCTGCATATCAAAATGAAGAAGCTGTGCGCGTTGAATTTTGGGATAGTGATGTTGAAAAGATTTCTATTATTGATTCTGTTTCCGGAAAAATTATAAAGGAAGTTGATTCTGTTCCGATCTATCCGGCGAAATATTTTGTTACTGATCGTGGTAAAATGCAAAAAGCCATTTACAATATTGAGCAGGAACTGTCCGAAAGATTGGATATTCTTCGCAAAGAAGAAAAATATTTAGAAGCACAAAGATTAGAACAACGTACTAAGTTTGATATCGAAATGATGAAGGAAATTGGTTATTGTTCAGGAATCGAAAATTATTCCCGCCACATGGATTTACGTGAAGCAAATTCACGTCCATCAAATTTGTTTGATTATTTTCCTGATGATTTTCTTTTAATCATAGATGAATCACACGTTACTATTCCTCAAATTCGCGGGATGTATCTTGGTGATAGAAGTCGTAAACAAACACTTGTAGATTTTGGATTTC
Source organism: Ignavibacteriaceae bacterium (assembly GCA_049291095.1). Lineage (GTDB taxonomy): Bacteria > Bacteroidota > Ignavibacteria > Ignavibacteriales > Ignavibacteriaceae > IGN3. Next base: position 139,246 of record JBATOT010000060.1, on the reverse strand, counting down.
GCCTTCCTTCTGCGTTAGATAATCGCCCAATGAAATATGAAGAGTTTATGGGAATGTTGAATCAAGTAGTTTTTGTAAGTGCTACTCCCGCGGACTATGAACTTGAATTGAGCAGCGGAGTTATTGTAGAACAAATAATTCGTCCAACTGGTTTGCTCGATCCTGAAATTGAAGTGCGTCCGATAAAAGGACAGATTGATGATTTGATTGGTGAGATCAGAAAAAAAGTTGAGATAAAAGAACGCACACTTGTAACCACATTAACAAAAAAAATGGCTGAAGATCTTTCTGATTATTTAGATAAGATTGGAATTAAAGTACGATACATTCACAGTGATATCGATTCACTTGAACGAGTTGAGATACTTAGAGATTTGCGTCTTGGTGAGTTTGATGTTCTGGTTGGTGTAAATCTTTTAAGAGAAGGTTTGGATTTACCTGAAGTATCTCTTGTTGCGATTATCGATGCCGATAAAGAAGGATTTTTGCGAAGTGAAAGATCTCTTATGCAAACTGCTGGCAGAACTGCTCGAAATGTTAACGGCAGAGTAATTATGTACGCTGATAAAATCACTGAGTCAATGCGTAAAACTATTACCGAGACAAACCGAAGACGAAAGCTCCAAACAGAATATAATGAGAAGAATGGAATTGTGCCCGCAACAATTTATAAATCTATGGAAGATATTATGTCATCTACTTCAATTGCAGATATACGCAAGAAAGAAGAAAAAGAAAGTTATGGTTTTTCCAAAGTTGCCGAACCAATTCTTAAGTATATGGATAAGGAACAAAAAGAAGATTTAGTTGATCAGTTGACAGAAGAAATGCACAAGGCTGCAAAAGATTTAGAGTTTGAAAAGGCAGCCAATTTGCGAGATGAAATTCATAAACTCAAAAAGATGATTGGATAAAAGAGTTCTCAGTCTTCAGTCCACAGTCAACAATTTAGATTTTAATTAATGAGGAAAGTTCTTCAGCAATAGATTCCCCTTTATAGGTTACTTTCTCTAAAAACAATCCTGAAGGTGGCGCTGTGAATTTAGCAGGTTCATTTGTTTTGTTACTTAAATAAAACAAAATATCTTTTTCAGATTTTCTTCCACGACCAACTTCTGATAATATCCCAACAATTCTTCTCACCATTTTCCAGATGAAATGAGATCCAATAATTCTTATAAGAATTAAATCGCCTTCTTCTTTAATCTGAATATCATCAATTAAAACTTTTGTTGATTTATCTTCAGGATCATCATCAGAAAACGAGGCAAAGTTATTCATTCCAACAAAATACTTTGCAGCAGATTCCATTTTCTTAAAATCTAATTTGTCTTTAATCCACCAAACAAAGTTTTTACCAAAAGCAGTTCTTCTTCTTGAAATCTGGTAAATATAGCTTCTTGATTTTGCATCGTGTCTTGCGTGAAATTCTTTACTTGTTTTTTCAATCTCCAGAATGCAAATATCATGAGGAAGAAGATCATTCAGTTTCATTTTAATTATTTCCGGAGCCAAAACAGTTTTAACATCAAGATGAGCAACCTGGCAGAGTGCATGCACACCGCTATCTGTGCGGCCTGATCCTTGAAAATCCAAATAATCATCTCCAAAAATTTCTTTTGCTGCCTGAACTATTGAACCTTGAATTGTTTTTGCGTTTTCCTGTCTTTGCCATCCGGAATATCGTGTGCCTTCGTACTCAATAAAAATTTTAAACCGATTAAAAACAAGGTGTATTGGTTTGCGTTTATCAGAAGTAAAATACTCTCGTTTAGTTTTGTTTCCGGGTTTATTTTTAAATCTATCTTTAGGATTAAATTTCTTTCCTCTCAACTTAGTCTCGCTGTTTCTTCTGCATAATCAAACTGTGTTTCATAAACTCTTACTTTTACAGATGAAATATTTTGTGGTAATTCACATTTTTTAATTTCATTTAAGAGATAAAGACAAATATTTTCTGCTGTAGAATTGAAATCAACAACAACTTTTTTAGAATTCATCTTTTCTAAAAATTCCAAAACTACTAAATCATTAATATTTACCATAAAAGAATGATCAAGTTTTTCTATTACCGGATTGATAATCCTTTCAACATCGTAATAATCGATCACCATTTGATTTTGGTCCAGTTCACCTTCAAACTCAACAATCATTTTATATGAGTGCCCATGAATATTTTTACACAAACCAAAATGTTCCGGCAGTCTATGTCCCATTTCCCATCTAAATTCTTTAGCTATTTTCATTACACACCTTTTGTTTCAGGATGCCAAATAAATTTGTGCATCTGAAGTTGAAATCTAACATTTAATTTATCTTCTAAAATCCAGTTTACTAACTGAACAGGATCAAGTTTTCCAAACACGACTGAAAATAAAATCTTACATTTATTCTCTAACTCATATCTTTTCAAAACATCAACAGTCCAATCGTAATCTTCTCTGTACCCGATTACAAATTTTAATTCATCAACAGGTTTTAAATAATCAATATTTTCGTAAAGATTTTTCTTTTCCATTCCACTTGATGGACATTTTAAATCCATAATAACATTAACCCGCGAATCGATATCTTTTATTGATAAGCTTCCACCTGTTTCAATTAAAACCTCAAATCCATCATCACAAAGTTGTTTCATTAAAAGTAAACATTCATCCATCTGGACTAATGGTTCTCCGCCGGTAATCTCGACAAGTTTGCAATCATATTTCCTGATTTCTTCAACTATTTCCGGAATAGTCAGATCTTTTCCATCGTAAAACGCGTATTCTGTATCGCAATATGTACATCTTAAGTTGCAAAAAGTTAGACGAACAAAGACACACGGCAAACCGGCATATGTACTCTCTCCCTGAACCGAAAAGTATATTTCATTGACCTTAAGCATAAAAAGCTTGATTTTAACTCATTTTCTAAATATTTAGTGGGCAAAGTTACTAAAGCTAAGTTTGACATCAAACGAGGCATTACCTATATTTGGCTCACATTTTTTAACTAATATATAAGGTTTTTTGTAAATGGCTCATCATAAATCCGCAAAGAAGAGAATTAGATCCTCTGAGAGAAAAAAAGCAGTTAATAAAATGACTGACTCTAAAATTAAAACTGTTATTAAGAAAACATTAGCTACAGATAAAAAAGAAGAGTTAGAAGTATTATACAAAGAAGCTATTTCTGTTATTGATAAAGGAACTTCAAAGGGCAGATTACATAAAAATACTGCAGCAAGAAAAAAGTCAGCAATAACAAAACATCTTAACAAAGTTATTACTGCAAAATAAGTTCTTTAATTATTGGATATTAAAAAAGCTCTTCGTTTGAAGAGCTTTTTTGTTTTAAATATCGCTTAACAAATCTTTACCTTCTGTTTCGGGAATAAAAAATCTTATGGTTTTAACATTTCCGTTTTTATCTTTTTCAGCCTTTACTTTTTTCTTAATTAACACGCTGTGTTCTACGATAACATTATCTTCAACTATTGAACCAAATAAATAACTTGTTCCTTTTATCAAAACATTTTTTCCGATTCGAAGTGGAAACTCATCACTGCCTGTTAAGTTAACACTTGATTCAATTATTGAGTTTTCTCCGATTACAATATTTCCTTTTATAATATCACCCCAAAGAATTTTAACATTATCTTCAACAGTTAAAGTTTGATTTGGAAAAGTTGATAAGTGAACAATGCGCCAGATTTTTATGTTCTTTCCAAAAATTATATTTCCGTTTACGTAGGCTGCTCTTCCAATTTCAATATTGTAATTTAGTTTTATACCATCACCAATGTAAGCGCCTTTACCAATCTTAATATCAAGTGGAATTCCTTTTTTATCCATTTCAATTAAATCATTTACAACAGAATCGTGTATAAAAAAATCATCAGGATCATCAATTTGTATAATATTTTTTAATCTTTCATATACATTTCTTCGTGCAATTTCATCCATCTCCTTTAACACAGATTTATCATTAAATCCCATTACAACGTATTGCTCTTTAGGACTTACAGCCCCGACAGAATATCCCTTTTGATTAAACAGAGCAATTAAATCTGTTATATAGATTTCATTCTGTGCATTGTTACTGGAGATATTATTAATCAACTCAACAAGTTTTTTGTAATCAAAAGCATAAACCCCGGAATTAAATTCTTTAGTATCAATTAACTCTTGTCTTGTATAAGAATAAGTTTTATTTCTGTATGATAATTGATAAGGCTTATCATCTGGCAAAGCTAAAATATCTTTAAACTCCATTATCTGGATAACGTTTCCATTTGTGTTACCACTTTCATCTTTTGTTCTTATTATTCTACCATAAGAATTTTGTAATGAATCACTGCCTTCATAAATACCAGTTAATACCATCATATCATTTTTAGAAGAGATAAAATCATTTCTAAATTGTTTCATCGATTCATCATCAAGTAAACCCATATCACCGGGAAGCACATAAACAATTCCATCTTTAAACTCACTTTCAATTTCTTTTAAAGCAACCTGCACAGCATGCCCGGTTCCATTTTGATGTTCCTGGAATGCGAACTTGTTCGATTCACGTTTTCCAATCACATCCATAACATCAAGTGCTTTTATTCCAACTACTATAACAGAATTAATATTTTCGATTCCAAGCTTACAAGCATTGTAAACTCTCTCTACAGTCGGAATTTCCCAAATTTTATGTAACATTTTTGAAGTCTGAGATTTAATTCTTTTACCGTGACCTGCGGCAAGAACTATTGCAACTTCATTCGTTGAATTAAATTTTATTGAATTTTCTTTTACTTTTGAATAAACTATTTGAGAATTAATATTACTCATTCTATTAGCATTTCCATTATTTGAACAATTGTTTTGTAAAAATTAATTAAAGCAGTTTCCTATTCCAAACTTTTGCATTTTAATCTTTGATTGTAATTATTAGCTTTGCGCGCAATTTACAAATATAAAAAAGGATGCTAAATGAAAACCACAATTATAAGGTCAATATTATTAATGCTTATCATTTCAAGCTTATCATCTGCACAATCCAATGGGTTTGGATTAGGAATCATCGTTGGTCAACCAACGGGAATTAGCGCTAAATATTGGACTTCCTCTTCAACAGCGTTCGATTTTGGTCTTGGATATTCCTTTGAAAATAATAGCCGAATGCATTTACACGCAGATTATTTATTTCACTCAAAAGATCTATTTAATACATCAGAAAATATTGCTTTATATTATGGGCCAGGTGCAAGATTAAAACTTGTAGATAAAGGTGATTCAAGATTAGGTTTTAGATTTGATGTTGGACTTGTGTGGGTTCCAAGAAATTCACCCATTGATGTGTTTTTAGAAATTGCTCCGTTGCTTGATATTATACCGGAAACAGATTTTTCCTTTAATGGAGGAATAGGAGTAAGGTACTTTTTTTAATGAATTTTTATTTCAGGTTTGATTGATTTGAAAAATGCAATATTCAATCCAAAAGTAAACCAGATCAAAGTTGCAATTTCGTGATCCCAAAAATTCAATTCAGTTAAACCTGAAATTAAAAATCCGCAAAACGCAGCAATAGTTCCTAGTGCGTATGATGAGACGAATTGTTGATCTTTAACTTGTTTATATATATTGAAATCAATTAGAATAATTTTAACGAATAAATAAATCACCGAAAGCAAACCAAACAAACCAAGAGTTGCGAGAATGTGAAAAAAATTGTTATGTAAATGTCCTTGAATTTCCTTATCAAAGGGTCTCTTGTATTGCTTATAGAGAATTTGCAAATCAATATCACCCACACCAAAAATTGGATAATCTTTAAACATCTCTATTCCAGCTCTCCAAAAAGCTAGTCGGCCTGCATTGGAAGGATGATATGGATCGAAAATACCAAGTAACCTGCTTTGCTTACTTTCTACATGAGTGATATATAATTTATTCTCTTCCAATCGAATTGATTTCGGGGTGTAACCTAAATTTATCTTTTGCTTAATTGAAAAAATGTCATAAATACTTTTATCTATTAAATATAGATTTTCATTTGTACTTATAGCGGCAAAAGTATCATTATCAGATTTCATTTGATAAATGTTTTTAACATCAGGAAAGTTTTGAATTTTTTGAAGTTGGTTTTGATAAATTTTAAAAACTTTTAATCCGTTCTTGGTCTCTGTAAATATATATGGAGATGCATAAAAGAAAAACGAAATTACTGTTGAGTCTTTAACGATTATACTATCTGTTGGCAATCCGTTTTTTATAGAATAGACTGCAAATCCTTTACTTGCTTCTGCTAATAGAATAATATTAGAATCAACATAAACATTTGTAAATGAAGGTATATTAGTTTTTCTGAATCTTTCACTTAGATTATTTGGGTTAGTAAAAACTGTAAGCCCACTGTCTTTATCGAGCACATAAAAATATTGGTTTTTAACAGTTTGCGAATATGTAAAACCGGGGGAAAATAATTCAGTTATTTTTTCAAAAGTATTTTTGTTTTTTCGAAGCAAAATAAATCTTGTATCAGATAAACCGGCTAAATAATAATCATCCCTCCAATGATTGAAACTAATTGCAGCAGAAGGAAATGAAATATTCTGATTGATAGAATCATTTGTAATTACCTTTAATCCGTAATTGTAGTCAGCTATTACCAGTTGATTTTGCAATGGATAAACATCATAAGCTTTACCTTCCGTTGTTAAACTTGAATGCTTAGTAATAGGCTCCGGCTCAATATTATAAACAATAACTTCGCTAATATTTTTTTGAGTTATAATGAAGATCACAATAAATGCTATTCCCGCAGCAAGCAGCTTCCATTGTTTCCTCATTATTAAAATAATCACCATTCCAAATGCCGCACCCATCCATCCTGTTCTTTTATAAGTTGATAAAAGTGCAAGTAAGGACAAACTAAATCCGATTAATAACAGTATTTTATTTTTAATTGAGGTTTTTTCATTTACGAGGAATGCAAATAAAAATATTACCGTAAAACTTAATATTTCACTTGCTGTAATTGGATACTGAAAGATAGATGGACCGGACTCAGTTAAGCCATACAAATTATTTAAATAGTGCTGAAATGAAAAGTATAGATATATTAAAACAGTAATTAAAGTTGCTCCAATATAAATATTAAAAAATGTTTTTGCGTCCTTAAAACTATTTGTAGAAGAAATCAAAACATAAATAACTGGAATCAGCAAGACGTGCTTTAAAAGATTATGAAACGATGCAGCCGGATTTGACGATAAAACAGTTGATAATATTTCTGCTAAGATATACCAAACAAGTGCAAACTCTAATCCTGTTTTAACAAATGGATTTTGCTTTGATATTGCCGCTTTAATTACTATTAAAATCAGTGCACCATAATATCCAATCTGATTTACAAATATCGAATTGCTTAAACTTAAAAGAAAGATAACTATAAAAATGAAAATTGCAGAATCAATAAACTTTAGAATTGTGTTTTTCTTTTCAAACATCATTATCTCTGAATTGCATTTCATAAAGCTTTTTATAAAGACCTTTTTCATCAGCAATTAATTTGTCATGCGTGCCTTGCTGAATAATACGTCCTCTATCAATAACCAAAATATTTGTTGCATTTCTAATTGTGCTTAATCGATGTGCGATTACGAATGTAGTTCGATTCAACATTAGCCTTTCGATTGCTTCTTGAACAAGAATTTCAGATTCATTATCCAACGCTGATGTTGCTTCATCAAAAATCATTATCTCCGGATTTTTGAGTAGTGCTCTTGCAATTGTGAGTCTTTGTCTTTGACCACCAGAAAGTTTAACTCCGCGTTCGCCGATAATTGTATTGTACCCTTGCGGCATCTCTGAAATAAAATTATGAGCGTTAGCAGTTTTTGCAGCTTCAATAATTTTGTCTATTGGAAAGTCTACTAAACCATACGCAATATTTTCTGCTATAGTTGTATTAAATAAAAATGTTTCCTGTGTAACAATTCCCATTTTAGCACGTAAAGATTCTATTGTAACTTCTTTAATATTTTTACCATCAATAACAATACTGCCATTAGTTGGATCATAAAACCTTGGAATTAAATCCGCAAGTGTAGATTTTCCCCCACCGCTCGGACCAACAAGTGCAATAATTTCTCCACGTTTTACTGAAAAATTAATATTATCCAGGACAGTAATTTCCGAATCATCATAAGTAAATGAAACATCTTTGAAAACAATACTATAATTAAACTCTTTCAAATCAATAGCATCAGGAATATTTTTTATATGCGGTTCAATATTCATTATATCAAAAATTCTATCAGCCGCCGCACTTGCCTCCTGAATTCGATTATTAACACTACCAAGTTCCTTAATTGGAGGCATCATTTGAAAGATTGCAAATAAAAATCCTAAAAACTGGCTGGCATTTAACGTTCCATCAACAAGCACAAGAATGCCGCCATAATAAATTATTACAACTCCAATAATAACGCTTAGTATCTCAGTGATGGGAGATGATAAATTTCTTGTTCTAACCGTTTTCAACACCAATTTAAAATAGTTTTTAGTTTCGGTCATAAATCTTTGATTCTCGAAACGTTCCATTCCAAATGCTTTTACAATTTTAACTCCTGATATTGTTTCTTGTAAAATGCTGGTTATATCAGCTAGTTTTGTTTGAAGAATGATAGTTTGTTTTTTTAGCTTGTTCCCTATCCATGCTATTATTAGACTGGCAAACGGAACTATCACAAAAGCAAAAAGAGAAAGCTGCCAGCTAATGCTAATTGAAATACTAAGAAAGACAATTATTGTAAGAGGTTCTTTAATAAGATTTGAAAATGTAGTGGAAATACTTAGTTGAATTATGTTCACATCATTTGTAAATCTTGAAATTAGATTTCCAACTCTTTCGGATTTAAAGTAACCAATTGGAAGTTTATGTAAATGTTTGTATGCATCATCTCGTAAATCCTTCATTGAAGCATACTCTACATAAGCCATAAAATAGCCCTGAACATATCCAAAAAGATTTTTAAGCAGAAATGCTATTAAAATTAAAACACAGATTTTTATTAGAACTTCAGGTTTATCCCCGCCTAAAACAAAATTATTAAAAGAAGTTACAAGATCATCTTTTATTCCCACAATCCAATCCGGCAATATACTATTTGCTTTATCAACGTTACTCGATTGTTCTGTTACCTGTTTTGTGGCAGACTCTTGAAACAGTGTATCTAGTAACGGAATGGTAAGGTAAACTGAGACTCCATTTAAGACAGCAAATAAAACAGTAAACACAAATGTCAATAATATGTGCCGCCAGTATGGTTTTGTATATGTTAATATTCTATAGTATGAATTCAATTTTATCTTGATTTGTGTTAAAGACTTCTTAGACTACAGCCGCCATTTAACTTTATTGTTTTAAATTTATTTAATGATTCAAGTTTAACTATTTCTATTTCTGAATCTCTTCCAATACCCTTATCAAATATCAGAAAATCACCAATTAGCACAAAGTTTTTAAAGCTAACATTATCAAAAATTTTAACTGTCTTCTTTAATTGTAGATCAAATACAGCTAATATAGGTTTTAGATTCTCCACTTCTAACTGCACGTTAGATTTTGGAATCATTAGCATTAGCAGGTGTTTATTATTTTCTGCCCAGTTTATTTGTAAAATCTTTTTACTCTTAAATCGGGTTTTAATTTCTTTTTTTGATTTCGTGTTTTTAATAAAAACAGAATCGTTTTTTTCAACAATAGTAAACATTTCATTTTGTGATTTTAAATTTAGCTGTGGAAGTTTTGTTACAGGATATCCATCCTTCGTAATATCAAATATTTCCGTGTTGTCTGATAATAGCTTACCAAATCGATTATAGACTTGTGTGTTTTTATTAATATATGATGCTATAGTTTTATCAATTGAATTAATTACCAATGTAAATCTGTCATTATCTATCCAAAACGGAATTACCTGTATTCCCTCAACTAACTGAGTTATTGATTCAGCTTTATTCAATTCAAAATCAATTCTATACAGCTTTCCTCTTTCTATTGCTGGTAGTGATGACTTTAATCTTTGTTTTCTTTTAGTTATAAAAAATCCGGATTTATAGTCCGGTGCAATTAGCAAGTCAATAACTCTTTCATCTCTAGAATGCCAAAATAATTTCACTTTATCTTTTTCATAATCATATCTAAGTATAGAAGTAACGCCTGAATGGAGTCCAACAAAATAAAAACCAGTAAATTTTCGAGGAGTTGCGTTTTTTATTTCATTTGAAAGATTTTCACTATCTGCATTTTCATCTTGTTGATCACTGCAATAATTAAACATTAAAACAAGGAAAAACGAAAGCAAAACAATTATCAGGAATTTATGTTTCATCATATCAACCTCTTGGATGATATTGTTTGTGAACTTGTTTTATATAATCGCGATCAATATGAGTGTAAATTTGAGTTGTTGAAATATCCGCGTGGCCAAGCATTTCCTGAACTGCTCTTAAATCTGCTCCACCTTCAATTAAATGAGTAGCAAAAGAATGCCGGAATGTGTGTGGATGAACATCTTTGCTAATATTTGCTTCCTGAACATACCTGTCAATAATTTTCCAGATTCCCATCCGAGAAAGTTTTGAACTTCGTGAATTTAGAAACAAATAATTTTCACTTCTAATTTTTTTCATTAACAATGGTCTGCTTTTTAACAAATATTCATTTATCCACTTAACTGCACTTGAACCAATGGGAATAAGTCTTTCTTTGCTTCCCTTACCAAAAACTCTTATTACTTCATCATCAAAAAAAAGATCATTTACTTTTAGATTTAATAATTCTGATACTCGGGTACCGCAAGCATAAAATAATTCTAGTATAGCTTTATCACGCAATCCAAGTTTGTCACTTACGTCGGGCATCGATAATATTTTCTCAACTTCATTTATATCAAGCACACCTGGTAATTTTTTTGAAATTTTGGGAGAGGAAATTTTTTCTATTGGGTTTTTAACTATGTATTTATTTTTTAGTAAATAAATAAAAAATCCTTTTAATGAAGAAAAATATCTTGCTGAAGATGTACCCGAAAGTCCTAAATCTTTTAAAGTTTTAAAAAAATTACTTATATGATCTGAAGTTATATTTGATGGATCATCAATACTGATGCTACCTATGTAATTATTAAATGTGTTAATATCATTTTTATATGATGCAATTGTATTGTCTGAAAGATTTTTTTCCAGTTTAAGATGTGTTAAATATTCCCTAAGAAATAAATCCATTAGTTATCTTTATCCGAACTAATTCCTTTTTCAGCATCTTCCTGCTTCGGATATTTTATTCTTCTATGATGCTGGCTTATCAGAATAGAAAGGAAAGCTTCTTTCATTTTTGTAATATCTTTAAAAGTAATAGGAGCTTCATCCAATTGCCCTTCTTTAAGGCGTGAGTTGAAAATATTGTTAATCATATTCTCCACTTTATTTGCATCCGGTTCTGTAATTGATCTTACGGCTGATTCACAACCATCGGCAAGCATTACTATAGCAGTTTCTTTTGTATCCGGTTTTGGGCCAGGATATTTGTAATCATCAATTTTAACGTTGTCTTCACCATAAAGATTCTTAGCTTTTTCATAAAAATATGTACTTGTTGTTGTTCCGTGGTGCATTGGAATAAAATCTATCAATTCCTGTGGCAATTTATATTGTTTAGCTAATTCAATTCCTTCATTTACATGTTTTACTATCATTGCAACGCTTTCTTCCGGCGGTAAATCTTCATGAACATTTTGATTGTTTAATTGATTTTCTACAAATCCTTGAGGAGAAATCGTTTTTCCAATATCGTGATAATATGCACCTACTCTTGCGAGTAATGCATTCGCACCAATCTGTTCTGCTGCGGCTTCTGCGATTGTGCCCATTGTCATTGAATGATTAAACGTGCCTGGAGCTTTTCTTGCTAGTTCACGTAAAAGTGGTCTATCAAAATTTGATAGTTCTAGAAGTGTTAAGTCTGTTGTGATATTGAATAATCTCTCAAAAAATATTAATAAGCCATATGTTAGCACAGGACTTATTAATGCATTTGAGGCAGCGAACGCAAGCTCAACCAGCATTGAATCTAATGGAGCAAATCGCTCTAAACCAAAAGCTAGGATTGAAGCAGTATATCCAATAAGTATAAATAAGAAAGATCTAAAAATCTGAGTGCGGTTTTTAATATCTCTTACTGTATAAACTGATAATCCTCCGGCAATAAAATTCATTGCCATAAATGTATAATCGTTGCCTCTTAGTGCTCCAACAATTAAAGAAAGTATAACTGTAAGATAAAATCCAACTCGGGAATCAAATACGATTGTAAAAATCATTGATGCGGCTGGAACAAATATTAAATACTGAATTGGCGCTTTAATTGTGATATGATTAATTAAGTAAGCAATAAATGATACAAAAACTACAATAATTGAAATAAGTACAATCTTGGTGTTATCATAAAAGATCTTTTTTCTAAATAGATATAAATAAATTGCCAGTATTGTTATAAAAAAGGATATGTGCAAAAATTTTCCAATAAACTGCAAAACTATTCCGTCATTACCAATAGTTTCTCCTTTAGCTTCCTTATAAGACTCTATTTTAAGTTTTATATGTTTTGAAATTCGATCATGTTTTGCAATAATTCTTTCATTTTCATTTACTATTCCAGCATATTTAGAAACATTGTTAATTGCCTGTTCAATCTCCAATTTGGTAGCTTCTTCATTGTATATGATATTCGGATAAACAAAATGCAATGTAAATTCAATTAAAGCTTCTGTAGTTTCATCACTAAGATTAAGTTCTCTTAATTTATTCTTGGTTTCATTTTTTGCATGATCATAATAATAGTATCTCGAAATTGGCTCAATTTTATCAATATTACCTTTTCTAACTGCAATACTATCTTTAAACTTTGAAGTGCTTTCAACATCTAATATTCCAATCTTGCCAACTAAATCTGTAATAAGACCGGCTTTAATAAAAAGAGATTCAATAGTCTTGTCTTTTGGAAGCGAAGAATTTTTTTGTTGTTTTCGTAATACTAATAATTGTGTAAATGCTTTTGAGCTAAGAAAAGTAGGGTTTAAGTATGTTTCTAATTGCTGTTTAAGATTATCGTCAATTACGCTAATAATATAGGATGCAAATGTTTTTAAGGAATCGCTGTTTTTTGTTGCGATACTATTAAATACAGGGTAAACAGAATTTTCTGCACGTTTTAATTCTGCTTGATATTCCTGATTTTCTTTAATAATTGGAAAACTAAAAGGAGCAATTAAATCATCATTCGTCCAAATCGCACCTTCTGTAACCTCGGATTCAATTGATTCTCCTTTAGGAAACATCATTACAATCAAAATAACTGTAATAAGTCCGATAATTATTTTCCTTTTTAGCCCAGGATAATCAAAAATTGTTTTTACTTCATTCATAGTTTAGACATTTTAGCTTTTAATAATTCTTCTAAAAAATCAGCAATTCCTTCTTCGTTATTATTTTTTTTTAACACATAATCCGATAATTTTTTTAATTCTGCAATAGCATTTGAAGGAGTGATTTTTAGAGCTTTAGTTTGAAACAAGCTGATATCATTATACCAATCGCCTAAAACAGCTGTGTTTTGTTCTTTAACTTTCAGATATCTTAGTAAACGATGCATCGCTTTTCCTTTTGAAGAACCAGATCTTCTTATCTCAAGATAATATATGTTTTCGTGAGTTTGAGATTTAAAAAAGGAAATTGAAGTACCAAATGCAAACGGAAAACTAAACTTATCTCGTATATACTCAATTGTTCTTTTATTATCACTTGCAAAAACTATTTCAAGAGTTTTATCAGTAAGATTATCATATGATTCAACTTCTTTATACAAAGCTCCGTACTTATCCATCAATTGTGGAATAACTGAATTTTGTTCTGTAAAGTAGATGGCCTCAGTGTGGCAAAGGGCAAGATTAACAAGATATTTTTCAGAATATTCTATAGCCTGCTTTACATGTTTTTGTTTTATAAATGATCGATAAACAAACTGTTTACCTGTGACACTTTTAATCGCTGAACCATCTAAGGAAATTAGTGGTGAGTAAAGTTTTAATTCTTCTGCAATAGGAACAAGTGCTGAATGCAGCCTGCCAGATGCAAATGAAAATCTAACACCCAATTTTTTTAAATCTTTTATTAATTGTTTTGTTCTTTCACCAACATCGCCTTTATCATTTACTAGTGTACCATCGACATCAAAAAGTACTAGCTCTATTTTTTTTAACTTTTTTAAATCAAACATTTTACTTTGACAAAGTCTGCCAGCCAATTTTTGAAAGATTAAAATAAATTATTATCACTGAAACTATTGCAATAGTCAGATACATTAAAAACTCTGTTATTTCTCCAAAGATAAGTTTTCCAGTTCCAAATAAAATTGAATAGACTAAAATAACTCCAACTATCCAGTTTAAAAACATCTTTAAAAATCCTGTGTCACTTTCAACATCGGATAATTTACTTGAAACTTTCCTCCACAAAAATCCACCGGGATGAATTTTTTTGTAGAATGAAATTAAAACTTCATCACTCGTGGGCTTTGTTAAAAATGTAACGACTACCCAAACTAAAGTTGTTCCCGGTACAATGATAAATAAACTGTAAGGAAATAATATTCCCAAACTTTTAATTACTGGAAATATTATAAATGGAGCGATCATTGCAGAAATTTCTGACCATGCATTTATTCTCCACCAAAACCATCTTAAAATTAAAACTAAACCAACACCAGCGCCGCACTCAATAATGAAAGACCACGCACCAGATATTTTACTTATAAAAAGCGTTACAACCAGAGAAATTAACATTAGTATTATCGTTGTAACTCTTGAGGATAAAACATAATACTTTTCATCTTTGCCCGGTTTTACAAATCTTTTATAAAAATCATTCACTATGTATGATGTACCCCAATTAAGTTGTGTTGCAATCGTGCTCATATAAGCAGCAAAAAATGCTGCAACCAACAACCCTTTAAGCCCGATAGGAAGAAAATCTCTCATAGCATAAATGTACCCCATACCTTTTTGTGAATCAGGTAAATCAGGATAAAGGACAAGTGAAGCTAATCCAACTAAAATCCATGGCCATGGCCTTATTGCATAATGTGCAATTTGAAATAATAAAGTAGCGAATAAAGAATGCTTTTCATCTTTTGCAGACATCATACGTTGTGCAACATAACCTCCGCCGCCAGGTTCAGCCCCTGGATACCATGATGCCCACCAGATAATTCCAACATAAGCAAGAAAAGAAAAGAAAGTCATCGCCAAAGTTCCAGCTGCTGAAGGAACATCAGAAATTGTTGGGAAAAAATTAAAAACGTGTTCTGGTAAATTTGACTTTAAACCTGCAACTCCGCCTATTTGCTGTGAATTAATTACAATAATTGCAAGCACAATGCAACCAATCATCGCAATAAAAAATTGAAATGCATCAGTAATTACAACGCCCCACAAACCTGATATTGCTGAATAAATTGCAACCAATAACATGCTTCCAAAAACATAAAACATGATTAATGATTCATCAATACCAAACATCCCTTGCAGAATAGATGACATTGCTTTGTTAACCCAACCAATAATTATTACATTCATAAACAAACCAAGATACAAAGCACGGAATCCTCTTAGAAACTTTGCAGGTTTACCAGAGTATCTGATCTCTGCAAATTCTGCCTCAGTCATAATTCCGGCTCTTCTCCATAATCTTGCAAAAAAGAATACAGTAAGCATTCCACCAAATGCAAAGTTCCACCATAGCCAATTGCCGGAAATGCCATTATTAGCCACAAGTTCAGTAACAGCCAATGGAGTATCTGCTGCAAAAGTTGTTGCTACCATCGATATACCGGCTAAATACCAAGGTAGATTTCTACCTGATAGAAAGAAGTCATTAGTGCTTTTACCGGCTCTTTTTGAATAAATTAAAGCGATTGAAACTGAAAAAAAGAAGTACAAAATGACGATTACGTAGTCTAAAAAATCCACATTTACCTCTTTGGTATGGTATCTGATTTATTGCTGTGTGGGAAATGTTTTTTTACAATGATAAATATAAGGTTTTGTTGATAAAATGGATACTTCTACAATGACAATAATTCTTGCAGTTATAATTTTGATTGCACTAGGTTTGGTTTGGATATTTTATAAATCTACATCTTCATTCAAGCGACCAAATTTATCTTACAATGAAAGAGTGTTTCTTGAAGCTAATCTTGAAATTGAATTAAACAACAAAGAAGACCTTACGAATAGATATAATCGCGCTAACGTTAGAGAAAAGAAAAAAGATTATAAAGGTGCCATTGAAGATATCAATGTTATACTTCAACATGAAAAAGGAAATTTTGAATTAATATTTAAAAGAGGTTTTGATAAATTTAAAACATCCGATTTTAAGGGAGCACTTTCCGATTTTTCAGAGGTTATAAAAAACAATCCGGCAAATAAATACGCTTTTTACTATCGCGGATTATCAAATCTTAAGCTTTCCAATTTTGAACTTGCTTATAACGATTTATCGAACGCCGTATCACTTGGGGTAAATGATACTGAAGTTTTTATTAGCAGAGGAATAGCTGCAATTGAAATTAATAAATTTTATGAAGCGATCGATGATTTTAATCTTTACTTAGCTGAACATCCAGAGAATCCTGAAGCCTACTTTAATAGGGGTGTTGCTTATAATAAATCAGGTATTTTTGATTTTGCGTTAAGAGATTTTAATAGAACAATTGATATAGAACCAAAACATGAAAAAGCTTTTTTTGAAAGGGCATTTGTTAAAAAGAATTTGAATGATTTAATAGGATATAAAAATGATCTTCAAAGTTCATATAATCATGGTTATTTGCATGCTTACCATTTTTTAAAAGATGCCGGAAAAAATTAACTTTTGTTTTTTCTCGAAATCATTTCGAGGAAATTACCGACCAGAAGAGTTATACCAACCCCAATTAAAACAAACCATGTCCAGGCAACAACTTTAAATAATATTACAAAAAGCATAATAACAATTGCAGAACTAAATCCTGCAATTGCATGATTCTGTTTTATTTTTGAATTTGACAAGCCTAATAAAAAAGTTCCAAGTAAGCCGCCATATGTAAATGAGGCGATGCTCAATGCAAGTTCAACCACAGTCTTTGAACTTTCCATAAAAATAAAAGCAGAACAGATTAGCATCGCAGCCCAAAATACTGTTAACATTTTCGATATCATTAAATTCTTTTTTTCATCAACAGATTTTTTTAACGGAAGATATAAATCCATCATTACTGAGGAAGAAAGAGAGGTTATTGATCCAGCTAGTGTGGAAAGCGCTGCAGCAAACAATCCTGCAATAATAATTCCTTTTACACCGGATGGTAAAACTTCGATAATGAACTTAACAAAAATTTCATCAGACTTAATATCAAGATGTCCGTAATAAGCAAACAGTAAAACACCAACGATTAAAAACAATGCAAATTGGAAAATTATAATTATGCCAGTTGTTATAATTGCTTTTTTGCTTTCAGCCAAATTTTTAGATGCTAATAACCTTTGCACAATCAACTGATCAGTTCCGTGCGAAGACATTGATAGAAAAGCACCGCCGATCAATCCGCTAAGCAAGGTATATGGCTGAGAAAAAAAGCCGATAAATCCATTATCAAATCCTAAATTAAAAACACTAAGTTTTGCTATTAGTTCTTTTGATGACAATATCTCAATAATGTTACCAGGAATACTATTAATCAAAAATATTATTGCTAAAACAGCACCGCCTATATATATAAGCATTTGAACTGCATCAACCCAGATTACGCCCTTCAATCCACCTGTAAAGGTATATAGCAGAGCTACGATCGCAATAATAATTATTGCAAAAATTGGAGAAATATCTATCATCAAATAAAGAGGAATTGCAGTTGCGAAAAGTCTTACACCGTCAGAAGCTGTTCTGGTAAATAAAAAAACAATTGATGCAAATGAACGAGTTTTTTTTCCAAATCTATTTTCTAAATATGCATAAGCAGTAGATAATTCGCCGTTATAATAAGCGGGCAAAAAGAAGACAGCAACAATAATTCTACCAATAAGATAACCAAAAGTAAGTTGTAAAAAATTTAGATTAGTTAGATATGCCAGGCCGGGTATTGAAATGAATGTAAGTGTACTTGTTTCAGCAGCTACTATTGAAAAACTGATAGCCCACCATGGAACTTGCTGTGAACCAATAAAATAATCTTTAACTGTTTTTTGTTTGCCTCCGCTTATTTTGCCTAATGCTGCAATGCCAATTAAGTATATTATAATTATTGCATAATCAAGAAAAGATATCTGCAAAGTTTATTTTCCCAATTCCAATAAGGCATGTTCAACTGTATCCGTTACAGGCAGCACACGATTAAGTTGAGTAATTTTTATTAGCATATGTACTTTTTCTGATGGTGCAGCTAATCTTATCTGCCCTTCGTTTGCAGAAATAATTCTATTTGCTACAAGTATAGCACTTAAACCGGAGCTATCACAGCTTTCAACCTCACTTAAATCAATAATCATTTTATTAACACCTTCAACCTTAAGGATCATTGTAAATTCACCTTTAAGTAAACCCGATATACTTGTATCCAAACGCTTTTCATTAAGTTTAAAAACTGTAATATCACCAATTCGTTTTGTTTCAAAATTCATAAAAATACCTTAAAACATTTTTAAACAATTTAAGAAATTATTGTAAGATTTCTCTGAATCAATATCATTAGTTGCTATTTGAAAATTATAATACTTATCGGATCCTCTTTTAGCAAATCCAATTCTGATTCTGGCATTTACAACATTTGAGGCATAACTATAAAATAAATCATCTTTAATGTTAAGATCCATTACTCCATCAAATTTCATGTCTGAAAGTTTTTCAACTAACTTACTGCCCGGAAGATTAAGCTTGTTTAGATCTGCAATCCCAAATTCAATTGCACGATTTCTGAACTTTGCAGGCATTAAACTAATGCGATAATCTCTTGTTAATATTTTTAATGATTTGTTTAAATGATCAAGATGATCAAGCACTACAAAACTTGCTCTAAAATCTTTTTCATCCTCAGGCATTAAAATAAGAAAAGAACCTGATCGCTTAAGAGTTTGTGAAAAATCCTGTTCATTTAAAACTATACTTTTAAGTTTTCTTGAAATTAAAACTCGGGAAATATTTTCTTTTATTTTATCAATCATAATTATTCATTTTCCTGAAGCAGCTTAATAAAAGACTGTTCATCCAAAATCTTTACTCCAAGTGATTCTGCTTTAGATAATTTTGAACCAGCCTTTTCTCCGGCTACTACAAAATCTGTATTCTTACTTACACTTGCA
This sequence comes from Ignavibacteriaceae bacterium, assembly GCA_049291095.1. Classification (GTDB taxonomy): domain Bacteria; phylum Bacteroidota; class Ignavibacteria; order Ignavibacteriales; family Ignavibacteriaceae; genus IGN3. Next base: position 119,811 of record JBATOT010000060.1, on the reverse strand, counting down.
GTTACCTTTCCACCAAGAGCAACAATTCTTGCTCCAGCTTCATCACGAGAAAAAGATGATAATGTACCAGTAAGTACAAATGTTTTTCCTGTTAAGTTAGACTGCTTTATTTCTTTTTTTTCTGAAATGAAATTTAAACCTGATTTTTTTAAGTCTTCAACCAGCTTAATATTCGTTGTATCTGAAAAGAACTGCTTAATGCTTTTACTTATACTTGGTCCTATTTCATAAATTGAAGATATTTCTTCTTCGCTTGCAGCAATAATATCATCAATCGAGTTAAAATTATCTGCAATTTTTTGTGCTGCTCCAGCGCCGACATATCTTATACCTATTGCAAATAATACTTTCGAAAATGGTTGTGATTTACTTTTCTCAATCGAATTTAAAAGATTATCAATACTTTTTTCACCTAATCTTTCAGTCTGTATAAGTTTATTTTTTATATTTTTTAATTTATAAATATCTGAGATATGTTTTATAAATCCTTTATCAACAAATAAATCAATTAATGCATCGCCGAGTCCCTCAATATCCATAGCACCACGCGAAGAAAAATGAATCAGCCGGCCTTTAATTTGAGCTGAGCACTCAGGATTCTCACAATAATAAGCTACTTCATTTTCTGGTTTGTTGATAGGAGAACTACACACGGGACAATTAGTTGGTGGATTTGTTGGCTGACTGTTTATGGGTCTTTCACTTAAAACAACCGATACAACCTTGGGAATAACATCTCCGCCTTTTTCAATAACAACAGTATCACCCACACGTATATCTTTGCGCTGAATTTCATCAAAGTTATGGAGTGTAGCTCTGCTAATAGTTGATCCAGCTAGTTTAACAGGTTCTAATTCAGCTACCGGAGTAATTGCACCTGTTCTCCCAACCTGCCATGTAATTTCTTTAAGTTTTGTAAACTCTTGCTTTGCTTTAAACTTATATGCAACTGCCCAGCGAGGAGATTTAGCAATACTACCCAGAATTCTTTGCTGTTTAATAGAATTAACTTTTATAACAGCTCCATCTATTTCATAATCTAGTGACTCTCTTTTTTCTTCAAACAGATTACAGATTTTCAACACATCTTCTATGCTTGCACAAACCTTATACTGGTTGTTTACTTTAAATCCTAGTTTCTTTAGCAGTTTTAGATTTTCTTCTTGAGATTCAAATTCTTCATCATTACTTATAAGTGAATAGAGGAAAACACTGAGTTTCCGTGATGCAACAATTTTGGGATCTTGTAGCTTTAATGTACCTGCTGCAGAATTTCTTGGATTAGCAAAAAGTTTTTCACCTTTTAGTTCTCGATCTCTATTTAATTTTTCAAATTCTTCAATGGGCATGTAAACTTCGCCTCGAACTTCAAAATCCTTCAGCTTATATTTTTTTTCTTTAGATAAATCAATTTTAAGTGGAACTGATCGAAGAGTTTTAATATTATTTGTTATCTCTTCACCAACAGTTCCATCACCCCGTGTTGCAGCGGTTTTAAGAATCCCATTAAAATAATTAATACTTACTGATGCACCATCTATCTTTAACTCAACTACGTATTCAATTTTTTCAGTTTCACTTAAGCTTTCTTTAACTCGCCTATCAAAATCATACAAATCTTGTTCATCATAAGTGTTAGCAAGACTTAACATTGGAACCTTATGCTTTACGGGATTGAATTCTTTTGTTAAATCTTTACCAACTCTTTGTGTTGGAGAATCAAAAGTAATTAAATGTGGGTTTTCGGATTCAAGTTTCTCTAAGTCCTTAATAAGTTTATCATAATTTTCATCACTAATTAAGGGTTCTGCTAAAACATAATAATTGTAATCATGTTTTAAAATCAATCTCCGCAGTTCTTCAATTTTCTTTTCAACTAATGATGACATTTATTGTTGTTCTAATTTTGGAGGTGCGTTCAAATAAATTATTCCTGTTTTATCTAATTTAAAATGACGAACTGAACCAGGACGACCAGTAAAATCAACACCTTTATTGTTTAGCTGTAATGTAACTCCGCCGGAATTTCCAACAGTTGCTTTGAACTCATTTACAGCGGAAATACTAAACTTTGAGTTAGGACTTAGAGTAAATTCCTGCGTGCGATTATTATCAAGCACAACAAAAACCCAGGAAGTTTCTTTTGCATAGAAAGTCAGATAAAGACTGTCCGTAATATTGGAAACGAGAATGCTGTCATTTAAATTTTGTTGATCTACTGCTGTTTCTTCTTCATATCTTTGATTACTTTGCTGGATTACTTCATCAATTGGTGTTTCTTCTACAATAATTTTATCACTTTTATTAAATACTAAGAAATAAATTAACGAAACAACTATCAGAAGTCCCACACCACCAAAACCAAAAATCATTAATTGATTTTTTACTTTGTTCTCATCCTCAACTGACTTGCTTCTGGTTTCATCAACATATGATTTTAGTGGAGATGTTGATTTAATAACAGGTTTTTGTGGTTGAGTAACATGTGTTTCCACTTGCGGTTTATTTAAGTCCGAATTTTCATGATCAGAATTGTTTTTCTCATCAATTTTTATTACAGATTTTTCATCAACAATAGCAGTAGGGTTAAACTCTTTTCCCTCTCTAGCAGATTCAAATTTTTTAAGACTTAAATTTTCATCAAGCCCAATTGTTTTTGCATATTGTTTAACAAAGGCTTTAACGTACAGTTCGGGCAAAAAAGCAAAATTGCCTTGCTCTATAGCTTCAAGAAATTTAAGATCAATTCTTGTTTTGTTTGCAAGTTGTTGAAGTGTTAACCCGCTTTTTTCTCTTTGTTCTCTTAGTTCATCTGCAAATTTATCAAGCATAATTTTTCTAATGATTGTTATTCAATTCGCACTAATTTTGCAGCAAAAGCTCCATCCATAAGATGTTTGTGTGGAAATGTCTGTATACAACCATTTTCATCCACAATATCATCAGTAATTTTACCTTTTGCAGATTCAAATTTAAAATTCGGATGTGATTCAAGAAACTTTTTTACAATTAAAAAATTCTCCTCTGGCTCAATGGAGCAAGTACTGTAAACCAAAACACCATCCGGTTTAACTAATGTTGCCGCTTTATTAATTAGTTTGGACTGCATATCGGTCATTCTTCTTAAATCAAAAATATCTTTTTTCCATTTTATATCTGGTTTTTTTGATAAGGTGCCCGTACCAGAACAAGGTACATCTGCCAGTACACGATCAAACAAATCTGATTCAAATTCAAGGGCATCACTTTCAATTGTGGTTACACAGGTCAGCCCGAGTCTTTCATTATTTCTACGAACAAGCTTTAATCTGTCATCGTAGCGATCAATTGCAGTTATTTTTCCAGTGTTTTTCATTAGGGATCCAAGATAAGCTGTTTTTCCACCAGGCGCTGCACACATATCAAGCACGTTCATGCCCGGTTGAACATCAAGTAATCTAACAGCTAAGCCCGCGCTTTCATCCTGAATATTAAAGTAACCTTTTTGATAATAGTCCCAAGCAGTAATATTTGTAAGGTTTTGAAGTTGAACAAACTCATTTAGAAACTTTCCCGGACGATATTTAAGATTAACCTGTTCTAACAGTGATCGGAATTCCTGGGGATTTGTTTTAATTGCATTAACTCTAAGTGTTAAATATGGTTTTTCATTGTTTGCGTTTAAAAGTTTTTCAGTTTCTTCTCTGCCGTATTTTTCTAAGTATCTTTTAACCATCCATGATGGATGAGAATAATATGCGCTTAGGTATCCGATTAAATCTTCATTGGGGTCAGGATATCTTATTGTATTTTTATTTCTGATAATGTTTCTAAGAATTGCATTTGTTAGATCTGCGGGTTTTTGTCCTTGTAATTTTTTCACAAATTCAACTGCTTCATTAACTGCTGCATGATCTGGAATTCTATCCAAGAATAAAATCTGATATAAAGCAACACGCAACCCATTTTTAAGATTAGGAATAGCTTTTGAAAACTGTCCTTTATAAAATCCGTTAAGGATCCAATCTAATCTGCCCTGCCACCTTGTAACACCATGTACTATTTCGTAAAGCAAAGCTTTGTCTGGTCCATTTAATTCAGCATTTTTTAATTCATTGTCCAAAAGTTTTTCAAGATAGGCATCTGTTCGTTCTACACGATTTAAAATTTTTACCGCCAACCCTCTAACACCGGAATAAAGATCAATAACTTTGTGCTCTTCAAGATGCCCGGGATCTTTAGCTGAAGTTTCTTGTTCATTAACTTCATTAACATTTTGATCAATATTTTGGTTTAAATTATCTTCCAATTAATAACCTCTTTTTTCTCTATCTGTTTTAGTTAGCTCATAAATAAAACTAAACATCTCTTCATCATTCTTTTTAAATTCAAGTTTTCTTCTACTCATTACAATCTTTGCAGTTTCAATTGCTTTCTTTATATCATAACTTATTGATGATTCGTTACCGCCCCACGTAAATGACGGAACGAATTTATCAGGGAATCCAGAAGTAAATATATTGCTGGAAAATCCAACAACAGTACCTGTATTAAACATAGTGTTAATTGCACTTTTAGAATGATCACCAATCATTAAACCAAGAAATTGTGAGCCACTATCAACTTCCTTATTACTTAGTTTTATTTTTATTTTTGAATAGTTGTTTTTTAAATCACTATTGTTTGTATCTGCACCAAGATTAACCCAGCTACCAATATAAGAGTGTCCGATAAATCCAGAGTGCTGTTTATTCGAGTAATCCATAAAAATAGATTGCTCAACTTCGCCGCCAACTTTACAAACATTTCCTATCGTAGTATTTTCATATATCGTTGCGCCGCTTTTAATTTTTGTTGCCTTACCTATAAAACACGGACCTTCAATTACAGCGTTTGGAAAAATAAATGCATCATCCAATATAATTATTGGTCCGTTTGAAGCATCTAACACAACACCAGGTTTTATTGTTACGTTTTTGCCTACAAAAACATTTTGCTTATTAAGTACGTGGATTGAAGAATCAACTTTATTAACAAAATTTTCTTTACCACTTTTAATTAGATATTGATAATCTTCAACAATTTGTTTTCCATTATGATTGATCAAATCCCATAAATAATCAGCTAATTTTATGTTTAATATTTTACCAGGCAGATCGCTAAAATCTGAAACAGAAAACAAATCTTTTATATGTGCAATTTTATGCTTAAGATTTTCACCTGAAAGATAAGCCGCAACAACTGTTTCATCGTTTACAAAAATTTTATCTTCACTCGGAATAAGAGGTAAAATTTCTGCAAGATTTTGAGGAGCAATTATTCTTCCATTGATAAACAAACATTCATTGTCTTCAATCTTATTAACAAGATAATCAGGGTTATGGTGTTTAACAATATCAGCCAGATAAGGACGGCAATGAAGCAAAACTTTGGCCTTAGGATAATGACGAATAATTTTATCCTTAAGCGAATCAATTCCACAAAGCAACTCATAAACCGGTCTTGAATAAACAAGCGGTTCAAAGTTTTGGTAGTTTATATCTTCAAATATGCAGATTTGCATTATCGTTTAATCCTTCAGAAATCAATGTGGGAATTTAATATTTTTTAAGGTAATAAACGTTAGAGGAATTTTAGGACATTGTTGGTAATAAAAAAGAACTCAAACTGGCTAGATAAACAATTTTAAAAACATATATTCTAATTTATTTTATATTTAATCAAAAACTAATGACTTTATCAAATAGTTGGTCCGAACAAATTAAAACAAATTTATTCCGTTACATTAGTAACAGAAGCAGTTTTTCTAGAGAAAAACGAATAGATAGCAGGCACAATAAAAAGGGTTAAGAATGTAGAAAGAATCAATCCGCCAACAACAGCAATACCCATGGATACTCGGCTTTCTGAGCCCGCACCAAGTGCTAACGCAATTGGTAAAATACCGAGCACTGTGGAAAGACTCGTCATCAATATAGGTCTCAATCTTGCTGCTGCTGCACTAATAACAGCATCATCTTTGGTGAGGCCCGCAGCTTTTCTCTGGTTAGCAAATTCAACAATTAAAATTCCATTTTTAGTTACAAGACCAATAAGCATAATGATGCCAATCTCGCTAAAAATGTTTAGTGTTTGATTAAAGTACCAAAGCGAAATTAATGCGCCTAATAATGCAAGCGGAACCGTAAATAAAATTATAAACGGGTCACGAAAGCTTTCAAACTGCGCAGCTAGGATAAGATAGATCAATCCAAGCGCAAGTATGAATGCAAAGATTAAACTTGATGAACTTTCTTTAAAATCTTTTGAAGTTCCATCAAGTGCGGTTGCAAATCTCTCATCAAGAACTTTATCTGCAACACCTTGCATTACATCAATTCCTTCACCTAAAGATACTCCCGGTGCTAACCCGGCTGAAACGGTTGCGGAAACATAGCGATTAAATCTAAATAATTGCGGCGGGGCGCTTTGTTCCTCAACAAATACAACATTATCAAGTTGAATAAGTTCGCCAATATTGTTTTTTACATATGTAGATTTTAGATCGATTGGCGCATCTCGATTTTCTCTTGAGAATTGTCCAATTACCTGATACTGCTTTCCATCTTTTATAAAATAACCAAATCTTTGACCACTGAATGCAGATTGAATGGTTTGAGCTATATCGATAGTAGAGACACCAAGTGCTCTTGCTTTTTGCCTGTCAATCGAAATTTTTAACTCCGGTTTATTAAACTTCAGATTAGGTTCGATAATAGTAAACGTATTTGTTTTTCTTGCTTCTTCAACAAATTTTGGCAAGTACTCTCTAAGTAATTCAAAGTTAGGTGCCTGTAGTACAAATTGAACAGGCAAACCACCGCGTCTACCGCCGCCAATAGTTTGCTGCTGTGTTATGAAAGCCCTTGCGCCGCTTAATGAATTAATGACTGGAGTTATATCATCAGCAATCTGCTGTTGAGACCTATTCCGTTGATTCGGTTCTTTTAAAATCAAATTTATAAATCCAGAATTAACAGAACTAGAAGCACCAAAACCAGGAGAAGTTATAGAGATAATTCCTTCTTTTTCCGGAACTTTTTCTTCTAATATAGCTACAGCCTCATCAAGATATAGATCCATGTATTCAAAAGTAGCGCCTTCTTGACCTGTAATATTTATTGAAAGTCTACTTCTGTCTTCAAGCGGTGCAAGCTCTGATGGCAATGAAGCAAATAAAAGATAAATCAGAAGTGTTGCTAATCCTGTAGCAGGAAAAGCTAACCAACGATGTATAACAAAATATCTTAATTGATTTTGATAAGTTTCATTCAATTTTACAAACAATGGTTCAGTAATATTGTAAAACCAGTTATGATGCTCTCTTCGTTTTAAAATTTTTGTACTTAACATCGGTGTTAATGTTAGAGCCACAAAAGATGAAATAATAACAGCTCCGGCTACCACAATTCCAAATTCCCTGAATAATCTTCCTGTTAATCCCTGTAAAAATATAACAGGCATAAAAACAGCAGCTAATGCAACTGTTGTTGATATTACCGCAAAAAATATTTCGGCCGAGCCTTTTCTGCCAGCCTCAGATGGCTCCATTTTGTTTTCAATTTTCGAGTATATGTTTTCAAGCACAACGATTGCATCATCTACAACCATTCCTATTGCAAGAACAATTCCAAGTAATGTTAAAACATTTATAGAAAAATCGGCAAGATACATAATGAAAAAAGTTCCGATTAGGGAAATGGGAATTACAAGAATCGGGATTAAGGTTGTTCTCCAATCGCGCAAAAACAAAAAGATAATTAAAACAACCAAACCAAATGCTACTAAGATTGTCTGCTCAACCTCTTTTATTGATTCCCGGATAAAAATTGTAATATCAAATCCTATCCCGGTTTTAATATCGCTTGGTAGTGTCTTTTTTATTTGCTCTAATCTTTTATAAAATTCATCCGCAATTGCAATGTTATTTGCACCGGCTTGTGAGATTAGTACAACTCCCACCATTGGAATTCCGTCTCGCTTAAGAATTGTACGCTCATTTTCAGCACCTAATCGAGCATAACCAATATCTTTTACTCTTACAATATTTCCATTATTTTCTTTAACAATTAAATTTTCAAATTCATCTTCAGTTTGTAATCTGCCTATTGTTCTGATAGATAATTCAGTATCATCTCCTTCAATTCTACCAGAGGGCAATTCAACATTTTCACGATTTAAAGCACTTCTAACATCAACGGGAGAAAGTTGAAATGCAGAAAGTTTTGCAGGATCTAACCACAATCGCATTGAATATTTTTTTTCACCCCAAATCTGTACCGAGCTTACACCGGTTATAGTTTGAAGTCTTTCTTTAAAAACATTATTAGCAATCTCACTTAACTCAAGCAAATTTCTTGTGTCGCTTTGCACATTCAAAAAAACAATTGGTGTTGCGTCCGCATCTGCTTTTGCAACAATTGGGATATCAATATCAGGGGGCAAAACTGAAAGCGAACGCGATACTCTATCCCGTACATCATTTGCTGCAGCTTCAAGATCAATATCAATTGCAAACTCAACTGTAATTGTGCTTCTTCCATCACGACTGGTTGAGGTTAATGATTTAATACCTGCTATTCCGTTAATTGATTCCTCAAGTGGTTCGGTAATTTGGCTTTCAATTACATCAGCATTTGCGCCAATATACGAAGTAGAAACTGTAATAATAGGAGGATCAACCGAGGGAAATTCTCTTACACCCAGATAAGTATAGCCCAGCAAACCAAACACAATAATTATTATTGACATAACTATTGCAAGAACAGGTCTTTGAATACTTATTGAAGATAAACTCATTTGAAATATTATTTTAATTGAATTCTGAAATTTTTACTTTGGACTTTGGTCTGATTTGTAAAATACCCGATGTTATTACGGTATCGCCTTCGCTTAAGCCCGAAACTACTTGAACTTTTGTTTCTTCTCTAATTCCAATCTCAACAACTTGTGGTTGCACAACTCCGTTTTTGTAAAGGTAAACTCTTTGGCCCTTTAACTCTGGCACAATAGAAACAGTTGGGATTAATATTGCATTGTTAATTTGCTTAAGATTGAGCTCTACATTTGCAAAAGCACCCGGTATTAATTCTGAATAATATGAGCTGCAAACTGCCCTTATCCTTAATGTTCTTGTTCCGGGATCAATTCTTGGTTCAATCGCATAAACTTTAGCATTAAAAATTTTTATACTCCCACTAATTTTAAATTCAAGCTCATCGCCAATTTTAACGGAGGTTGAGTATCGCTCAGGAATTGAAAAATCAACTTTAATACTACTAAGATTTTGAAGTCTGGCCATTACTGTTGATGTCGTTACATAGCTGCCTTCACTAACTGACCTCAATCCAACAACACCGCTAAACGGAGCTCTTATTTCAGTTTTATCAATCTGAGCTTTTATTAAATCATAATCTGCTTTATTAACATTTAATTCACCAAGGGTGTTATCATATTCTTCCTGACTTATTAAATTTCCATCTCGTAATTGTTTTTGGCGAGATTCTTTTTCTTCAGATAATTTTACTTTTGATTCGGCCCGCCGTAATTGTGCTTGTAAATCAGCATCATTTATCTTTACTAATAAATCTCCTTTACTTACGAATGACCCTTCTCTAAAAAGTATACTGACAATCTTTCCAGATATTTCACTTCTTAATTCAACTTCTTCATTAGCAAATATAGTTCCTGTTGTATTAACTCTATTACTTAAACTTTCAAATGTTGCAATATGGGCTTTTACATTAATTATTTGATTTGACATATTGCCTGCAAAATTATCCTTTTGGGAGGATGATGAAGAAAGAAGTTTTGGCAAAAACACAATAGCCAACAAAATCAAAACGATAATTGAGACGACTATTTTTTTAAAATTATTTTTCATATAGTAACTTGACTTCAAATAATTAAACTTTAATATGTTCAAAAGATAAAAATAAAAAAGCCCCGAAGTATCGGGGCTCATCACACATATAAAAAAAGATTATTGTTTCTTGCTGTATTTTTTGTTGAACTTCTCTACTCTACCTGCAGTATCAAGTAATTTTTGTTTTCCTGTAAAGAAAGGGTGTGAGCCGCTCGAAATTTCCAACTTAACTAATGGATAAGTATTTCCATCTGTCCATTTTATTGTGTCGCTGGTTTTAATCGTAGATCGTGTTAAAATCGCAAAATCACAAGATGCATCTTGAAATACAACTGGTTTATATTCTGGGTGAATTCCTGGTTTCATTTCTATCCTAAATATTTATTTTCTTAAAATCGTGGGAATAAATATAGGCGTTTCGCGATTATTATCCAATATAACTTTTAGGGCTATTTTCTTGAATTTTCATCCGTTTTTACACTTTTTTCTGACTGAACTTTAATTTTCAACTGCTGAACTTCCATCTTTTCTTGCGTGGAGAGATTTCTCTGCATAAAATTTAAATTATCCTTGCTAATTTCAGTAGCAGAAGTTGTTACTGAGGATGGAGCTATACTTCTTCCTTCAAATTCCTTAGAGTTTTCTGAGTTAAAACTATCAGAATCCGTCTTTTCAGTAGTTAAATCATCTGCAAATGATTGATCAATCTCCCTCGATTTTATTTCTGAATGCTCTTCAAAACCTAATTTTGGTTCACTTTGGACTTCATTTATTTCAGTTTCATTCGGGGGTGTATCTAAAATTCCGGAGTTCTGTTTATTTCTTTCAGATTTTTTTTCGGATACAATCGGAATTTCTTGATACGATTCATAAACAACAACATCTTCACGCAGCCTTGGTGCAATGTTTAGCGGATCCTCAAGTTCCTCTGAATTTCCATCAACAACAAAAAAGATTATTGTAGCAGAAACAAGAGCAATTGCTGTAGGTGCTAATTTCCCTGGTGAAAGCAACTTTTCCCAAAAACCTTTTTTCTTTTCAGAACTCGAAGAATTTATTTTTCTAAATAGTTCTGTTTCAAAATTTTTTGGTGCTTTAACTTTGGGTAGATTTTTTAGATCCTCCAATAATTTTTTATTTATTTTATCTTCTTCATTCATTTCATTTAACCTTAATCATTATAAATATCTTTCAGATATTTCTGTAACTCAGCTCTTCCACGATTAATTTTAGATTTTACAGTTCCAATTTCAATACCCATAATTTCAGCTATTTCTTCATACGTCAACTCTTGAATATCTCTAAGAATTACTGCCTCTCGATAAGATTCCCGAACTTTTAATAATGCCTTTTCAATTAACTCTCTCTTAATATTATTTTCAGTGGCAAAATCTGGCCTTAATGAGTTATCTGGAATATCAAAAACTTTTTCTTCATCTCCGTAACTACTTATAGAAAAGAAATTTTTTCTGCGTTTACGTTGATACTCTGTTCTAGCCAAATTTCCGGCAATAGTGTAAATCCAGGTAGAAAATTTTGCCAGAGAATTGTAATTGTCTTTATACCTGTAAACCTTTATAAAGGTATCCTGAACAACGTCTACACAACTATCATAATCGCCAAGAAATCTGTATACATAATTTGTTAGTGGATTTTTAAATCTTAGAACTAAAATTTCAAAAGCTCTTTCATTCCCGCTTTGTTGAAAATAAAGAATTAGTTCTTCGTCTGTTAGTTCGTTTAGATTTCTATCCACCAGATAGCTTTTACTTGATTAGTGTGATATTTGTTTCAATTTATAGACAGAATTTAATAAAAAAATAAGAAAGGACGATAAAATCGATAATTAAATATTTAGTCCGGAATGATTTCAGATAATAATAAAGTTAATAATGTTTGATCATCAATTGATGTTGTTTTGATTGAAATATCTGCTTTAAGTAAAGCCGAGAATGCAGATACAAGATTTTTATCAGAATAATTTCTTCTTGCCTGATGATAATCCTTTAAGTAAAACGGATGTGTTCCCATAATTCTTGCAACTTGAAATTCATTTGTATTAGTAGCAATCAGTTCATTTAATCTTGCTAAACTGTTAAAATATTTATTAACCATTGCAATTATCTGAATTGGTTCCATTCCATTTTTAAGCAGATTAAATACAACCTTTAGAGCTGATGACTTATTTTTTTTACCAATTGCATTTTGCAAATCAAAAATTGTGTATTGCTTAAGCAAAGTTGATAATCCGCGGATACTTTCTATTGATATTTCTTTACTATCGCCGATATAAAGAAAAATTTTTTCTAATTGTGATTCTAATGCGTTTCTATTTTCTCCTGAGATATCTGTAAGTACTTGTGCATTTTCATGTGATAATGTTTTGCCATTTTTTTCGGCATTTGCGATTAGCCATTCTATTAAACTATTTCCCTTAAGTTCTTTAGCCTCATAAAGAAAATTCTGAGCAATTAGCGTTTTGTAAAATTCAGAATCTGTACTTGTAACAGTACCTTCATGCAATAATACTAACACAGAAAACTCGGCTGGTGATTTGAAATAACTAATTATTTCTTTTCTGTCTTTTTTATCTTTTAATTTATCAGCTTGTTTAACAACAATAAATTTCTTTTCAGATCCAAATGGAAAAGTAGAGGCAAGACTGACAATATTAGCATAAGTCTGGTTTTCACCATATAAAATTTCTTTGTCAAAATCTGATGTGATAAGTGGAGTAATTGTTTTTTCAATTTCTTTAAATACAGTTTCTATACTATAAGAATCTTCACCAAACAAATAATAAACAGGTAAAAGTTTTTTCTGCTTTAATTGTTTTTCAATCTCTTGTATTGACGGAGCTTTACTTTTTGCCATTGTTCATTTAAAATTAAAGATGACATCTTTCTAGATGTCATCTTTATAAATATAATTTAACTTGATTTATCTTTTTTCTATTGTAATTTTTTCCATTACAACATCCTTTAACGGTTTATCCTGCTGTCCTTTTGCAACTTTTCCAATTGCTTTAACAACGTCCATTCCATTTATTACTTTTCCAAAGACTGTATGATGTTTATCTAGCCAAGGAGTTGGAACAAGCGTTATAAAAAACTGGCTCCCATTAGTATTTGGACCAGCATTAGCCATTGATAAAATACCTTCGGTGCTATGTTTTAAAGTATCAACAAATTCATCGGCAAATTTTCCACCCCAAAAACTTTCACCGCCGCGTCCTGTACCTGTTGGATCACCGCCTTGAATCATAAAACCATCAATAACTCTATGGAAAATTACTCCATCATAATAATTTTTATTAGCCAACCCGATAAAATTCTCAACTGTTTTTGGTGTTTCTTTTTCAAATAATTCTATTTCAATAGTACCCATATTGGTTTTTATAACCGCAACTGTTGTGCTATCACTCATTGCTTTTGTTTCCTTTTCTTGTGAAAAAATATTTGATGATAATGTAATACTAATAATTGCTGCCGCAAAAAAGAGTTTTTTCATTTAGCCTCCTTATGGATTTATTATTTTTGAATAAAGTAATATTAATATTAAAACTCCAAGTGCAATTCTGTAATAGATAAATGCAAACGTGGAATTTTTCTTTAAAAATTTAAGTAAAAAATCTATTGCCAGATAGCCACTTATTCCAGAGACAATAGTTGCAATAATAAGATTTAATGCCAGATCATAATTAATAAACGCAAGGGATTCCTTAAGCTGTAATAAACCACTAGCAAGTATTGCGGGAACACTTAACAAAAAAGAAAATCTTGCAGCAACATCTCGTTTTAACCCCAGGAATAATCCGCCTGTTATTGTAGTTCCAGATCTTGATGAACCTGGAATTAATGCAACTGCTTGTGCTAATCCAATTAAAATGGAATCTAGCATTGTAACATCTTTAATATCTTTTTTAAACTTTGCAGTTTTTTCTGCAAAAGCAAGAATTATTGCAAGAACAATTAAACTTCCACTAATCACATAAAGATTTTTTGTTAATGCACCTTCGATAGTATCCTTAAACAGCAATCCGATTACGACTATTGGAATTGTTCCTGCAATAATCATCCATCCAAGTTTTGAATTTAATGACTGATCGGAATATTTTAATCTTTTCTGAAAATTATTTTGCAAAAACTCAATAAATATATTCCAAAGATCTTTCCAGAAATAAACAAAAATAGATACCATTGTCCCAAGCTGAATTACCGCAATGAATGAAGTCCAATGTTCGGGATTTTTATCAGAAATTAGTCCCATAAGCTTTCCAGCAAGAGTTAAATGTCCTGTGCTGCTTATCGGAAGAAATTCCGTAATTCCTTGAACTATTCCTAATATTATTGCCTCAACAATGCTCAAATAAACTCCTTAAAATTGATACGATATTCCAAGCCTGATTCCAAAAGATAATGAACTAAAATTAACATTGCCAATACTATTTGTTCCAGCATTTTCATCCGGTTTGCCAATTACATCATAGCGAACATCTGCTCCAATGTGAGCAAAAACATCTTCGGATAGAGCAGTATTACCGACACCACGCAAAATAAATCCGAATCCAAAAGAAGAATAATCATAATCATTTGGATCTGCAGGAAGTTTTTCTGTAATTGATAGTATTCTTATTCCAGTACCAAGTCCAAATTTAAAATTGTAACCTTTACCATTAAGAACATAATTATACAGCATTGATGGCATTAATAGTGAATAAGTTAAATCATAATTTCCGCCAAGCGAACTTTCATTGTAGGAGTTCAATAAATAACCCAATTCCAACTCTAATTGAGATGTTTCGCCAATCATTCGGCCGAAAGATCCGGAAAAATTAACAGCGGAACTAAAATCGCTAAGTACTTCTGTATAATTTCTTTCTAAATAATCTTTAAGAACGGGCACACTAACAAAATCAATCCCCATTGAGGCTCTAACTTCGTTATCTTTTTGAGAAAATGATGTAAATGAAATTAAGATGATAAACATAGGAATAAATATTTTTTTCATACTTCCCTTATTTCTGTTTCCACAACTTGTAAAAGATTTTCTTTTTGTTTGTTAACGATAAAAAACATAATCAACGCTGTTACAATAAATAAAATATAACCTATTATGTGAGTTAAAAATGCGTATGCAACACTTATTGTTTCGCCAAATCCAAAAATTAAAACCAAAGTAGATTTTGCCAGCGTATGATAGGAACCTGTGCTGCCAGGCGTTGGTATCATTACTCCGATAGCACTAATACTCATGATTATCCAGCCCATTGCAAAAGTAATTGGTTGAATGTTTTGCAAATCAAGCATTAACATTCCGGCATAAGAACCATAGGCATACAATAAAATTATTGCAATCGTCCAGAACAATGTCCAGAAATAATTTTTTGTTCCCCGTAAACTTGCAAATCCTTCTGCAAGCATAGTAAAAACATATGCAATTCTTTCTGCAAGTTTATGCGAGATTTTTCCAACAAACTTTATAATATACTTTGAAAATTTTTCTCTTGATCTTAAAATTAAAGAAAGGACAACGATTGAAATAACAATAAACGCTGCCATAACATATAAGGATGTAATAAGCCAGGGAAATTTTTCTGATAAACTCACACTTGTTAGAAACAACGCTACGACAACAGAAAGACCCAATGAAATTGTATCAATTATTCTTTCAAGTATAACAGTTCCAAACATTGATGAGCGTGATAGTCCTTCCCATTTTCCAATTAGAACAGCGCGCGTAACCTCTCCAAGTTTTGGCGTTACACAGTTAACTCCGTATCCAACCATAAGAGAACCAAAAAGATTTTTCATGGATGTATCAGGTTTTACAGAATTTAAAATGTATTTCCATCTGATTGCGCGGAAGTAATGACCAAACATAGTAACAACAATAAAAATAAAAACCCACAACAAATTTGCGTGTGATACAATTTCTAAAACTTCGCTAAAATTTACATTGTAAAAAGCTATGTATAGAAATATCAGAGCAAGAGCAATAGAAATTCCGTAGTTAACTATAACTCCAATTTTACCGAATTTGTTTTTCTTATCTGATGTCAACTACAGTTGTTCCTTCAGGTGCTGTAAAAGTAAATTTGGAATCTGATAAATTTTGATTGAGTTTGTAGTTAGAAAAACCAACTTCCATAGTTCCTGCTGATTGGTTTGTTATAACGGTTTTATCAATAAGATTTTCTTTGTTGATGACTAATTTAACTTCGCCAAGACTATTTCTTTTCGATTTTGGTTTTAATACTAATACTGTCTTACTTCCCTCAGATGACAAACTCAGGTCACACTCAGATGGATATTGATAAATAAGATAATTGATTGATAATAATCCGGACCCGGCTTCATCATATTTACTGATGATAACTTTTTTATCTTTTTTATTATAATTCCATGAAGTTGTTCCATCAGCAACAATTGTTTGACCACCAAATTCCATTCTTAAACTATTTTCTTTTTTAAAAAACAATTTGCCAGATAAACTTGATTTGCCATTTGATTTTTGATTTACATCCACAGATAGATCAGTAATAGAATCAAACTTGTTTTGTAAAGATTTCAAAACTGATTCAGCACTTTGACTAAATGATGCTGTTGAATAAAAAAGAATTACTATGCTTAAAATAGTTTTCATGTTAAACTCTAAATATTAAAAAATAGTTTAATGTTTGGACTACAAATTTCTCAGAATTGTTTCAAGCTGTTCTTCGTTTTCTACAAGAACAGTTCTTGCTTTACTTCCGTCATTTGGCCCAACAATTCCAGCTTCCTCAAGCTGATCCACAATTCTTGCAGCACGAGAATAACCTAACTTTAATCTTCTTTGTAATAACGATACCGAGCCTTGCTGATGACGAACTATAACTTTTGCAGCATCTTCAAACATTGGATCTAAATCTGATGATACTCCACTAGAAGTTTCTTTTTTCTTTTCATATAAAGAAGGTAAAAAATAAGGCTTGGAATATGCCTGCTGAGAGTAAACATAATTTGTAATCTTTTCAACTTCTTCAGTTGAGATAAAAGCATTTTGCACACGAATCGGTTTTGGTGAACCAGTTGGTAAGAATAACATATCACCACGACCAAGCAATTGTTCTGCTCCATTCATATCAAGAATTGTTCGTGAATCAATCTTTGTTGCAACTTGATAAGCAATTCTTGAACTAAAGTTCGCTTTAATTACGCCGGTAATAACATTAACCGATGGACGCTGTGTTGCGAGCACAAGATGAATACCAACTGCTCGAGCAAGCTGTGCAAGTCTTGTAATCGGCTCTTCAACTTCCTTTCCAGCGGTAATCATTAAATCTGCAAGTTCATCTACTATAACAATAATATATGGAATCGGATGATGTTTAATTTTATCAGTATCGTGTGGTCTTGTTTTGGGGTCTTTAACTTTTTTATTGTAATCAACAATATTTCTCACGCCAGCTTTTGCAAGTTTATCGTAGCGTCTTTCCATTTCGTACTCAGCACTCTTTAAAGCTAAGATTGCGTTTTGCGGATTTGTAATAATCTCTTCATCAAGATCAGGTGAAACAGCCAAATAATGTTTGCGCAATTTATTGTAAAAGGATAGTTCAATCTTTTTAGGATCAACCATTACAAACTTTACTTCTGAAGGATGTTTTGTGTAAAGTAAACTGCTTACGATCATATTAATTCCAACACTTTTTCCCGAACCAGTTGATCCGGCAATTAATAAGTGCGGCATTTTTGCAAGATCAGCTACGTAAACATCACCGCTAATTGTTTTACCAAGTGCAAGTGGAAGTTCTGCATCAGATTCATTTATTCTTCCTATAACTGCACGAGCATTTACAAGCGATGCAACTGCGTTTGGAATCTCAACACCAATTGCGCCTTTACCAGGAATTGGTGCAATGATTCTTATACCGCGTGCAGAAAGTGCAAGTGCAATATCATTTTCCAATCCAACAATTTTACTAATCTTTACGCCAGGTGCTGGAACAATTTCATACAATGTAACTACAGGACCAGGAGTAACTGAAATATCTTTTATTTCAATATCAAATAGTTTTAATTTTTCTTTAAGTAATTCTGCATTGCGAGTTAATTCTTCTTCAGCTACCTGATAATTTTCTTCAGGTGCAGGATCTAAAAGATCAAGTCCGGGAATTTTATAATCAATATTTTCTTCCCATTGATTTGGAAGTTTTTGTTCATCTTCAGTTTCGTTCTTTTCCTTCTTTTCAGGAAGCTCGCCAGTTTTTTGAATGTTAACTTTTTTTACTTCTTCATTCAAAACTTCATTTTCGGCAACCGGAACAGGGACATCATCTTTACGAATAATTCTAATTCGTGTTTGTTCTTCAGCTTCTTTTTCCATTAACTCTGCGGCAGAAAGTTCTTCAAGCGTAAGTTTATCTTTCTTCTTTTTCTTATCACCACTAAGTTTTTTAATCTTATCAAGATTTTCTTTTTCTTTTGGATCAACTACAGTATCAGTTTTTTTATCATCTTCTTCTGTTTCTTCTGAAACAGAAAAAACACTTTTAAGAAATAAAAGAATGTTTTTTATATCAATATCAAGTGCAAAGATTAGTAATGTTACAAATGCAAAGCCTAAAACAAGTATGCTTCCAATACCGCCAATCAATCCGCTTAAAAAATTACCAAGATGATCACCGATAAAACCTGAGAGTTCATAAGTTCCGGTAAGTATTCCATAATTCAAACGTAAGACACCAAAAAAGGTTGCAGCTATTATTGTGCTTAGTAAAAGAAAATTAGACACGTGAAGTCTGAATTTGAAATCGATTGTTTTGAAGAATGAAACTCCCCACAAAAAAAGTACAACAGGAATTGTAATTGAGAAATACCCGAAAGTGGCTTTAACCAAAAACTTAGCAAATTGTGCACCCGAAACACCCAACCAGTTTTGAATATCAATCTTATTATCAAAAGACGAAAAGAAATCTTTAAAGAAAGTTGTAAGATTTGCTTCGTCTCTTCTATCAAAAGTGATAACACTTAAAAAAAGAATAATAGAAATGATAATCAGAAATAATCCAAGTATCTGTTTCTTATTATTTGAGGTAAAAGTAAAGTAGTTTTTGTTAGAGCTACTTTTTCCATTTTTTTCTTTTACACTTTTTTTCTTCTTAAGAGCCATCGTTTAATAATCAATCTAATTTCAATTTTTTCAAAACACCATTTGTATAAGTCGGAATAACATCAATCATATCAATTGAACTACAATATTCCAGATCAGCTTCAAATCCATTTTCTAAAAGTATTTTTCCGTGATCTGACTCGCGCATCATCTTGATTAAATTGCTTCCATATTTTTCATACAAAGTTAAAACAGCTGTTCCGGAATCATTTAAATATGAGTCTGTTTTAACTTTACTGATTTTTGAGATTAACATTCCTGCACATATTGAATCTTCAATCGAGAAATAATTGTTTCTACCAGCACAAACTATCTCAACATCAGTATTTAAAGTTATAAGATGTTTTGCAACTGCATTTATATTTATAAAAGAACAAGTATAAAGATTTTCTGAGTACTTTGCCTTAACAATAGATTTGCTCCCATTTGTTGTATAAAATACAATTGTTTTTCCATCAACAAGTTCCTTTGTATACTCAAATGGTGAGTTGCCAAGAGCAAATCCTTCAATTTTTTTTGTATTTCTTTCACCGCCAAGTAATGTCTGTCCGCCAAACATTCCACCGGAAACTTTAACAGCAAACTCAACTGAAGCAACAGGAACAACTTCTTTTGCACCATTGTTAATTGCAGTTGCAATTGTAGATGTTGCTCGTAGAACATCAATAACAACAGTGGTTTTACTTGTAAAGTAAAGCTCATCAACAATAACAGGGGAAAGAAATACATTTAACTTCATAAATTATTTTATCTTTTTACAAATGGAAGTTTTACAACTTTAGCCGGTACTTCTTTTCCTCTAATCAATAAATTAATTTCTGTTCCAATTTCTGCATATTGAGTTTCAACATATCCCATAGCAATTGGTTTATCAATCATTGGGCTTACAGTTCCACTTGTTATGGTACCAATTTTATTATTGTTTACTGATAGATCATAACCATGTCTGGGAAAAGTTTTTTCATCGGAAGTTATTGCAACAAGTTTTCTGTCCAATCCATTTTCTTTTATTTTAAGTAAAACATCTTTTGCAATAAAATTAGGTTTAGAAAGTTTTGTTATCCAGCCTAATCCAGCTTCCAATGGATTTGTTGTTTGATCGATATCATTTCCGTACAAGCAAAATCCCATTTCTAATCTTAAAGAATCTCTTGCAGCTAATCCAACGGGTTGAATATCAAATTCTTTTCCTGCTTCAAATATTTTATTCCACAAATCTTCTGCAACTTTTTCATTTCCTTTAAAGTAAAGTTCGTAACCAAGTTCGCCGGTGTAACCTGTCCGTGAAAAAATCATATCAATACCAGCAAGATTTAACTTTGTGAAATGATAATACTCAAGATTGATTGGCGTATCTGTAAGTTTTTGTAAAGTTTTAAGTGCATTTGGTCCCTGCACAGCAAGCAGAGAATACTCATCACTTTGATTGTTTAACTCAACACCAAATTTGTTGTTCTTTTGCATCCACGCAAAATCTTTTTCAATGTTTGAAGCATTTATTACAAGTAAAAATTCGTTGTCAGCAATTCTATAAACAAGTAAATCATCAACAATACCGCCATCTTCATAACACATTGCTGAGTACTGAACTCTACCAGCAAAAAGTTTTGAAGCATCATTAACAGTTATATGCTGAACAAAATCTAAAGCCTTTTCGCCAGTAACAAAAACTTCACCCATATGCGATACATCAAAAACTCCAACTGAATTTCTTACAGCTTTGTGTTCTGCAATTATAGAAGAATATTGAATTGGCATTTCGTATCCTGCAAACTCAACAATTTTAGCACCAAGATTTTTATGAATATTATAGAAAGTTGTACGTTTCATGATTTTATCCGAATAATTTTAAATTTATTTGTTCTGTGTTTTTTGCCAGTCACTTAAAAACTTTTCTAAACCAAGATCTGTAAGTGGATGATTAAACAATTTGTCAATAACAGAAAATGGCATTGTACAAACATCAGCACCCATTAAAGCGGCATCAACAAGATGCAGTGGATGCCTGATGCTCGCAACAAGAACCTGAGTTTTATAATCATAATTTTTATAAATCTGTACAATTTGAGAAATTAAATCCATTCCATCGTGGCTTATATCATCAAGTCTTCCAACAAAAGGACTTATATACGTTGCACCAGCTTTAGCAGCAAGCAATGCTTGTGATGGTGAAAAGCAAAGTGTAACATTTGTTTTTATATTTTCTAAACTTAAAGTGCGTACCGCTTTTAATCCTTCTTTAATCAAAGGTACTTTTATAACAATGTTATCATGAATTTTTGCAAGCTCGTGGGCTTCTTTTAAAATTCCATCGTAATCTGTTGAAATAACCTCAGCACTAACAGGACCATTCACAACTGCTAAAATTTCATCAAGCAATTTTCTAAAATCTTTTCCTTCTTTTGCTACAAGTGATGGGTTCGTTGTAACACCATCAAGAATGCCAAGTGCCGCCGCTTCTTTAATCTCATTTATGTTTGCAGTATCAATAAAAAATTTCATTTCGCAACTCCGTTTTATTTAAACTTTTCTGTTAAATCAATTCCTTTTTTCTTAGAGTAAAATCTGAACTTGCCCATTGGTATGCTCATATCTTCTTCTATTCTTAATCTGACCAAATATTTTAGCTGAATTCTTGTAAACTTTTTATCGCGTAATCTGTTTGCATCCGATGGATGACATTTAATAATCAAACTAAATTCTCTCGAATATCTTCTAAACTTTTTCAACCAATCTTCAATATCATAAACAAGGTGTGATTCTTTTGTCATAAATCCAGAACCACCGCATACAGGACAAACATCTTTCATTGCCTGCATGATGTTTTGGCGAATTCTTTGTCTCGTAATTTGCACCAAACCAAAATCACTCATTGGTAAAACAGAAACTTTAGAACGATCTCTGCGAAATTCTTTTTTCAATTCATCGTAAATCTTTTTTCTATTTTTATCTTCTTCAAGATCAATAAAATCGATTACAATTATTCCACCAATATCTCTTAATCGTAATTGTCTTGCTATCTCACGTGATGCTTCAAGATCAGTTTTAAGTGAATTAAGTTCCTGCTCTTTACTTTTTGCATAACGTCCGCTGTTAACATCGATAACAACCATTGCTTCTGTATGTTCGATGATCAGATATCCACCGCTTGGAAGTGGAACTTTTCTTCCCATCAAAGTTTTTACTTGCTCTTCAATTTTAAACTCATCAAAAATTGATGATGAAGATTTGTAAAGTTCTATCTTCTCCAGCAAATCCGGTTGAACAAGCTGAACGTAGCCTTTAATTTGTTTGTAAAGTTTTTTCTGATCAACAAAAACTTTTGAAATATCCGGAGTAAGTAAATCACGAATAACGCTGTCGGTAGTGCTTAAATCCTGATGAACAATTGATGGTGGTTCTTCGCTCTTTGCTGAAGCTTCAATTGTCTTCCAGGTTTTTACAAGATTTGTTAAATCATCTTTAACCGCATCTTCTGCTTGATCTTTTGCAACAGTACGAATTATCAAACCATAATTAGGAGGAAGAATTCCGCGAGCAATGTTGCGCAATCTTCTTCGTTCTTTATAATCTGATATTTTTTTTGATATGCCAATTTTATTATCGAAAGGAAGCAAAACACAAAATCTACCTGGAATAGAAACAGAAGAAGTAACACGCACTCCTTTGTTGTTTACAGGTTCTTTTGTAATCTGAACAAGAATTTCTTCGCCCTTGCGGAGTTTTGGTATAACAGGTTCCGGGGCAACAAGTGTAGCTCCGTTGTTTCGCCCTGATTTAGATTCTTCATCATCTACATCGTCAACATCAGAATCTTCATCACCAAGCATGTCTTGAAATTGTTTGGTGCGATCACCAATATCTGAAAAGTGGAGGAATGCATCGTGCTTCATTCCTATATCTATAAATGCGGCTCTTATTCCCGGAAGAACTCGTGCAACTCTTCCAAGATAAATATCCCCAACCATTCTCCTGTTTTCAGGATAGTCAACAAAAAAGTCGGCTAAGTTTCCATCTTCCGTAATCGCAACACGCGTCTGGTTGGAAGATGAATTTATTATAATTTCTTTTATCATAATTGAAAAACTCTTTGTATGAAATAAAACATTTCATTATTAAAAACTTTTGGTACTCTAAATTAAGCAGTGGTGTGCTTTGAGAGCGGTATAATCCAATGCTGTTGGTTAACAACATAGGTTGAGTTGCGAAACTTCTAAAAAAATATAATAATGCGAGTAGCATTAAAATCCTGTCTGAAAAATCTTTTTTAATAATAGTGTCATTCCCTTGAAAACGGGAATCCATAATAAAATAGATTCCCACTTTCGTGGGAATGACACAAATAAATATAACTAATTAACTGGCTGTTCTGCTGGTGGATTATTCTTTGCTTCTTTTTCAGCAGCTTCCATCAACAATTTCTTTCTACTTAAAGAGAATTTACCATTCTCAATCTTTAACAGTTTAACAGAAAGTTTATCGCCAACTTTTAAGTAATCAGTAACCTTGTTTACACGTTTAATATCAATTTCAGAAATATGAAGTAATCCTTCTTTACCAGGAAGAATTTCTACAAACGCACCAAAATCTGTAATCTTTGTAACAACACCATCATAAACTTCTCCAACTTCCGGAGTTGCAGTTAATTTTTTGATGTATTCTTTTGCTTGCTGTGCGTTTTCTTTATTTGGTGAAGCGATGTTTATTGTTCCATCATCTTCGATATTAATATCAACACCAAATAATCTTTGCATACCTTGAATTGTTTTTCCGCCAGGACCAATAATTAATCCAATCTGATCAGTTGCAACATTCATTGTAATTAATCTTGGAGCGTATGGTGATAATGAATCATTAGGTTTACTAATTGCTTCATTCATCTTACCAAGAATATGCATTCTTCCTTCTTTTGCCTGATGAAGTGCTTTCTCCATAATTTCAAAAGATATTCCTTGAATTTTTATATCCATCTGGAATCCTGTTATACCATCACTTGTTCCTGCAACTTTAAAATCCATATCACCAAGGTGATCTTCATTTCCAAGTATATCAGAAAGAACAGCAAAATCATTTCCTTCCTTAACCAAACCCATTGCGATGCCGGAAACAGACTTTGTAACAGGTACTCCTGCATCCATCATTGCAAGCGAACCAGCACAAACTGTTGCCATTGATGATGAACCGTTTGATTCAAGTATATCAGATATAATTCTTACTGTATATGGAAATATATCATCCGTTGGTAAAACTTGTCTTAAGGATCTTTCCGCAAGATTACCATGACCAATTTCTCTTCTTCCAACACCACTCATTCTGCCAACTTCTCCAACACTAAATGGTGGAAAATTATATTGTAGATAGAATTTTTTTGAGTATTCTGCTAATAAACCATCAACCGTTTGCTCATCGTCTTTTGTACCAAGCGTAACGTTTGTTAAGCTTTGTGTTTCACCACGTGTAAACAATGCTGATCCGTGTGTTCTTGGTAAGTTACCAAGTTCAATTGTTATTGGGCGAACTTGTGTTGTATTTCTTCCATCAAGACGAATACCTTCTTTTAAAATTCTTTCACGCATAAGATCTTTTTCCATATCGTGTAGAATTTCGCCAATAACTTTTTCTTGTTCAGGATATTTTTCTGCAAGTGCTTGTTTTACAGATTCAGTAAGTTCTTTGTTTTTTGCAGATCTTTCTTCTTTTGCAAGAATTGAATAAACGATTGCTTTATACTTTACTTCTGCTAAATCATAAACATCTTTTTTAAGATTTGCATCAACAATTTTTTCAGCAACGATCCATTTGGTTTTTCCTGATTCTGCACGTAATTGATTTTGAACATCAATAATTTTTTTGATTTCTTGCTGAGCGAATTTTAAAGCATCCAACAACTCTTGTTCACTAACTTCTTTAGATTCACCTTCAACCATCATAATTGAATCTGCAGTACCGGCAACAACAAGTTCAATATCACCTAACTTAATTTGTTCATGAGTTGGATTAACAATTAACTCACCATTGATTCTTCCAATTCTAACTTCGCCCATAGGACCATCAAAAGGAATATCAGAGATTGCAAGTGCTGCTGAGGCTCCGCAAGCTGCAAGTACATCCGGATCATTCTCACCATCATAAGACATAACCATTGCAACAACCTGAGTTTCATTTGTAAAACTTGGAGGAAACAATGGTCGTATTGGTCTATCACATAATCTTGAACTTAGAATTTCTTTTTCTGTTGGTCTGCCTTCGCGTTTAATATATCCGCCAGGAAATTTTCCTGCAGCAGAAGTCTTTTCGCGATATTCAACTTGAAGTGGAAAATAATCCAATCCTTCTTTGGCTTCATTAGCAGCAACAGCAGTAACAAGCACCATTGTATCACCATATCGAACCATAACAGAGCCGTTAGCCTGCTTTGCATATTTTCCAGTTTCAATCGAAAATAATCTTCCGCCTATTTCAACTTCTTTCTTAACAACCATTTTTTAACCTTACTTTCTTATGTTCAATTCTTTGATTATTGCTCTGTATCGTGCAATATCAGTTTTCGTTAAATACACGAGAAGTCTTCTTCTCTTACCAACCATCATCATCAACCCTCTTCTTGAGTGATGATCTTTTTTGTGCACATCAAAGTGCGATGTTAAATCGTTAATTCTTTTTGTAAGAAGTGCGATTTGTACTTCAGATCTGCCTGAATCGTTTTCGTCTTTACCGAATTTTTTTACGATCTCAAGTTTTTCTTCTTTTGTCATTTTATCTATCCTTTATTTATTTGTACGATATAATTCCAGTTTATACCGGAATTAATTATTTAGTTTATTAAAAATTTTTAATCCGTTTTCTTTGTCTTTATTCATTTGATTGATCAACTCTTCTGCGGAATTAAATTTTTGTTCTCCGCGTAAACGTTCAACCAATTCAACTGTAACTTCATTACCATAAATTTCACGATTGAAATCATAGATGTAAACTTCGGTAACAAGTTCACCTTCATTATAAAATGTTGGACGATTACCTATACTTAAAAGTCCGATATGCTTTTCATTCCCTACAAAAAATTTAACAGCATAAATTCCACTTGCAGGTAAAAGTTTTTCCTGCGATGATAATTTTATATTTGCTGTCGGAAATCCAAGTTCTCTGCCGCGTTTATCTCCGCTAACAACAACACCGCCAAAAGAATAGAATCTTCCAAGAAATTTATTAGCTTTAGCAACATCACCATCGCTAATTGCATTTCTTATTTTTGTGCTGCTAACAACTTCGCCATCAATTAAAAATGGGTCTGCAGTTGTAACAATAAATTTTTCTTTTGCCCCGATCTTTTTTAGTAACTCAACGTTTCCGCTTCTGCCTTTCCCAAAATGATGATCGTGTCCGAGTACTATCTCACTTAATCCAATTCCATTTATCAAATAATCATAAATAAATTCTTCTGCTGTAAGCGATGCAAATTCTTTTGTAAAATTAATTGTTAAGAGATTTTCAACTCCATGTTTTCTTAGAAGATATATTTTCTCTTCCTGGGTTGTTAACATCTTTACAGAATTATCATTTCCTAAAACTGTTCTTGGGTGCGGATGAAATGTAATCACAACATTTCTGCATCCTTTTTCTTTAGAACAGCTTACCAATTTGTCAATAATCTTCAAGTGACCGGGATGAATTCCATCAAAAGTACCAAGTGTAAGAATAGTATTTTTATTCTTCGTTAAATCTTTAATACTACTAAAAACCTGCATTTATAAATTCATCACAATATTTGTTAATAAAATCAATACTGCTTTTAAGTACCTGTTCAAATTTTTTATTTAATCTCTTCAACCCTAAACATTGATGAAAACTCATTCAAATCGCAAGCATCATCAACACTGTAATCACCAATTTCAGTTCTTCTAAGTAAACTTAAAACACCACCACAGCCAAGTTCGTTTCCAAAATCATTAGCTATCACTCGTATATAAGTTCCTTTGGAACAACTAATTTCAAAATATAAATCCGGCAAATCTGTCTTTGTTATTTCAAAAGAATAAATTTCAACTTGCCTCGGTTCACGCTCAACAACTTTTCCGGCTCGTGCAAGTTTATATAGTGCCTTGCCTTTATGTTTTATTGCTGAAAACATTGGTGGAACTTGTTCAATATTTCCTAAGAACTTATTTCTAGCTGATAGAATTTTATCTTCAGTTAAATTTTCTGGTAAAGATTTTTCCGTGATCTCAGTCGCCAAATCCATTGATGGCGAACTTTTACCAAGAGTAATTATTCCAGTATATTTTTTTCTTTGTTCCTGGTAATTAGTAATTTCTTTTGTCTTTTTACCAGTACAAACTATCAATAACCCGGTTGCAAGCGGATCAAGTGTGCCTGCGTGTCCAACTTTTTTTACTTTTGTTAATCTTCTTATCCTTGCAACAACATCAAATGAAGTCCAATTTACAGGCTTATCAACCAGTATTGCCTGGCCGGATAAGTAATCAAGATTCTGTGGATCCTTCGTTTGATTTGTTATCATCATCTTCGTGAATTTTCTTTATCAATCCTTCAATTTTTTCAACGTAATCAAGTGTATCGTCTATAAAAAATTTTAATTCCGGTATAAACTTAATTCTGATTCTATGTGCAAGTTCTGTTCTGATATATCCTTTTTTATTTTCGATTTTATCAAGAACAAGTTCTCGTTTTTCTTTTTCAAAAACAGAAAGATAAATTTTTGCTGTTTTTAAATCAGGACTTACTCTAACGTTTGTAATTGTTACAAATCCTAAATCCATATTAGAAAGTTTATGCAAGAAGATTAAACTAATTTCTTCTTTTATCAGATGTTCAACTTTATCAATTCTGTAAGACATTTATGTACCGCACAATCTAAAAATATTTACGCAAGTGTTTTCTTTGTCTCAACAAGTTTAAATGCTTCAATAATATCGCCAACTTTTATGTCATTAAAGTTTTCGATATTCAATCCGCACTCATAACCGGCATCAACTTCTCTAACATCATCTTTAAATCTTCTTAAGTTTCCTATTCCGCCTTCGTGGATAACAATTCCATCACGAATTAATCTAATCTTATTATTTCTTGTAATCTTTCCATCAAGCACATAACATCCAGCAACTGTTCCAGATTTTGGAACTTTAAATGTGTCACGAATCTCAATTGTTCCGGTTACTTCTTCAGAAATCAATGGAGATAGTAATCCTTCTAATGCTGATTTAACTTCACTAATTGCATTATAGATAACGCTGTAAAGACGAATATCTACTTTAGTATTTTCTGCAAGTTTACGCGCGTTGATATTTGGGCGAACGTGGAATCCGATAATAATTGCATTTGATGCGGCGGCAAGAAGAACATCACTTTCCGAAATTCCGCCTACACCTTTATGGATTACACGAACTATAACTTCCTGGTTGCTTAGTTTCATTAATGAATCAGCAAGAGCTTCAACCGAACCATCCACATCGCCTTTTACGATAAGTGCAAGTTCTTTAACTCCGCCGATGCTAATTTGTTTAGCAATTTCATCAAGAGTGATATGATGAACTTGTTTCTGATCCTGTTCACGTTTTAATTGCTGTCTCTTCAAACTTATTTCACGCGCTTCGCGTTCTGATTCAAGAACAATAAAAGTATCACCAGCTTGTGGTGCGCCTTCAAATCCTAAAACCAAAACAGGTGTTGATGGCGGAGCATCTTTTACTTTGTTTCCGCGTTCATCAAACATCGCTCTAACTTTACCATGATGGATTCCAGCAACAAAAGGATCTCCAACTTTTAAAGTTCCTTTTTGAACTAAGATAGTTGCTGTAATACCGCGACCTTTATCAAGTTCAGCTTCTACAACTGCACCGCGTGTAAGTCTGTTAGGATTTGCTTTTAAATCCAGTAAATCTGCTTCAAGAATAATTTTTTCTAATAATAAATCAACATTTAATCCTGATTTTGCTGAAAGCTGTACAGATTGATATTTTCCGCCCCAATCTTCAACAAGCACATTTCTATCTGCCATTTGTTGTTTAATCTTATCAGGGTTTGCGCCAGGTTTATCAATTTTATTTATTGCAATAATAATTGGTACACCTGCTGCTTGCGCGTGATTTAATGCTTCAACTGTTTGCGGCATTACTGCATCATCAGCAGCAACAACAAGAACAACAATGTCTGTTAATTGTGCCCCACGTGCTCTCATTGCTGTAAACGCTTCGTGACCAGGAGTGTCGAGGAAAGCTATTTGTTTTCCTCCGCCAACATCAACACGATATGCACCGATGTGTTGTGTAATTCCGCCAGATTCTCCCGCAACAACATTTGTTCTTCTTATATAATCAAGTAAAGATGTTTTACCATGATCAACGTGACCCATTATTGTAACAACTGGCGGTCGGGTTTGTAAATCTTCTTCATCATCTTCAATATCTTCAAGAATTTCAGCAGTGTATTCTTTTTGAAATTCAACCTGAAATCCGAATTCATCAGCTACAAGAGTAATGTTTTCAACATCAAGTCTCTGGTTTATGGAAACCA
The DNA here is from genome assembly GCA_049291095.1 of Ignavibacteriaceae bacterium. Taxonomy (GTDB): domain Bacteria; phylum Bacteroidota; class Ignavibacteria; order Ignavibacteriales; family Ignavibacteriaceae; genus IGN3. Next base: position 90,245 of record JBATOT010000060.1, on the reverse strand, counting down.
TCAAACCAAGCCCGATACATTTTGAAATTACATCACCAACCGGAACTTCCATTAAATTAGCAAGTTCACTAACTGCTATAAATTCGTTTACACGAATTACTTTTGAATCTAAAGTTTTTAGTTCCTGTAATCTTTCTTCTTCGGCTTCTCTTTCTCTTCTTTTCTTTTTCCTTGATGCAGCTCTATTTGTAGTAACAGTATCATCCATGCTTAACATAGTTTGTTTAATAGCTGCTTTTACATCTTTTTCATCTATCTCAAATTTCTTTACACGTTTTTTCTTTTTAACTACTACTGGCTCTTCAACAGGAGCAACCTCGGTTGTAGTTTTCTTTTTTGTCTTTGGTCTTTTCTTTTTCTTGAGAGCATCAGCGGCAGAATCTGTGGTTTCAACTTTTTTAACTACAGATGCTGTCTGATTAACAGGAAGTCGTTTAACCTGTGGCTTTTGTTTTTTATCTTCACCAAGATCTATTTTGCCAACAACAGTTAATCCCCTTTTCTTGCCAGCTTCTGTATCTTTAGGCGAAACAAATTTTTCCGGTGCTGCTTTGGGTTTTTCAACTGCTGGCTTTTCAATCGCTTCGGGCTGTTTTACTTGTTCCGATACCTGTTCTTGTTCTACTACAGGAGTTTCTACCGGCTCAACATCAACACTTTCATCAGCTTCAAGAAGTTCTGGCGCTGTGCTCGATTCTATCTCAACAGGTACATCCGTAATTATTATTTCTTTAATTTCTTCTTCAACAACCGGCTCTTCTTCAATCTTAACAACTTTTTCTTCTTTATCTGATTTATCAGAACGTTTTTTATTGAACTCAGCAATTTTTTTATAATGCTGTTCAGCTTTTTCTATATCTTTTTTGAAGTGTGCATTAATCTCATTTATCATATCTTCTGTAAGAATAGATTGATGAGATTTTACTTCATGTCCTTTAGTTTTCAGAAATTCAATAAGATTTTCTGAAGACAGATTAATCTCGGATGCAAACTTATATAATCTTATTTTGGGCGATTTTGTTTCAGACATTTAATAGTTACCTTTTCTTCGGCTAATCCTCTTCTTCAAACTGCGATTTAATTATTTCTAAGATCTCTTCAATTTTCTTTTCATCAAACTCCTCAATCTCTTTTAACTTTTCTGGTCCTGCGGTTAAAACTTCAATAGCAGTGTCGTATCTATGATTGATAAGTATTTCATAAACTTCAACGCCAAGTTCTTCTTTAAGATCGATTAATTCAATATCCTCTTCGTATTCTTCAAATGGTTTTTCTTCACGTAATATTTCTATTTCATATCCTGTAAGCTTCATTGCAAGCCTAATATTAACTCCGTTTCTTCCTACTATTAAAGAAACCTGATCACTATCGGCTGTAACAATTGCTTTCTTTTCATCCTCATAAAGTTCTATCTTTTTAAGTTTAGCTGGTGCTAATGATTTTTGAATAAAGATAATTGGATCATCAGAGTAATTTACAACATCTATGTTTTCATTATTTAATTCGCGTACTATAGCGTGAATTCTTACGCCCTTCATTCCAACGCATGCACCAACAGCATCAATTCTGGTATCCTGAGATTCAACTGCAATTTTTGCTCTTTCACCAGGTTCACGAGCAATAGATTTTATCTCAATAATTCCGTCATAAATTTCCGGAATTTCAATTTCAAACAATCTTCTTAAAAACATATTGTCTGATCTTGAAATGACTATTACCGGTCCGCTGTTTCCTTTTCTTACTTCCTTAACGATAGCACGAATAGTTTCACCCTTTTTGTATTTTTCAAAAGGAATTTGTTCGTTTCTGGGAAGCACTAATTCATTTTTGTTATGATTAACAAGAATATCATTTTTTCTTATCTGGTAAATATCACCAACAACAATTTCACCAAGCAACTCATTATACTCGTTGTAGATAATTTCCTTTTCAAGTTCACGTATTTTTTGATTAAGGCTTTGCTTGGCTAAAACAACAAGTCTTCTTCCTAAAGTTGCAAGTTCAATTTTTTCAACAAAATCTTCTCCAACTTCCAAATCATCATCATTCCCTTTTTTATTCACTTCATTAATACTGATTTGTGTATTGGGATCTTCAACTACATCAACTATTTCGCGCTCAAGAAATATTTCTATATCTCCTCTATCCATATTAACAACAACATCAAACTTGGCTTCTTCGCCGTATTTTTTCTTTACCAATAAACCAAATATATCCTCGAGTATTCCACCGAGTACGTCTCTATCAATGCCTTTTTCCCTTACCATCTGGGCAAAGGATTCGACAATATCGTAATTCATTTACTTTCTCCTATTCTAAGAAAAACTAATTAATACTTTTGCTGTTGTAATATTTTTAAATTCAATTAAAATGTTTTTTCCATCTGAAAGAAAAGTCAGCTCTTCCCTTTCAATGGATAATAATTTTCCGGTTACTGTTTTCAATTCATCACCGGTTTTGTAAGTAATTTCAAACTTTCTGTTGACGTGCTTTGGATATTGTTTTAAAAATTTAAGCGGTCTATCAACACCGGGAGTAGAAACTTCTAATCTATAAGAATCTTTAATATAATCTTCTTCTTCAAGAACTGAATTAATTTCGCGGCTTATTTCAGCTAAATCATCGGCGGTAACATTTTTTTCAGCATCAACATAAATTTCTATGATACGTTTTCTGTTATCACCTCTGTACAATATTTCAATCACAAAGTAACCGAGTTTTTCGGCTATTTCGTTCGAAATTCGAATAATATTTTCTTTATTTATATCCATACTAACAAAAAACGCCCTCAACGGGGCGAATCACAAAGCCAAAAATAGGATTAATTATTATGACAAACAAGAAAATAATTGAGTTGGATTCTTCAAAAAAGCTTAATAATTGCAGCTTTGTAATACTTTATACCATTCTTTGATTATAGCATATCGAACTATCAATCTATTGGTTAAATATTCTTAGTGCATTTTCAAAAATAATCGATTATCTTAGAATTAAGTATTAAGCCCGTATTTAGTTACAAAAACCCTGCAGGTATTTTTATGAAAAAATTTTTATTCATCTTATTCGTTTTGTTTTATAGTAACGTAGTTCTGCTGCCACAAAGCGGACCTTTACCATTTGGCAGAACAACACTTTTTGCAGGTTCTGGCTTGTGTGAAGTTTGCCATGCAAGTGATGGAAGCGTTTTAACTGTAAATGGACAGGATGTTTCTATGGTTACTTACTGGCGCTCAACTATGATGGCAAATGCAAGTAAGGACCCTTTTTGGCGTGCCGTTGTTGCTGAAGAAGTTCACAGGTTTCCGACATTGCAACAGACAATAGAAACAACCTGTACAAAATGCCATGCACCAATGGGATATAAAGAAGCGATCTTTAATGGTCAAACAAATTATTCAATGGCAGAAATGAAAGCTGATCCGATTGCAAATGATGGTGTTAGTTGCGCAGTTTGTCATCAGATAAAGCCTGATAATTTTGGAATGGTAACTTCTTATTCCGGGCATTATCAGATTGATCCTGACAGCATAATTTACGGACCATATCCTGATCCTGAATTAAATGCTATGACTGAAATGGCCGCATTTCTTCCGGTTTATTCGACTCATATGAATCAATCTGAATTGTGTGCAACGTGCCACACTTTATTTACTCCGTATTTGGATAACCAGGGACAAATTGCCGGAGATTTTCCCGAACAAACTCCTTACTTAGAATGGAAGAACAGTATTTATCCTGCACAAAATACTCAGTGCCAGGATTGCCATATGCCGATGATTACCGATTCTGTTGATATTGCATCAATCCCACAATCGCACAATGTTTACAGAACACCTTTCTGGAAGCATTCTTTTGTTGGCGGTAATGTTTATATGCTTAATATGTTAAAGAATAATATTTCAACACTTGGATTAACAGCTACTTCAGAAAATTTTGATTCCACAATAGCACGTGCAAAAGAAAATCTAACAGAAAAAGCTATCGATCTTTTTATTACTACTACTTATGAAAATGATTCCTTAAATGTTTTTGTAAAGATTGAAAACAAAACGGGACATAAAATTCCAAGTGGAATTCCTTTCCGTAGAATGTGGATACATTTAAAAGTTACTGATCCATCTAACAACATTGTTTATGAATCCGGAAAATGGGATGACCAGGGAGAGATAAATGGATTAGATGCTGATTACGAACCGCACTATGATTTGATAAACAACGAAGATGAAGTCCAGATTTACGAAGGTGTTATGGTTGATGTTGATAATGCAGTTACATATACTTTACTTCGTGCTTCATCTTATATAAAAGATAATCGCATTCCGCCAAAAGGATTTTTAACTACACATCCTAGTTACGATACAACTGCAATTTACGGCAATGCTGTTTCTGATCCTGATTTTAATAAAGAAAATACTACAGAAGGAACCGGAAGTGATATTGTTAATTATAGAATTCCCGTAACCAATGAAACAACTTATAAAGTTTATGCAGAAGTTTGTTTCCAAACAATTAAACCAAGGATTGTTGAGCAGTTTGCAAGTATTAGTGAACCCGATATAACCCAGTTTGTTGGAATGTATAATGCACTTCCTAATGTGCCGTTTATAATGAAATCAGATTCTCTAAGTGTATTTGTAACAGATGTTATTGAAGAAAGCAATACTTTAAAAGGATTTGAATTATCTCAAAACTATCCTAATCCATTTAATCCGGCTACAATTATAAATTATCAAGTACCGGTTGCAAGCAGAATTGTCTTAAGAGTTTTTGATGTTTTGGGGAATGAAGTTGCAACGCTTGTGGATAGTTACAAATCTGTTGGAAGATACGTGATAAACTTTGATGCTTCTTCACTAAGCAGCGGATTATATTTTTACAAACTTGAAGCAACCGCTAACAATAAAAATATTTATAGAGAAGTTAGAAAGATGATGCTTTTAAAATAAGTTTTGACTTTCATTGAACAATGAGCACTGAACATTTAACATTATTAAGGCGGTCTTCGGATCGCCTTTTTTATTTTCACGTCAGATTAGTCGGCAAATCTTAATAGAGTAAAATTATTTCATTCCAAATTTTTCCTATCGTAAGTAAAAGTTTACTTACTGTCCTTCAAAACATCACAAAAAATGAATATTAAAACGCAAATCAATTGTATAAAAATTGATGTAATAACTGCCTAACTGGAAATCAAATCATCAATAAACTATAATAAACACGGGAGGCAAAATGCTTCGTAAAATATTTTTAATTGTAAGCGCGTTTCTTTTTATAAGCACAAATGTATTAGCTCAAAAAAATACTCCGCCATTAGCAGCAAATCCAAAATTTTCATTCGGAGTGCTATTTGGATACGCAAATAATTTTGGCGTAAATATATCAGGTACAATTTCTGAGTTTTCTTATGATATTCCATTGGCTATAAAGTTTAGCGGCGGTTACAATATTAGAGAAGCCGGGAATCCCTTGGACGCAAGAAAAGTTTTTATAAATGATAATACGAATGGTGACCCTGCAGAATCAGGACATAATTTTGATTTAAGACTTGATTTCGCTTATCCAATTAATCTTTTAAACATCAGGAAATCATATGTTTTGGTTGGGCCAAGATATTCAATGCACACATCAACATTTGAATTTGTTGGCGGTAATGAATTTTTTGATATCACAACATCGCAATTTGGAGTTGGCGCTGGATTAGAAACATATTTTGGCATTAGCCCAAATCTAAGTTTAGTTTTTTCGGGTGGATTTGATTACTACTTTGATTCTCAAATTGGCGGACATGATTCTGCATACAATCCTGATGGAACTGAAGTAAGCGGCCGTGAAGATTACACTTACACTGATGCAGATAATGCAATCAATCAGCCAAAATATGAATTTAGATTTATGGCTGGCTTAAACTTTGGATTGTAATGTGTTTATGTAAAAACGTCCCGAAATATCGGGACGTGTTTGCAATTTTAAATTATCTTATCAGTATCATCTTCTTTGTTGTAACAAATTCTCCTGTTTGAAGTTCATAAAAATAAACTCCACTGGAAAGTTTTGAAGCATTAAAATCTATTTCATAAGTTCCTGCTGATCGAAATTCATCAACAAGTTTTGCAACTTCATTTCCCAATAAATCATAAATAATTAATGTCTGATGACCAGCAATTGGAGACTGCCAGCTAATTTTTGTAGTTGGATTAAATGGATTTGGATAATTCTGTTCAAGTGAAAATATAATCGGTAAACTTAAATCAACCTCAACAGTTTTTGAATAATCAAATGAGCCATCAAAATCGATCTGTTTTAATCTATAGTAAGATTTCCCTTCGTTAGTATTTTTATCAACAAAAGAATAATTGTGAACTTCAGTTGAAGTTCCGTTACCTTTTACAAATCCTACTGTTTCCCAATCATTCAATCTTTCTATCTTTGAATCTTTTAATCTTTGTATTTCAAATCCGGAATTATTCAACTCGGTTGCGGTTATCCAATTTAAAACAACATTTCCCTCAACAACACTTGCTGTAAAAAAAGTAAGTTCAACAGGAATAGAAGTTGAGAAAGGCATAAACTTTATTAATCCATGAAGATTATTATCCACTTTATGATAAACGTGAGTTTCTATCAAAGTTGAATCGTAGGCTCTCCAATCATTATTCTGAGCATAAATATCGTTTGTGCAATTGTTATAAACATCAAAAGTATCTGTGCCTTGAATATTTCCATAAAAAATATTTAATCCATCATCTGTAGTATCTACATTTTCTATATTTCCTAAATTTGGATTTGGACCAGCCTGAGCTGTAGTTCCGTTTTGAATAGTTATTCCCCACCAATTTCCATAAATCTCATTCTGTGTAATAATAGGAGTGTTAAATGGACTTCCATTAACATTGATTCCGCTTCCAGAAACCAACGCATTTGGATTAATATTATTGTTATAGATTTTATTATTCTTTACAACTGCATTTATAACTCCATCCGAAGTACTGTAGAGCGAAATACCAAAACCATTATTATAAATTTCATTTCCCTCAATAATCATATCAGAAAAAGACGTTGCGCCACTAACCCAAAGACTTATGCCGCCTGTTGTAATGCTTGAACCGCCGTAAATAATATTATCACGAACAATTGGCGAGTTGTTTCCTTGCAATCCAACACTAATTTGATTTTTGGCTGATGTGCCTTGAGTGTTATTATTTGCTAAGATATTATTTTCAATCAGGGGTGATGAGCCAAGTGTCATAGTAATACCGTACTCATAAATTCGTTCAATCACATTGCTCAAAATTGTTGGACTTGATGAACTTAATTGAACTCCTCTTCTGCATTTCCATAAATATGAATTTGATAATGTTGGATTTGCGTTCAAACATCTAAAACCATAATAAGCATATTCTATTTTTGCATAGCTAATCATACAAGCAGAATCAACAGAATTTTCTAAAAAGTAAAATCCGTTATAAGCATTGCCCAGTGAATCCTGCAATAGTGATGAGAATAGGATAGAATCTGTTTGCGTACCAACCGCCCAGAACTTTCCATCAATATCAAATCCCGAAGTTGAGCCAGAAAACATTACAACTGTTCCTGGGTTAATATAAACTCTATCATTTGTAGAGATAGTTATTTTATTCGTTATTGAATAATTTGGAAATGTCCCCGTAACAACTCCACCTGAGTTTGTTACAAGATCATCAAGATTCCAATTTACACCTGTATTTGGCGTTGTATATTGTGCAAAGATATTTGATGATACCATTAAAAGAAGTAAAATTAATTTTTTCATGTATTCCTCTGGTTTTAATTCAAAAATTCAAACCTAAAATAATCAATAGATACTCTCTTATCTAATAATAAAAGTGATACAAAACTGTGTACCATTGAATCTTATTTTATAAATTTGCAGAGTTATAAATATTCCTTGCAATCAGGAGAAAAAATGGAAACTCATATTAAACAAGTTATTAAACGAACCGGAGCAATTGTTCCTTTCAATCAAGAACGAATTGCAAATGCAATTTACCGTGCTGCCGTTGCTGTTGGAGGAAGAGACAAATCAACTGCACAAAGTTTATCTGAGCAAGTTGTTGAGTTGCTGAATCAAAAATTTCCTAAAGGTACTACTCCGCATATTGAGGATGTGCAGGATGTTGTTGAAAAAGTATTGATCGAAAACGGACATGCTAAAGTTGCAAAAGAATATATTATTTATCGTGAAGAAGCTGCAAACAGAAGAGATGCTGAAGGAAAATACGCATCAAAGATTAATGAGAATGTTCCATGGCAGAAAATTTGGCGGAACCTAGATTGGGCTGTTACACACAATCTTCACACTGTTGATAATTTGAATGAGCGAATTGCAAAAGGTGAATTCCCACATATAGTTCACGAATCTGAAGCACTTTATGAACTTGATGTTGAAGTTGCAGCAAATTTAATAATTGAAAGACTTGATTCACTTAGAATGGTAATGATTAGCGGACCTTCTTCATCAGGCAAAACAACCACAACAATAAAACTTGAACAGAAACTGATTAAAAAAGGGTTCAAGTTTAAAGCGCTTAATGTGGATCATTACTTTTTTGATTTAGAGTTTCATCCTAAAGATGAATTTGGTGATTATGATTTTGAAACTCCGCAAGCTTTGGATTTAGAATTGATTAACGAACATCTTGTAAGAATGAGTAATGGAGAAGAGGTTATGATTCCGTTTTATGATTTTAAAACCGGAACACGCACACTAAACGCAACTCCAATGAAACTTGCAAAAGATGAGTTGTTATTATTAGACAGTTTGCACGGACTTTATCCTGCGTTCAGTAAAGATATTTCTGTTGAAGTAAAATTTAAATTATATCTGGAACCGCTTCTTCAAATGAAAGGCAAAGATGGAAGATATATTCGATGGACAGATTTAAGATTGATACGAAGAATGTTACGCGATTCAGTTTTCCGTGCCTACAATCCTCAGCAAACTTTAGAGCACTGGCATTACGTTCGCGGCAGTGAATTAAGAAATATCATTCCTTATTCCAACACAGCAGATTTTGTTATTAGCAGTGGAATGCCGTACGAAGTTCCAATCTATGCGAACAGAATGTTAAAACTTTTTGAAGAATGGAAAGAAAAATATAAAGGTGATCCGCTTAAAGCAGATGCGCTTGAAAGATCGGAAAGAGTTTATAATGTTTTAAAAACTGTTACTCCTGTTGCTGATGAATCATCGGTTCCTGGTGATAGCGTGCTTCGTGAATTTATCGGAGGAAGCACACACCAATATCATTAATTCAGTTTATCATTTTAGTCATTTGGCTAATAATGGAATTCTAAATAAGACACTCAAACTTTGCGATAATTAGTTTTTGCTTCATTTTGTAAACAAGGGACTGGAATAGTATTTGACATTTACAAACTTTTAGTAAAAATTACATATAAAAGATTTGGAATACTGCCGAGCAGTAAATGAAAAGATTTAATCGCAAAATATCTATTGTTTTACTTTTAGTTTTACTCGTTTTTCTTTTGATTGATAATGCTTCAGCTCAGAAAAGATCATACGAGAATAAAAAATCTAATAGATATTATTCAGACACTTACCATAAAAGTTCATCTCTAAAAAGTTCTGCTACAAGAAATGATTACGCAGATTATCATAATAACAGTGTAAGAAAAATTGATAGTAAAACAAAGCATGATATAAAATTATCAAGAAAAGAAAATGAATCATCAGAAAATTATTTTCGAATAGACAAATCAGGAAGAACACTTTGGGATGGAAAACACTGGGAAGAATCAAGATTTCCACTTAATATTTATGTAAAGGAATCTACTTCGCGATATTTTAAATCAAGTTATAAAGACTATGTTAAATACGCTTTGGATGTTTGGCGTAAAGCTGATGATAGAATTCAATACAAATTTGTAAAATCTTCTGATGATGCTGATATCACTCTTGTTTTTGTTGAAAATCTCGGAGATAGATATGAAGAAAATTATCTTGGTTTAACAGATTATGAAACTTTTGAGGATAATGAAATTGATTATTCCAAGATTCAAATCAGCCTGATAAAAAATAATGATGAAAAAATTTCTGCTGGCGAAATTAAAGCTACAATTATACATGAACTTGGTCATGCTTTTGGATTGGGCCATAGCGATAACAAAAAAGATTTAATGTATCCATACATTTCTCAAGACCACACATCAGAACAAAATTATGATGAATTATCTGTTGGTGATAAACTGGCAATTAAAGATGTTATTGATTTATGTTTTGATGAAAAATATGTTTGGAAGTAAATAATAATACTTTTTAGAAAAATATTTTTCTATCACCCCATTTTTTATCTAACTATTTTTTAAGTTTAAGCAATAATTGTTTTTAGTTCCTAAAAAACTATTCTTAGGAGGAACAATGGCTCGCTTACTTATACTTGGTGCCGGTATTGCAGGACAAACCGCAGCACTGCATGCAAAAAACAAACTTGGCAGCAAACACGAAGTTGTAGTTGTCTCACCTAACAGTAAATGGAATTGGATTCCATCAAACATTTGGGTTGGCGTTGGCAAAATGCGACCAGAACAAGTTACATTTCCACTTGCCCCTGTTTATAAAAAAACAGGAATAACATTCCATCAAGCAAAAGCTTTAAGTATCAATCCTGAAGGTGATGCTGCTTCATCAAAACCTTATGTAACTATTGAATACACCAATCCAGAAAAAGCTGGGCAACAAGAAAAAATAACTTACGATTATCTAATAAACGCAACCGGACCAAAATTAAAATTTGAAGCAACTAAAGGATTGGGTCCTAATCTTAATAGCTATTCTGTTTGCACCTATGATCACGCCGCACATACATCAAAAGCTCTTGATGAATTGACTGAGAGAATGAAAAGAGGCGAGAAAAAAACTATAGTTATCGGAACAGGACACGGAAATTGCACCTGCCAGGGTGCTGCATTCGAATATCTTTTTAATGTTGAATATGAATTACGAAGAAGAAATGTTAGAGACAAAGCAAACATAGTTTGGATATCTAACGAACAGGAGCTAGGTGATTTTGGGATGGGTGGAATGCACATTTCGCGTGGCGGATATATAACCCACTCTAGAGTTTTTACGGAATCACTTTATACAGAAAGAGGAATAAGCTGGATTACGCGGGCACACGTTAAAGAAGTTGATAAGAATAAATTAGCTTATGAAAATCTTGATGGTGAAGAAAAAACAGTTGATTTTGATTTTGCAATGTTACTTCCTCCATTTTCCGGTGTTGGAATGAAAGCATTTAATAAAGCTGGCGAAGATATTACTTCTGATTTATTTGCTCCAAGCGGGTTTATGATTGTAGATGCTGATTATTCTAAAAAATCTTACGATGATTGGAGTCCAGCAGATTGGCCGTCAACATATCAATCACCAAAGTATAAGAATATTTTTGCTGTGGGAATTGCATTTGCACCTCCGCACGCAATCTCAAAACCAATGACGAGTCCGAATGGAACTCCAATTTTCCCAACTCCACCAAGAACAGGAATGCCTTCTGGTGTTATGGCAAGGCAAGCAGCACATAACATCGCAGATATGATGAATGGAAAATCAACATCACCAACAAGAAAAGCCTCGCTGGCAAATATGGGCGCAGCTTGTATTGCTTCAGCAGGCGCAGGATTTTTTAATGGAACCGCTGTATCGATGACAATGTTTCCTATTATACCTGATTTTAAAAAATATCCTGATACAGGACGAGAACTTAAATATACATCGGGTGAAATTGGTTTGGCCGGACATTGGATAAAACACTTTTTGCATTATGCTTTTATATATAAAGCAAAAGCAAATCCTTTTTGGAAAGTTGTGCCTGAATAGATATATAACGTCACACTTCGATTTCGCTCGGTGTAACATTAAACTTATTGGAGAGATTATGAACGAAAGAAAACCATACGAACAAACATATTATCCGCCTGTACCAACAGGTTTTACAAAACATATGAGAACTAATCTTTTGTACCAGTTCTTTAGATTTCTTGTAATCAATATTAAAATGTTAAGAATGGTTAGAAAGCACTAGGAAATTATTCCTGTGCCGGCATACCATAACTTGTCCATTCTTCTTTGGATGGACCATAAACACCAGGAACTTTTAGTCCGTTTAATCTCATAACAACTGTAAGTTGCGCACGATGATGGATTTGATGAGAGACAATAACTCCAAGGGTCATTCCTCTTTTCCACATTTCACCATACATATCATCTTCAACGCTCAATGTTTCATCATTCCAATTAGATTTTATTGCATCAAGTAAATTTTTTGAAGCTTCTTTGTAGGCATCAACAATTTCTTTAGAAGTAGCTGGAACTATCGATTCTGCGGCAACAGTTTTAAATGCTAATCCTGTACGATGAGCCATTTCACCGATTGCTGTTGTAATATGCCACGCAAGTCTGCCTGCTGTTCTTACATTCTCATCAACTTTTTTTGTTAATGATTCATCTGTAAGATTATTAAATACTTTTATAGTTGCTTGGGATTCGATTGTCCAATCGTTTTTAAAGTCTTCAAGTTTGTGGTACATTGTTTTTCCTCTGAAAGTAAGTCACACTTCGACTTCGCTCTGTGTTACAAAAGTTTTTTGTACAACTGTCATCCTGAGCTTGTCGAAGGATGACCTAACGAATATTTATTTTAGATTATTTAATATCTCTTTCAGCTTACCAATATTATCTAACCAATCTTTTTGCTTTGTTCTTTCCTTTTCAACAATTTCCGGAGAAGCGTTAGCAACAAACTTTTCGTTGGATAATTTTTTTTCAATTCCTGAAAGCGAACCTTCTAATCGAGAAATTTCTTTTTGGATTTTTTGCCTCTCTATGTCAAGATCAATCAATCCTTCAAGCGGAATAAATATTTCAACACCTCTTAAAACTGCGGAAGCACTTGCTTTTGGCTTTTGAATATTCGCATCAACTTTAAGCTCTTCAACTTTTGCAAGTTTTTTAATGTACTCAATTTGATGATCTTTTACTGAAGAAGACTTAATCATTGCATTTACTTTTTTAGAAGGCGCAATATTCATCTCACCACGAATATTTCTAATCGCCGTAATAATATCTTTTACAAAATCCATTTCTTCATCAGCAGAATCCTTAATCAACTTTTCATCAACAGCAGGATAAGTTGAAGTAGAGATACTTTCACCATCTTTTCTTTCATCCATTAATTGCCAAAGCTCTTCTGTTATAAACGGCATAAACGGATGGAGCATTTTAAGTGCATCTTCAAAAATGGAAATTGCACGGGTAAGAACTGCAGATTTAATTTCATCATCATCTGCATAAAGCCTATTCTTAATCATCTCAACATACCAATCGCAGAAGTCATTCCAGATAAAACTATAAATAAGTTTTATTGCATTGTTAACTTCAAACTCATCCATTGCCTTGTTTAACTGTTGTATGGTTTTATTTAATCGTGATATTATCCATTCATCTGCAAAATCAATGTGAGATTTTTTTAACTCTTTGTTAAGGGGAATCTTCTCAGCGTTCATCAATAAAAATCTTCCGGCATTCCATATCTTATTTGCAAAGTTTCTTCCAAGATCGCATTTCTCCGTACTAAACATTACATCCTGTCCAAGCGGCGCAAGATAGATTACAGTAAAACGCAGAGCATCGGCACCATAATCTCTAATTACATCAAGCGGATCGGGAGAGTTGCCCAGAGACTTACTCATCTTTCTTCCCTGCGAATCACGAATTATACTTGTAAAGTAAACATCGCTGAAAGGAATATTTTTCTGAAAATGCATTCCGGCCATAATCATTCTCGCAACCCAAAAGAAAATTATATCCGGACCGGTAACTAGAGTGCTTGTTGGATAATAATATTTTCGTTCGTCTTCGGTTTTAAATATTGCGTGCGCCCACAACCAGCTTGAAGCCCACGTATCAAGCACATCTTCATCTTGTCTCCAATTTTGTAGATCCTTTGGAGGATTAACATCACAATAAAGTTCGTGAGTTGTGTTGTTATACCAAACAGGAATTCTGTGTCCCCACCAGAGTTGGCGGGAAATACACCAATCGCGAATACCTTCCATCCAATGGAAATAAGTTTTTTCCCAGTGTTTTGGATAGAACTTAACTTTACCTTGCCGCACAACTTCCACAGCAGGTTTGGCAAGTTCATCCATTTTCATAAACCATTGCTCACTTAAATATGGTTCAATCGGAACATTGCCGCGCTCGGAATATCCAACTTTGTTTTGATAATCTTCAATCATATGAAGGAAGCCAAGTTCATCCATTCTTGCAACAATTTTTTTTCTTACTTCGTAGCGATCAAGATTCTGAAACTCTTCAGGAACATTGTTGTTTGTTGTTGCATTATCATTAAAGATATTTATCATTTCCAGTTTGTGGCGCTGCCCCATATCATAATCATTAACATCGTGCGCAGGAGTAACTTTAACAGCACCTGTTCCAAATTCCATATCAACATAATCATCTGCAAAGATTGGAATTTCTCTCTCAGCAATTGGCAATAAAACTTTTTTACCAATTAGTTTTTTATATCTTTTATCATTTGGATTAACAGCTATTCCGGTATCCCCAAGCATGGTTTCGGGACGAGTTGTTGCAACAATTACAAACTCTTCAGAATTCATAACCGGATATTTAAAGTACCAAAGTTTACCGTTAACAGTTTTAAAAATTACTTCTTCATCAGAGATTGCGGATTTATTTGCTGGGTCCCAGTTAACCATTCTGTAACCACGATAGATCTTTCCTTCTTTGTAAAGATCAACAAATGCTTTTATAACTTCGTGATAATATTCATCATCCATCGTAAAACGTTCGCGTCGCCAATCGCAGCTAACGCCAAGTTTTTTTAACTGCTGGATAATTATTCCGCCGTATTCTTTTTTCCATTCCTGGCAATGTTCTAAAAATGCTTCGCGACCAATTTGATATTTATCGATCTGCTTATCAGCCAAAAACTTTGTTACTTTTGTTTCCGTTGCGATAGATGCGTGATCAGTTCCGGGAACCCAGCAAGCATTAAAACCCTGCATACGTTTTGTGCGGATGAAAATATCCTGAAGCGAATTATTAAGAATGTGTCCCATCGTTAACATACCGGTTATATTGGGCGGCGGGATGGCAATTGTGTATGGATTTTTTGTTTCGTCTATATCTGAATTAAAAATACCGTGATCGTTCCAGTACTTATACCATTTATCTTCAACTTCTGAAGGATTATATGCTTTAGGAATATCTGAAAAACTTTTTGCGGACATTTATTACTCTTTTAATGAAAAATTTGAGTGTAAATATAAGGAATTTTGATATGCGAAGGAGAAGCGCAATAGCACGCGGATGACACGGATTTAACGGATTATCGCTGATTTAATTAAATCAATGAAAATATGATAATCTAATTTATCTCCTATCGTAAGACTAGCCAGCGTGCCATTATTTACTTTATCTCGTACAAATAATTCGGCAGTTTGATTTGTATCCCAGAATAGGGACCATTTAAATCAGTCCATTGATCACCAACTGTTCCAACAATTTCATACCCTTTATTTGTAAGTTCGGTTCTTACCTTATTTTTAAATTCTTGGGATTTTAGATTTTGATCTTCTTTGCTTTGAGTAATTAAAGTATCAAATCCGGAATAACCTTCTTGGATTAAATTTTTAAAAGTAACATCGTACTCATTGTAATTTCTGGCTGTAAGGAAAATGGTTTTAAATCCTTTGTTTAGAAGATAGAAGTAAAGATCCTGAGTTTCTTTAATAGCCGGAGCTTTTAGTTCTTCATTCCACTTTTTATTAAGATCATATACGTAACCAAAATCCATCTGTTTAGCTAATCCATAATTATTAAGTGCGGTTTCATCAACATCGAATATTACAACGGAATTCTTCTTAATCTCAACTTTATCAAATTTTTCTTTTGCATCTTTGATAATTTCATTCATTTCATCATTGTACTTACCGGATTCATAATACTCTTTTACAGTATCTTTTGCTGTTCTAAGATTTACTAGTTGATTTGAAGAGCAGCTAATAAAATTCAGAGCTATAATAAGGCTGAGAACAAAAATCTTTAATTTACCCAACAACAACCTCAAGCTGCGTAATAAATAATTCAGAATGTATTTTTTCCTTAATTTCTGAAGGAGACGCATCTTCCAAAAATAATTCAATAGCTTCTTTTAAGTTCTGTTTTGCTGATTCGACATATTTACCCTGACTCGCAATGTCTAATTCCAGACATAATGCTACATACATATCATCTTCTTTTTCTATAATAGCTGTAAAATTTCTTTTGGTTTTCAAGACATTTCCTTTACTTCTCTTGATTTAGCAAACTTCCCTAGCCTAATCAATTGAACAATAAAACAATTCATCAAAAAAAAAGATTGCTTCGTTCTCCCAAAGGGATGCCTATGGCAGATGACTCACTCGCAATGACGAACTCAGAGACTACTTTATTCCAAAGAAAAAAAGTAATGGTCTTTCCAATCTTGCGGCCCATTCTCTCTCGTTATGCTCAGCGCCAGGGACATAGTAATAATCAATATCCTGTCCTATCACATAACCTATTTTAGAAAGTTCAACAAACATTCGTTGTCCGCGTACATTTCCATCTTCACCATGATCAATATAAAACTTAACGTGCTTTTTGTGTCCGGTATATTCTTCAACCTGCTTAATACTTCTATCGTTGTTATAGTAGAATGAACTTGATAAACATCCAGCCATCGAAAATATTTCCGGATAATGCCAGCCAGCGTAAAACGAAATTAGTCCACCCATTGAAGAACCCATTATTGCAGTATTATCTTTATCAGATAAAGTTTTATAAGCAGAATCTATAAATGGTTTAAGTTCTGTTGCAACAAACTTTAAATAGTTTTGTCCTTTTTCAGTCCAGCTATATTCATCAAGTCTATCAGGTGAATTGTAAATTCCAACAACAATAATTTCTTTAATCTTTTTCTGTTTAATGAGCTTCATTACGGTTTCATCAACTCGCCAGTCTTTTCCTACGTAAGCAGTTTTAGGATCCATGATATTTTGTCCATCGTGCATGTAAAGAACCGGATATTTTTTGTCAGGATTTTTTTGAGCATTATATCCGATTGGCAGCCAGACAACAATATCTCTTTTGTTGTTAAGAATTGGTGAAAATACTTCTTTATGATATACTACTTTACCAATAATTTCATCTTTTTCCTGTCCTGGTTTTCTGCGTGGTTTTTTGTTTTCTTCAGCCATTATTCTAAAATTTTATTAAACGGCTGTAAAGATAATTAATTTCCATTTGCCTTCGTGATTTTTAACAAAATTATTATTTGGTCATCAAAAACTTCATCAAATCTAATTGGCTTCTTACCAATATTTTGTGGATTTTTGGGATGCAGAATTTTAATATTCTTTTATAAAAACGGAGATTGGTTTTATGGCTGTTATCAGACCTTTTAAAGCACTTAGACCCACACAAGAAAAATCCCAACTAGTTGCAAGTGTTCCTTATGATGTAGTTAACCGCGAAGAAGCAAAACAAGCTGCGGAGGGAAATTCACTTAGCTATTTGCACATCACTAGATCAGAAATTGATCTGCCAGAAGTAAAAGAGGTTTACTCGAAAGAAGTTTATCTTAAAGCAAAAGAAAATCTTAATAAGATAATTGAAAATGCTCCATTAAACGTTGATGAAAAACCTCACCTCTATCTTTACAGATTAATTATGGATGGAAGAGCACAAACAGGAATCTGTGCAACTTTTTCTGTTGATGATTATGATAATGATGTGATTCTTAAACACGAAAAAACTCGTAAAGTAAAAGAAGATGACAGAACAAATCACATTGTTACAACAGAAGCACAAACAGGTGTTGTGTTTTTAACTTACCGCGGAGTTAAAACTGTTAATGAGCTTGTTGATAAAACAATGAAAGATGCAAAACCGGAATATGATTTTACTGCACCAGATGGGATTCAGCATACAGTTTGGATTATGCCCGATGAATATTATCAAACAATTGAAAATGAGTTTGCAAAGATTAATAAACTTTATATTGCCGATGGACATCATCGCGCTAAAAGTGCGAGCCGAGCAAAAGAAGAAAAGATGAAAGCTAATCCACACCATAACGGAAGTGAAGAGTATAATTATTTTATTGCTGTACTTTTCCCGGCAGATCAGTTAAAAATTCTTCCTTACAATCGTGTTGTGTTTGATCTTAATGGATTAACTAAAGCAGATTTTATGAATACTGTTGCTGATAAGTTTACTATTACTCCAACTACAGATAAAGAACCCAAAACCAAAAATATTTTTTGTATGTACATTGAAAAAGAATGGTTTGTTCTAAAGCCAAGAGATTCTGTTTTTGCAAGTTTATCTTTAGAAAAATCTGTTGGAGAAAAACTTGATGTAAGTATTCTACAGAATTTTTTATTAAATCCTGTTCTTGGAATTGATGATCCGCGTACAAATACAAGAATAGATTTTATCGGCGGAATTCGCGGAACAAAAGAATTAGAAAAACTTGTTGATTCTGGTAAAGCTGCTGTTGCATTTTCACTATATCCTGTTGGACTTGATGACCTGATGAATATATCTGATGTTGGAGAGATTATGCCCCCAAAATCAACCTGGTTTGAGCCTAAATTAAGAGATGGATTGTTAACACATTTAATTTAAACCGATATAAAATTATTTAAGGAAAAATATCATGGAAAAAAGAATTTATAACTTCAGTGCTGGTCCGGCAATTTTACCGGAAGAAGTTTTACTTGAAGCACAAAAAGAATTGTTTACATTGCCGGGAGTTGGAATGTCTATCCTGGAAATCTCTCATCGTTCAAAAACATTTGATGCAATTCTAGCTGATGCAAAAGCTGGAATAAAAAAATTGCTAAATGTTCCTGATAATTATGAAATTTTATTTTTACAGGGCGGTGCAAGTCTTCAATTTTCAATGGTTCCTTTAAACTTAATGCCGCCTAAAAATAAAGCAGATTATATTTCAACAGGAAGCTGGTCTAAGAAAGCTATTAAGGAAGCAAAAAGAGTTGGAACAGTTAACGTTGCAGCTACAACAGAAGAAGGCGAAGGTAAAAACAAATATTTCAAACGCATACCTAAACAAAGCGAATTAAAACTTGATCCAGATGCTTCTTATGCTCACTTCACATCGAATAATACAATTTACGGAACACAATGGATGAGTGAACCGGAAGTTGGTAATGTTCCTCTTGTTTGCGATGCATCATCGGATATTTTACACAAACCAATTGATGTAAGTAAATATGCGATGATATACGCTGGTGCCCAGAAAAATATTGGACCATCAGGAGTTGTACTTGTTATAATAAGAAAAGACATGCTTGAAAGAAGCCAGGATTCACTTCACACAATGCTAAATTATAAAATCCAGGCAGAAAATGATTCAATGTACAACACTCCAAACACATTTGGAATTTACATTATCAAACTTGTAACAAAATATCTTTTAAATCTTGGCGGACTTGAAAAGATGTATGAGATCAACAAAGCAAAAGCAAAACTTCTTTACGATACAATTGATCATAGTAACGGATTTTACAAAGGTCATGCAGAAAAAGAATCACGTTCATTGATGAACATTACTTTTAATCTTGCTACTCCGGAATTAGAAAAGAAACTTATTGATGAAGCAACTAAAGCCGGATTCAGCGGATTAAAAGGTCATCGTTCTGTGGGCGGATTACGTGCATCAATTTATAATGCGTTCCCAACAAAGGGTGTTGAGGATCTTGTTAGCTTTATGAATGATTTTCAAAAGAGAAACAGCTAAGTGTTTCTCAGTGTTCTGCGTGTCTCAGTAGTAAAGTTCTTTTTTACCACTAAGACACTTAGATCACAAAGTTTCACTAAGAAAAGGAGTAAGATGAAAAAGATATTTTTATTTATTGTCTGCTTAATTGTAATTGCAGCTTGCAGCAAGAAAGATGTTAAGTTTGAAGCTTTTAGTTCAGAAGCTTTTGTTTTTGATATTGGAGATGGTATCGCAGAAGTAAATGCAACTGTTCGTGTGAAAGGATTTGTACAAACCGAAAAAGATGATACTTACAAAGCCGCTATTGCTTATGAAATTGATCTTTTAAAACCGGATAGCACTATAACAAAATCAATTTTTAAGTTTGTGCAGAAAGACGAAAACAAAGAACCAATCAGTGATGTAGCTTTAGAAAGTCAGTTTAATCTTGATTCAACAAATTATAAATCAGGAGTATATACACTTATCTATAAAATTGAGGATAAAAATTCCGAGAACACTTTAGAAACAAAAGTTAATTTTGATTTGGAGTGGTAATCAAAAATTAGTTTTCATCAAAATATTGGGGAGGAATTAATTTTCTGCCCGAATATCCAGCATCGGCTTCATGATAATATAAAACATCATTCTCATCACTTCGCCAGCATAAAAAAACATCTTCACCATTAATCATTGCAGGAAAATCTACCAACCCAATTTGAAATTTTGTGTCTTTATAAAAACATCCAATCTCTTCCAGCTCGGCTAAAAATCCATTAACATCACTTGCAAGTTTTTTAATTCTTAAATCATCTTCAATTCCGCTGTTTATCTCTTCAGCAATTAAACGCATTTCTCTCGTAGCCTGCAAAATATCACGCACAATGTTTTTTACTAATGGCAATGTTTTTCTTGCTTCTGCAGGAGTAAAATATTTGGTTTCTGTTGTCATCATTTTCCTAAGAAATAGTTCTCGGTAAAAATACAATTTTAATTAAATAAAAAAAGGTTGATAATTATAGTGCGACAATTTTTATAAGTTAATTTTGAATCCTTTTTATTTAAAACTGTTCTAACCTGATAAAAACAAAGGGTATTTGTGGCTAAACTTAATTTCTGTACGATAAATGAACATAAAACATATAATAAATTTTCAGAAGAATTTGTAACTCTTGTTAACTCTATAAATCCAGTGCAACTTAATGAGCAAAAAAAACAAAAGTATGATGTTTTAAAACTAAATCTTCAACGAACTCAACGATTATTTAAAACATTTGAGCCAACCGACGAAACAAAAAATATTTTCTCACAGATTGTTAATGAACAACAATGGATTGTGTTGACAGAAAGCTGGTGTGGAGATTCTGCACAGATTGTTCCTGTGGTTGCAAAACTTGCACAACTAAACAGTAAAATAGATTTGAAAATTCTATTACGTGATTCAAATCTTGATTATATGGATCTTTATTTAACCAACGGTGGAAGAGCAATTCCCAAAATAATAGCATACAATGAAAACAGTGAAGAACTTTTTCAGTGGGGACCGAGACCAAATGAAGCAAAAGAACTTTTTAACAAATTAAAGAATGATGGGATGGAAAAATCTGAGATCAATAAAGAGATTCATTTGTGGTATGGTAGAAATCGTGGGAGAGAAGTAGAGAGAGAAATTGTTGAGCTGATAAAGCAGGAAGTATCTCTTTAATTACTGAGAAAATCAGTCTTCCATAAATTACCTCTTTTGAGAAATTTACATTTGTGTCATTAGTCTTTATAGATTTATTATGATTATTCCAATCAATTATAAAAGCTTTATTTAGCATAATTTTTGAAGATAATAAGGCTCAGCATTCATTGCAATCAATAGTTGCTAATGCTCATATAAAACTAATTTTGCAAACTAACTAAACATTCTACAATCTAAGGAACTTGTTATGAAAAAAGTTCTACAGCTCTTACTTATATCTATCATTCTTTTTCAAACAAATTTATTTTCTCAATCTCCCGTAGTTCAACAAATTATTAACTCTGTAAACCAGGATTCAATAATCAAATTTGTCAGTGAACTATCTGGTGTTGTTCCAACAATTATTAACGGAACTTCACAAACAATTGTTTCAAGACATAAACTACAACCGGGCAATGCTCTTGCAGAAACATATATAAAACAAAAACTTGAGAACTATGGGTTGACAACAACAATTCAAATTTTTAGCGCAACAGGAAAAAATGTTTATGGTGTAAAAACCGGAACGGAATTCCCTAATAAAAAATACATCATTTGCGCCCACTTTGATGATATGCCTAGCGGTACTTTAGCGCCTGGTGCTGATGACAATGCAAGCGGAACAGCTGCAGTAATTGAAGCAGCAAGAATTTTCTCACAGTATTCTTTTCCATATACAATAGTTTTTGCATTATGGGATGAAGAAGAACAAGGTTTAGTTGGCAGTGATTATTATGCAACACAAGCTGCTAATGCCGGTGATTCTATTCTTGGCGTAATCAATATGGATATGATAGCTTATGATGGCAACAATGATGGTAATGCAGATGTTCATACAAGCTCCATCGCAAATACAACTGCACTTAAAGATAAAATGCTTGAGATAAATCTTGCATATGGAATTAATCTTGATCTAGATGTTGTGCCTGCTCAACCTTACAGCGATCACCAATCATTTTTGGATCAAGGATATGGAGCGATTTTATTGATTGAAGACGATAATGATTTTCATCCTGCTTATCATACTGTAAATGATAATCTATCTTATTACAATCAACCATACTTTATAAAAATGTCAAAACTATCGCTAGGTACTTTTGCAACATTATCACTTAACCTAAATCTTGATATACAGCATACTCCAATTGCTTCTATGACAATATCTGAACCAATTGTAACCACAGCATTTGTATCATCCGGATTAACAATTGGAACTGGCTCGCTTGCTCCAAGATTATATTATAGAACGAGATCATCTACCGGAACATTTGGAAATTTTATCGAAGTAACAGGGACATCTACAGAAAGCGGAAATTTTACTTTTAATATTCCTGCTTTTCCACTTGGAACAGTTTGCCAGTATTATATTGCCGCTCAAGATGCAAACTCATCATTGGTGAAAACTTTGCCAATTGGCGGTAGCGGATTTAATCCTCCTGGCAGTACACCTCCACCAACATTTTATCAGTTTTTTGTTGCACCACTTAATGTTGCGATGTATGATGAAGCAAATGATCTAACAAACTGGACCGCGGTTGGAATATGGAATATCACGACCACAAAATATGTTTCTGCTCCAACTTCATTTACAGATTCACCGGGTGGAAGTTATTTAAACAATGTTACTTCTTCATTAAGATATAATAATCAAGTCGGCTTAACCAATGTACTTGGTGCAGTTTTAGAATTTGATACTCAATGGGCAATTGAAACTGATTGGGATTACGGACAAATTCAGTTATCAACAAATAATGGATCAACCTGGATATCATTGACCGGACAATACACAAATCCGGGAACCGGATCATTCCAGCCAGCAGGTGAGCCACTTTATGATGGAACGCAAGCAACCTGGGTTCACGAATCAATAGATATTTCGGCTTATGCTGATCAACAAATTACTTTAAGATTTTATTTCAGAACAGATGGCTCACAAACTTTTGATGGCTGGTATGTTGATAATGTTAAAGTATCTGTTTACAGTGGAATTATTCCAGTTGAGTTAGTTTCGTTTACAAGTTCTATAATTAACAGCTCAATAAGCTTAAATTGGATAACTGCAACAGAGTTAAATAACTCCGGTTTTGAAATTGAAAAATCAACTGACAATACAAGTTGGAATAAAATCGGATTTGTAAGTGGAAATGGTACTTCGACAGAAGTACACAATTATAATTTTTCAGATAATAATCCTTTTGTAGGAACATCTTTTTATAGATTAAAACAAATTGATTTTGATGGAACCTCAGAATATTCAAATATTGTTGAAGTAATTTATGGAGCAATTGCGGATTATTCATTAGAACAGAATTATCCAAATCCTTTTAATCCAACAACAAAGATTAATTATTCTATAAAAGAAAAAGTCAATGTTGAATTAAAGATTTTTGATTTACTTGGAAGTGAAATAGCAACTTTAGTTAATGAAGAAAAAACTCCTGGTAACTACGAAGTATTCTTTGATGCTTCCAACATATCAAGCGGAATTTATCTCTACACAATTAAATCCGGAAGCTTTGTTCAGACTCGTAAAATGCTTCTTATGAAATAAAGATTTGTGTTTTGTAGCTCAGGTTTCCAAACCTGAGTTACTATTTTATATTTAACTATTAACAGGACGGAGTCCTGTGCTACAAAAGAAGTTTTATAAGGCACGAGAAATCGTGCCTTTTTTATTATATCTTATCTTCCCTTTTCACTAATTTTACAGTTAATAATCTAATATCCTTAAACTTAAAACGGACAACAGATGAGTGAACAACAATCAACTAAAACAGGATTTAAATCCTTTCCCTTGAATTACTGGGTTGTTATTATGATGGAGTTTTTTGAACGCGGCTCCTATTATGGAATGATGAGCATTCTTTCAGTTTATATGACTGATCAACTCGAATACACAAAGGAAAGCGTTGGTGTTATTAAAAGTGTTATCCAACCTATGCTTTATATTCTTCCTATTCTTTCCGGTGCAATTGGTGACCGATTTGGTTACAAAAGAATTTTAACATTTGCATTTATATTTCTTGGTTTAGGATATTTTCTAACAAGTCAAACTACAGAATACGCAATGGTGTTTGGAAGTTTAATTATTATGGCTGTTGGTGCAGGCGCATTTAAGCCAATGATTTCAGGTACCATTGCAAGATCCACAAATGAAGGAAATAGCACACTCGGGTTTGGAATTTTTTATTGGTCCATAAATCTTGGTGCGTTTTTATTCCCGTTAATTTTAGTTCCTTATATAAAAAATACTTTTGGCTGGCAGTATGTTATGATGGCATCAGCAATTGCAACTGCATCCATGTTAATTCCTACTTTTCTTATATACAAAGAACCTAAAAGACCTGAAAGCACAAAAACACTAGCAGAAGTTTTAAAAGGTGCAGTACTTGTTTTAACTGATTTTAAGTTTATAGGATTAATTGTTATCTACTCTGGATTCTGGATCCTGTATTTCCAAATGTTTGATTCTGTTTTGTGGTATGTTCAAAAATATGTTGATGCAACTTCTCTAAACAATTTTGTAAATGGAGTTCTTGGCAGCGTTGGAATTAATATGAATTGGAAATTTGATGTCGAACATGTAACGGTAATAAATGCAGGAACAATTATTTTTCTTCAATTAATTGTTTCAAACATAGTTAAGCACACAAAAGCTTTGCCAACTATGATTGCCGGAATTGCAATGGGCACAATAGGAATGGCAATACTTGCAATCAATACAAACATCTGGGTGTTTATGCTTGGTATAACAATTTTCTCTATAGGCGAAATGACAGCACATCCAAAGTTTATAAGTTATGTTGGATTGATTGCACCAGAAGATAAAAAAGCATTATATCTCGGATACTCATTTCTGTATGGTGTAATAGGTAGCAGTGTTGGTGCTTTACTGGGAGCATTTCTTTATGTTCACTTTGTTGATAATCTAAATCAGCCAAGCACACTCTGGATTATATTTAGTATGATTGGCGTTGTTACAATTATTGGATTATTGCTTTACAATAAATTTGTAAGTCATCAAAGATCATCACAGAATTCTTAATCTTTTTAGGGACTCTTTATGAGTCCCAATTTTATTTTTGATTGAACATTTTTCATTTGAAGTTTAATTTTATCTAAAAAGGTAGCTATGCAATCCAGAAGAAACTTCATTAAAACCGGCAGTCTTGCAATCGCAGGATTATCACTTTCAAACCTTTCATTTACAAAATCATTTGCTCCAAATTCATTTCAAGCTAATCGCCCGCCAATTGCTGAAAGAAAATTT
The DNA here is from genome assembly GCA_049291095.1 of Ignavibacteriaceae bacterium. Lineage (GTDB taxonomy): Bacteria > Bacteroidota > Ignavibacteria > Ignavibacteriales > Ignavibacteriaceae > IGN3. The sequence continues at coordinate 64,420 of JBATOT010000060.1, read as the reverse complement.
GTTAGCGAAGCAATTGAAGCAAAAATTATTGAGATGAAAAAAACAATTAAAGATGAAGAGCTAAGCTGGCTTTTTGAAAATTGTTTTCCCAACACACTTGATACAACTGTAACTCACAAATTAATTGCCGGCAAACCGGATACATTTGTAATTACGGGCGATATAAATGCAATGTGGCTGCGAGATTCATCCGCACAGGTTTGGCCTTATTTACAATTTATAAATCAAGATAAAAAACTAAAAGATTTAATCGCTGGTGTTATAAACCGCCAAACAAAATGCATTCTAATTGATCCATATGCAAATGCATTTAATGATGGGCCTGGTGAGAGTCAATGGAAAAACGATATTACAGATATGAAACCCGAACTTCACGAACGCAAATGGGAGGTTGATTCACTTTGTTATCCAATCCGTTTGGCTTACGGTTATTGGAAAACAACAAATGATGTTTCTGTGTTTGATGAAGATTGGAAATCAGCCATGGAACTTGTTCTAAAAACTTTTAAAGAACAGCAGCGTAAAGAAGGAAAAGGCCCTTATAAATTTATGCGAGAAACTGCGTGGGCAACCGATAGTTTACCGCTTGGTGGATATGGTAATCCAGTAAATCCAGTTGGATTAATTGTTTCATCTTTCCGTCCAAGTGATGATGCTACGATATTTCCTTTTCTTGTTCCTTCAAATCACTTTGCAGTTGTTTCTTTAAAACAGCTTTCTAGAATCTTTATAGATGTTTTAAAAGATAAAAGACTTGGAATGCAGTGTATAATTCTTTCAAGTGAAATTGAAGACGCGTTAAATGAATATGCTGTTCTTGATCATCTCAATTATGGTAAAGTCTTTCCATATGAAGTTGACGGATTTGGGAATAAATTTTTTATGGATGATGCAAATGTTCCAAGTTTACTTTCCCTTCCCTATCTAAATGCTGTCTCGACTGATGATAAAGTATATCAAAATACAAGAAAATTTATCTTGAACAATAACAATCCATACTACTTTGAAGGGAATGCGGGAAATGGAATCGGCGGACCACACGCAGGACTCGGTAAAATATGGCATCTTGCTGTAATTATGCGTGGATTGACAAGTCAATATGAAGATGAAATTTTTGACTGTATTAAACTTCTTAAATCATCTCATGCAAGTACAGGTTTTATGCACGAATCATTTGATAAAGATGATGCAACAAAATATACTCGCAGCTGGTTTGCATGGGCAAATACTTTGTTTGGTGAATTTATTTTAAAAGTACAAAAAGAACATCCACATTTACTTCAAAAACAATATTAATATTTATGAAAACTATCCAATTTATTTTCTTCGCTTTATTTTTAATAACACAAATTAATTATTCTCAGGATTTTACCCAGTACATTGATCCATTTATTGGAACGGATTATCACGGACACACATTTCCTGGAGCAACAGTTCCTTTTGGAATGGTGCAGCTTAGTCCTGATAATGGCAGAAGCGGCTGGGATTGGAGTTCCGGTTATCATTATTCGGATAGTTTGATTGTTGGATTTTCTCACACTCATTTAAGCGGAACCGGAATCGGCGACCTTTGTGATATTCAGTTTATGCCTGCGTCATTTCCAAATAAATTTCCTGCTGAAGAATTATTGAAACAAAAATTCATTTCTAAGTTTGATCATAAAAATGAAAAAGCAAGCATTGGATATTATTCCGTTTTTCTAAAAGATTATAACATTACAACTGAATTAACTGGGGCACTTCGTTCCGGATTGCAAAAACATACTTTCAAAAAGTCCGGAAAAGAATTTGTTCAGCTTGATTTAGCTTATTCTAAAAATTGGGATAGACCTACAGATACTTTTATTAAGATTGTTGATGATCATACAATTTGTGGTTACAGATATTCAACTGGCTGGGCTAAAGATCAGCGAGTTTATTTTTATGCACAATTTTCAAAACCAATCGCAAAATCATTTTTGATTCAGGATAGTGTTTATCTTAAAAACATAAAAGAAATTAAGGGAAAATATTCTCGCGCAATTTTTCAGTTTGATTTAAAAACTAACTCTGAGTTGTTAATCAAAACTGGAATCTCTTCTGTTAGCTTTGAAAATGCCAAATTAAATCTTGAGAATGATATTAAAGATTGGACCTTTGATAAAGTTAAAAATTCAGCTATCGAACAATGGAATAAAGAATTAAGTAAGATTGAAATAAAATCTTCAAACAAAAATTATCTAAAAACTTTTTACACCGCACTTTACAGATCAATGCTTGCACCAATTGTTTTTTCTGATGTAAATGGAGAATACAAAGGTGCTGATGGAAAAATTCATCAAGCAAAAGATTATACTAAGTACAGCATTTTTTCTCTGTGGGATACATTTCGTGCTGAACATCCTTTCTTTACATTAACCCAGACAGATAAAGTTGATGATATGATAAACTCAATGTTATCACATTACACTGAACATGGATTGCTTCCGGTTTGGGAACTTCTTGGAAATGAAACAGGAACAATGATTGGTTATCACGCAATTCCGGTTATAGCAGATGCAATACTAAAAGGCTTTAACGGTTTTGATGTTAATCTTGCTTACGATGCGATGAAAAAATCTGCAATGCAAGATCATCTTGGATTAAGCTCATACAAAAAACTTGGTTACGTTGCTGATGATCAGGAAGTTGAATCAGTTTCTAAAACACTTGAGTATGCTTATGATGATTGGTCTATTTCTCAGGTTGCTAAATTTCTTGGTAAAGAAGAAGACTACAAATACTTTTCAAATCGTGCGGAGTATTACAGAAATCTTTTTGATCCAACAACAAATTTTATGCGTGCAAAGTTAAGCGATGGAAAATGGAAATCTCCTTTTAATCCAAGATCATCTGAACATAGAAACAACGAATACACAGAAGGAAATGCATGGCAATACTCATGGTTCGTTCCGCAAGATGTTGAAGGATTAATTAGTGTATTTGGCGGTAAAGAAAAGTTTACACAAAAACTTGATTCGCTTTTCTCAATTGATTCAAAACTTGATGGTGAAAATCCAAGTAGTGATATTTCTGGAATGATAGGCCAATATGCTCACGGTAACGAACCGAGTCAGCACATTTCATATCTTTATAATTTTGTTGGGCAGCCGTGGAAAACACAACAAAAAGTTCATCAAATCTTAACTACACTTTATAATGATTCTCCTTCCGGACTTTGCGGAAATGAAGATTGCGGACAAATGTCTGCGTGGTACATTTTTACTGCATTGGGTTTTTATCCATTCAATCCGGCTGATCAAAATTATGTAATTGGTTCACCGTTGTTTGATGAAGCAATCATTAATCTTTCTGATGGTAAGAAATTTATAATCAAAGCAAATAATCTTTCCGATAAAAATATTTACATAAATTCTGCGAAGCTTAACGGAAAAGAATTAACAAAAAGTTTTATCACGCATAAGGAAATTATTAATGGTGGTTTACTGGAATTTGAAATGAGTAACCAGCCAGATAAAAATCTCTGGACAAATAATGAATCATTTCCCCCTTCAACAACAACGATTACAAATGTTGAAAAGATTGATAAGAAAAAATATTCTGAAAAAGTTAAAGAGGCATTTAAGCACGCCTGGAATGCCTATAAAAAATATGCGTGGGAACAAGATCAACCAAAGCCGTTAAGCAAAACTTTTAGAAATTGGTATGGCGAGAGTTTGTTGATGACTCCGGTTGATGCGTTTGATACGATGGTGCTAATGGGGTTAAAGGAAGAATCTGAACAAGCAAAAAAACTGATATTTGAAAAACTAAATTTCAACAAAAACATTTCTGTTCAGAATTTTGAGGTTACAATACGTTTGCTCGGCGGATTGATCTCGGCTTATCAACTGGATGGCGACAAAAGATTTTTAGATTTAGCAGAAGATCTTGGAAATAGATTGCTTCCTGTTTTTAATTCTAAAACCGGAATGCCCTACCGATATGTTAACTTGCAAAATGGCGAATTTCGTGACAGCATAAATAATCCGGCAGAGATTGGGACTTTAATGTTAGAGTTTGGAATGTTAGGCAAACTATCCGGTAACAATGAATTTTATGACAAAGCCAAAGATGCAATAACAGAAGTTTACAACCGTAGATCAAAAATTGGTTTGGTCGGAACTCAAATAAATGTTGAAACCGGAGAATGGACAAATACTGATTCGCATATAAGCGGAATGATCGATTCTTATTATGAATATCTTATAAAAGCTTACTTGCTGTTTGGCGATGAAGATTTTAAAAGAATGTATGATGAAAGCATAAACTCTGTTAATAAATATTTGCTTGATTCGGTTGAAACTGGTTTATGGTATGCACATGCTGATATGAACACTGGAGTAAAAACACAAACTGTATTTGGTTCGCTGGATGCTTTTATGCCTGCAATGCTATTGCTCGGCGATGATCTTGAAACAGCAGAAAAAATACAGGAAAGCTGTTATAAAATGTGGAATCATTTTGGAATTGAGCCTGAGGAACTTAACTATAAAACTTTTGAAGTAACTGCCCCTTACTATATCTTACGTCCGGAAAATATTGAATCAGCATTTTATCTTTACAGGAAAACAAAGAACCCAAAATATTTAGAAATGGGAAAAGTATTTTTTGATAGCATAGAAAAGTATTGTAAAGTTGATGTCGGTTATGCATCTCTTAAAAGTGTAATGAGTAAAGAAAAAATGGATTCGATGGAGAGTTTCTTCTTAGCTGAAACATTAAAATATCTTTACTTAATTTTTGCACCCGAAGAAACGTTAGATTTAAATAAGTTTGTATTTAATACCGAAGCTCATCCATTTAAGATTATGAGTAAATAAAATGATTGAAGATTCTTGGAAGTGGCAACCTGGCAAAGTTGAATTATCAAATCGTTACTTTGAACTTAAGTTTGGCAATGATCCGCGACCAGTAACAAGAATTGGGATTGGCGAAGACAAGATTTTTATTGTTGAGTTTTTGTTAAATCACCCAAATGATATTGAAAAACAACAAGAAATATTTTCAGAAATTATCTGGGAGATTGAGTTATATTTAATAAACAATAGCGATCCGGACCCTATTGAATATATGATCAATCATACAAAGAAATGTGCAAATATGTATTCCAGGATTCACTGGAATTATTTTCCTAAAGGGGCAAGTAAATCTATTTTGTTAAAAAAAGAATTTTCACTCAATGAAAAAGTGAATTCAATAAAAAAATTCTTTACAAAAATGTTATCGGAGAGTTAGATACTTTAATCTGATATAATTAAACCATCTTCAAATGATAAATATATCTCTTTAATTGATTAGGTCGATTTTAGATTATAAAATATTTAATGATTAAATTTAGACAGTTAATTAAAGATATTTGGTTGTTCAATTATATTATTTAGAGAAAAGTCTTGAAAAATATTTTACTCTTCTCCATTCTTTTTAGTCAACTATTAATTGGAATTTCCTTTGCACAAATTGAAAATAATTCACCTTTCTTTATTGAGCCAGATTCATCAAAAATCGTAAAAATTACTTTTATAGATTCTACCTTTTCGATTGGAACGATATTAAATAAATCAGATACATCTGTTCTGTTCCAATCTTCATCCGATCTAATCTTTACAGTTCGAACGGATCGCATTAAAGAAATTAACTATGCTTATTGTGATTCAGTTGTTAATAAACATTCGATAAATAACTCTGGAAATTCAAGATTATTTTTTTCCCCAACAGCGAGAATATTAGAAGCCGGTAAAGGATATTTTTCTGTTCACGAAGTTTTTTTTCCTTTTATCTCAATGGTTGTAGTTAACAATTTCGAACTGGACGGCGGTATCTCAATATATCCGGAAGGTGATAAGAATTATTATTTTCTTGGTTCCAAGTTTCAATTTTATTCTTCGAAAAATATAACCGCGGCAGCAGGACTGGCCTATTTAGGTATTTTTAATAATTCTGATGTGGCTTTATTAGGTTATGGAATTGTTACGTTGGGTAATGAGGAAATGGGAGTTACTTTAGGTTATGGATCTAATTTATTACATCAAAGAAAGAACGACTTGTCAGGATTATTTATCCTTGGTGGTGATATCCTGATTTCTGATTTTGTAAAGTTAATTAGTGAAAATTATTTGCTTCTTGAAGGAGATAAGACAACGGTAGTCTATTCATCCGGAGTCAGATTCTTTGGAAAGAATTTTGCTGCAGATATTGCATTCTTTGGCGCAATTGACAGCAGCAAGGGCTGGCCTTTTTTACCCTGGATTAGCTTTAGTTATAATTTCTAAAATCTAAAACAGAAATCAAAAAATATAAAATTTCAATCTGTTTCTGTATCAAGTTCTTCTACTTTAAACTCATCATTAAATCTATTCATCAGTAGCATGAATCCTATTCCTGCAACAACACCTAAAACAATCATTGAGTTTCCAATTGATAATTGATCATACAGGAATTCCAAATTGAAGTAATAACTAAATTTAAAGTATACCAGCTTTCCCGTATGTGAAATAAGATTTCCGAATCCTGCTCCGAAAAAAGCAAATAGTAATAACTTTGAAGTCTTATACACAATTCTAAACTGTGGATAATTTTTTGCAACTTCTTTTATCAAACCGTAAACAGAAAATATTCCTATCACCATCCAGAAAAATTCACTTTTAGAAATAAAGCCAGGAATGACAAATATTATAAACAACATTATTACTAATCTTGTAATAACTGTTACATATAGTTGCGGATAGTCAAGGAAACTCAACCTCTCAACAAGATTATCATTAATATCTTTATAGATACTTCCCTTGGCTGCTGGTTCTAATTTAGCAGCACCGCATACAGGACATTGCTGAACTTTCCTATCAGATTTTTCACCGCAATTTGGGCAATTGTTTGTATACATTATTTTTTAATGAACATTTTTTACTAAGTACCTTTTAATTTTTTGTGTTGTTGTTTTTTCAAACTCATTATCACGAACATAAAATTTTCTTATTTGTTTAAATGCTGGAAGTTGTTTATTTGTTTCCTTAACTGCTTCAGAAATTATGTCATTAACAAGTTCCGGTGTAATCTTAACTTTATTTTTTTCTGAGTACTCAATAAATGCTTCTGCATCAGTTACAATTTGCACGGCAATAATTTCTGTATGCTTTTCATCTTCCTCACCGAAAACCATGCATTCTTGCACAAACGGATTTCTGTTTAAAATATCTTCAATCTCTTCCGGAAAAACATTTTCCCCGCTTTTAGAAATTATCACATTTTTTTGTCTTCCGTTTATATGCAAAAATCCATCAGCATCAAACGAACCAATATCTCCGGTTTTAAACCAACCATCATCAAATGCTTCATCTGTAAGTTTTTGATTTTTAAAATAACCAAGCATTACACTTTTACCTTTAATATAAATTTCTCCAATACCATACTCATTAGCATTATTGATTTTGATTTCAAGTCCTGGCAAAGGTAAGCCAGCTGCATTGTCTTTAAAGCTATATAAACGGTTTAGTGCAACAATTGGGGATGTTTCAGTTAATCCATAACCCTGAACAAAATTAAATCCAAGTTCTCTCAATCCTTTTGCAACTTTAGGATCAGGAGCTGCGCCGCCTGCAATAAACAATCTAATGTGTCCGCCAAACTTATGATGAAGTTCTTTAAAGATTAATTTCTTAGAACTTTTCCATCCGAATATTTCAAAAATATTTGTAAGCGAAATTAATGGAGGAACAATTACTGATTTTAATTTGTCTTCTTGAATTCCTTTATAAATTTTCTTAAACATTTTATCGTAAAGTAAAGGAACTCCAAGAAGGATTGTAGCTTTAACCTTTTGCAGATCATCAACAACAGTTTTTAATGAGCGCGCAAAATGTGCTGATCCACCGGCATATAAAGGACATAACAATCCACAGGTACATTCATACTTGTGATGTATCGGAAGTACAGAAAGAAATCTATCTTCTGGAGTAATCTGAATCATACTTGTCATTGCCATAAGATTTGATGCAATGTTTTTTTGCGTTAGCATTACACCTTTTGCTCTGCCAAGTGATCCGGAAGTAAAAATAATTTCTGCCATTACATCAGGATTAACATAAGGTAATCTTTCAATTGTGGCTGATTGTTTTTCAATCATTTTTATCATCGAAAGAATTCCGTCTTTATGTTCTTTCGAATCCATATTTATGTAATACTTAAGATTAAGTAGCGAATCTCTTTTTTCTTTCATCAAAGGCTCAAAACCATCAGAAAATACTATTGCCTTTGCTTCGGATTCGTGTATAATATTTAATACTTCATTATGATTTAAGTTTTTGTCAATCGGGACAATAACCATATTGAAGCACATAGTTGTAAAGTATGTAAGCGACCACTGAACTCTGTTTTCACTTATCACAGCAATATGATCTCGCTCTTTAATTCCAATATCAAAAAGCGCTTTACCAAATCTTATAACATATTCGTTAAGTTGTTTAAATGTTACGCTAGATATTGGCGTATCATTTAAATCCTCAAGCGCAAGTTTGTTACTGTACTCTTTTGCAGAGCGAAGCAACATATCCTGAATTGAAGTGATCCCTGGAACGCTATATTTAGGATAATCTTTTACCATTTTATTTTCCTTAATTACAAAATTTTTTGGATTGAAACTGCACCGCGCAATTCATCGAGTTGATAACCAGTCGCTTTATCATTTGGATACTTCTTTTTAATAATATCTTTAACTTCCAGTCCAATTTGGTCTAATGAACCATGACAACTCAAACAAGGTGCTTGAACCATAATAGGTTTTAAATACACAATATATGTGATTCCTTCATCTTCAATCGTAGTAAAGTATTCGGTTGATTCTTTAAGTTCTCCTTTAGCCATTAGTTCTTCAAACTTTTTTAATGCATTAGCTTCGGTTTTATTTGGTTTATTATTTTCATTTCGATTTTTAAACGATACTCGTTTTATGTAAATACCTTTTTTAACACCGTAATTATTAGTTAAAACCTGTGCAGTATCAGAGCAAACAGAAACAGCCGACACAATTCCATTTGTTTGCATCTCTTTTACAAGAATTGTTTTAAGTGATTCCATAAACTCTTTTGCGTCAGCTCTTAATCCATTTTTAAGTTGATCTGTAATTTCAGGTTTGGGTTTTTCACCGCAAAAGGTAAGGACTACAGTTAGAAGTGATAATACTATAAATGAAATGGTTTTTTTCATAGTGCTCTCCTGTTTAAATATTATCTATTTATGATATAAATTTAACAATAATATCTATCGATTATTAAATTATCTTTATGTTTGAATATAAAATCTTAGCAGATATTTTGAACTCAAAACACGAACTAACCCAAAAAACAATTTTTGCATTCTGGATTCCATTAGCTGCGACCTGGCTGATGATGTCTTTAGAAGGGCCATATCTTTCAGCATTAATTGCAAGACTTGCAGAACCCAAATTTAATCTTGCCGCATACGGAATTGCGTTTTCACTCGCTTTAATAATTGAAGCCCCTGTAATTATGATGATGAGTGCTTCTACGGCTCTTGTAAAAGATTATCATTCATTTAAGCAATTAAGAAAATTTAATTACTTGTTAAGCGCATCGCTTACCGCAGCCATGATTCTCTTAGTTATTCCACCTATATTTTATTTTATTACTGATGATTTAATTGGTTTACCGCGAGAGGTTTCTTACTTAACACATCTTGCAGTTATGATATTAATTCCCTGGCCCGGCGCTATTGGTTACCGTAGATTTTATCAGGGAATTCTAATCCGAAATAACTTAACAAGATTAGTCGCTTACGGAACGATTATAAGGTTAATCTCAATGAGCATAACCGCATTTATCTTGTATAAGACTACCTATTTTCCGGGAGTTGCTGTTGGCGCAAGCGCGTTATCAACCGCAGTAATATGCGAAGCTATTGCAAGTAAACTCATGGTTAAAAAGTTACTTATAAAATTAAAAGGTCAAACAAATGAAACTCAAAATGAATTAACAATAAAAGACATTACAAAATTTTATTACCCGCTTGCACTTACATCATTACTAACACTTGGCATACAACCGTTTGTAACTTTTTTTATCGGACAAAGTAGAATGCCGCTCGAATCTTTTGCTGTTATGCCTGTCGTAACTTCGTTTGTTTTTATTTTTAGAGGATTAGGGTTATCATTTCAGGAAGTTGTCGTTGCTTTGATTGGTGATAATATGGCTGGCTTTCAACAATTAAAAAGATTTGCCATTAAACTTGCTATGTTTGTTGCCGGAACACTAATGTTAATAGCTTTTACTCCGCTCGCCGAAATATGGTTTAAAGATGTTTCCGGATTGTCAGAATCTTTAACTGAGTTTGCAAAACTTCCATTAATGATTATGTCGTTCTTCCCGGCTCTTACTGTTCTTATTAGCTTTCAACGAGCTGTTTTAGTTAAGGCAAACGAAACAAAACAAATAACTTACGGAACAGCAATTGAGTTTATTGGGATTATTATTGTAGTTGCGATTTGTATAAAATACTTTGCACTGGTTGGTGCAGTTGCCGCAACAATCGCTTTTGTGATTGGTAGAATTGCGGTTTGTGGATACTTAATGCCGCCTACTATCACTTCTCTCAAAAAACACTAATCGATTAGTTGAAATATTTCTTCAAAAGATTTTTTCTCTCTTTGAGCAATAAACTCTCTTGGATGACCAACAGCAACACAGACAACAAGTGTATTTGGTGATTTAATATTAAGTAATTCTTCTAGTTCATTACGCGCAATTAGGAGTCCGGAGAGCCAGCAAGCACCATAACCTAAATCAAATGCTGATAAGATTAAATTTTCTACTGCTGCACCAATCGATTGAATATTAGGATAATTTCTTAATCGATTAACATTTTCTAAACTTAATTCGCGTCCTTTAAGTAATTCTTCTATCACTGTTTTGTAAGGACTCATTTCAACCGCAATCAAAACCGGTGCATCCATAAAGAATGATGAAAATCTTAATACTTTTGCTTGAGCCATCATTTTTTCTTTTATGTTTTCGTGCGGAAAATACTCCAATACTTTTTGCTGTACGATTTTTCCCATTTTCTCAATAGTATCTTCATTAGTAATTGTTAAAAATTTCCATGGCTGAGAATTGTTTATGCTTGGTGCAAGCCCTGCTCTTCTAATCATTTCCTTCACGTCTTCAATATTAACTTTTTCATCAGTAAACATTCTTATGCTTGCTCTTTTTTCGATTACGTCTTTTAATTCCATATTGGCTCCTGTTTGAAAAAATTTATATGTTGATATTAAGACAATTAAAGGAAATATTCTGAAACCTAAAATCAATTTTATTTGTTTGTAAATATAAATAGCCCATGGATGAAATATGATAAAGATATTAATAGTTTTTTTGGCAATTCTCAGCATCGGAAGTTTGTGGATATATTTCAATATTCCAGACTCTTCAACAAATCTAACAATAAACAATATAGTCAACTCTGATACTACTAAACATAAAGGTAAAGGTATGAATGAGAAAATTGTAAAAACTGATGAGGAATGGAAAAAAGAACTTACACCAGAACAGTATCATATCTTACGAGAAAAGGGGACTGAGCGGGCTTTTTCCGGAAAATTCTGGAATCATGAAGAGTTTGGAACATACATTTGCGCGGCTTGCAGCACACAATTATTTGAATCTAATACAAAGTTTGAATCGGGCTGCGGTTGGCCAAGTTACTTTGAACCGATTGACAGCAGCAGGATTATTTATAAAGAAGATAAAACATTTGGCATGGTAAGAACCGAAGTTATGTGCGCAAAATGCGGAGGTCATTTAGGCCATGTATTTGATGACGGCCCACCACCTACAGGATTAAGATACTGTATAAATTCCGGTTCATTAAAGTTTATTCCTAAAGAAAAGTGATTGTTTAAAAAGATAATATTCATATCTTGCACTTTTCAAATTCTACCATTAGCAGAGGTTAATCGTGCCTGAATCAACTACTTCGCCCACAACCGAAAACACACAAAAGCTCGGCTGGAAATTTCCAAAAGATTTTTGGCTCGCAAACTTGATGGAACTTTGTGAGCGTGCCGCTTACTATGGATTTTTTATTTTGTTAACTGTTTACCTGACCGATCTTGTTGGCTTTGATGATGTTTGGGGTAATACTATTGCCGGTCTATTTGCCGGATTTCTTTATTTTCTTCCTCCATTCTCCGGAGCCATTAGTGATAGAATTGGTTTTAAAAACGGTTTAATTCTTGCTTTTGGATTGTTAACAATCGGATATTTTTTTCTTGGAGTAACACATTCAAAAGTTGCTGTGATTTTTTTTCTGATAGTATTAATGATCGGCGCATCTTTCATCAAACCTTTAATCACCGGAACTGTTGCAAAAACTTCTGATGAATTAAATCGTGCAAGAGCCTTCTCTATATTTTACTGGATGGTTAACATAGGTGCATTCAGCGGTAAAACTGTTGTTCCGTGGATAAGAAAAGGAATTGGTTTAGAGTACATTAATTTCTTCTCCGCCGGAGTATCATTTTTAGCTTTGATAATTGCAATTTTTCTTTTCAGAAATCTTGAATTAAAAACCGAACGAAAATCCTTTAAAGATATTTTTAAAGGTTTGATTAAGATTTTAACTAATACAAGATTAATTACTTTAACTCTTATCATTTCCGGATTCTGGTTAATCCAGGCCCAGTTATATCAAACAATGCCAAAGTTTGTTCTTAGAATTGTTGGCCAGGAAGCAAATCCCGAATGGATAGCAAATGTTAATCCATTTATTGTTGTAGTATTCGTTCTAATTGTTACTCAAATGATGAAGAAACGTACGGCGGTTAATTCTATGTTAGTAGGATTATTCCTGATGCCGCTTTCAGCATTCTCAATGTCGCTTGGTCCATGGCTGCAAAGTATTGTTGGTAATGAAACACCGATTTTCGGAATACTGTTTCATCCGTTTACAATTATGATGATAGTTGGAATAAGTTTGCAAGGTTTAGCTGAATGTTTTATCTCACCAAGATTTTTAGAATATTTTTCTTTGCAGGCACCAAAAGGTGAAGAAGGGGTTTACCTTGGTTTCAGTCATTTGCATTCATTTGTTTCTTACATTGCCGGTGGTGTTATTTCCGGTTTCTTGTTAGAAAAATATTGCCCTGATCCAAAAACTTTACCTGTGGGTATAACAGATGTTGAGAGATTAGCTTACTATAGTGATGCTCACACAATTTGGTATTACTTCACAGCAATCGGTGTAGTATCAGCTTTTGCTTTGATTGTTTATAAGTGGTACTATAATAAAAAAGATAAGCAGATAGCAGTTTAAAAAAACAGAAATGTCATTGCGAACGAAGTGAAGCAATCTATCAGATCACTTCGCTTCGCTCGTAATGACGATTAATAATTAATTCTTCTCTTCTTTCAACTCAGCAGCTCTTCCACCAAGATATTTAAAAAAGAATTGTTCCATTGCACCATAAAAATCGAATCTGTTTTCTTCGTTTCTAAATCCATGTCCTTCATTATCCTTAACCATATACGGAACATCAATACCTTTTTTCTTTAAAGCATCCACCATCTGATCTGATTCATCTTTGTTTACTCTTGGATCATTTTTTCCCTGAGCAATCAATAATGGAGCTTTTATATTATCAACATGAAAAACAGGAGAAGCATCTCTTAAAAGCAAAGAATCTTTTTGTGGATGCCCTACCATTTCGTAAATCATTTCTTTAAATGGTTCCCAATAAGGTGGAATAGAAGCCTGGAAAGTAAATAGGTTTGAAACACCAACATAATCAACACCACAAGCATAAAGATCAGGAGAAAAAGTTAATCCTGCTAAAGTTGCATAACCGCCGTAGGATCCACCATAAATGCCAACTCGTTTTGGATCAGCAATTCCTTCTTCAATTAGCCATTTAACTCCATCAGAAATATCATCCTGCATTGTTTTGCCCCATTGCTTAAATGATTTTTCCCAGAACTCTCTTCCATAACCTGTAGAGCCCCTAAAATTCATTTGTAAAACTGCGTAACCTCTGTTTGCAAGAAATTGCACTTCCGGATTAAAGCCCCATCCATCTCTATACCAAGGACCACCGTGAGGATTAACAACAACAGGTAGATTTTTTGGATCAACTCCTTTTGGTAATGTAAGATATCCGTGAATCGTTAACCCGTCTCTACTTTTATATGTGATTGGTTTTTGATCAGCCATATGATTTTCATCTATCCAGGGACTAACTTCTGCAAGTTTATTAATTTGTTTAGTGTTAGCATCATAAAAATAGTACGCGCCTAAAGATTTATCTGTATAAGTTCTTATCAAAAGTTTATCTTCGTTTTTGTTGATACCGGAAATAAAGAATTCTTTTCCGCCAAGTTTAGATTTTAAATCATTAAAAAGATTTTCAGCATCTTTGCTGAAGAAATGAAATTCCTGTTTCCACCCGGTATAACTTGCGTAAGTTAAAACTTTATTCTTTCTGGAAAAGTTTAAACCATCAACGTCATAGTCCGGGTTTTGATAAAGCACCTTTACTTCTTTGTTATTTGCAAGATCATATTCGGCAATAGCGGCTTTATCTCTGCCAATGTTAGAGGCTACATATAAATTTTTATTATCAAATGTAAAGAAAAGCGGTGATAATGTTTCTTTGAAAGATGTTGTGATAAGAGTTTTAAACTCCTGATCCTCTGAATCACGATAAAGTATGCTTGTACTTACTCCATCTGTTGTTATTGCAATTCTTAACTTGCCGTCGTGATCAGTTTGCCAGCCTGTAATGTTGCCGGGATTTTGCCCAACAACTTTCATTTCACCATTGTTTACGTTTATTCTGTAAACATCAAACACCTGGGGATTTTCTTTATTCATCTGGATTAGCATCTCATTCGGGATATCAACAAGATCATCAACAACTCCTGCACGAACTTTATCAAACGGAGTTAGATCTCTTTGATTTTTTCCATCACGATCAACAGCAAATAATCTAAAGTTCTCATCACCTTTAGAATCCTGAACGTAAATAATTCTGTTGTTACCTTTCCAGAAGTATCCGGCAATATCTCTTTCTGTTGCAAAAGTAATCTGCGTTGATGCTTCTTCCCCGATCTTTTGCACAAACACATTCATTCGTGAATTGACCGGCTGCATAAAGGAAAGATAGTCTCCGTCAGGAGAAATTTGATAACCTCTCTTTTCGGCATTCTTAAAAAAATCTTTCATTGGAATCAGTGGCACTTCGCTTTGCTGTGGTAAGAGCGAGATTGTAAATAACATAAGCAAACCTATTACTAATGTAAGTTTCATTTTTTCTCCTGTTTATTTATTTCTAAAATATTTAGAAAAGTTGGAAGTAAAAAATCACGAAATACTATAATATTCTCTCATTCAAATACATAAACGGTATAAAGAGAGGATGGAGAAGATATTATATATTTAAAAATAAAAAATCCGTGCCGAAATAATCGATACGGGTTAGAAAAATTTCTAATTCTACAATCTTGTCAACATTTTAAGTTCAACTCCCTGAAATGCTGGTTCATATCGGCATATTCCTCCAATACATATGTTGCCGGCTTGTCTTGAACCAATTAATAAACTGAGATCTGTGTGGTTGCCAAGTTTATAACCGAACTGAACAAAACTCCATACTTTTCTAATTGTCTTGCCCTCTTCAGGTTCCTTGGTTTGCACTTCTGTAACTAATGAAACATTAAAATTTGGTGAGCGTAAATATTCGATTGCAATTACATCATCGTAATATTTTTCTAATGTGGAAAGATTTTCTGTTTGTTGATGCTCTAATACAAGCTTAATTGTGTTTATGTCATCAAAGTAAAATTTATTTTCTAAAATTGGAGTGAAGTTTTTTGTATTGGTAGATAGTTCTTCATTGTATCCAAATGCTGCTATTGTGGTGAATGATTCATTCCAGCTGTGTGTTGCCTGTAAATAAACTTCTTTTAACTGTGTTGCGATTGGAAGCGAAATATTATTTACACGTTGAAAGTAAGAACTTGTTGGTAAAGTTTGAGTAATTCCATAGTTAGCAACAACCGAGGTTTCATCAGAAAAATTATAATTTACCTCAACAGCGTATCCTTCTTCATTCGATTGATCCAATGGAGAAGGATGACGATTTAGAAGTTGATACGTGTATTCTTTTCTTAATGATGGAGTGGTATTGTAAAATATTGTTCCATCACTAGAAGTAAATGCATAATTATCATAATACTTGTATTCCCCCACTATGGAAAATGCATCATAATAAAAATTTAAACTGCCATAAAACGCTTCACCGATTTTCGATTCACTATTTTGAAATGCATTGGTTTGAATGTCTTTATTATTCTTTGTCCCATACTCTGCGTATCCATCAAAATTCCAGTATGAAGGTTGAATTCTAAATGATGCCAAACTTGTTCTTGCTATACCGTCAATTTCCGGTTGATTAGATGCATATGTTGTGCCCAGTTTTATTATATCAAATCCTCCATAACTAAAATCAACTGCATGCAATATATCTTTTCTATCATTGTTTGAATTTGTTGCTGAGCCGCTGAGTGCTGTTAAAGAAAAACCTAAATAATTACCTTCTACTTTAACACCAAGCAAATTATTATCTATTCGTATGTTTCTATCTTCATAACTTTTTAAAATCATTCCTCTGCCAAAAAGTTCATAAAAATTTCCTGCAGTTATGTTTAGTCCTTCTTCAACATCTCCAACATCAACAGCAAAATATTTGTAAGCAATATCTGCATATCTAACTTTTCCTCTGCTTATAGATGGATCCGGATCATTGGGTTGAAACGCTTCAAATCTGATTCCCGCACTAAAAATATTCTTATTATAATCCAGCGTTAGCCAGTTTTCAAATATTTCTACTTTATTATCAATGTTATATGAATACTCGAGTTGATTTGATAGACCGAGTCCATCTGGTAATAAAAACCAATCCTTATTGTTTTGTGCAGATAAATTTGGAGATAAAAAAGTTATTAGAAGAATTATGGGAATAAAATTTAGAGTTTTCATTTTCGATTTGATTTTTTTAATGATAAGAAAATCTCTTCAGGCAATAATACCAGAAGAGATTATAAATTTATTTTTCTAAAAGCTCCGCTATTAACTTTTCAACTTTCTTCTCATCACCTTTCATATAGCCTAAATGTGAGTAAACAATGTTTCCGTTTTTGTCGATTAAAACAGTGTATGGCATTTGCTGCGCATAGTATTTTCTTGCTACTTCGCTGTTTGAATCCAGTAAAACAGGAAAAGTATAATTTTTAGATTTGATATATGGCTTTACTTTTGCAACTGTTTTTTCTGCATCTGTAGATATAGCTAACAAAGTAAATCCTTTATCTTTATAGTCAGAATAAAGTTTATTGTACTCAACCATTTCTTCCAAACACGGTTTACACCAGGTTGCCCAAAAACTTATCAATATTGGTCCTTTGCCAACTTCCTTATTAAGTTCAATGTATTTGCCATCAAGATTAATAAGTTTAAAGTTAGGAGCCTTTCTGCCTGATAAATCTTCATCATTTTGAGCAAAGAGATTTATTGTTATAACAAAACAAAAAGCAACTGATAATAAAAACTTCATTTATTTCTCCAAAATCATTTTTCTTGTTTCAACAAATCCATTTGAATTTATTCTATAGAAATAAACACCACTACTTAAATTAGTCGCATTAAAACTAATTGAATGTCTGCCCGCAGGTTTAAATCCGTTTAATAATGTTGCTACTTTATTACCAAGAATATTATAAACCGAAATTTCAACATTCCCGGCTTTTTTTATTCCATAATTAATTTTTGTAGAAGGATTAAAAGGATTTGGATAGTTTTGCTCTATAAAATATTCTTTAACAAAAGTTTTTTCTTCTTCTACAGATACGGGATTTACAGCGGCAGTAAAATCAATTGTAATTCTTGATGTTGGATTTCTAAATGTTCCAACCTGAATCTGTACATTTGCTGTGCCCTCATTATTTAATGCATATACATGAAGTGAAGTTATTAGAGTGTCTCCAGGTTCAAGTGGATCTGCAATTGGGGGAAGAGTTGCAATACTATCAGCAGTTGGGGAAAAACAATTAATTCCAAAACATAAAGACGACTGCCAATCAGCTGGTAAATCGTTTATTGTTCTAACTTCAAAAACAGTTTGCTGATATTGTGATATGTTTACAACTTCAAAATCAAATACCATTTCTGAGCCAAGTGTGCTGTCTATTTGTGTTCTGTGAACAGTAACTTCAATATCTTGTGCATAAAATGTTCCTGCCAGCATAATTATAACTATTGTTACATATGCAAAAAATTTATTCATCATTTATCCTAATGTTGTTTATAATTAACAATTAATTAAATATTGAAAGGAACAAATATGTTCCTTTCAATAAAATTTAGAACTACTTTAAAATACTCATCTTTTTAACTTGAGAAAAACTATTTGAAGACATCTTATAAAAGTACACACCCGAAGATAATTGTGAGGCATCAAAATTAATCTCGTAATTACCCGCTTCTTTAACTTCGTTTAAGAGCAATGCAACTTCCTGTCCAGTTAAATCATATACAGCAATTGTAACCAAACTATTTTGAGGAACAGAGTATTTTATTTTTGTTGCCGGATTAAAAGGATTTGGATAATTCTGTCCAAGAGCAAATTCAGTTGGGATGTCAAACAAAACAGAAACAACATCACTATAATTTATAGCGCCGTTATAATCTACTTGCTTCAATCTATAATAGATATTTTCAATCCCTTGTAGTTCAACTGCATCTGTATAAGAATATGATTTAGGCTGTGTGGTTGTTCCACTACCCTTTACAAATCCAACAGTAACAAAACTATTTCCATCAAAAGATCTTTCAATCTCAAAACCAGAATTATTTATTTCAGTTGCAGTATTCCAAATCAGGTTTACTTTTCCAGCTTTTGCCGTAGCTGTAAACGATGTAAGTTCAACCGGTAACATAGATAAATCGGTTACTGCAATCTTAGTTCCCTGTAAAATTTCTTTCCCATCAAGATTCTGTATGAAAGAAACTAGTTCACAATTATCTGCAACCCAATTTGAATTCATCGTAAAGTTTAGATTTATATCTACAATATTTCCGGATGTAAAGTCCAATGCAATACCAAGCTCGTTTGGAATCATTAATCTTTCAGCATTGTGCACCATTGTTTGTCCCTGCCAGTTAAATGCAATATCAGATTCTGTTAAGGCTAAATGCAGCACAAGATTACTATAAGAAGCAGGCACGTTTGCATGTTTAGTTACACGTAATGTTAATGAATAATCAAGACCATTGTTCTGTCCAAAAATTTCGATTGAATAAGCAGAATTCTTTGCTTTTCTAACATCATAAATAGGAAGATATGTTGTGTACATACTTTGAGTGTTACTTCCTCCAATTACATTCTCAACGCCATCAAAAACTGCTGTTGGATAACCGCTTATACCATAATAGTTGTTTCGAGCATCTGAATAAGTGTTTGTAAAAGAATCTCCATTGTGATATTTGATGACTCCTACTTCTTGTCCGTTTGTTAGTAAATCGTGAGCACCCATTGCAGCTCCAGGACAATACTGACACCATGTTCCGGTACCAATTTCAAGAATCACCATTCCTCTTGCTGTTATATAAGTGTCAAATCCTTCTGTGCGGCTGTCGTTTGTTGGATCAAGATCTCCGGTAAGATTCGTTGTAACTGTTATCTCATAAAGATCGTTGGCCGCGGTTGGGGTAAAATCAGAGAAAGAAACTGTTTGTTCCTCACTTGCATTCAGCGTAACCGAACTGCTGTTTTGTGTATAAACTGAATTCCCATTTAACTTTATTGTACAAGTTGCATTAAATGTTTCAGAATTTAATCCAAAGTTTTTTAATATTGCCTGAGGTGTAAATGGAGAGCCAGCAGTGTATTCCGGGTTAATAACTAAATCTTTTACCATTGCATCATGAGCAAGTGGTATGAATAATTTTATATCATCTAAATACCAAAAATCTATGTTGTAAGAGTTACCAGAAAAAAACCAGCAGACTTGAAAATTGGATGAACCAACATCAGAATTATTTATTGTGATTATTTCATCTCCTTGGATATCACTTGTAGGATTAACTTTGGACCAAACTGTATTCCAGGCTCCGCTGTTAGATCTTGTTGCAACACCTACAGTATAAGCTCCGCCATAGTGATCAATTTTGTGTTTAAATTGAAGCGAAACAGAAGTTTGTCCCGTTAGATCAACAGAAGGTGATATAAAATGTGTCGTTCCGGTAAAAGATGGTGAATAATTAAATCTTAATTCAGGAGCTGCACCGCCAGCATTTAATGAATTTACAGCAGACCAATTACCTGCTTGTAAATCTATAGTCCACCCAGCTGGAGGATAGCCGGTTGAAAAATCAACAGTAAACAACGGCTGCGCACTAAGCAGCAATGAAGAAGATAAAATAAGATAAAAAGTGTACAGAAATTTCATATCATTCCCCTTAGAATGAATATTAAATAAATATGTTAATTAAGAGTAAAAAATTGAAACAACAAAAAGAGATCTTATTTATTAGTGAAAAAAAATACCGGTAAAACTTGATCTCTAATTAAAAAAGAGAACAAGTTTTATCCGGCAAAAAATTTAAAGACTATTTAAGAAGCATCATCTTTTTGGTTTGAGTAAATCCGTTTGATTGAAGCTTATATAAATAAACACCTGAAGAAAGTTTTGATGCATCAAAATTAACAATGTAATTGCCTGCAGATTTTTCTTCATTAACAAGTGAAGCTACTTCATTACCAATTATATCATAGATCTTCAAAGTTGTAAAGGATTTTTCTGAAATTGAATAATTTATACTTGTTACCGGATTAAACGGGTTTGGGTAATTTTGTTCAAGTACAAATTTTAGCGGGACATTACTTTCATTACCTACACCAACTACAACATTTTCCGCAAGCCAGCGTAAACTACGTGCGGCAATTGTGTCTCTTATTGCCTGTTCAGTAATTTGTTCCAATCCGGTAACCATGTATACAACACGATAATTATCAGCAGCAGATCTTACTCCAGCAACATCAGGACCATTAAAGTATGTTAAGAATGAAGTTGCAGTTGTATCTTTGGGAGCAATTTTATCCAGCGATCTGTTATAAACAGAATTAGTAACATATTGAACGCCATCTGAAATAATATCTCCTGAAACACCTTTAATTAAAAATAGATTCGATACATCGGCAACAAAGTCTGTATGTAAATAATTATGATAAAAATCCTGAGCAAATTGGCTCTGTCCGGATGTTCCAAAAATGTCAGCGCCAATATTTTGTCCAGTTATAAAAAGATTTCCACCGCCATCTAAGTAATCTTCAAGTTTAGCTACTTCGTTTTCATAAAAAGCACGATCAGAATTGCTTGCCTGCCAAACAACAATACTAAAACTTGAGAGATCTATACCCACTGGCTCTAATGCTGATCTAGAAACAGCACCATAAGTTCCGCTGAAGACATTAGCTACAGAACCGGTAACATAAGATTCAAAATCTCTGCTTCCAGCACTTACTATTAGTATATCAGTTCCACCGCTCGTAACATTATTAAAAGTAATTGTGCCAATCATACCAGGATTATTATGTGATTCAAATTCAACCGTTGTATTTCCGTATCCATTTATACCCTGTGGATCAATTTCAACTTGAATTACAGTGGAATCATCAGGATCTATTTCTATTGAATCGGCAACTCCAAATTGAAAAGTACCATTTGCAGTTGTATACTCACCAATCCAGCCAGTTGGAGAATTGAGCGAACAATTTATTGTGTATACATCGGTCATCATTCCAATATTTTTAATAACTGCATTAAAAATAACGGGAGTGGAATTATCGGCAATAACATCAGGACTTGGAGAATTAATCTGAGCAACAAAGTTTGGTACAATTGCTAACATTTCAGACTGATAAATTGATTTGTTACTTTCATTCTGTATAAATGCTACAACTCTTAAACTATCCATATTTACTGATTGTAAAAAAGATGCAGTGGGAACATATTGAAGAATTACTTCTGTAGAATCACCCGGCGCTGGAATTGTTAATGTAGTTCCGTTTCCATCGGGCATCATCTTTCTGCAAACACTTGAAAAATGAGATTCTCCATTTGTTCCTGGAGGAGCCGGAAAAACTACCATCTTTTCAGTTAAAGCAACTTTAAGTTTGGTTGTCCCAAATGTTGTAATGTCACTTGGATCTCTAATTATCTTAACTCCAATTTCAACAAGATTATCTGACATTGCTCTCTGAGTCATAACAATTTTAAAAGGAGCATATTGACTGTTACCAGTATTAACAGCATTAACAAATGCTGTTTGCGTTGCGGATGTTGTTACTCCATTTATAACAATCCACGGAACTGAATTAACTCCATAATAATTTGTACGAGTTGTATTATCTGGCGTGTTCAATAAATACATAGGATCATTTGCACCTGGCCACCAAACATTATAAATTATTTGTGAAATTGACTCGGTATTTAACATATCTGCTGTGGTAGCATTATACCATGCGCTGTTTAAGGACGCACAGGGAGCACAGGAGGCATTTGTAAATCTTTCTACAAGCGATTTTTTATCATAGGCAAAAGTGTTTACTACTAAACCAAGAAAAACCATAAACAGTATTATTTTTTTCATATAGAACTCCTCAATATGTTAATGTAATAATCAAACTAAAAAGTTGAACCGGCCTGGTAAATTTCTTTTGTTTCTTTATTCTGTATAAACACCACCGTATTAAGCTTGTTTTGCATCCAACCAGAATTAATTGGAACTTGTCTTTGAAAATTATAAGTACCAATTTGATTTATGGAAGTAAGTAATTCCCCTTGATTATCGGGCAACATTTTTCTCATCACATCATAAAATTTTGTTTCTCCGTTTGAACCGGGTGGAGTTGCAAATTCTATATCTGTTTCGGTTACAACTGTATGCAGTACTAGTTTTGAAAAATCTAAATTACTTACATTTTTAACTTCAACGGAAATATTAATATTATAATTATTGGAACTTATTGTTGATTGAACATCAACAATAAATTGCGGAATCTCTGAAAGCTCTGAATAAATTTTTTCCTTAACATCGTTTGAGTCTGATGGAATCGGTCTTAACTGGCCTCCAACAATATTGGTCGGCGCAAGTATAATGGAATAGTAAGACATCCTTGCGTTACAGTCTGGTCCATTTGCCAAAAAGAAAGGATCAACAGGTGAAGGAAAATTTGTTGGATATTTAATTGCTATTAGTTTATTGCGGCCAAATGTATGGTTGGTTAATTGTTCTAATATTTTGTTACTTGTAACACAAGGCACACAACTTACATTCGCAAAGTCTTCAATTAAAACAATTTTATCCGTAGCTAAAAGTTTAAAGCCAATTTCGGTACTTTGATTTTTTATAACAATTATATTTTGTTTGGCAACATCATATCCGTCTTTTCTCAATTCAATTATATGATTTCCTGTTGTTGTAGTTACTGTATCTGGAGATAATTTTCCCGTATCATTTCCATCAATAAATATTTTAGCATCAGCAACATTTGAAAGAACTTGAATCGTTCCATATTCAACAATAGGGTTTATCGGTGTAATAGGTGGATTTGTTTCGCAACTCCACAATAAAAGCGGAATGAAAAGTAAAAGAAGCTTCTTCATAAAAGGATAACCTTTATTAAGGATAAATTTGTTTTACCCCTTGGGCAGGTAAAAACGCTTTAGACTCTGTAAAAATTGGAATAGATAATTATTTAGTCAAGTAGAATTTTAAACTATTTTGGACTTTTTAGAAATGTATTCTATGAAGTGTAAATGCTATTAATTGTTTAATTAACTACAGCTAACCAATAACCACTTAGTGAAAAGATTTTCGAATCAGCCCAGGTCTTTACTTTTAATGTAAAACCATCTCTAGAAACAGATATTGTTTCAACATTGTATCTTACATTAGTTTCTTTGTCAGAATCAATTTGTGAAACCGAAATGAAGATGTTTGGTTTTTGTCTAAATGGATTTTTAAATCGAATCTCAATTATCATAGATCTTTCGCCATTA
Source organism: Ignavibacteriaceae bacterium (assembly GCA_049291095.1). Taxonomy (GTDB): domain Bacteria; phylum Bacteroidota; class Ignavibacteria; order Ignavibacteriales; family Ignavibacteriaceae; genus IGN3. Next base: position 40,280 of record JBATOT010000060.1, on the reverse strand, counting down.
TTGGTGTCTAAAGAATAATCAGCAAGACTTGGGGAAACAGACCAAACGCCGGACTGTATTTTTGATTGCGGGTAAAAATCAGAAGTGATTAACAACACCAAAAGCAAAATAGGTAAAATTACTCGTGGATAATTTTTTTTTAATATTGTTTTTTGCATTTACTTTTTGAAAGTTTTCTTCTATTAAAACTTAGTTTTAGATTTTGTTAGTTACAATGTTTTTTCTTTAGACGTGATTATTATCAATTACTTTGTGCGATTTAATTTTTCTCTTACCGCCTTACTCAATCCTTTTATAACTTCATCATAAGAATGATCAATCCAATCTTTCAAATCGCTCCATCGAATGTTTCCATCAACAGTTACAGTGTTCCAATATTTTTTACTCATGTGCCAGCCTGGTTCAACATTATTATTTTGCTCTCTTAATTCGATTGCTTTTTCCGGATTGCATTTTAAATTTATTTGCAATGGAATTTTTTCAAGTGGAATTAGTGCAAACATTTTTCCGCCAACTTTAAGTACAAGAGTTTCTTCATCAAACGGAAAATCTTCTATCGCACCTTTTTTACTTAAACAATAATTTGTAATGTTTTCAATATTCATTTATAAGATTTTCTTGCCGCTAAATACATTAATTTTTCACGAATTAAATAAAAATTTCTTTGTGTTAATTCGTGTAATTAGTAGCTAAATTTATTTTGGTTATCTTGTTTTAAAATTAACTTTATTAAATGAATAAAAATATAGATAAAATTTCGACCGATGTTTTTCTCCTCACTGGTGAATGGAGTGATTATACAGGACATAATATTCTTAAGTTTATTGGAACAAGTGAAGAACTTGGTGCTGTTGAGATATTAATTTCAAACAACAAGCCTGTTTTTTTTGTTGAAAATAAATCCATAATTAATCCGTTACTAAAAAATCATCTTAGAAAAGAAACCAAGCTTAAAAATTTCAATCATCAACCGGTTGATGCTATTTATCTTAACACTCAAAAAGAACTAATCACTTTAGCTGATTCGCTTCATCAATCAGAAATAAAAACTTTTGAATCGGACGTTGATCCGTTAAGAAGATTTTTGATGGAAAAAAATATTAATTCTCAACTTAGGATCACCGGAGTTGCAGAAAAGAAAAGCTCTATAGTGAGATTTTCAAATCCAACAATTGAGCCTTGTGAAGTTACTCCAAACTTTGTGATCGCATCGATTGATATTGAAACAGGTGCAAAAACAAATCAGCTTTATTCAATCGCTGTAAACATAACCGGAAAAAATGGCGAACATAAAAAAGTTTTTATGATTGGTGATAAACCAAAACGTTCACCGGAATTTATTTTTTATTTTTCTGATGATAGAGATTTGCTTACAAACTTTTTCACCTGGTTTAAAGTAATTAATCCTGATATTATTATTGGCTGGCATGTTGTTGGTTTCGATTTACTTTTTCTTGATAACAAATGTCGTGAACTTGGAATAAGTTTGGATATTTCAAGATCAAATGGAAGAGTTTCAATACGACAGCGAAAACCAAGCGGGCATTACATTTCTGTTACCGGCAGAGTTGTAATTGATGGACCATCAACACTGCGTGCATCGTTTTTTAGTTTTGAAGATTTTAAACTTGAAACTGTTGCACAGGAACTTTTAGGAACAGGAAAAACAATTACTCCCGATGAAAACAAAATTGAAGAGATTGATAGACAATTTAAAGAAGATAAAGTTTCACTTGCGGAATATAATTTACAAGATGCTGTTCTTGTTACAGATATTTTTAAAAAAACTGGTTTGATAGAACTCTCCGTTCGTCGCGCTCAAATTTCGGGTTTGCTTATGGATCAACTTGGAATGATGACTGCTGCGTTTGATCACTTTTATTTACCAAGATTACACAAAGCTGGATTTGTCGCTCCGAATTTAAAGGACATTCATGCTTCAGAACATGCGGCTGGCGGTTATGTTATTGATCCAAATCCTGGAATTTATGAAAATGTAATCGTGCTTGATTTTAAAAGTTTGTATCCGTCAATCATACAATCTTTTAAGATTGATCCTTACTCTTTGTTGATGAAAGAAACAGATACGATTGAAACACTTAATGGCTATAAGTTTTCCTCGTCACTTCATATCTTACCTGATTTTATTGATGAGTTGATGAAGTTGCGAGAAATCGCAAAAAAGAAAAAAGACAAACAGCTCTCTCAGGCAATTAAAATTTTAATGAATAGTTTTTATGGTGTTATGGGATCCTACGGTTGCAGATTTTATCATCCGGATTTACCAAGAGCAATTACAGGCAGCGGACACAAACTTTTACTTGGCAGCAAAGATTATCTTGAAAAGAAAAATCTAAAAGTAATATATGGCGATACGGATTCTTTGTTTGTAATGTTAAACGATATTTCTGTTGATGATGGCGAAACTCAAGGGAAAAAAGTAGTTAAGGAATTAAATACTTACTGGAAAAATAAACTTAAAAAAGAATTTAAAGTCGAATCATATTTAGAGCTTGAATATGAAAAGTATTATAAGAAGTTTATTATAACTCCCGCACGCGGAGCTGAAATTGGCGCAAAGAAACGTTATGCCGGATTAGTAGAAAAAGATGGAAAGCAAAACATAGAATTTGTGGGAATGGAATTCGTGCGTTCTGATTGGACGAAACTTGCTAAAGAATTTCAAATAGAATTGTATGAAAAAGTTTTTAAAGGTGATGATGTTGAAGATTGGATTCGTGAAGTAATTCAGAAATTAAAATCCGGCAAGCTTGATGATAAACTTATCTACAGAAAACGATTACGTAAAGAAGTTGAAGATTACACAAAAAATGTTCCACCGCATGCACGAGCTGCAAAGTTGTTAAACGAACCTCGAGATATAATTTATTATGCTATAACTCAACGTGGTCCAATTCCAATTGAATTAAAACATAATGATTTTGATTACGATCACTACATTGAAAAACAATTAAAACCAATTGCTGATTCTGTTTTATCTTTGCTTGGCCAAAGCTTTGATACCATTGCTGGAAGTGATCAACTAAGTTTTTTTTAACTTAACTATTTTATCTTATGCCTAAATACATTGCATACTTAAAAGCCATTAATGTTGGCGGACATACTGTTAAAATGGATCATCTTAAAAAACTTTTTGAGAAGATGAGTTTTGAAAATGTTGAAACATTTATTGCAAGCGGCAATGTTGTGTTTGAATCAAAATCCAAAAATGTTGTTTCAATTAAAAAGAAAATAGAAACTGAACTAGAAAAATCTCTTGGTTACAATGTTTCAACCTTTATCAGAACAACAAAAGAATTAAAAGAAATTGCTGAGCATAAACCATTTAAAGAATCGGATTTAAACAACAAACAAAATTATTTGTACATTGGATTTCTTGACAATCAACCGAATAAAGAATCACAGAAAATAGTTTTAGCATTATCAGATGAAGCGAATGAATTTTGTTTTAATGATAAAGAACTTTATTGGTTATGCAGAAAAAATTTTAGTGATTCTGGAATAGATGGAAAAAAACTTGAGAAAGCTCTTGGGATGAATTTAACGATGCGTAATTCAACTACCATAAGAAAAATGGCTGCAAAGTTTTCTTAAATTTTTTTTAATAATAAATTTATTTATGACAAAAAATCGATTAGAAGCATTTAGTGATGGTGTAATTGCCATAATAATTACAATCATGGTTTTAGAATTACAAGTGCCGCACGGCACCGAATTATCAACGCTTAAACCACTTATACCAGTTTTTTTAAGTTACATTTTAAGTTTTATTTACCTTGGAATTTATTGGAATAATCATCATCATCTGCTACACACCGTAAATAATGTAAAGGGTGGAATTTTGTGGGCAAATCTTCATCTGCTGTTCTGGCTTTCATTGGTACCTTTTGTTACTGGTTGGATGGGAGAAAATCATTTTGAAGAAATTCCTAGCGCAGTTTATGGATTTATTTTGTTGATGGCGGCAATTGCTTATTTTATACTTCAAAAAACTATTATAAAAACACAGGGAAAACATTCTTTACTTGAAAAAGCAATTGGTAGAGATATAAAAGGAAAGGCTTCACCAATTTTATATTTGATTGCAATCGTTTCGGTTTTTTATCATCCAAAAATTTCTCAGGGAATTTATCTATTGGTTGCACTAATCTGGTTGATTCCGGATAAAAGAATTGAAAAAGTCTTTTTTGATAACAAGTCAAATAATCAGTGAAAATTTTTTATAAATAATTCAAAGGGAGAATAATTTTGCAAATAGAATTTATCGGCGGCGCAAGAACTGTAACGGGTTCACAGCATTTACTTCATATCAACGGAAAAAAGATTTTACTTGAGTGCGGATTATTTCAAGGTAGGCGAAGTGAAACTTATGAGAAAAATAAAAACTTCAAATTTAATCCAGCAGAAATTGATGCATTAATTTTATCTCATGCTCATATCGATCATAGCGGCAACATTCCAAATCTTGTGCGTAATGGATTTGACGGACTGATTTATGCAACTTCTGCAACTGTAGATTTATGTCAGATCATGCTTCGTGATTCTGCACATCTTCAGGAAAAAGATATCGAGTGGGTTAATAAAAAAAGAAAGAAAAAAAATGAAAGCCCAATCGATCCGCTTTATACTTTAGAAGATGTTGAAAAAGCAATGCAGCAATTTGTTGGTGTTCAGTACGATAGAACAATTGATTTGTTTCCCGGAATTCGTTTTACATTCAGAGATGCAGGACATATTCTTGGTTCTGCGGGAGTACATTTAGAAATAGAAGAATCCGGAAACAAAAAAATTAGTTTAGGTTTTTCCGGCGATATTGGAAGACCTGATTCACCGGTAATAAAATCGCCTGATGTTTTGCGCGATCTTGATGTGCTAATAATGGAATCAACTTACGGAAATAGACTACACTCGCCAGCAGAAGAAGTTGAGGAAGATTTTTCATCTACAATAAGCAAAGTTATTAATGAAGGTGGAAAAGTTATCATTCCAGCATTTGCAGTTGGAAGAACTCAAACAATAGTTTACATGCTTCATAAACTTTTTGATCAAAACAGAATTCCAGAAGTCCCAATTTATGTTGATTCACCGATGGCTGTTGATGCAACGGCAGTATTTCGTTCTCATCCCGAATGTTTAGACAGAGAAACATCACGAATATTTTTAGAGGATGGTACAGATCCTTTTGGATTTGGGAGATTGAAGTACATAAAAAAAACTGATGAATCAAAAGAACTTAATGAAAAACAAGGACCAATGATAATTATTTCTGCATCAGGAATGGCGGAAGGTGGAAGAATTTTACATCATTTAGTACACAATATTTCAAACCCTAAGAATTTAATTTTGTTTGTGGGATATGCGGCAGAACACACACTTGCCCGTAGAATTATGGATGGAAATGAAAAGGTTAATATATTCGGTGAAGAATTTGAGGTTAAAGCTAGAATTAAGAAGATGGATTACTTTTCAGGTCATGCCGATCAAAAGGAATTGTTGGATTACTTGCGTCTAAATCAACAAAACAAACTAAAAAACATATTTTTAGTGCATGGTGAAGAAGATATGGCATTGCCGTTTAGAGAGAAATTATTGGAAAAAGGCTTTAAAAACGTGCAATTCCCGGCTTCGGGTGAAATAATTAATATTTAATTAGGAATCGTTTTTGTCTTACATTTGTCTAATTAAGTGTTATATTTGCCTCCTGCGAATTTGACATTTGGATTCTTCTGTTTGAAGAGTCATTTGGAAAATCAAAATAATTAAAATCATAATTAAGGAGACGTGAAGCTTGAAGATCACAAAGCAATTTACCAACCGAGAAAGTAAATCTTTAGACCAGTATTTACAAGAGATCGGTAAAGTTGATCTTCTCACTCCCGATGATGAGATTGAACTCGCCATCAAAATTAAAAAGGGAGATAGATTAGCCCAGGAAAGATTAATAAAAGCAAACCTCCGATTTGTAGTGAGCGTTGCAAAGCAATTTCAGAACCAAGGCTTATCTCTCGGCGATCTCATCAATGAAGGAAATATCGGCTTAATAAAGGCCGCTGAAAGGTTTGATGAAACCCGTGGATTCAAATTCATCTCTTACGCTGTGTGGTGGGTTAGACAATCTATTATGCAGGCAATTGCTGATCAATCAAGAGTTGTAAGATTACCGCTTAACAGAGTTGGAAATCTTACCAAGATAAGCAAAGCTTACAGAGATCTTGAACAAGAATATGAAAGAAAGCCCACAACTGATGAGCTTGCTGCAATTCTTGAAATGACTTCTGAAGAAGTTGCTTATGCACTTCAGATTGCAGGAAGACAAGTATCAATGGATGCACCTTTAAAAGAAGGTGATGATGGAAAAAATTCCTTAGTTGATATTCTTCCTAATGAAGAGCAGCCTTTGCCGGATAATACTTTGATGACCGAATCTTTGAAAAAAGAAGTTGCAAATGTTCTCTCAACTCTCTCAGAAAGAGAAGCAGAAGTTATAAAATTATACTTCGGAATTGATGGAGATCATTCAGCTACTTTAGAAGAGATTGGCGAAAGATTTAATCTTACACGCGAGCGCGTTAGACAGATTAAAGAAAAAGCTTTAAGAAATTTAAGGCAATCAAAAAGAAGCGGCAGACTGAAAGCTTATTTAGGATAACAAATAATTCGTTTCAGGTTTTAAGCCCCGATTTACCGGGGCTTTTGTTTTTTAAACATATCTGCAAAAATATTTTCTTAGCGACTTAGCATCTTTGCGTGAAATCTTTTTTCTCGCAGAGACGTCAAGCTGCAGAGCAATAACTTAAAACCAAGCTCACTCATAAAAGTATTTTACCGTTCATATAAAACCCCAAATAAAATTATTTATTTAAAGTAACTTTCGGCAGTTAAAATCAATCTAAAGCTAAAAACGCATGTTGTATGATTAAAATTTTACTTATAATTTTTATTTCACTCACTTCAGTTCTCTTTTCCAACGAAGTAAACAAAAATCTAAACAAATCTTTAGCACTTATTAAGGTTGATAAAGAAGTAAATATTGATGGCATTGTTGATGATGTTTGGAACTACGCCGATTCAACAACAGACTTTTTTCAATTAGAACCTTACTTTAATCAATCCACATCTGTAAAAACTGTTGCAAAAGTTTTAACAACGGAAGAAGCTATTTACTGCTTGATGATTTGTTATGACGATAAGAAATACATTCAAGCAAATGCAGGAATGCTGGATGGTTACACGGGAGACATAGTCTCTATAATGCTGGATACTTTTGGTGATAAACAAACTGCTTACAAGTTTGCTGTTAATGCATCAGGAGTCAAATCAGATTCAAGAATGCTTGATGATGGACGAAACCGTGATTATAGCTGGGATGGTATTTGGGATGCTGAATCAAAAATTTATGATTGGGGCTATGTTGTTGAAATGAAAATTCCATATAAATCAATTAAGTATGATAAAAATCTAACTGAGTGGGGATTAGATTTTGATCGCTGGAGATCTTACAATAAAGAAGATATTTATTGGTGCAAGTATGAACAAAGTGAAGGACAAAGAATTTCTAAATTTGGTAAACTAATTTTTCAGGATTTTAAACCAACATTATCAGGATTAAATCTAGAGATTTATCCTGTTGGTATCGCAAAGACAACTTACCTTGGTGATAACAAATATAAATTTGATCCAAGTGCGGGGCTTGATATTTTTTACAATCCATCCGAGCAATTAACTTTTTTACTAACTGCCAATCCAGATTTTGCTCAAATAGAAGCTGATCCTTTTGATTTTAATATTTCAAGGTATGAATCATACTTTAACGAGAGAAGACCTTTTTTTACGGAAGGAAATGAAGTTTTTAATCCGGCAGGAAGAGAACGCAACTCAGGATTTTACAGACCGCTAGAACTCTTTTATTCAAGAAGGATTGGAAAACTTTTACCTGGTGGCGAAGAAGTTCCGCTTATTTTCGGCACTAAAGGATTTGGAAGATACAGCGATTGGGAATACGGCGGATTTGTTGCTCTAACTGGTGAGACTGATTATGTTGATGATGATCAGAATTTAACTGAACAACAAGCATACTTTGGCTCTGCAAGATTAAAAAAACAAATTCTTGATAATTCATCCGTTGGTGTTTTAATGGTTGCAAAACAAAATAGGGAAAATACTTTTGGAGTAATTGATATCGATGGTGCTTTCCGTGGATCAGACTGGCAACTTGCTTATCAAGTTGCAAGATCGTTTGAAAATAGCGATGGCGATTATGCTGCATCAATCGGCTTTAGAAATGTTTCCGAAAGTTGGGGCAACTTATTCAGGATGAGAGCAATCGGCAATGAGTTTAATGTAAGCCAGGTTGGATATGTTCCCTGGCAAGGCACAGTTAATACAGTAGCACTAACAGGGCCAATATGGTACTTTGATGATGGCGCAATTAGAAACATATTTTTGTATTTCGGTCCTGCAATTAATTATGAGCATGCTGATCTTTATACCGATTACGTTGGAGTTATTGGTTTTAATATGCAATTCCGGGACGGTTGGGGTTATGAAATAAATACAGAGTTTGGTAAAAGTAAGGATGAAGATATTATTTATGATTCTTACAGTATAAATCTAAGTTCATGGTTTGATATTTCACAGAAATGGAATGGAAATGCCTGGGGCGGCTATCAAAAAACATATAACTTTGGCAGAGATTATCTGGCATCATACTCCTGGTTCGGTTTTTCTGTGGATTGGAAAATGCTTAATATTTTAGAGCTTGGAACTTCTTATGATATGTTTATTGAAGGTGATCCTGATGGGAATATTGAAGATATAACGTATAATGCCCGTCCTTATTTTTCATTAACACCAATTAACAATTTAAACTTTAGAGTTTATGTAGATAATGTTTTTGTACGATCAACAGATAGAATGGAAAGAATAATCGGCGGATTTTTGTTTAGCTGGAACTTCTTACCCAAAAGCTGGATTTATCTTGCAGTAAACGAATTCCGCGACAGAAGCGATGAATATGATTCAAACAACAATTTACTTCCAAACAGAATGCACACAACAGATCGCGCAGGAGTTTTTAAGATTAAGTATTTGTATTACTTCTAATAGTTTAGAAAATACTCTTAAGTATGATATTGCTTATTAATACAGTTTGAGATTAATCATTAAAAATTTTAATATTGAGTAATCAAAAACAGAAGTTGTTTATACCAGATCTTCTGGTACTGCATTCACCATTCTGTAAAAAAGTACCAATTCAACAGGAGATTATTATGCCCGTAAAGCCAAGCGAAAAAGAAGAAGAATATTTTGCAAGATTAGAATTTGATAGAAGAAAGAAACAGGAAGAAGAAGCTCGTATTAAATTAGAGGAAGCTGAAAAAGAAAGACTTAAAAATCTTCACTATATGCAATGCCCAAAATGCGGAATGAAACTAATAGAGATTAATTATAAAGATATTCAGGTTGATAAATGTTCATCGTGCGATGGTGTATGGCTTGATGCTGGCGAACTTGATGCAATATCTAACTTAGAAAAGGGCAAGCTTGATAAATTGTTTGGTGTTTTTAAGAAATAAAAAACACAACCAACAAAACAGTTACCGCAATCTTTGTAAGCAAAGAAGAATATTTGGGATATTTTTTCTTTGCCCAGCCCCATAATTTTGCAGCTAGAATCATTAGTGCAATTAAAATTATTGTTGCGCCAATTGCTTCAACAACATTCATTGTCATTCCAATTTTGCTTGCAAGACTGTTACCTTTCCAAAACATTCCGAATATAATTATTAAGTGAAGCCAGTAAACAAGCAGTGATTCCCTGCTTGCATCCATTACGAATGAATTTTTTGCGCTTGTTTTTCTATCAACAATCCAGCAGAGATAAAACAGTACAAGTATGTAGCCTAATCGTTCAAGAAAGAAAACCGGGTTTGGGAGAATTGATGTAAGTGTTTTGGGGAACAATCCAGAATAAAATAAATGACCAAAAAGCAAAACAGTTAATCCTGAAATTGTAACATTCTTAATAAACTTTTCTTCTTCATTTCTTTCCCGTGCATCAACAAAGTACTTTGCAAAGATTCCTCCTGCTAATAAAAAGTTAAGCCAGGGAAAGACCGGGAATAACGATCCGTTTAATCTGTTAAAATAATTTCCAACTAACGGATGAACATATTGATTGAAATCAATTTCCCACAATACCGGGGAAATCAACGTAACAACAATTAATGAAGCTATTAAAAAGTAATGGTATACTTTATCAGATTTGATTAATAATCTTGTTAGAAACAAAAACAACAAACCAACACCAATGCATTGTAAAACATCAACAGCAAAAAAGCTTTGTAACTGCTGCGGAGTTGCTTTGCTTATTATCTTTGAAAAAGAATAGAATGGAAGGTGAAGTGCGTAACCAATAATTATTATCTGGAATATCCTCATCATCTTTTTCCAGAATGCTTTACCAAGTTTTCTCATTTCATTAAGCTTACCGCCGGATGAAACCTGAAATGCGAATCCTGAAACAAACAAAAATGATGGCGCAACTAATCCATTTATAAAATTAAGAATACCGAACCAGCCTGCTTGTCGCAGCTCTGTTAAAAGAAAAGCATTAGATACATGAACTTCGATCATAATTATGATTACAAGTCCACGTAATAAATCCGCCGATATGTATCTTACTTTTTCTTTCATGCTCTTCCCTGATTAAATAAAAAGTTTATATTTTATTTTAACTTTTCTTCAATCTCAAATACAGGTTTAATATCTACAGGAAGTTTTTCAAGTTTTTTTCTCAACGTTTCTATAGTTGGTGAGTTAACTGCATACTTTGAGATTAAATCTTTAGCTCCCGCATAATTTCCTTCTGCTTGAATTGTTAAAACTAAATTACATAATTCTTTTAAGGCAGGATAAACTTTTATAAAATCTACAGAAACTTTTTGTGTGCTTTCTTCGTAAACATATCCGCCTTTTTCTAAAAGATAATTGTAAATGATCGCATTACCGCCACCGTGTGCTTCGCCAATTCCAAACCTCATACTGCGGAAAGCACCTGCAAGAAATGTTACCCAAACCTGATTTTCAGATTCTTTTGGATAAACCCCTTTCTCAATCATAAAAATATTATTATACATTCCAAGGATGTCTGCCTTACATTCTTCAATTGTTGAATAGGTTTCCTTTAATTCTTTTTTTACTTCAGTGTCTTTGCCGTTTACTTTGATAAATCCTGGACCAACACCGTGAGACATTTCGTGCATTAACGTGTGATTGAAAAAAGCATCAAAAGTTACATACTTAAGTTGATCAGAATCCAAAACAATTTCTGCAATGGGTTTTAATAGTTTTTCAAACTTTGCTTCGTGAACATTTTTTAACATTACTTTTTTTGAACCTTTTGCCTGCCTTACTCGTTCATCATTTGGTAAATTAAATGCTAGGGTTTGAACTCCGGCTTTTGTATCACCGGCTGTAAATACTTCATTAGCAACTACTATTGGTGATTCTGAACCGCGTGTGTAATTTTTATGTTTATCATCAAGCGGAAGATTTTTTTCAATATCATTTAAATACTTTGCAAACACTTCAAGCTTTTTTGTTTCAACTGGATCTTTAATTGTTACAAAACTTTCAAATGCTGCTTTGTAGTTAAACATAGCATCTTCATAAACTTCATATGGACCAATTACTACTTCTATGTTGTGATCTTTTAAATCCATCCAATCCATATCGCTCTGATAATAATCGTTACTTAAAAAAGCATTTGCTCTGGAGAGTAAATATTTTTTTAATGATGAATTATCTGAATACTCAGCCGCTTCTTTCAATAGATTTGATGCTGCAGTTAATTTATCTTTAAAGTACTCGCTGTAAGGAATAGCAACAAGCTTATCGTTATCTCTTCTGATAATTGTGAACTCACTTGTAAACGCTTTTTCATCAGCAGGATTATCTTTTATCCATTTTTCAAATTCTTCTTTAGACATATCCACGGGATAGAAATTTGCACCAAGCGGCTTTGTGTTTTTTCCAATAAACACCTCGTTGTCTTCAAGTCTATCAAACGGACCAAACATAATATTGAAGAGTTCAAGTTGTGGTTTTAGTTCTGGCTCCTTCTCAAGAATTGATTTGTTGGATGTTCTTGAAATCAAATCAGATTTTATTTGATCGTTCTCTATGTAAACCTGCTCAAGAAATAATTCATCAATAATTTTTGAAGCACGATAAAGTTTTTCCAATACAACTTTTTCTCTATCTGTTAATAGTGTTTCATCATATTGTATTTTAACAGGAACAAATTTGGCTATCTTTTCTTTTAGCATTGTAACTTCCTCTGATTCCTTTTGTGGATTTTGGCTTTCTGTACAGGCGATCATTAATAAAAATATAAGCGATGCGGCTAATAATTTTTTCATTGTAAAACCTATTTAAATAAAAGTTTATGAGATTTATTGCCAGAAATATAAAAAAGAATAGTTGGATTATTTTAAGGTAATTTATAAGTTTTTTATCATCATAATCTTTTCGCCGCTCATCATTAATTTCTTCGTATGATAGTTTTTTCTTTTTATGTTTATCCTGCAAAATTGTAATCATATTCATAGGTGGAGCAATGTCCAAACAAAAATTAGTTCTTTTCTATACTCTTGTATTTCTAACTATTTCTGCTTCTGTTTTTCCTCAATCGCCAAAACGAAGCGATGTTCCGGATAAATACAAATGGAATCTTGCGGATGTTTATACTTCGGTTACTGACTGGAAAGCAGATCTAAGCAAAATTGAAAACAGCATAAGTGCTTTTACTGCATATAAAGGTAAGCTTGGCAGCAATTCACAAACTTTTCTTGATGCATTAAATTCATACTTTGGAATGTTAAAAATATTTTACAAATCAAGCACTTATGCAGGCAACGTGAGCAATGAAGATGTGAACATTTCTGAAAATCAAGCGTTGCTTCAGCAGCTTTCTTCTGTAGGAACAAAATTTGGTGAAACGGCTTCTTTCTTTGAGCCTGAAATTTTATCCTTATCAAAAGAAACAATAGAAAAATTCTTTAATGAAAAACCAGAACTAAAAGTTTATTCAGTTTATGTTGATAATATTCAGCGCTTAAGACCACACACACTTTCTGAATCAGAAGAAAAAATGCTGGCTAGTTTTGGTTTGATTGCCGGGAATCAAAATACTGTTTACTCTCTTTTTGCTGATGGTGAAAAACCAAATCCGATGATTACTCTATCAGATGGGAAAGAAGTTGAGTTAAGTCCTTCTACTTTTACCGGGATTAGAGCAGTTGAAGATCGTAATGACAGAAAAAAAGTATTTGATGCATTCTTTAACAGTTATGGTGATTTTAAAAATACACTTGGAGCGAATCTTGTTGGCAAGGTTAAAAAAGATTGGGTGTTTGCTAAGAATAGAAAATATGAATCAACTTTAGAGTCTTCTTTAAATGGAGACAATCTTCCTGTTTCTGTTTACACAACTTTAATTGATCAAGTAAACAAAAGCCTTCCAACGTTACATCGATTTTTAGATTTGAAAAAACGGATGCTGGGTGTTGATACTCTCCACTATTATGATTTATATACATCACTTGTTAAAAAAGTTGATTTACATTTTACAGTTGAACAAGGTCAGCAGGCCATTCTTGATGCACTTACTCCACTAAAATCAAATTATATATCAACAGTAAAAAAATCTTTTGATAACAGATGGATAGATTTTATTCCAACCGAGGGAAAACGTAGCGGGGCTTATTCCACAGGTGGAGCCTATGATGTTCATCCATATATTTTAATGAACTGGAATGATGATTACGAATCTGTTTCAACTTTAGCACACGAGCTTGGACATACAATGCATAGCTTTTATTCAAACTCAAGTCAACCTTTTGCAAAAGCCGATTATGCAACCTTCGTAGCAGAGATAGCATCAACAATAAATGAAACACTGCTTAATAATTATATGGTTAAAAATGCAAAGAGCGATGAAGAAAAACTTTTCTTGCTTGGCAGTTATCTTGATTTATTACGCACTACGATTTTTCGCCAAACTTCTTTTGCTGAGTTTGAGCTTGAAATCCACAAAAGAGTTGAAGAAGGACAACCTTTAACCGGAGATGATCTTTGTAATATTTATTATGATATAGTAAAAAAATATTATGGTCACGATGCCGGACATTGTATAGTTGATCCATACATACAATATGAGTGGTCTTACATTCCTCATTTTATGGGATACACTTATTATGTTTTCCAATATTCAACTTCACTTATTTATGCTACTGCGTTTGCAGAAAAAATTGTTAACGAAGGAACACCTGCTGTAGATAATTTTTATAAGATATTAAATGGCGGTGGTTCTAAATATGCAGTGGAATTAATTAAAGATGCCGGCATTGATCCATTATCATCAGTACCATTTGAATTAACAATGAAGAAGATGAATGTTGTTATGGATCAGATTGAAGAATTGTTAAATAAAAACTAATTGTTAACGAAGCTAGAGAAATCTGCTAACAATGCAGGCAGATTTCTCTATTTCATCAAAATGACTTTTAAAATTCTTGAACTAGTTTAGAACGACCAGTTGACTATTGGGAAAAATGGAAATGCACCGCCCTGATTAATAATGTTAATCAATCCAATCTGTAAACCATACATACTGCCCGCATAATTAATAAATCCCAACTGAACGCCGCTTACTTTTCCCTTGTGATAGTTTACAAATCCCCATTGCAAGCCCTCGAACCTGCTGTCTGTTACATTTACAAATCCATTTTGCCAACCAAGAAAGTCATTATCAACAATATTAACAAATCCCCATTGTGCACCAACCTGTTTGCCCGTAGTTGAATTCACAAGTCCCCAATCCAATCCACTTACATTATTATTTTTTCCATAAATAATATTTAACCTTAAACCGGTTATTGAATTACTTTCTGGAAATATTTGAGCAGGATTAAAAAGAGCAATTTGAATTGGTTTATCCTGTGCAAGTGCAGATTTACTAATTACGCATGCAAATAAAAAATACACAAAAGCAATTGCTATAAGATTCTTCATTTAATGTTCCTCGTATTTATTGTTTTATCTAAGTTTAATTAGTTATCCTTTGGCAATTTAAATCTTACACGCAAAACTCCATCTTCAAAACTTGTGGAGATAATTTGAAACTTCCCTATTTCTTTTGTTGATGAAACGTGAACCCCACTGCAAGGACAAGCATCATAATCACCTATTTTTATAATGCGAATTGTATCGCCAGCATCATCTGGAAGTTGAGAAAGTTTGTAAGTGTTTATTGATTCATCTCTTTGAAGAAATTCTTCAGTTACTTTTAAATCCTTAGCAATAACTTCATTTACTTTTTTGTTAATAGCATCAATCTCCTCTTCTGTAAGATTGCGATCAAAATGATAATCGCATTTGGATTTTTTCTTTTCTATGTGATTGCTGAATGATCTTCCCTTATTAAACATTCTAACCATTGTTTGATTTAGAATATGTTCAGCAGAATGCATTTCGGGATTATAATCTTTGTTTGATTTTACTTCATCCATAATTTTTCTGTTTTGGTTTTGTGCAATTTAATGATTTTGTGATTCAGTGGCGAAACTGATCTTGCCACCTAAACACAAAAACTCACCAAATAATAAATATGTGTATGGTTTTATCTTCTTTATTCAAAATCATTTTTTTATTATGCAATATAAATTTTAAGGAATGATAATGAATTTTCTAAAACGATTTAAAGATGTTTTAATTAAAAATAAAAAGCTAAAAACACTTGCTTCGATAATTGTATTTTTATTTGGGGTGATGTTTATTGGAACAAGCTTATTCTTTGCAAATAGTACAGATAATTCTTTTCCACAGAAGTATAAAATTATTTCGCCTAAAATTCCAAATCACGTTACAATATTTGCTGAAGGTGTTCCGTTAGAAAACTTTGAAGTATATGAAAGAGTTGATCGTGAACTTTTAGTAAACACTTACTGGCATAGCTCAACAATACTCGCAATAAAAAGATCTGCAAGATGGTTTCCTGTTATCGAACCAATACTAAAAGCAAATAATATTCCCGATGATTTTAAATATCTTGCAGTTATAGAAAGCAACCTAGAAAATGCTGTTTCATCTGCAGGAGCAACAGGATACTGGCAATTTATTAAATCTGCAGCAACTCAATATGGCTTAGAGGTTAATGATCAGATTGATGAAAGATATAACGTTGAAAAATCTACTGAGGCTGCTAGTAAATATCTTTTAGAAGCTTATAATAAATTTGGTAATTGGACGATGTCTGCGGCTTCTTATAATGCCGGAATAAATGGAATTGAAAAGTGGAGCGGCTTACAAAAAACCACAAACTACTGGAATCTTGTTCTTGGTTCAGAAACCTCGCGTTATGTTTCTAGAATAATCGCAATGAAGTTGATAATGGAAAATCCAAATTATTATGGTTATGATATTAAGGATGAAGATTTATACAAACCGCTTAAGTTTAATGAAGTGGATTTAAATTCTTCCGTTACAAACTTTGCAGATTATGCTTCTTCACTCGGAATAAATTATAAAACACTCAAATATTATAACCCGTGGCTACGCGATACTAAACTTAAAAATAAAAACGGAACAAGTTATAAAATAAAAATTCCCGAAGAAGGAACTATAAATCTAATTAAAGAATAGGCTGATTTATTTTATTCAAATACCATAATAATTATTCAGGGAACAGTATTGTTCTGTTCCCTGGTTAATATCAACTACCGACTGGCTGTAATCATCGGTATTTTATCTAGTGGTGTTGGTTGTGGTACCTGGTTGTTGATGGCTGGTAATGACATAAAATATGCATAAATACATTTTAAATCTTCATCTGTTAAAGTTCTAATTCCCGGCCAGGGCATTGGTGGTAATAGCGGTCTACCAACTCCTTTAAGTTTTCCTTCTCTTAGTGTTTTAATAAACAATTCTTCAGTAATCGTGCCTATTCCCGTTGCTTTATCTGGTGTTAGATTAGCAGCATATGAAATTCCCCATGGACCTACCCATGCAGTAAAATTTTTTTCTGTTAGAACCCATTTATCTGGCGCAACCATATTTGCATCAATCTCTGGAAGCGGATCTGTTGAAAAATGTCCCGCAAGCAAACGTGTCGTATCGGGTACTGGACCCATTTCAGTATACACTTTGGGTGTATGACAATCATTACATCCAGCAAAGTCTGTTAAATATTTTCCCCTTGCTATCATTTCTTTCATAGAAAGTTTTTCGCTTTCTTTTGATTGAGTTGAACAACCGGTAGAAAGAAAAAGGGTAGCTGAAACCATTACAATATAAATTGCAATGAGAAACAAATTACGCATTGTGCCTCCTGAAAAATATATAAATTGTTAATTTGTGCGGTTTGTTGAACCGCTGGAAAATGTAGAATGGAAGAAAGCAGAAAAGAAAATACTGGTGAAGATTTCTTTCTTCTTAGCGTAGTGTGAAACTAAAAAGTGTTTTAAAAAAAATCAATAAGTATTTGAAATATTTTTATTTGCGCATATTACGTTTTTACTGTCTTCATTAATTATACTAAAATCTATTGTTATAGTGTTTTTTTAAACTGTATTCTGCAATGATATTCTGTTAGAAAGAACTTTTAGCTGGTTGATTTTAAAAACATCAACTCCCTGACAGTTTTGTTACAACACCGCTGTTGCTGTTTATCCACAACACTAAAGATTTGTTACTTGTATAAAAGTTAACAATCCAATCCGCAGAATTATTAACCGTTAAAGTTGTATCGATAGATTTACTGGGTACTAAAAACATATCAATTTTAACTGCATTGTTCTGTGATAGAAAAACATTGCCCCCGTGCACAAGAGCGGTGTCTATTGTTGCGGGACTGTCTTTATAATTTGTATTTGGGTCTATTGCAAGTATAGAAAGTCTGTTAAATATTTTTTCTAAAATATTACTAGCTGTGGTGTCTTTAATAAATGAGAGCATAGTGGCAAAATTTATAGGGGATTTTATAGGTCCTGCTGCAAATATGGGCACATAAAACTCGTTACTTTGCAAATTATTTGACTGTACAACGTAAACAAAAGCATTCTCCGTTTCCAGCAAATCTATATTACCAAGTAAATCTACATTCCACCCGTAAATTGCAGAAAGCTGTGCATCGGCTGCAAAATCTAATCTTGCTTTTTGTAAAACCTCATCAACTTTTTGCTTAGCTGTTATGTTACCAAGACTTTCTTCCGGATCATTTACCTTATCACATCCAGCAATATAAAAGGTTGCAGTAATTGTTAGTGCTAAAAATATTTTTTTCATTTTAATTCTCCTTAAGAGATTCCCGCCTTCGCGAGAATGACAACTAAAAAATCATTTTATAATATCGTTCAATTTGTTCGCGTAACTCTTCAAGGTGTACATTACGGGAAGCACGAATAGTTTCTTTGCCTTCAAAATAAACAAGAATTGTTGGGACTGAAAAGACAGAAAGTTGTCCTAATATTTCTTTCGATTCGTTTAAATCCACATAACAATATTTCATTTCTGGAAAATCGCTTTCAATCATCTCAATTACTTTTGGTTTTAAGACTTTACACACATTACATTCCGGTGTGCTTAAGTAAAAACAAATTGCAATATTTGTTTTGTAAAAATTTAAAAACTCGTCTATGCTTTTGGGTGATTCTGTTCTCATTTAAAACTATACTTTTTCTTAATTAAATTTTTTATTTAGCCGTTTATCAAATAATCCTTTTATTAATAATTAAATATGATAAACTTTACCTTTAAATTTAGCAATCAAACTTACCAAGGAAAAATCCGTATGAAATCTTTAATTAGTTTTTATTTGATTTTGATTTTTGCTTCTAATTTAGCTTTTCCCTCCGATTTTAAAATGCCAAAAGAATTAAAGAAAGCTTACACAAACCAAACAAGATCTTTTGACGGAAAACCTGGAACAAATTACTGGCAAAACTTTTCTGAGTATAACATCAAAGTAGAGATTGAACCCAAAACAAGATTGTTAACGGGAAGTGAAAAAATAATTTACTTTAATAATAGTCCCGACACATTAAAAAATATCGTACTAAAACTTTACCAGGATATGTATAAAAAAGGCGCCGCAAGAAACACAGAACTTAATCCCGAAACAGTAACTGATGGAGTAAAACTAAGCAAATTAAGTGTTGATGGTAATAATTTAAGTTTAAATGTTGCTGATAAAATCATTTCTTACCAGGGAACAAATCTTATAATAAAATTATCTTCATCACTTCCTCCAAAATCTAAAAAAGAAATTAATGTTGATTGGAGTTTTACAATTCCCAAAGGAACAGATATACGAATTGGCGCTTACGGCGAATCAACTTTTTTTGTTGGTTACTGGTATCCTAAAATTGCAGTGTATGATGATATTCGTGGTTGGGATATGATAAGTTATAATGCCGAGCACGAATTTTATTTTGATTATTCTGATATAAATGTTGAAATAAAAGTACCAAAAGGATTTGGTGTTTGGGCAACGGGAATGCTGCAAAACCCACAAGAGGTTTTGAATGATGTTTATTTAAAAAGATATAATGAATCTCTTACATCAGATAATTTAATTAACATCGTTACCAGGCAAGACAGTGGAAAAGAAGTTTATAAACACCAGAATGGATTTACAACTTTTAAATATTCCGCAAATAATATTTCAGATTTTGCTTTTGGAATGAGCGATTTTTATTTGTGGGATGGAACAAGCATCGAACTTGAACCCGGTAAAAGAGTTGCTTGTTTTTCAGCTTACAATCCTGCTTCTGATTTTTTTACTCAAGCAACTACAATGGCAAAAAGAACAATAGAATTTTTTTCCAAAGAAATGCTCGGTGTTATTTATCCATATCCACAAATAACCGTTTTTAATGGTGATGGCGGAATGGAATTTCCAATGATTGTAAATGATGGACAATTTTCTAACACGATTAATGATGTTTACGTAACCACTCACGAAATTGCTCATATGTATTTTCCATTTTATGTTGGAACGAATGAAACTCGTTACGGATGGATGGATGAAGGAATGGCTTATTTTCTTCCGTGGGATTTGCAAATAGAACTTTCCAAATTTGATCACAGAACGCGCGCCGCAGTTGGATTTTCTAAATGGGCAGGAAATGAAATGGATATTCCAATGATACTTCCATCCATACTTTCACGCGATCCGCATTTAAGTATGATGAGTTATTACAAACCAGCGCTTGCTTATGAAATGCTAGGATCAGCTTTAGGTGATGAACTATTTACGAAATGCTTAAAAGAATTTATTGCTAGATGGAATGGAAAACATCCAACTCCATGGGATATGTTTTACACTTTTGAAGATGTAGCAAAAACAGATTTAAGCTGGTTCTGGAATCCATGGTTTTTTGAATCACATATTCCTGATTTAGCCATTAAAGATCTAAAGATTGAAAATGGTAAAACAAAAGTATTGATTGAGAATGTCGGCAATCTTCCTGTTCCAATTGATTTAACATTAAGCCTTGAAGACGGTACGCAATCAAAACTTAGTGCTTCAACATCAATCTGGGAAAACGGAGATAAAAAAGTTTGGCTGGATGTTGATGTAAAATCAAAGGTTAAATCTGTTGAGATGTTAAATAAAAATATTCCTGATGCAGATGCAAGCAATAATAAGTTTGAAGTTAAAGATTAATTTCATACTTCGAAGCCATTGCCACTCACTATGCTATAAAAAAGAGGATTGAAAAAGTCTCAATCCTCCTAATTCTAATTGTACATTGTTAATTGATCATTGTACATTAATGATGGTGGTGTCCGCCGGCTCCGTGAACATGACCATGAGCTAATTCTTCAGCAGTTGCATCTCTAACATCAAGAAGCTCAAGATCAAAGTTTAAATTTTTTCCTGCAAGCGGATGATTGAAATCAATTGTTACATCTTCATCCCGAACTTCAGTTATCACAAAGGGCATTTGCATCCCATCGGGATTGCTTGCCATATATTCCATTCCAACTTCTAAATTAAAATCAGCAGGAAAATTTTCTTTGCCAACAACCTGAACAGCATCTTCATTAAAGTTTCCATATCCATCTGTTGCTTCAAGCTTTAATTGTTTTTTTGTACCAATCATCATGATACTAACAGCTTCTTCAAGCTTTGGTAAAACCATTCCCGTTCCTGATATATATGAAAATGGACCGCCATTATCTGTTGAATCTAAAACATTACCCGCATCATCAGTTAATGTAAATTTCATCGTAACTACTTTATTTGCTTCGATCGGCATTATAATTCCTTAATTATATTTATTGATAGTGCATTATAAATAAAGTGGAAAAAAATAAAAAATTAATGCAGGATAAAGTGATATACTTAACTAAGGGGCAATCTTTTTCTGCCAAAATAAATTAGAGTAATTGAGATAAAAACTCCAAATAAAATGTAAAAAAGATAATTTGAAGAGGCTGTTTTCAAGTCCTGAATTTTGGAAACATCACCCGACAAAATAAATGCAGACCAGTAATAAGGATTTGCGGAATAATTTTTTCTGAAAAATATTTTAGCTTTTCTTAACGCTTCAGATTTATCAAAACCTTCGCTTATATATTTATAAAAACTCTGCATAAACAATGATGTATATTTATCATTAACATCCCATAAAGAAACCACAACACTTTTTGCTCCGGCTTCAAAAAAAGATTTCTGCATACCAATTACACCTTCTGCTTCATCAATTACTCCCAGGCCCGATCTGCAAGAACTTAATACAACTAAATCAGAGTTAAGTTTTAATTGAAGTATTTCCCCGCTTTCAAGATAGCCATCTTCCTTTTCTTCATTATTCTGCGAGAAAATTATCAGCGGCTGATTTTTATGCAGGAAAGAATGTGTAGATAAATGAATTATACTGCTTTGCGCTGCGTTCTCTTTAAAATTTTTCTCGGTTGCATCGCCCGAAAGCAAAGTAAATCCATTTGAGAATAGTGAGTTTAAGTTTTGTATTTCTTCTTTAGAATACCTTAATGGAAACAAGACAATATTACGCGAATTGAATGAATCATCTTCTAGCAACCCACCACGATAACTGAGCGCAAAATCTTTATCGCTTATTTGCGGATCACCAACAAGCAAAATTTTGTCCTCGTTTTGAATTTTTAACTCTTTCTGTAAAACATAAATTGATGACGAAGGTGAATATGAGATTGCATAATCATCAATTAAATAATTTTTATTCTCATAATAGAACGGACTATCCTCTTCCTTAAAATCAGTTACAAGAAATTCAAATGGAACGAATGCTAATTCTGCAGGCAGAGAAAAGATGAGTTTGTTATTATTTGGAATATCATTCAAAACAGGTTTTAAAATCTTTTGATATAATTCGTTTGCCGCTTTTGTGTTGAATGAAAATAAATCCTGGTTAAAATATAAATTACTGCTTATATACTCGGCAGCATAAATAGGAGCAATCTTTTTTAACAGATCAACAACCTGTTGTTGCGAAAGATTGTTTTTATATATGGCTAATTTTTCTTTGTTTAAATTAAACGCATATAGATTTTCTCGCCCAAAGAATAAAGTTATAAGATTTTCATTTTCACTTAAACTATTTTGAATTTCTGCTGCACCGTTTACTCTGTACTTAAGTGATTCGTTTTTATTAATCCCGCTTTTAATTATTTGATATTCAGAATTTATTTCATCAAGCTTATTACCATAAAACAATCCGGATTCAATCATCCACTTTAAATCATAATATTTTTTTAATTTTTCTTCAGATATACCAAAGGCATTTATTTTAAGATCTGTTAGGTTCTGGAAAGTATTTCTTGAGCGTGATTTTTCGATAATTGAAAAAGCATCCTCGTTTCTACCCTCCTCAAGATAGAATTCTGCAAGCTCTGAATAACAATCGCTTAAACCGGAAAAGTGTGCGATTTGTATTTCCGCATTATTAACTAATGATTCCGAAATCCTATCGGCAATGCTAATTGCATTAAGATAGTGTTTTTCAGCTTCAGCAATTTTGTTTTGTTTGATCAAAGATTTTGCAATAAAAAACTCTGATTCAAAAACATTGTTGTAATCCATTTCCTGCGCAGCAATAGTTGAGGCTGATGAAAAATAATTTATAGCATTCTTAAAATTGTTTTTAGCAAAAGCAATCTTTCCAAGATAAAGATGCTGAACTCCCGCCAATTGATTAAAGCCATTTTCTTTTGCAAGTTTTAAGGCAGTGTTGATGTAACTTTCGGCTTTGTTAAAATCTTTTTGTAAAAAAACAATATATCCAAGTTCGGATGTAATGATTGTTTTATAATAAACATCTACTAGTGATTCTGAAATACTCAGTGCTTCTGTAAAAGCATCTTTACTTTTCTCCAAACTATCAATTGCTGAGTAAGCTAATCCAATCTTGAAAAAAATATCTTCGGCGAAATATGGATCTGATTCAGGAGTTATCTTATTTTTTGCTTCCCGAAAAATCTGAAGCGCCTTAATTGGTTTATTAATATTGTAATATAAGGTTCCAATGCTTACATCAACGGAAGCTTCGGTGGAGATATCTTTAACTTGTTTTGCTAGTTCTTTTGCCTGCTCATAGTATTCGAGTGATTTCGAATAGTTAGATAAGTTCGAATAAATATCGCCTAACCCACGAAGGTTTAATATTTTTGAAAAAACATTTTCACCGGCATAATTATATCCCTTATTATAATAATCTAATGCTGCCGAATAATTTGCTGTCTGAGAATAAAGCGCAGCTATGTTTGCGCAAAGATTTGACAATCTTTCTTTATGATTTAATACTTTAAATATCTCAAAGCTTTTTTCGTAATTATTTTTTGCTTCAACAACGTTTCCAGAGTAAGTATAAGAAACTGCGAGTTCTGATAAAGCAGTTGCTTCAAGTTCTTTGTCTTCTATTGCTTCGGAAATTGATATCGATGTTTGAAGTTTATTTTTTGCTTCTTCAATATTTCCGTTTTGATCATCAAGTATTGCAAGATTGATTAGAGCTTTTGCTTCTTCTTTTTTATTGCCTGATCGTTTTGAGAATTCCAGACCAGATAGATAATATTTTTCTGCTTCATTGTATTTTCCTGAAAGCAAATACAATGAACCTTTTGAAATAAGAATCTTACTTAGATTGTATGAGTCATCTTTCGCAATACTTTCAGCCTGATTCATTATCATCAAAGCATTTTCATAATCTCCAAGTCCGCGATAGGAATAAGACAAAAGATAAAGTTGTTCAAAATCATTTTCGTCTTTTAATATCTCAACTGATTTGGAGTATTCATTAATATGATAAAAGTATAACGCATTCAAATACCCAGAATATTTGTTTTGTGATTTTTCTGAATCAACAAACTTTTTTATTTCATCAAGATTATCCGAAGCTTTTGCCGCAAAGATCAACTCATCATAATATGCATAATAATTTGGCCGGCTTGATAACATCGAGAATAAAAGATTAAATGAATTTTCAAACTCACTGTCTCTTTTTCCAATCAATGCTGTTAAATAATTTTTTTCGAAGTTATTTGCCAGGCTGTTTATGGAATCAGAAATGTTGGGAAAGTTAGATGAGTTTAATAATTGGTTTTCAATTCTTTTAAACTTTTCAGAAAAAGTAACCTTATCGTTGGGATTATTTTGCTGCTTGCCGGAGTCATTTTTTAAATCTTCAACAGGTAAGAACCTCGTCGCAATAAAAAACAAACCTGTTAGAGCAAGCAATATCAGGGCAAAAAATGTAATTGCAGGTTTTTTCATTTTCACAATTCATTAACAGGTTATAATTCTTTTAACAATTCTTCTGCTTTTTTGTAATAGCTTCCTTTGCTATCAACCACTGATTGCAAATGTTTGCGTGCAGAAATTTTATCATCAATCATTAAGTAAGATTTACCAATAAAGAAATGCGCATCATATTTAAGATTATCAAACTTACCGCTATTATTCAGCTCAATAGACTTTTTAAAATTCTCAATTCCTTTTGAAACATCTTCTTTGTTAAACGATTTGAACAATCCAAGAAAATCACTTTCAGCTTTATTTACAAAGGTAATTCCAAGTACAAAGTGGGTATAGAAAATGGATTCATCTGATTTATTATTCTCTATATCATTATTTAAAAATTCGATTGCACTTTCGTAATCTTTTCTATCGATAGCATCCAACCCACGTTGAAAAAGTTCCGAGGTTCTTCCACGTGTTGTATAAAAGTCTTCTCCATCGAAAAACGATTTTTTATAATCCGGTGTTGTAAATGATGAAACAGCAAATAATCCGAGATATAAAACAACAACAGCAGCTAAAGAAGCAAATGCATATCTTGCCGCACTAAAATTGTTGAACAAGAAAAATCCTTTTGATAATACGGGCTTTTCCTGGCTAACCTGCTCAACTAATGATTGGCTTACAAAATTATCAACATCGCAATATTCTGCGTTTAGTTCGGTAAAAAGTTTTTCGCACTGTATACATTTTCTAATATGATCTTCAACCTTATTTGCAAGTAATACAATTAATCTATCCGAAGAAAGATTATTTTTATACATAACATATTCGGCCATCAATTCTTCATCTATATGTTCATCTCTATTTAAAGAGGATTTAAGTTTTAGATATGCATCGTGTATTTTTTTTGCTTCTGGATTTTCTTTTATAATTCCACCGAGCAGAAGTTTTTCATCTTCTGTCATAAAATCCTTATTCAGCAACTCAATTATTTTTTCAAAATCGTTCATTTTATAAATACCTTTTTTAGCTTCTTAATCATTTAGTAATGTTAGCTGTACAAAAGTGACATTATTCCAGTTTACTTTTTATTTCTTCAATCGTACGATAAAACATTTTCTTAATCGCAGCTTCATTTTTATTAAGTTTTTCAGCGATTTCTGCAAATTTCAAATCACCCCAAAACCTAAGCTTAACAATTTCCTGTTTTTCTTCACTTAAAGTATCTAACACTTTTAAAATAGCGTTAACGTCAAACCCTTCATCAGTCCTTAAGTTTGAATCATCTGCTGTTATTTCTTCATTAAGCTCCACAGTTCTACGCTGATTGTTTTGTTTGTACCATCTAACAAATGTTAAAAACAGCACTCTGCGAAGCCAATTTTCAATAGCATCTATTTTATGGTATTGCTCAGCAAAAGCTATGTACACATTTGTAGCTAAATCATCAACATCATCTTTATTAGTGATTTTGTGGGAACGATGTTTTGATAAAAAATAGGAATAAGAAATCTCCCGCACATAGCCGGATATCTTATTAAATGCATTTGAATCACCTTCTTTTGAAAATACAAGTAGTGATTCAAGTTCAGATTTGGATAAATTTAAAAAGTCGATTTTTATCTCTCTTTATTTTGTCACTAAATTTATATTATTATCACTAAATTAAAAAAACTAATGACTATGATTAAATATTTATATACAATTTTACTAGTAATAACTCTTGCGGGCAAATATTTAGCCCAGCCGGATATTAAGATTGAACCAAGAAGAATTGAGTTTGAAGATGTGTTCAGTCGTTTTGATTATACTTTAATATATAATGACGGCGATGAAATACTTTATATTGATAGCCTTTCCTTGATAAAACCATATTACATTTTAGAGTTTGAAGATAACCTGCAGCTTCCAATTGCAATCAATCCAAACGATACCGTACGATTAAATGTTACTCTTACAAATTTTTACAACATAACTGTTAATGATACAACTGATACAATTTGGGTTTATAGTAATGATCCCGAAAGTCCGAGAGATCTAAGAATTAAAATTGATTTTTTTGATGATGACCTTGGGGATTGTTTGGGCTTGGTTTCGGATGAAAGTTTAAATCCGATTGTCAACTCAAAGGTTTATTTTTTCTATTACGGAATTTATTTGTTTGATTCGACTTATACTGATAATGCGGGAATTTATTCGAAACAATTACCTACAGGAAATTATACTGTAGCAGCAGAAAAAGAAGGTTATCGTGTTATGTTTTCCGGAAATAAATCAGATCCGTTTTTTGCTGTGCCTGTGGATTTAGATTCCGGACAAACTTTAAATGTTGATTTTGAACTTCCTTCAATTATTAATAGTGGATTTTCTGTTTCAGGAGTTGTAATAGATTCTATATATGGAACTCCAATAGATAAAGGTGTAGTGATTATTAGAAAAGGAACTCACACACCAACATTGATGAAACCAAGAGCACTAAATGCAGATTCTTCTGTTTATGCTGGATTCATAAGATCGGATGGCAGTTATAACATTCTTTTAGAAGATAGCTCTTATTATTACGTTCAGGGATACTCGGAATATTACTTGCCAACTTATTACAATAATCTAAATACCGCGTCAGTATTCTGGCAAAATGCTGATTCAGTCTTTATTAATCAAAGTATTCCTGATAAAAATCTTTACGTTAAACGAGATTCATCCTACGGCGGCGGCTATGTTTATGGTTATGTTACAATTCCTAATTTGGATGGTTCGGGCAATGATGGAGTTTCTTTATTTGCTCAATCAACTGCAAATAACCGGTTGTATGCTTATAACTTTTGTAAAGAAACTGGTTTTTATGGAATAAATAATTTGCCTTACGGTTCTTATAAAATTGTAGCTCAAAAGGTTGGATTGCCAAATGCCTATAGTGAAGAGTTTACAATTAGTACTTCAAACCCTGATCAGAGAGATATTTATGTAAATTTTCATCTCACAGATGTTGATGATGATACTAAAATAATTCCAACATCAATACGGCTTTATAATAATTATCCTAATCCGTTTAATCCAAGTACAAAAATCAGATTCTCCATTCCCAATCTCATTGCGAGTGAAACGAAGCAATCTGTTCTTGCTACATTAAAAGTATATGATATTCTTGGAAATGAAATTGCAACTTTAGTTAATGAAGAAAAACCTGCCGGAACTTATGAAGTGACTTTTAATGCAAACAATTTAGCATCGGGAATTTATATTGTAACTCTTAAGGCCAGTTCAATAAGTGTGTCTCAAAAAATATTATTAATGAAATAATCCGTAACTGTTTTATTTTCTTAGATTAAACCGAAACAATATTTGTTTCGGTTTTTTGTTTTTAAATAAACATGCCGCATTTAAAAACTTTTCTCTTTTGTCTTAACTCATAACTTGTAACTAGTTCTCTATTCCCATGTCACTTTAATGTCATAACACACACTTGATTATCAAAGGACATAATAAAAATTAAAATTGAGTTTCATCCAAAAAACACAAACACAAATAAAAGGAGTTCGAAATGAAAACACATTTATCGCTTTCCCGTTCTACTTTACTAAACATAAGTAAGGTATACTTAATACCGCTATTAATGTTTATCAGCAGTATAAATCTTTTCGCTTTAAGCGATCTTGAAGTAACCGGGAATATCACAGAGCTTGGTGCCGACTATTTAGTTGTAGAAGGTTATACAATTTATGTAGATGGTAGTACTGAGTTTCGCGGACCAAGCAATGCCACTGTAACATTTTCTTTTTTTCAATTAAATGATCTTGTACAAATTCAGGCAGACAATCGTGGTGATGGGACTTATCTAGCCAGCAGAGTAAAATCTGAAGACAATGGAGGCGGTAATGAAAACGAAGTTGAACTGACCGGATATGTAATTGAAGTTGGCATAAACTCATTTGTAATTAACGGTACAACATTTTTTGTTGATGCAAATACCGAGTATCGCGGTAGACGCGGAAGCACATTTTCTTTTGAACAAATACAAGTTGGTTTACTATTAGAGGTTAAGGCTTATGCTCAAACCAATGGTGATCTTTTAGCAGTAAGAGTAAAAACAGAAGATGATGAAAATCATCATCATCAAGGAGAGCTTGAGTTAACAGGAATAATTGAAAGTTTAACTGCAAATAGTTTAACTGTTGCACAAAAAGTATTTTTTATCGATGCTCAAACAGTTGTTCTTGATGATAACAGAATGCCAATTTCATTTTCTGATCTAAATGTTGGCGATAGAGTTGAAGTTAAAGGGTTCAGACAGCCTGATAGTTCATATCTTGCCGTAAGAATTAAAATTGAGGATCTGCCCGGAAGTGAAATTGAATTTACTGCTCAGATTGAAAGTATTGTTGGCACAGATGTAACAATTAACGGGATTACTTTCTCAACTGATTCTAACACAGTTTTTCTTGATGATAACAGAATGCCTGTTACAATAGCTTCTTTAGCTGTTGGAATGTGGGTTGAGGTAAAAGGATTTAAGAGACAGGATGGCTCTTATTATGCCAGTAGAATTCAGATTGAAGATTTTGTAAGAACTGAAATTGAGTTAAAAGGAAATATTACAGAAATAACCGCATCTTATCTTATTGTAAATGGAATTACATTCTCAGTTGATAGCACAACAATAGTTTTAGATCATTTGAACAATCCTGTTTCATACTCATCATTACAGGTCGGTCAATTAGTTGAAGTTAAAGGAAATAAAACAGGTACAACTTCTGCCAGAGCTTCCAGGATTAAGCTTGAAGGAAACGAAGACATTGAAATCTTTGGTAGAATCACCGCTATAAATTCTAGTAGCGTTGAATTAAATGGTTTGGTTGTCTATGTTGATTCAAACACAGTTTACCTTAACCACGCAAATATGCCGATCACATTTGGTAATCTTTCAGTTGATCAATTTGTAGAAGTTAAAATGATCCGCAATGTTGACAGCACTTTACTTGCATTAAGAATCAAAATAGAAGATGGAATGAACTTCTCAAAGATTAACGGTGTAAGCGGTACGGTTTCTGGTTCATCAATACAACTACCAACTGGTAATTATGTAATCAATAATCAAACTGTTGTTATAGATTTGAACTATAACATAATTTCATCCAGTCAGCTTACAAGCGGCCAGCAAGTAAAAGTTTGGGCAGTAGTTGATCCTTCATCAAACAAAACTGCTTTACAGATACAGTCATTGGTAAGTTCACCAACCGGTGTTGATGAATCTCCAGCCGTTATAAATGATTTTGCATTGGAACAGAATTATCCAAATCCATTTAATCCATCAACAAGTATATCATTTACATTAACTACAAATCAATTTGTAATACTAAAAGTATTTAACGCTTTGGGTGAACAAGTAAGCACATTAGTAAATGGAAATCTTAATCAAGGTTTACATAGTGTTAGCTTTAATGCAAATGGTTTAAGTTCGGGATTTTATATCTACAGATTAGAAAGCGGTAACCAGGTGCAAGTTAGAAAAATGATGTTATTAAAATAAAGCAAAACTAACTGGGGCAATCTTAAAAGGCGATTCATTTGAATCGCCTTAATTTATTAGAAAATGAAAATTAAAGTTAATTGTCACGATTGTATTTAAACTAATACTAATTCATATAACAAAAATAAAGGACGTATCTTATGAAAAAGAATGTAGGAAGTATAGACAAAGTCGCCAGAATTATTCTGGGTTTTGGACTAATTGCATTCGCTCTTATCACTAAAAACTGGTGGGGACTTATTGGAATTGTTCCATTGTTAACAGCATTTATTAATTATTGTCCCGTTTACAGTTTACTTAGAGTATCTACTGTGCAAAAAGTAAAAACAGAAAAACTTGATATTTAATTTTTTTATATATATGTGTGTCTTAACACAAGAAAGGAAAACCAGATGATGGATAAAAATAAATTTTTCTTTGCAATAATAATTTTGTTTGGATTGATTTTTACATCTTGTTCAGAGGATGAAATAACTGCACCCGCACAACCAGGCAGCAATGCACCATTGGCAAAGTTCAGTGATATAAAAGCAAAAGTGTTTGTTAACTGTGTAGGAGCCCAATGTCATTCAGCTGCTGGTAACCAAGCCGGATTAACACTTGAATCAACTGTTGCATATAATAATCTCGTTAATGTACAAAGCAATTTGTTCTCACAATTGAAAAGAGTTGAACCGGGAAACAGTGCAAACAGTTTGATAATTAAAATACTAAAGGGAGAGGTTTCACCAAGAATGCCATTTAACGGTAATGCTTTACCAAGTGCTACGATTGATAGTATTGCTAAATGGATCGATCTTGGAGCTCTAAATAATTAGTCATTTTATTAAGAAAAATAATTTCATAAGCGATTCTCTAAAATCGCTTTTTTTGTCACTAATCTGTTTAAATAAATACTAAATCAGTAAATATCAACTTTAATATAAATCAGTGGAGAATCTTGTGAACAACAAACTACTTTTCATTCCATTTACTTTTTTATTTTCAATATTAATACAATCTCAAAACCCTGAGTATTCGTGGCGATACTATACTACAGGAAATACCGGTATTCAGGGCGACTATGTTGAGGCAATCTGGATTGATCATGATGGTGACCCTTACATTGCGGCTTACACACCCGGTTGGGAAGAAGGCGGTTTTGCAAAATATATTCAATCAGAAAATAAATGGATAAATTATTCAAATATTG
The DNA here is from genome assembly GCA_049291095.1 of Ignavibacteriaceae bacterium. Classification (GTDB taxonomy): domain Bacteria; phylum Bacteroidota; class Ignavibacteria; order Ignavibacteriales; family Ignavibacteriaceae; genus IGN3. The sequence goes on along the minus strand of JBATOT010000060.1, from coordinate 8,756 downwards.
ATTACCCGGTAATTGGAGATATAAATGATGTCGGCTCATCACGAATTAGTGATATTGAAGAAGATGCGAACGGAATATTATGGATGGCAACCTGGCGTGGTATATTAAAATTTGATCCCGCGATTGGTGCAAGTTCATTAGAATTTTTTGGTGTTAATAATTCACTTCATCCAGGCGGAAGAACATCAGACATTGCAATTGCTCCAGATGGTTCTATATGGGCTACTGTTATCTCTGTGGTATGGGGCGGCGGCGGTTTAGTAAATTATAATCCAACAACTAACCAATGGCGCTACTGGTATTATGGGTCTAATGCAAACAATTGGCCAAGTTTAATTGGATATTGTGAGAAGGTTTCCATCCAGGAAAAAACTGCTGGCGGATATATTGTTTGGGTTGATGGAGAAGGCTGGAATACAATGATTACTTTCGATAGTGATACACAACTGTTTACTCTATTGCCGCAAAACGGAGATGCTGGTGAAGTTGTTTCTCTTTCAGGGATTGATAATGTTGATGCCCAAAATAATTTATGGGCAATTAGACAATCTTCTACTCCGGGAATATTTTCGTTGGATTATAAAACTCCTGATGGAAGTTGGATTACTCCCACACAACCTTCAGTTTCATTAACAAATGATATTTGGTCATTCAAAGCTTATGGTAACGGTAAAGCAATCTTAATCGATGGGAATAGTAATGTTTGGCAATTTAATACTAATGCCTGGATTAACCTTGGCGTTTGGAGAGAGGGTGGATTTTCATATGGTGTTGATATAGATGCAAACGGAAATATTTGGGTAACAGGTATTGGTGGTGCAGCAAAACGTGATGCAGTTTCCGGACAGTGGCAAAGACATAGAATTACTAATTCATCTCAGATAGATTATTGGGTGAATGATATTTCCATTGATGATCAGGGAAATGTCTGGATGACAGGCAACGCTGGACCTGGTGTAGGCGGGATTCAACTGTTTGATGGAACAAGATGGACAGGATTTAATGAATCCACTTATGGTTTAGGAAATCCTTTCCCATTTCCAACCGATAACACTGAAACAATTTATTATAGACCTTCAACCGGCGCAGTAATTATTAATCCAATGTTTAATTCACTACATAGCTGGAATGGTATTAATTATTCTTCATTAAATTATTCTAATTCAAGATCACAAGGACTTGTTGAAGATTCGCAAAATAGATTGTGGAGTCTTGGTGAGTACTTTGATCTATCATACTATAATGATGCAGGTAACAACTGGATAGATGTCCCATTCCTGGGGATAACTACAAACATTACTAAAGATCCTCAAAGATCAGGAACAATTTGGGCTTGTTCTTTCTACCAGGTTTTAAGAACAGACGGCTCATATAATTTTTCTAAAGTTGTTGATGATTTTTCCGAACTTGATCCTCAAAGTGATGTTCTGACTACTGTTGTTCCTATACAAGATGGTTTTGCTTGGGTTGGTACAAATCAGGGACTTGCAAAGGTAAATGCTAATAACGGTACATATCAATTTTATTCTCCAACCAATTCACAAATACCAGGCGAGAATATTTCACCATTAGCAGTTACTCCCGATGGAAGACTTTGGTTTGCAAATTTTCAAAGTACAACGACCTCAACTTATGGTTTGTGCTGGTTTGATGGAACTGATTTTGGAATTATTCCACAACAACAAATCGGTGGTTTACCACACGCACAGATATATGATCTTGAAGTAAAGAATATTCAGAATGGATATGAATTGTGGATAAGCTGTGCAAGCAGAGGTATTGCTGTTCTAACAGTAACCGGTTCTGTTGTCCCGGTTGAATTAGTTTCATTTTCTGCAAGTTCAAATGGAAATAATGTAAACCTTAACTGGTCTACTGCTACGGAAATAAATAATTCAGGATTTAGTATAGAGAGAAAGCAAGTCTTCAATCATCAGTCTTCAGTCAGCAATGAGGAATGGACTATGTTATCATTTATAAATGGACACGGAACAACAACAGAAACTCAATCATATTCTTTTACAGATGATAATTTAGTCTCGGGTAAATATTTATACAGATTAAAACAAATTGATTTTGATGGAACATTTGAATACTCAAATGAAGTTGAGGTGATTATTAATGTCCCTGAAAAATTTGAATTATTACAAAATTATCCAAATCCTTTCAACCCAAGCACAAAAATTAAATATCAAATTGCTGATAGTAATCCTGTAAGTCTAAAAATTTATGATGTTTTGGGTAATGAAGTTGTTTCCCTAGTAAACGAAGTACAATCATCCGGTAATTATGAAGTAACTTTTGATGCCTCAATGTTATCAAGTGGAACTTACTTTTACAAACTTCAGTCAGGGTCGCTGGTTGAAACTAAAAAAATGATTTTAATAAAATAAATTCTGAGTTTTATTAGACACATAATTATAAATTATCAAAAATTCTTATTGGAGTATTTAGTGAAGGTTTTAATAATAGTTTTTTTCTCTTTAACACTTTTTTGTCTGGAAGTTTTTTCACAAGACTCAATTAATTATTCCTGGCGTTATTATCGACCAGGCAATACCGGAATTCAGGGTGATCAAGCAACTGCACTCTGGATAGATGAAAATGGTGATCCATATATTGCTGCGGCTACTGGTGGTTGGGGCGAAGGTGGTTTTGCAAAATTCAATCAAACTGAAAATAAATGGATAAATTTCTCGAATGTTGATTATCCGGAGCTAGGTTCATTCGATAATGCGGATGTTCAGATTTTAGATATTGTAGAAGACTATGAAAAAAATCTTTGGATGGGAAATTATACTGGCGCGGTCAAATTTAATCCTCAAGTTGGTGCAACTTCTTTAGAAAATTATAACCCTAACAACTCAGAGTTAAATGGATTTACTTATGATATAGATATCGCTCCAGATAGTACAATCTGGTTTATAAGTGATGCTCTTGTCCGTTTTAATCCAACGGATAGAGAATGGACTTCCTGGCAAGGATCCAATACGCGAATTGCCATTCAACCTAAACCAGATGGAAGTTATCTGGTGTGGTCTGCAGATATATATTTTGGATACGTATTTACATATAACAGCGCAACAAATCAATTAACAAACTACCTGCCTGATTCGTTAGGACAAATTGCTGGATTGCCAGGAAAAGATTGTGTTGATGATGCCGGAAATTTTTGGGCATTAAGAATGGCTGAAAATGGTGATTGGGAAACTCTTGAATATCAACAACCAAATGGAACCTGGGTTTATCCAACTCCACCTTATTCAAATGTTAGTTTTTATATTGATGCATTTAAAGCTTTTGGAAATGGCAAAGCCGTAATGGTTCTTACAACAGGAGAAGTCTGGATGTTTGATGGTCTTATCTGGAATAATTTTGGAACCTGGCGTCCTGGCGATCTTAATCTTTCGATTGATGTTGATAAACAAGGGGATGTTTGGGTTTGCGGTTTAGAAGGCGCAGCAAAGCGAGATGCTGTAACTGGTAGTTGGCAGCGATATAGAATAACCAACACTTCTCAAATAGATTATTTTGTTGAAGATATTTCTATTGATGATCAAGGAAATGTTTGGATGACAGGAAATGCAGGAACTGGTGTTGGGGGATTTCAAAAATTTGATGGTGAAAGATGGACTGGTTTTAATCAATATACTTATGGGTTGGGATATGATTTTCCTTTTCAAGCTGATAATACGCAGGCAATTTACTATAGATCATCAGATAGTACTGTTGCAATCAATCCAACTTTTCATGGAATTCATACTTGGAACGGAACTAACTATTTTACTTTGGAAGATTCATTCAGTACATCAAAAGGATTTACAGAAGACTCAGAAGGAAGATTGTGGAGTCTGGGCGAGTATTACAATTTAAGATACTTCGACAAAAATATTCCGGATTGGATTGATGTACCAATCGTTGGATCGGGTAAAAGTATTATTCGAGATCAAACTTTACCAGGAACAATTTGGGCATCAACAGACTATGAGATTTTAAGAACTAATGGAATCACTACTTTCTCTCGTTCAATCGGAGACTTTCCAGGATCTGCTGCTTGGTTTACTGAATTAGCTGTAGATAAAGGCATAGCATGGATCGGAACTTACTCACAATTTACCAGCACAGGCAGCACACTTATTAGGCTTGATTCTAACACAGGTAACTATACAATATTTAAACATGATCTTGGCTGGCCATTCCCGGGTGAGCATGTTTATCCCAGGCTGGTTACTCCGGATGGAAAACTCTGGCTAATGTATGATAGTGAATATCCATCTACTGAAGCGGGACTTTGCTGGTATGATGGGGTTAATGTTGGAGTGATTCCGTCATCACCAGGCGGTATTCCTCAATGGGGCGGATTACCAAATAGTAATATTAGAGAACTAGAGTACAAAGCAGTTACTGGTGGCTATGAACTATGGATGAGCTGCAAAGGAAGAGGAATTGCAGTATTAACAGTTAAAGATGGAACAACAGCGGTTGAAAATGAAAAAGAATTACCAACAGATTTTGTTCTTTCACAAAATTATCCTAATCCATTCAATCCAGGGACAAAGATAAGCTGGCAATCTCCAGTTAACAGTCATCAACTACTAAAAGTTTATGATATTCTTGGTAATGAAATTATTACTCTTGTTGATGAGTATAAATCAGCCGGTAAATATGAGATAGATTTTAATGCTTCTGCCCTGCCAAGTGGAATATATTTCTATCAACTTCAGGCCGGTTCATTTGTTGAAACTAAAAAAATGATTTTAATGAAGTAAGTAATTCCAAGAAGATGACATCTTTTTCTAAAGATGTCATCTTTTTCAATAACTCCAATCCTCCATCAACCCCAACATTCCCTTTAATATTTGAGCTTTCCGCTATTAAACTTTAAGTTTGTATTAAACAATTTGGTAGGATATGAAGACTCTTTATCTGGGCGATTGCCTTAATGTACTACGTGAATCTGTACCCGATGAATCTGTTGATTTGGTTTACATTACCTCATTTGAGGATTTCTGTTTATTAAAGTAAGTTGCATTTCAACATTCAATAAATATTTTACTCTTTATGAAAAAAAAATCCCCTGTTGTTAAATCAATTCCTAAGAAAAAGCCTACTAAAAAAGCAAAAGAAAAACTAGATATCTATAAAGATTTCAATCACAATACATTAGTAATAAAAGAAAAAGATCCTCTTTATGGGAATAAGTTAGGGATCAAATACTTAAGAACTTGTACTTGTAAACCAACACATATTAATTGTCTTACAGCTAGTCAATGGATAAAACATCAACTTGGTGTTTGGGAATTTTATTATGAAAAAAGAGATATTAGAGATAAAACTCTTCATCCAGCTACATTTCCATTGTCACTATCTAAAAAGATTATCGAATTATTTTCACATCAAGGTGAATTGGTTATTGATCCATTTGTTGGAAGCGGAACAACTTTGCTTGCTGCACAAGATACAAATAGAAATGCGATTGGGTTTGACTTACAAAAAGACTATGTAGATTTAGCGTATACTAGATTAAACCATGATAATTTCTTTAATGATGCTAAACAAATTGCAATACAGGATGATGCTAGAAACATTAATAAATATATAGTAGAAGAATCAGTTAGTTTAATTTGGACTTCACCACCTTATGGTAATTTATTAAATCGAGCTAGAAAAAATAAATCCAGAAGGGATAGAAATAATGAACAGCTTGGTAAAGTAGAACAGTATTCACAAGACGAACGTGATTTAGGAACGTATGAATTAGAAAAATTTACCAAAGCGATGGGTGATATATTTGAAGGATTGCTTCCTTTGTTAAAAGAAAAATCGCACTGCGTAATTAACATTCCTGATATGTGGTGGGAGAATCAAAGAATTACTTTTCACATTTCGATAGTTCAAGAATTAAGAAAGCGCGGATATGAACTTCGAAATACAATTATTTGGGATAGAAGAAACATTGTAAATAATATTGGAATTTTTGGTTGGCCAAGTAACTATATAACAATGGGAACTACATTTGAATATCTTCTAGACTTTTGGAAACCTCCAAAAAAATAAGGACTATTTTTAATGAAAGTATTTTCAAAAGAACAGTTAATAGATGAGCTAAGAAAAATAAAAGCCACCGGCTGGATTAAGAATGCAAGGCAAGGAAATGTTGGGGGTGTAGGTAATACATTAGAAGATTTATTGGGAATTACAGAAAATAATCTACCAATACCAAATGCCGCAGAATGGGAATTAAAAACTCAACGGACAAACACTACTTCATTGACCACTCTATTCCATATGGAACCTTCACCAAGAGCATTAAACTTTGTATCACAAATTCTTTTACCTAAATATGGCTGGGCTCATAAAGAATCAGGAAAGAAATATCCTGAAGGAGAAATGAGTTTTAGACAAACCATCTCTGGAGCTGGTCGAAGTGATAGAGGATTTACGGTTGTAATTAATAAAGCTGAACGCAAAGTGTTAATTTCATTTGATTCATCCTCAGTTTTAGAAAAGCATAATTTGTGGTTAAGTTCAGTAAAAGATAGAATTGGATTAACAGAAATTAATCCTCAACCGTATTGGGGGTTTGATGACCTATTTCATAAAGCAGGAACAAAACTTGGGAATTGTTTTTATGTACAAGCCGATGTAAAGAAAGAGAAAAGTTCAGAATATTATCATTACAACAAAATATTAATGCTTCAAAATTTTAGTATAGATAAGTTTATTGAAGCTTTAAAAGCTAATAACGTTTTAGTTGATTTCGATGCAAGAACAGGACATAATCATGGAACCAAGTTCCGTTTAAGACAAAATTGCTTAGCAGGGCTCTATAACAAAGTGACCGAAATTTAAGATGAATCAGAATAAAATAACTTCTGTAAACATCACATTCAAAGCCGCACAACTAAAAGGCAAAAACAAACAAAACCAGATTAAGATGGAGATGTGAGTTGGACCTAAACAAAAATGATATTATTAGTGCTTTTAGAAAAAGGATAGAGATTCTTGAGAAAGATAGATTAGGATTTAAGAGTTATATTGAAAGAATGCGAGAGAAGATTGAAGACTATGAAAAAAAATATTCTAATATTATAAGAGTCAGTGACTATCTAAATTATATGATTAGTAATAATCATTTGAATGAGATTGATACTACAAGAGTATTTATATATAGTACAGATGACCAAAAAATTTATCTTATCAACGAAAGATTAAAGAATAATGAAATTGTAAGCCGAGCAAATAGTGAAATTGAGGAGACACTATTATATTACAAAAATCAAGTTGTAGAATATGCACGAATCGTTCAACTTCATATCAATAAATTGGAATTACTTGAGACAACATACTTTAAATTACTTTATTCAATTGAATACCTTGAGTATGGAGAGGATGCAATTAAAATTAATAATGACTTAGGTTACAGTTATTATTTTATTCTGTACTATAATTCATTGACAGGCTACGAATCGTCAAAGGAAAGAATGAATGCAGTGTCTTTCACTAAGGAACAAATAGAAAAGTTTATATATGAAAACTCTAAAGCAGCCTAAAATAAAATGAAAAGAGAAATAGAATTAATTAGAAAAATATTCTTTGAATTGGAAAAATTTCCGGCAAAGATTGAATCATCATTTGATTATTCGATTAAAGTTAAAAATTACTCTAAAGAAATAATTGATTATCATTTGGTCTTAATGCAACAAGCTAATTTTATACAAGGCATCATACAAAGAAGCGTTATTAATAAGAATATTACTATATACTATGATACACTTGAAATAACTTGGGAAGGACATGAATTTTTAGATACAATACGACATAATAAAGTTTGGAAATATTTAAAAGAAAAAACAAAAAATTCAGATATTCCATTTACTGTAATTAAAGAACTTGGCAAGACTATTTTAGTTAAACTCGTTTTTCCCCAATCACCTTTATAGATAGTAAAATGAAGTAGATATGTTAAAATGGATTAAAAAATATAAGGAATTACTCACTATTGTTGGAATTATTTTTTCCGCTATGGCAGGTTCTATACTTGGTGATGGAGTTCTATGGCGTAATCAAGAAAATGAGCGTGAACAAACTAAACTTCTATTCGAGAAATATACTGTCTCATCGAATGTGAGTACTCAAATAGAAAATCTTTATCAACAACTCTTTTCGCTAAATGAAGATTATATTATTAAGACACAATCAAGTGCGTTGACTAAAAAAGACTCAATTATGTTTGTACAGAAACTTGAATATATTTTAGATAGATTTGATTCGTATGAGTCAAATTTAGCAAGTCTAGAAAATAGGGATGTGAGGGAGATGCGAAGACCCTATCCACTAAGAGAACTTATTTTAGTCAGGACACCAAAGTTCTTAAAAATTGAATATAAGCCAACTCCATTTTATCTATTCGAAAATTCGACTTTTTCTATCCTTGCTTTTTGTATTTCACTGGTTACTTACTCAGCCATTTTAATGTTTTATACCAGATACTTAGTAAAAAGGAAAAATCGTCAAATTTGATTTTCCCCCTTGCCTTTTACCAATAAATTTATTTTATTTGCGTTAGTTCATTATACATTGTGGCAGTTATTGGTGATTGGGGGTAAGTCATATCAATCATTCCCCCTCAATTTTTAATAAAACCTTTGATTTTAGGCTGTTTTCGTTTCCAAAATCGGATATATGGCTCCACCGTCGTTGGGTCGGTCTTCCAAAAATGGAAATAGGGCTCCACCGCCGTTGGGTCGGTCTTC
>JBATOT010000059.1:0-57301 GCA_049291095.1 Ignavibacteriaceae bacterium | reverse complement strand
TATCAGGATGAAACGCACCTAATAGTGTACTACCCTGCTCAGTTAATACTCCAACAACTTTAAAATTTACCGGACCAATTTTAATAACCTTATCAAGTGCATCACCTCTAGGAAAAAGTTTTGTACTAATTTCGCTGCCTAAAACTGCAACATTTCTGGAACCATTACTTTCAACTTCTGAATAAAACCTACCCTGACCGAAATCAAAATTTGTTGTTTTTACATAATCCGATGTCGAACCATTTAGAAATACAGTTTCAACCTTTCTATCACCAAACTTAATCGTTTGAACACTGTTTGTAACAGGAGCAGTTGCAGATGGCAGTTTAGCCAGCTCCTTAAACCTATTGTAGTCCTCCATATCAATGTTTCGGCGGTTACGCATTCTCCACCATTCATCGTTGGAGAACCAAGCCCATTTATCAATATATAAAACGTCCGAACCGAGAGCGCTTACTCCATTTTGCAAAGAGTTGTCAATCCCTTTAATTGCAGTGGACATTAAAACTACAGCCGTAACACCAATAAATATTCCTAACATTGTTAATGCTGCTCTTATTTTATTAGCTCTGATTGCTCGCCAGGCTATCGCTAAACCTTCTGATAATTCTAAGAATATTGATGACATAAAATCAACCTTTTTATAGCTCAGAAATCATTCTGAGTTTTGTTTAATCAATTTATAAACAGAATAAATTCTGTATTACACAAATGATGCTTTTGCTTTTGGGATTAATCTGCTTTCAACTGTTTCATCTTTTTCGATTAAACCATCTTTTAATCTTATTATTCTAAGAGCATGCTCAGCAATATATTCTTCGTGTGTTACTAAAATTATCGTATTTCCTTTTTCATGGATTTCATGAAAAAGAGCCATAATTTCTTCACCAGTTTTAGAATCAAGATTTCCAGTTGGTTCATCTGCTAAAATTATTGCGGGTTTTGTAACCAAAGCTCTGGCAATCGCAACTCTTTGTCTTTGCCCACCAGAAAGTTCATTTGGTTTATGATGCATACGATCTCCTAACCCAACATCAATTAATGCTTGCTTTGCTCTCTCTTTTCTTTCAGAAGATGAAACTCCAGCATAAATTAAAGGAAGTTCAACATTATGAACCGCATCAGATCTTGCAAGAAGATTAAAAGTTTGAAAGACAAATCCAATTTCTTTATTTCTGATTCTTGCTAATTCATTGTCAGTCATCTCACTAACGCTTACACCTTTAAAGTCATATATTCCGGAAGTTGGCGTATCAAGACAACCTAGCATATTCATTAATGTAGATTTACCTGAACCGGACGGGCCCATTATTGCAACGTATTCATTTCTATCAATTTTGATCGAAACATCTCGCAATGCATGTACTTCTTCAGAACCGACCTGGTAAACTTTAGCAATATGTTCAATATTAATTATATTCATTATTATTTACCATTTTTACTTTTTAGCTGTGTTTGGATTTTTTTCATCAACTCTCACCTGTAATCCATCACTCAATTCACGAGAAATTGCTTTATAACTTCCAGATACAACTTCTTCTCCACCTTCTAACCCGCTTAAAATTGCAATATAATTATCATCACTTAAACCTGTTTCAACTTCAACCTTTTTAGCCTTACCATTTTTAATAAGGAAAACAATTTCATTCGTTTTAGAAATCTTTTCTTTCTTTACTTCTTTAACTTGCTGAAATTCTTCACCACCTTCACCTTCTGGCATTTCTCCACCAGTTGGGCCACCTTCTCTTGTTGTAACACTCTGAATTGGAACACTTAATACATTCTGAATAGTTTCTGTTTGAATATCAGAAGTACAACTCATTCCAGGTCTTAAAGTATTTTTAGGATCGATAAGTTTTATTTTTACTTCAAAATTCACTACTTCATTTTGTGTACCCAAACCAGAAGTGTTTGCACTATTCCCGATTTCAGATACTATCCCAACAAATTCCTGATCCTTAAATGCATCAACTTGAACAGTTGCTGTATCACCAACAGTAACAAGGACAACATCGTTTTCATCTACTTCAACAACTGCTTCAATGTTTCTTAAGTCCGAAACTGTCATTATATCTGTGCCCTGACTAAATCCACTACCAAGAACTCTTTCACCTAGTTCAACATTAAGTTTTGTTACTACGCCATCCATTGGTGAGGTGATTGTAGTTTTATATAATGTTTCAAGTGTTTCTCTCAAAGAAGCTTTACTTTGTAATACATTTGCTTCAGCTGCTTCATAAGAAGCTTTTGTAGATAAATAATTTGACTTAGAAGATTCTAATTCAGAATCGCTGGCTAATCCTTTATTATGTAATTCAACAACACGTTTATAATCCGATTCAACTTTTGTCAATTCTGCTTCGCGCATTTTAAGAGTTGCCTGTGCAGATTGCAGATTAGCTTCGAGTCTTTGCTTTTGCGCCTGGTATTGATCACCTTTTATTCTGATAAGCAATTGACCTTTTTTAACAAAGTCACCTTCCTTAACAGGTAATTCAACAATCTCACCCGTAACTTCCGGAGTGATTACTACTTTAAACTCAGGATTTATTTTTCCTGTTGCAGCCACAGTTTGTGTAATTGTTCTCTTTTCAACTTTTTCAGTTTGAACAGAAACTATTTCTTCTTTATTTCCGCCAACGAAGGCTACAACTAATAGGATTACAAGTAATAATCCAATGCCGCCAAAGATGTATAATTTCTTTTTTGATTTTTTCTTGCCATTAGCCATTTGAGATATTCTCCTATGATTAAAAATTATTCGTACTGTGAATATTCTAAGACACCAAGATTATATTTTAGTTCATCACTTAATCTGATGTAATAAAATTGAGCATTTATATAGTTTGTTTTTGCATTTTGATAAGTAGTATTCGCAATAAGTACATCCAGTAATTTACCTGCACCCAGATTATATTTTTCTTGTTCGATCTTCAGATTCTCTTCCGCAGCTTTTATATTCTTGCCTGTAACTAACAATCCTTTTTTAGCTGCATCAAGATCTAAAAATGATTTTTGTAGCTCCTGTTTCACTAATCTTTCGCTGTCCTTCAATTGAAGTTCATAATTCATCGCGTCAACTTCAGCACTTTGTATAGCATTTTGAGTTTGGAATCCGGAAAAAATCGGAATGTTTAAGGTTAATCCAGCAGAATAAGTATTCGTTTTGAACAAGTTACTTGGCACATCAGCTCCTGTACCATAACCAAGACTTCCGGTTAATCTTGGAAAATGTCCTGATTTAGCAATTGTAAGATTATCATAATAACTGTCTAAAGTTAGTTTTTGCGCTAGATAATCTTTTCTATTCTCCAAAGCACTTGTTACCAACTCATTCAATTTATCATAATCATTATTTATATCTGTTTCTAAAACGCTTAATTCTCTTTTTGTGAATGTATCAGAGTAAGTAAAATTTTCCAGCACATCTAATCCAAGATAAAATAATAGATTACTTTTTGCCGTTTCTAAAGTATTTTTTGCTCTGATTACCTCAAGTTCTGCATTACCTAACTGAACTTGCTGTTGATACACATCTGCCATTGTAACAGAACCCAATCTGTTTCTTTCTTCAATTGTTTCAAGATTTTTTTGCTGCTGCTTAACGTCTTCTTCACGTACTTTCAACAATTGGTCAGATTCAACTACTGAGTAATAAAAATTAATAGTTTGAAAAACTACTTCTTGTTTTTTTTGTTCGATTAATAATTTTACAGCTTCAACAGAATTTTTACTTCGGGAAAGATTAGCATAATTAGAAAGTCCATCAAACAATACAATATTTGAACTGGCACCAACTGAATAACTTCTTGTATCAGTTGTTCTAATATCGCTTTTTGTTTTACTCCAATCCCAGCTGCCATAAGCACCTAAATCGGGAAGAAAATTACCATAAGCAGCGTCAAGTGATGACTCACTTCTGGATAACTCATTTTCCTGACTTATTAAACCACTATTTTTTTGTAGCGCAATTTTTATAGCCTCATCTAAAGACAATTGATTTTGGGGTAAGGCGACAACATTTAATAATAAAAGTAATACTGTTATTAAGAATAATTTCATTTGTTACTCCGGCTGTTGAATTGAATATTCAAATTTTCTGCAAAGATACAATATTTATTTCAATCTATGATTGATATTAACCACTTCAAAAATACATCAAACAATGTGGATTCAGGATTTTAATGTACAAATGGTAGAATAATTACATTTACGGTAATTTAAATGCTTAACATATGTTAGAACAAAAATGTTCAAAATATTGTTCTAATAATGAGTTGATTAACAAAAGATAAATAACTTATATTCAGGTTGAAAATAAAATTAGTGAGACTACAATGAATAAAAATATAATTAATTTTCTCTTCCAGAAATCATTCCTTTTCTTACTCCTATTTTTGGCAAGTAACCAGATAAGTAATGCTCAGCAATTGAGTAAAATATTTGAAGTTCCAGGAGGCGGTTCCGGAAGCACAAACACTTCTGTTGAATCAAATGATAATTCAATGTTATATATAATTGGTGGAGCAGTTATAGTTGGGGTTATTGTTTATGCAGTGCTCAAAAATAAAAAGGATAAAGAAAAATCAAAAGATGATACAACTGCGGTTTTGATTAATAAAGATCTGCTTGATAGTAATCTTTCTTTAAACGATAAATTTATTAACAAGAATGGATATATACCGATCAATATTTCTATCGGTTTACAAAATGATTTAGTATTGAAAGACCAGAAAAGATATTTTGTTGGTTTAGCTTATAATTTTTGATTAAACTTATGTGCGATACTATGAGCTTCATCTGTTATAGATTTAGGATAATTCATTAATTCTAACAATTTAATAGCATTGCCGGATGTGCAAGCGCCGGATTTTATTTTATAATCAAAATAAAACTTTTCATCTTTTATCTGTTCGCTAAAATGATACATCAAAAAAGTGTTTTGAAGCATTTCCTGCAATTCGATATCGTGAGTTGTTACAAAAATAAAATTACTTTCATCTATATATTTCAGCACAGCGGTTGATGAAGCTAATCGTTCAATAGTGTTTGTTCCTCTAAATATCTCATCGATAAGAAAAATGTATTTATTGTTACCATGAGATAAATCGATAAAATCTTTGATTGATTCGATTTCTACAAAGAAATAACTCTTCCCTTCTTCTAATTCCTCATTTCTTCTGATCGATGTTTTTACACATAATTTTGGAATATAAATAGATTTTGCCAAACAAAAATTTAAAGTCTGGGCTAAGATAAAATTGACACCTAAAGTTTTTATGAATGTGGTTTTTCCAGACATATTAGAGCCGGTTATCAATACAGATTGCTTAATATCTTTGAGAGAATTCGAAACGGGATTTGTAAGGAGCGGATGATTCAATTCTTCAAAAGTAATTTTATCATCGGTATTAAATTCAGGCACGCAATAATTCTTTACATCTTCAAGATAAGATGCAATTGAAATTGATGAATCAAGACTTCCAACAGCTTTAAATAAGTCGTGCAATTCATCCTGATGTTTCATCAAAACATTTACTGATCGATAGTAAGCAATTATATCAAACAGCATAAACATATTCAGGTATTCAATCATAGCAAGAGCTAATTCGCCTAAGTATTGTTTATCAATTACAAGATAACCAAGTTTAGATTTTAATGATTTGAGCAAGGCTTTTTTAGATTTTAGTAATTCTATTTCTTCTATACGCTCATTACTTTTAATTTCACTAATAGAAATTGAAGACAATAACAGATTGTTCAGCCCTGAAAATCCGGCAAAGTACTCGTAAATCCTGGAAGAAAATATTTTGTTGATGATCAGATTTGTAAGTAAAATTCCAATCGACACTATTAAGAAAACACCATTATATGGAATGAGCAGCAAGGACAGTAACGAGGCTACTGATAATAAATAGAATATCTTATAATACTTAAACTGAGGTAAGGATTTACTTAAAACCAGATATGCGATAAAGTATGCCGAAACTCCATTGAGATTTAATAATTTTAATTGAATACTTTCTCTTAAAGAAGGATTTTCTTTAAGACTTTGATTTAATCTTTGTCTTCTGTTTAATTCATCTTCATTACTTTCATATTTATGAAGTAAAGAATACAAATATTGTTGTCCCACACCGGAAGAGTTTCTATCCAACAAACTAAAAACAGAATTAAAATTTAAATCATCCCAGGTTTTATCATCAACTATTTTACCATTTTCCGAATCATTTTGAAGCTGGAAGTAAGATGATATTAAATCATAGTTACGATGTTTTTCAATCGGTTTGCCCCATTTACTTCGAATAGTTTCTAATTTTTTATTTTTTCTCCAAAACATTTTAATCCCCTAAAAATTGATCCTTAATCTCCATTAAATATTTATAAGCTTCTTCATAATTGTTTCCAATCTTTCCATCAAGTATAGCTTCTTCAATTGCCGTTTTGATATCACCAACTTTTCTCGATGGTTTAAGATTGCAAATCTGCATAATCTCTTCTCCCCTAACTGGGGACTGAAATGCTCTAAGCTGATCTCTTTCTTTTACATCACGCACTTTCTGCATAACACGTTCGTAGTTGCCAAGATATTTTTCAACTTTAATTGGGTTTTTACTTGTTATATCTGCTCTGCACAATGTTATTAAATCTTCAAGATCCTCATCCGCTTGAACAATTAACCGGCGTATTGCAGAATCAGTTACCTCTTCTTTGGCTAAAGCGATTGGTCGTAAATGCAAACGAACTAACTTTTGAATGTATTCTAATTGATGCAATGGTAATTTCATGCGATGAAATATTTTTTTCATCATTCTTGCACCAAGATCTTCATGCCCATGAAATGTCCAGCCAATATCTTCAACAAATTTTTTTGTTGGAGGTTTTGCGATATCGTGAACCAATGCTGCAAATCTTAGCCAAACATTCTCTGTCTCTTTACATATATTATCCACAACTTGTAAAGTATGAAGAAAAACATCTTTGTGATGAAAATCTTTACGCTGATCAACTCCAGACATTATTGCAATTTCTGGAAAAACAATTTCTAAAACACCGGAATCAAACATCAACTTTAAACCAATAGAGGGTTTTGGTGAAGTAAGAATTTTTAGAAACTCATCAGTTATTCTTTCCTGGGAAACGATTGTAAGCCTGTTTCGCATTTCATATGCTGCTTTCATTATGCTTTCATCAACATTAAAATTAAGTTGCGATGCGAATCTAAATGCCCGCATTATTCTTAGTGGGTCATCATCAAACGTTTTAAATGGATCAAGAGGAGTTTTGATAAGTTTATTTTCAATATCTGTAAAACCATTAAATGTGTCGATCAGTTTTCCGAAATCTTTTATTGATAAGGAAATTGCAAGAGTATTAATTGTAAAATCGCGGCGAGAAATATCATCTTCGAATGAACCATCTTCTACAATTGGCTTTCGGGTATTTCTATCATAGGATTCTTTTCTTGCACCAACAAACTCGATGTTCATATTATCATAATCAAAATGTGCAGTTCCAAAATTCTTAAAATAGTTAACATTATTTATCCTAAGTTTATCAGCTACTGATTTGGCAAAATCAACTCCGCTTCCTATAACAAGCACATCAAGATCGTTTCTTTGCCGACCAAGAATTATATCGCGTACAAATCCGCCTACTGCATACACCAATTTTTTTTCAGAATCTGCAACTTCAGAAATAGTTTTAATAACTCTTAGGTTAGATATTTTGTCCGTAAATAATAATTTATTTTTTGAGTTCATCTTTTTGGATATTTAATCTTCTATCATTCTATCTAGTAACATTTTTAATATTGGTAAAAAAATAGTTAGCCTTTTGATAATTATCTTTCATCACTTTATAAAACGGATTTTTATCTTTATATCTTAAACTAAGCGCAGCATATTTTCTTCCATTCGCAAAATCAAGATTAGCAAGCATATATTGAGAAAGTTTAAATGCCGCATAACTACTTTCCAAGTTATCAACAATAAATGTTTTATTAAACTCTCTAATAAATTCTTCATAATTTATTTTCAATCTTTGTGATAAATTAATCATTACAGGAATCGAATTGTAGTTATATGTTGAATCATTTAGCTTGTTAATTATTCCAAACATAGTTGAATCTTTAGCGCTCAAATACTTATTTAATAAATTCTTTTCCAACAAACTTAATCTAATTTTTGAAAGTAAAACCAAATCATGATGTGGATTTTCATTTATTAAATTTTCATAGTAAAACCTGGCAGAATCATTTTTATCCAGCATTGAATGCAAATCGGCTAATCTAAATCTAAGATTATAAGAATACGGTGTATGATCAAACTTAAAAAGATTTTTAGTTAGAAGTTCAGCTGCTTTCTGAATTTTTTCTTGCTGTATATAGATTTCAGACAACCCAATTAGTGCCGAATAATTTATTGACTTAGAATTTATTTCAGTAAAAAGCTTTTCAGATTCCTTATATTCTTTTTTATCTAAATGTTCAAACGCAAGTGCAAGCCTATCTGAAATATATCTAGGACAAACTTTTTGCAAGATTGATAATCTACCAAAATAATAATCAGCCATAGTCTGATTACCAAATAAATTAATTTTTAATTTATTTTCAAATTGTTGTTGCTCAATTCTTAAATCAGAATTAAATACTAAGTTAAAATCTCCATTTGCATAAAAATCTTTTACTTTGTCAATTCCATATTTCTCAATTAGAAATTGAATAAATGCGCCGCTGTATGTATAAGCTACTGATGAATTTGATTTAAAGAAATTAAATCCTGAAAACAGAGATGTAAGATCGATTTTATGATTGTAATTAAATGCTAAAGAACTAAAATCATCCAACGAATAATTATCTGTTGAGCCTTCAATCGCTTCAGCAATTCCTTCAATCAATGCTGGATTAAATCCTACAGCCAGTTTAAACAAACCAACGCCAAACTCCGCTGAAAAAATATGAACTAGTTCGTGTTTCAGAGTATGTTCCCAGGAATCTGCACTGATATAAATTGAGTATTGCCAGGGCTTTGCAACATCTGCATTTCCAGCACCAAATAATTCTTTCTTTTGCTGCCGAGTATTAAACAAATAAATATGGATTTGCATAGATGGTTTAATTTTTAGTTCATTTTCCAATTCAGCATAATAATAGTCGGCACATAACTTAACATATTCAGACTCAACTTCATCAAGTTTATTATAATGCAAAACAACTTGGTGCGATGAAATCTGATGGTTCAAATGTTTTTCTAATCTTGAATAAGTTGTTGTAAATCCAAACCAAGCAGAACTAAATTGGAATCCTATAGGTAGAATTAAGAATAATCCAATGATAAGTATTTTTTTATTACTAGAATATTTCCTGTATTTATATATTACAGTGATCATCAAGCCGGCAAATAGAACAACAAATAATTGATGAAATAGTAATTTTAGATCAGGACTCAATCCTTCATCATAAATGTTTCCCGGAAAGAATCCAATTAAAGGTGAGTAAAAGTATACTTGTGGGAAAAAATATATTTCTAATATTGGAATTAATGCAATCGAGAAGATGATAACTAAAAACATAGTTCTCTTAAATCGATTTAAAATAAGATCAACAGTAAAAGCAATTGCACAACCAAATAGTGAAGAAGCAAATACAATCAAAACATAAAAGCCCAAACCATCCCAAAACGAACAGAACATAGTTAGAAAGGAAGTAATGATCACAACTATTAGAGGTAAAACTAAAAACACTATGATGTTTTTAATTAAATTAGAAATTTTATAATCTGATCTTGATAAAAAACCTATTGTATAAAATCCAGATATTATGGTTAAAAGCAATCCATTTATCGCGGCAAACTCATATCCAAAAGTATTGAATAATGGAAGTTGCGTTAGTAATAAATTGAACAGAATTATAATGGATGAAAAAATAAAAGATTTATTTCGAGGTATAACTTTTCTTATCAAAGACATTGTATTAATAATTCTAACCTTCTATCCTAATATTAACTATTGGGGATCAAATGATTTTGAATTTGCTTTACTTCTAAAAATATTTCCGTTGTTCCCTGTTAATATAAAATTACCTGATTTAAGTTTTTTTACATCGTTTAGAACTATTGGTTGGCCAACATATTTTTTATTCCAATTTTTCCCAGCATCCGAAGTAATAAAAACTTCGCCATTATTTGAAAGAATAATCCCATCTTCATTATCAGCAAAATTTATTTTATAAAGTCCGGCATTCGAATTCACCTCAACTTCTTCCCAATCATCTCCACCATTTTCAGATCGAAAAAGATTGCCGTCGCCACCAGAAATAAAACCTAAAAACTCATTAACAAAAAAAACATCTTTTAAGTATTCATTTGTTTTAATTTCAATTTTTTCCCAATGTTCACCGCCGTCATCAGTTTTAAGAACTGTTCCTTGCCATCCAACTACAATACCACTTTTAGAATCAGAGAAATTAACACTAAAAAGATTTTGGCTAACATTACTTTCAACTCTTTTCCAGGTTACACCACCATCATTTGATTTAAGAATTAGACCATTACTACCAACTACAAATCCTGAATTAAAATCACTAAAATGAATATTGAATAAAGTTTCTGATGTTCTGGATTCAACCGATCTGATCTTATTATTTTTACTATTGATAAAACCGATAAATCCATTTGATCCAACAATAAATACCTTATCTTCATTTGAGCGTAACGAATAAAAATTATTTTTAACTCCAGTGATTATTTTTTTCCAAGATACTCCGCCGTCTGTTGAAACAAAAGCTAATCCGGAATCACCGACAATAAAACCATTATAATCATTAAGAAAAAGAATTGAGTTTAGATTGTAATCAGAATCGAGTTTGACTAATTCCCAATCCGAACTATTTAGATAATTCGGATTTACCAAATAATCCTGTGTGGAGTTTAAAGATTGTAAATTTTGTTCATCATTCTGATGTTGAATTATTGACTTAACGACATTAAATACTATTATGGCAAGACCAATAAAAACAATAAGCAAAAGTAAATTACTAACTCTTTGAAATCCTTTTGTAGATTTTTCAGGCTCAATTTCCCTGATTTCTTTTCTTGTTTCATTACTAATTTTGTCAAATGGTAAATTGGTCGATTCACTATTAATATTTAGAACCGCCAACTTTGTTAATGAATCTCTAAATTCAGAAGCAGAATTAAAATTACTACTAGTAGATTTATTCATCGCACATAAAATAACTTCATCTACTTCTTTTGGATATCCATTTAACAGAGATGAAATCTTAACTGGTAAACGGTTTACATGTGCATCTATTATTTCATAAATCGTACTTGCAAAATATGGATGGGCACCCGAAAGCATTTCGTAAAATGTTACACCCAGAGAATAAAGATCACTTTTAACTGTAATAACATTTCCACTTAGTTGCTCAGGACTCATATAAAGCAAGGTTCCTGGTCTGGCGTTATGCTGTGTAATTGATTTTAATTCATCTATGGATTTAGATATGCCAAAATCCATAATCTTAGCGTTACCATTTAAATCGAGTATTATATTAGAAGGTTTAAGATCTCTATGAATAAAACCCTGATTATGTGCGGCTTCAATTCCATTTAATATTTGCCCCATCAATTCAATTGCATAACTAAATTCAATCCGGCCACGATTCTTAATAATACTTTCTAATGTATCACCTTCAACATACTCCATAGCAATTGCTAAAATGTCTTTTTCCTGCACAAATCCATAAACAGAAACTATATTCGGATGAGAAAGCTTAGCCTGATTTCTTGCCTCTCTTTTAAACCTTTCAACAAATGTAGAGTTTTGGTTTGATTTTAAATTTAAAACTTTAAGCGCTGCATATCTTTCTAACTGGGTGTCAAATACTTTATAGACTGATCCCATTCCCCCTTCACCAAGAAGAGTAATAACTTTATAATCTTGTATTCGACTCCCAATCATTTCACGTTTTCCAGTAAAATAAAAGAGTAATCATCGTATGCTCCGCGCGATTTAATTGTAGTTATAAGTCGAGATTTAATTTCTTCATAATCAGTAAGAACAAGAATTTCTTCTAATTCTTTTATTCCCAAAAGATTAGAAACACCATCTGAGCAAAGAAAGAATTTATTTATTTCATTCTCATTAATTTTAATTTTACTAATATCTGGTTGGACTAAAAGACCATCACCCAGAGCTTTAATAATTACATTTTTTTGCGGATGTATTTCAGCTTGCCGATGACTAATATATCCTTCATCGAGAAGTTTTTGGACTAGTGAATGATCTTTTGTTATTTGGGTTAATCGTTTTGATTTTAAATGATATATTCGTGAATCTCCAATGTGGCCCCAATAAATTATATTATCTTTCATAAAAAGAATTTCAAAAGTAGTAGCCATATTTTTAACAGAGGTGCTGTTTGCAGAATGATTTAATACGAAACTATTTGCTTCTTCGATTGTGTATTTAATTCTTTCAAGATGGTCAAGCAAATCGGAAGATGTATAAAAATAAGTCGCCGATTTTATCGCTATTCTTGCCGCCAGATCTCCACCATAATCTCCTCCCACTCCATCACATAAAATGGCCAATAAACCGTCACCAGTTTCAATCACCTCTAATGCATCCTCGTTAATTTTTTTCTCAAAACCAACACTAGTAAACTTTATGTACTTATAACCCAATAATCTGCCTCGATATAATAATTTATCTTGAATATTAACTTATTCAAAAATAAACAATTATCTTTTTATCTGCCGAAATAAATAATACTTGAATTATGGTGATTATTATCATTTAGGCAATTTGTTTAACTGTGGTTATAAGATTATATTTGCAAGCGATTTTTGATACTTAAATCGTTTAGTTATACTGATTTAAGAAGTTCTTATTACATAGATTTTAAATTTTGGGATACACCAAAATATCATTTTGCGAGAATGGCGGAATTTGGCAGACGCGCTAGACTTAGGATCTAGTACCGTGAGGTGTCGGGGTTCGAGTCCCCGTTCTCGCACTTTCGTATCATACCACTAATAATTATTTGAGGTTAGAGTTTTTATGGAATATAATGTAGTTGAATTAAGTTCATCTGAAAAAGAAGTTGAAATAAAACTTCAATACGATGAGATTAAAAGTGAAATTGAAGAAGAAGTTAAAAAGCAAACAAAAAAGATTCAAATTCCTGGATTTAGAAAAGGCAAAGCACCAATTTCAATGTTAAAAAAAATGTATGGTGATGCATTTGAGTACGAAGCTTCTGAAAAAATTGCCAACTCGTGGTTTTGGAAAATTGCTGAAGAAAATCAGTTTAAACCAATCGGACAACCGACAATGACTGATATTAAATTTGAACCCGAAAAAGAACTATCCTTTAAAGTAAAATACGAAAGCATTCCTGTAATTGATGTAAAGAACTATAAGGGACTTTCTTTTGATGTTCCTGATTTTATTGTTAGTGAAGATGAGATTGCAAAGGAAATTGAACATATATTAAAATCAAATAAACGTCTTGAGGATGCAGATGTAATAGTTGACAATAATTTTTCCATTGATGCTGAGGTATTTTTACTTGAGCGAAATGGTGAGAAAATTACTGATTCAAAACCAGAAAAAATGCAAATAGATTTATCTGCTGAGGGTATTGCTAAAGAGATAATTGAAAATTCCAAAAACAAAAAGGTTGGAGAAAGTTTTAATTTTTCTTTTAAGGATGAACATAAGCACAAATTAGAAGATGGTACTGAAGAAGACCACAAAGAAGAATATAATTATCAGGTTAATATCTTAGGATTAAAGAAAATTGTTTTACCACAACTTGATGAAGAGTTAATTAAAAAGGTAACTAAAGATAAAGTATCTACTGAGAGTGATTTAAAAGAAGAAATTAAAAAGGATATTCAGAATTACTACGATCAACAAGCAGAAGAAATGATTAGGGTAAAATTTGTAAGTGAGATTTTGAAGAACAACGAATTTGAACCGCCAAAATCACTAGTAAACAATATTCTTGATGAGTATGTGAAAACTGAAGAAGATAAAGCAAAAAAATCTAAACATCATTTTAATAAAGAAGAAACTAGAAAAAGACTTCAAAAATCAGCTGAGTCTGAGGTTAAATGGTATTTGATAAAAAATGAAATACAGAAAACCGAAAGTATTACTATTAGTGATGAAGATTTAACAGAATTGGCTAAAAAAGAATCAGAAAAAACTGGATTACCAGTGGACAAATTGATTAATTATTATAAGACTTCGAATCAAGGGGAAAGAATTCTCGATCAAAAGCTTTTTGATTTTCTTAAATCAAACAATACAATTAATAAAGTACACCCAGACAAATTTAAAGCAAAACAAGAGGCAATAAATGAATAAGAATTTTGAGATTTATAACCAACTTGTTCCTTATGTTATTGAGCAAACAGGTCGCGGTGAAAGAGGAATGGACATCTATTCACGCCTACTACGTGAAAGAATTATTTTTCTTGGCACTGCTATAGATGATCATGTTGCAAGTTTAACTATTGCACAGTTAATTTTTCTTGAAGCAGAAGACTCAGAAAAAGATATTAATATGTACATCAATTCACCTGGTGGAAGTGTTACTGCAGGTTTGGCAATTTATGATACTATGAAATTTATTAAACCAAAAGTTGCTACAATTTGTGTTGGTATGGCCGCAAGTATGGGTGCTGTTTTATTGGCCGGTGGAGAAAAAGGAAAACGCTCCTCTCTACCAAACTCAAAGATTATGATTCATCAGCCATGGACTCAAGGAATTGGCGGACAGGTTACCGATGTTGAGATTCATGCTAAAGAACTTATTAAAACAAGAGATAGTTTATATAAGATACTAGCTGAACATACTGAAAAATCGACAGAACAAATTGCTAAGGATTGTGATAGAGATTATTTTTTGACAGCTGAAGAAGCAAGGGAATACAAACTCATCGATAATATTATTGAAAAACGAATTCCGATAAAATAAGATCTAGGCTGAGAAATCAGCCTTTTTTTTTGGCTTAAACGAATAATATTTTTGTTCAGTAAATGAAATTTTTAATTGTGAATATTTTGAAATTAAACCTAAAAATACTTTTCGTACTATTTATTAGTGCTTCTCAAGCGATTCATCCCCAGGAAAAAACATTTAAACTACTTGATAATTATCTAACCAATTATATTAAAAATAAAAACATACCTTCGATATCTGCTGGTTTATATAAAGATTCTGTAATTATTTGGAGTAATGCTGCTGGAATTGCTGATATTGAGGATAATGATCCTGCCACCAAATTTTCGCTTTATAGAATTGCTTCAATTACTAAACCTATAACTGCGGTTGCGATACTACAGCTATGGGAAAAAGGGTTAATTACTCTTGATGTAGACGCAAGAACATATATCCCTTCTTTTCCAGAAAAAAAGTGGAAGTTCACCATACGACAATTATTGAATCACACAGCAGGGATTAGAGGTTATAAGGATGGAGAATTCCATAACAAAAAATTTTTTTCAACTACAAATGATGCTGTTAAAGTTTTTGCGTATGATTCATTAAGTTTTGAACCAGGGACTAAATATGAATATACATCATTAGGTTATTCATTATTGGCACTTATTATAGAAAATGTATCAAATTTATCTTTTGAAGAGTATCTCAATAAAAATATTTTTAAACCTGCAGAGATGATACATACTGTTATAGATAAACAACGCTCAATAGTTCCTAATAGAGTAAAGGGATATGAAAAAGACAGTAAACGTATTATAGTAAATGCACCATTAGCAGATTTGAGTATAAAGTATGCTGGGGGCGGGTTAGTATCAAATGCTGAGGATCTTCTTAGATTTTCTAATGCACTTCTCGAAGGTAAACTCATAAAACGATCAACATTCGAGATTATGATAAAACAAACAAAGTTAAAAAATGGGAAAGTGGTTGATTATGGGCTAGGATTTGCAATTGGATCTAAAAATGATTCACTTTATTCTATTTCTCATACTGGAGGTGGAACAGGTTTTTCGACAATGCTTTTGATTTACCCGAGTTTAAAGTTAGCAGCAGTACACCTGATAAATATTTCAGATAGAAATTTGGATTTACCAGCAAAAGATATTATTGAAATTTTCAATTCAGGTTTAGAAATTGAACCTAGTAAAACCTTATCTGATATTTTGATGATAAAATATTTGTCCACTAGTATTGACAGTACCGTTGATTTATATAATTATATTAATGAATTTGATTCAAAGCAGACTAATATTAATGAAATCGAGTCAATTGCCTTTGCAAAAGACTTGTTAAATCAGAATAAATCAACTGATGCAGTAGTCTATTTGCGCAACTTGTTAAAAAGATATCCAAAGTCATCTAATTTAACTGAAACACTTGGAGATGCTTTTCTACAAAATAATAATAAAGGACTCGCTCTCAAGTATTATAAAATAGCTTTACAATTAAATCGAAACAATCAAAGAGTAATCAACTTAGTCAAAAAACTTAGTAGTAGTTAAAACTTCGATAAGGTTAGAATCTTACAAAAAAAAACCGGACGTAAATCCGGTTTTTTTACAAAGTAGATTGAACTGATTACTTGAGTAATACCATTTTTCTAACCTGACTAAACTGACTTCCATCAACTCCATTTGCTTTCAGCTCATAGAAATAAATACCACTACTTACTTTATTACCAGAAATATCATCAGCATTCCACTGAACAGAATGAGCGCCGGCAGTAAGATTATTATTAACTAATTCTCTAACCACTTCGCCAATCAAATTGTAAACTACAATTTTAACATTTGAATTAATTGGTAGAGAAAATTTAATCTGAGTACTAGGATTAAACGGATTAGGATAGTTTTGTCCTAATGAATAATTAATTGGTATATTTTCTTTTTCATTAGTAATCGAAGTTACTTCATCATAACTATAAGCTAAGGCTCTAATATCTTTCAATCCTATGGATCCAATTACGGTGCCAATTCCTGTTGTTTTATCAATAGTAAACAAATCACTCACCGTAGCTCCAATTCCTTTAGTACCATACAGAATACCTGTTTCGTCAAAAGCTATATCAATTGTATTCTGAGCAAATCCAGTGCTACCAATAATTGTTGTATCTCCTGTACCTAAATCGATTTTGACTGTTAAATCTTTCGGATTTGTTGTTTTTCTATATGTGCCCCAAAGTTCGTTGGTAGTTGGATCGAATGCAACTGAAATAGGCATAACGACGATCGTTGAAACTGAATCGAGAGTTCCGTTATTTAAGTCAATAGTATATATATTTTTGTTAGTTGATATACCATAAAGAATCCCATCTTTATCAAAAGCTATCGTATACATATTTGGAATGGGTAAAGTAAATAAGCTATATGCGTCTCCACCTGTACCATTAATTTTCAATATCTCAGATTCAGTTGTGTTAGAACGCATTCCATAAACTAGGTTTGTATCAGGCTTAATAGCGATACTTTTGAAATCCGTAAATAAAGACTGTCCGACATTAGTTCCGGCACCACTCAATTTATCAATAGAAACGAAATTACCTGAATTTTGTGTCCCACTGATTGCATACAATTGATTATTATTTGCGGGAAATATTTGCCAACCAAATCCCTTTAGAGGAACTGATGAAAATCCACTTGAATTATTTGAGATTGTATATTCGATTGATTGTTCACCCTGACTTGATGGAGAAAACAAAAACCTTAGAGTCAATGAATCAAATGAACTCAGAGTAATCGGAAAAGTAAGCTGATCTAAAAGTGAAAAATCTCCGACGGATCCAGGAATATCACTTATTACTAGATCATCCGTACCATAATTCGAGAGCACAATATCTATAGTATCACTAACAGATCCAACTTCAATTCGTCCAAAATCCAAAGTATCCACTATAGATGGATTAGTATAAACGAATATACCTGTAAATGGTTCTAATCTAACCTGACCAACCACACAAGAATAAGCATTTGTACCAGATGCAAATTGTGAAACCATCCAAAAACTATATTCATCAGCTGGATCAAGAAATACACCTAAATAATCACCCCACCTATTTCTTGTTCCACCGAAGGTGATTATGTAATTACCTAATCCAGGTTGCAATGTTCTTGAACTGCTCAATCCAGCTGGATCTGAGGCTCTTCTTGTTGTAAAATAAGAGCCAATATATTCACCATCTGCAGATCTTGAACAAGTAATTCCAACATTACCGTCTTTATCAACGGCAATCGCAGGGTATATATAAAAATATTTATCTGCACCAAGCTCTGCACTCTCAACAACAGTATTAGTTGCAACATCAATTTTTACATATTTAATACTTGCATAATTTGGATAAACACTGTTTCTTATTGAGTGAGTCGCATATAAAAATCCATCTCTATAAACAGGCGCCGTTTTCATATGACTTCCATTTGCTTCAATTAATGGTGTACCACCACCAAGCTGGTTTGCATTTGGTGTACCGCCATAAAAAGGAACAGTTATATTTACCCCCGTTAATACTGGTGAGGTTATAGGATCGGTGATTTTATAGAAACTATAAAAATTGCCGCCACTTCTATTCGCATACAATAAATAGTGTTCTCCAGCATTTCCGAACTGAAACGATGGATGTATAACATCAGGACGTGTTGTTGAACCGGGAACAGTTATATCCCAAATATCTTTGTAAGTAAGTGGGCCAGCATTACTAGCATAAAGTTCTGCTTTAGAGATTATTCTAAGTTTTGTATAATTAAAGCCACCACCAAAACTAAAACATCTTGTCATAACATAAATGGCTTGTTCATCAAATCCAATCTGAGGATAATCACCCCAAGTATTTGAGTTAACTGTACCATGTAATTTACCATCCAACCTGTACATATACCATGTTCCGAGTGGATCATCATCATCAGAATATGCAATTAAATTTCCAGCAGTAAGGGCTGCATCATCAACTTGCATAAAAAGCATAAACCAACGGTTCGTATAATGGTCATAAAGAATCTGCGGATCACCACTTTGAGACGGCCATACTGCAGACCACCAAGTATTTGAATTTATTGATTTCAGAAGTGTACCTTGCTTGTCATAGATTCTAATACCAACACCGTTGTTGGTCAAAACCATAACATGATTAGGTCCTACTGCAATTGTGGGATCTGGTGGGATAACATTATTATCTACTCCAACATTAAATTTTTCTAATAACATGGCATTATCACCAATTGCAAATGGATTATCTCCAACATTATTATCTTCAACATAGGTAGTTGGGAATATCTTACTTCCGTCTGTTTCCAGAATTAGTGGTTCATTGCTGATACCTTCCAAATTAAATTCACCGCTGATAATTGGATCAGTATCTTCAGAAATTGGAAAATCAGGAAAGCTATTTGTGTTAACAATAGCTCCAGAGCTAACACTTCCAGCAGAAGGTCCCTGGTAAGTTTGTGATAGTGAAAAAGTTGATAAAAGCAGAGTAACTGCCAAGATCATGGTATAAATTCTTCTTAGCATTCTTTCCTCATAATTTAATTGTACAAGATGATTAATTATTATAAATACAATAATAACAGATAAGCATTGAATAGTAAATATTCAAGAGAAATAATAGTGGTTAAATATATTTATAGAAAAACTATTTCTTCTTAGCAAATTCTTCCAGCAGATATTTAGCAATTGCATCTGCTTCCTGTGGTTTTAACCCGGGATTTGGCATTGGAGGAAATGCCGGATCTACTTTGACCGGATTTCTTATAAAAGCAATTAATTGAGCTTCTTTGCCAACATATTTCGGTAAGACATCAAAATGAGCAGGACCAACTAACTTCTGTTCAAATTTATGACAGCTTGCACATCTAACATCATAAAGTTCTTTGCCATTTATAACTGCTACTATTCCCTCTCCTTTTAGTTCTGCAAGTATCTTATCATACTCTGTACTTAAAACTAAGGAATGAGATTTTGTTGCATTTGTCATAGCCTTTTGATCTTTAATTATAAATGCAACAGAAGCTAAAATTAGAATAAAGAAAATAAGAGATCCGAATCTATAATCATTTTTAATCTGAATCATATAAAAGAAGTGGTAAGCGAGGAAGATTAATAGTATACTTACAACCACATAAATAAAAATTGATCCTGAGAGATTTGTTTCAGGAAACGAAAATAAATTTATAGCGATTAAAATTGGTAATATTATTGAAGCCTTTAGTCCTGCTTTGGATGCGGTATCCTTCACAAATTTTGTATAAGAAGCATCTTCATCCTTTTTAGAATCTTTCCAATACAGATGAATAAATAATATTGCCGCGTTTGTCAGTGTAAATGCAAATGCAATGAAGATCAATAAATTTAAAAGAACTTTTGGCGCAGCTAAAGAAGTAATAAATCCTGGGAAATTCCAGCTTGTGAAAGAAGTTGCAGATGTTATTGCAGCTACATAAAACCATATTCCAATAAATAAAATTACTATTCCAGATTTACCATAATTTAAACTAAGATAAGAGGATTTAGCTTTTATCTTTCTATAATCATCTTCAGCTTCTTTGTCAATATTTGCATTCAGGTTTACCGATTCAATAACATTACTCAACATCATCGAGTAACGATATGTGTATATCATAAACAGTGCGACAATTAAAAAGGCAAAGGACAGTGCAAGAAAACTTACTGTTTGAATTTGTGATTTGTGCAAAAGTTGAGCAAAGATAAGAATTGCAGCAAGTATTGGAACAAGACCTAATATTACTCCAACTCCGTTATTAACTGTAACGTATTCAATAATATCTTTTGAAAACTTTTTGTAATAAAGAGTTTTAGTCTTTCTAAATTTTTTACCATAGTGTATTGATGCAAATGTTCCGCCAAAAATAATGCTGATGAAAGGAACAAATACAGCAAGAATTAGAATCAGCATGTAGTGAAGTAATTCTATGTGTTCAGCGGATTGTGGTAAAACTAATTTATCTAAAAAATCCATATCAGTTCACTTTGTTTTGATTTATGAAACAAAAAGTTTATCAATTGATACAACAAGCACCACGAATAATGCAAAGTAATTAATGCTTCTAAAAGCAAATCTAAATGCAGATGTTTCTTGTGTTTGTTGTAATAAGTTTATCGATTTAAAAGCTAACAATAATGCAGCAATGAAAAGACTGTAATTAACAAATTGATTATGTGAAATTTGAAACAGTGGAAGTAATAATCCAGTGACTCCAGTTGCAATTATCCACACAAAAGTAATTCTTCCTAATTGCTGCTGACTAAATATTTGTGTTAAAGTTGGGAATCCAGCTTTTTGATAATCTTTATCTAATACCATTAACAGTAACCAAAAGTGAGGTATCTGCCATATGAAAAAGAAAAACGAAATTAAAATTATTTGTGGATCCAAAAGATTTCCTCCGCCGGCAACCCATCCAACAACCGGTGGAATTGCACCAACAAGAGAACCTGGAATAATTGCGAGCGGTGAAACTTTTTTAAGCGGAGTATAAACAGCATTGTACCAAATAAGATTTAGCAATCCAAGTGATAAAGCTAAAAGTCCGCTCCCGATAAAGAGTAAAATAGATCCTAAAACAACTAATGCAACTGAAAGTTGGAAAGTAGATTTTGCAGATATTTTCCCTGAGGGTATTGGACGATTTTTAGTACGTTCCATTAACACATCAGTTTTTCTTTCCTGGTAGTGATTTAATGCAGCTGAACCACAAGCTAGTAATAATATCCCGAGTGCAGGTAAAATTATCTTGGAATTTATTGCTCCCGTTGAAGCAATAAAACCAAACATAGTTGTTACAGTTACAAAGATTGTAATTCTTAGTTTAGTAATCTCAGCAAATATTTGAAACTTATTTTTCAATATTTAGTTGCTCATAACTTGAGTTGTTGAATCTTTAACAGCTAAAGAATCGGAAGTAACACTTTCAGATAACCATTTATTAAAATCTGCTTCAGAAAGAACATTTATTTTATTGTACATATAAGAATGATTCAATCCACAATATTCCGCGCAGGCAATATCAAATTTTCCAATTTCATCCGATTTGAACCAAACCATTCTACTTTGATTTGGATACACATCCTTCTTAATCCTAAATGCAGGAATGTAAAAAGCATGGTTCACATCCAAAGAAGTAAGATTTAACTTTATTGCTTTATTGACTGGAACATATAATGAATCTGCTGTTTTTCCATTTTCATATTTGAATCCCCACTTCCACATTTGGGCTGTTACATCGATATTAAGTGAATCTTCCGGAGCTTCAGACATATCTGAATATCCAACCCAACCATACCAGAACATTATTAAAACTAATATTGTAGGAATTATTGTCCACGCGATTTCTAATCCCATATTGCCGTGCACGTTAGTTGCTCTTGGATTTCTTTTACGATTGTATTTTATAACAAAATAAATCATCAATCCTGTTATAAGAACAAGAAAGAAGATTGATACAATTAGAGTAAAAAGAAAAACCGCATCAACATCGTGTGAAAAACTGGATGCACCGTTAAACATATTTAATTCCTTACGATAAAAGAATAATCAGAGAATAATAAAATAAATGAGATTATAAGAAACAATAATGCAACTCCAACAAAAACTCTAAAGGTTTTGCTTTCACTTCTTAAGTGCATAAATATTGTTAGCACTAAATAAGTTTTGATAGAAGCTATAACCAATGCAGTTGCGATCGTTAATCCACCAAAATTGATTCCTGCAACAGCAACTGTAACACCTGTTAGAGCCATTAAAGCCATCCACACAAGAATATAAACACCATATCCGTGATTGTGCTCTGTGTGTTCTAAATGTTCTTCGTGATTATTTTCCATTTAAATACCTTAAAAATCTTATGTAATCAGATAGAATAATGGGAACAAGAATATCCAGATTATATCAACTAAGTGCCAATACAATCCTGCTGATTCCAGTTTAACATAACTATCACTTTTAATAACTCCGGTTGAAGTAAACCGCATCATCACAGCAATTAAAACCACTCCAATTATTACGTGCAGTCCATGTAATCCGGTCATAACATAATACAATCCAAAGAAGACTATTTCTCCGGCTGGTTTAGCAAGTAATGTTTCTGAACCTGGATAGATTCCGTGATGAAATTTTGCAGTCCATTCAAAATATTTGTTAACCATAAATCCAAGCGCTAAAACTATTGTAATAAACTGGAAAAAGACTGACAATGATTTTTGTTTTCTTTGTATTGCTGTAATCGATAGTGCCATTGTTAAAGAACTTGTAAGCAGAATTGCCGTGTTAAAAGTTCCAACAATAGTATTTAACTCTTTTGCTGCAAGATGAAATGCATCAGGATACTTATATCTGTAAACAGAATAAAGAATGAACATACCTCCAAACAAAATTAATTCTGTAAAGAGGAATAGCCACATTCCCATTCTGGCTCCAATATCATCACGATGAGCGTGAGCCACGGCATGTTCTTGAGAACTCACTTAACCTCCTGAGTTTTAAGAGTTTCAGTTTCATTTTGTTTGTATTCGTATGGTGCTTCGTGCACTGTAGGAATTTCATAAAAATTTTCGTGAATTGGTGGAGTATCAATCTGCCATTCAAGTGTTTCTCCACCCCAAGGATTTTTCTCAGAAATTTTATTTTTACTGAGTAAAGCTTTAACAAAATTGGTGATCATTATTAAAACACCTGCGATCAGTATCCAGGATCCAATTGTGGATATTAGATGATATGGTTGAAATTCAGGTAAATAATCATAATAACGTCTCGGCATTCCTAACCATCCCATAATAAACATTGGGAAATACAAAGTATTAAATCCAACAAATAAATGCCAGAAAGCTACTTTGCCAACTCTTTCATTGTACATTTTACCAAACATTTTTGGGAACCAGTAATGAAGTGCTGCAAATAAACCAAAGCCTGTTCCCCCAAACATTACATAATGAAAATGTGCAACGATGAATGAGGTATCGTGAATCATAATATCAATTGATAATATTCCCTGCATTACTCCTGTTAATCCACCAATTGAGAACTGGAAAATGAATGCTAGCACAAATAACATTGGTGTTGCAAGTTCAATCGATCCTTTATACAAAGTTGCTGTCCAGTTAAAAACTTTTATAGCACTTGGAATTGCAACTACCATAGTCAATAACGAAAAGATAAATTGCCCTGTATTGCTCATTCCTACTGTGAACATATGATGAGCCCAAACAAGTGAGCCAAACAATGCAATCGCAACACTTGAAAGTGCAATAAATTTATATCCAAAAATTGTTCTACGAGCAAAGACAGGAATAATTTCTGAGACAACGCCCATTGCAGGAAGAATCATAATATAAACTGCAGGATGAGAATAAATCCAAAATAAATGCTGAAATAAAACCGGATCACCACCAAGTGCCGGATCAAACAATCCAACTCCAAAAGCTCTTTCTACGATAACAAGAATTAATGTTATTCCGATAATTGGAGTTGCTAAAACCTGAACCCACGCAGTTGAATAAAGTGACCAAACAGATAACGGCATTTTAAACCAATCCATTCCTGGTGCACGTAATCGATGAACTGTAGTTACAAAATTTAATCCTGTAAGTATTGATGAGAAGCCAAGTACAAATGCTGCAAAAAGTGCTAAGCTTACATTTGTTCCTGTTCTAACACTATAAGGGATATAAAAGGTCCAGCCTGTATCCATAGGACCGCCAGGCATTATAATCGAGATAACTGCTAGCAATCCTCCGATGATATAGAGATACCACGAAAGTAAATTTAATCTTGGGAAAGCAACGTCTTTTGTTCCAATCAAAATTGGAAGAAAAAAATTACCAAAGATTGCCGGTATACCAGGAATCACAAACAAGAAGATCATTATTACACCGTGCAGTGTAAAAAATGAATTATAAGTTTGAGCATCCATAATTGTTTGGCCCGGTGCGATTAATTCAAGTCGCATCAAAAAGCCGAAAGTCATTCCAACTAAAAAGAAAGAAATGATCGCAACTAAATAAAGTATTCCTATTCTTTTATGATCTGTAGAAAGAATCCAGCTAAGTATACCTTTATGTTTACCTTGATAATCCAGATAGCTGGGTTCTTTTCCATTTTTAGGAACTGCAATTGCTTCACTCATTTATAAAATTACCTCGCTTTAATAAAATCTTTTTTAGGTTTAACTCTTAAGTAAACGATCCCGAATATTCCAATAATTATCAGGATACCTGCCCCGAATATTCTTGTAAAGTTAAGGACATAAGTTTGTCCCTCAGGATCATAACTAAAACAGAACTGTAAAACCTTTGCCATTGTTGGTGAAATTTTTCCTTCTGATGTTTCAATAACTGACATTTTAAAATCAAAAGGTAAAATTCCAAATCCACGTTTCTCGGAATAACTTGGAAAAAGATATCTACAAATCTTTCCGTTGTTATCTACAAAAATAAAAGCACCTGCGTGTAAAAAATCTTTTCCATTTCGTTTGAAATAAAAACCTGCCGCATCAGCAACTTTTTTAATTGTTGCGCTATCCCCTGTTAAAAACTTCCAGCTTTCTGGAGGAATATTTTTATCAAGTGCTTTAAAGAACGTTTGTTTTCTCTCCATCGCATCTTTTGGAGTTTCGAGTTCATCCATGCTGATCGAAACAACATTGTAATCAACTCCAGCAACCATTTCTGATTTATTTATAATATCAGACATTTCCATCAAAAGAGGACTGCAGATTCCCGGGCAATTGTAATACACAAAAGAAAGAACAATCGGTTTTGTAAACAGATCTTTTAACTGAACCTTGTTTCCATTTTCATCAACAAAGAATTCCTGCAACGGAATTGTTTTACCAAGTTGTTCATCAATTCCAACTTCTATTTTTTTATCATCAGCCTTTGCTATAAATGCAAAAACTGAAATGACAATCGAAACAAATAATATTTTCATAAAAACTAAACTTAAATCAATTTTAACATCAAACTATATAACGAATTCCACTCTTCATTTTTAAGATTGAATACAGAACCATTAAATCCATTTTGATTTACATTATTAACTACAAGATTAACAAATTCATTTTCATTCTGCTTCCAATTTGCATTCTTTGTTAAGAATGATAAAACTGTTTTTTGATTTTTAACAACTTTTGAAAAAACATTGTAACCGATTTCCGATTGATATTTTTTTATCGATGCGATAGTTGAATCAATCTTAGCATTTGCAATTTGATTTTCATTTGCAACTAAAAAGCTAGCACTTTTAACAGGAATCTGTGCGGCAAGTTGCAACCCACCAGATAAATTATAAGTCGCTTCTAAAGCTAATAAATCAGCTTCAGTATCATTATCAGCAGTTGGAATAAAATTATTTCGGATATAATGAGCGACTGCAAATCTTTCTCTTGGTAACAAAAAGTCATATGCAATCATTGCGCTTGGAGGTAAGCCAGTCATCAAAGTTGTATAGATTGCTGAAAGCGTAGTTCCATTTTTCCAATTATCTTTTGATGTAAAGTTTCTTGGAGCAGGATTTAATCCCATAGAACCAGGTCCGCCGCCAGCACCATTTTCACCGTGACAGGATGCACAATTTGTTTTATAAATTTTCTCACCTTCAGTAAGAAGTTCAGGTGTGGATTGACTTACTGTTTTGATATCAATCGGTGGAATAGTTTGCGCATTCTTTACAACTAAATCTGTAACAACAGTTGTATCCTTTAAAACCGGAGGAACACTTTGTCTCGAAATATTTTCAAGATTGTTCACATAATAAATTCCTACGGCCAAAATAATTACGAGAACGTAAATATATAACGCTCCGAATTTAGCACCAGGATTTTTAGTTGCCTGCTCAGTTTTACTTTTTATTCCGTCTAAAATTTCTTTCATATAAAACCTTATATCTCAAATTTTAATTAGAGATGAAAATCAATTCCTCTTTTTAATTTTGGATCACAAATTGGAATCAGGTTAGCTTTCTTAGCTGCAAATGCAAAAACCAAAATAACCAAACCAGTTCCGGCAATTGGAAAAACTAAATCGATCCAGCTAAAAACATAACCACTTTTCATTGAACCCATATTTGGCATTATCAACCAAAACATATCAAGCAAGTGTGCGAACAGTAGCCACACAGCAATAAACTTTAATACTTTTGGATTCATCTTTGATGGCTGAGTTAATAGGGCAAAATATGGAACAAGAAAATGAACCACTATTAAAAGCAGTGATATAAATATCCAACCACCGTTCCATCTTGTTAAATACCAAAAAGTTTCTTCTGGCAGATCTGCATACCATATTAACATAAACTGTGAAAAAGCTATGTAAGCCCAGAAGTTAACAAATGCAAAAAGCAGTGCACCTAAACTGAATAGATGATCGTTTGTCATCCACGACCCGAAATAACCTTTTTCTTTTAATAGGATAACAGCTATCGTAATAGCAGCTAATGATGCCACAACTGTTCCTGCAAAATAATAAACTCCATAAATAGTTGAGAACCAATGTGGTTCAAGACTCATCATTAAATCGACCGCTGTAAACGTGATGCTTAAAGCAAAAACAGGAACGAATATCGCACCTAATCGTATATTCTTTTTTGTAAGCGATTGATCTTTTGTTTCATCTTGTTTTCTGGAATTTCTTGTCATCACAAAATAGAATAAAGACCACAAACCGATAAACACAAAAGTTCTAACAATAAAAAATGTTACGTTTAAGTAAGGAGCTTTGCCCTGCAAGATTTTATCATCCGCAACCGCCTCTTTGTGTGCCCAATGAAATAAATCATGATTAAACACTAGTATCGGAATTACTAAAACAAATAACACAGGCAGAAGCATTGCAAAAAATTCCGGAATTCTTCTTATCGGTGTGCTCCAATCAGCACCAGCAATGTATTCTAATCCAATAAGGAATAATGAACCAAGGCTTATGCTAACTATCATCATATAAGTTACGAGATAATTAAATATGGCTCTTTCCTGATCAACAAAGAAAGCAAGAAGCGAGAGAACCGTACCAACCACAAAAATTATTATTCCTAATCTTGATAGGCTGGCAGGAAGTTCTTTTTTCTGGTAATGAAAATCAGTTTGCGACATTGCTACCAGCCTCCTTATTCATATCAATTAAATCAGCATCGCTAGCATTTTTTGCGCGCTGTAAAACTCTAACATAATTTACAATTGCCCATCTTTCATCTCTTGTAATTTGAGATGCGTAAGACGGCATAACGTTTTGTCCGTTTGTAATTATGTGATAAATCATACCATCACTAAAATCTCTCGCACGTTTAGAATGTAATGTTGGTGGATTTGGAAATTGTCCTCTTAATCTGCTGTCACCATCAGCAAAATGACCGTGACAAGGACTGCAGTATGTAAAATACTTTGCTTTGCCTATAGCAATATTTTCTTTTGTAGCCAAGAATGGGTTTGCTAAAACCTCTGTTGGATTCGTTTGTCCTTTGTAAGGGTAAGGAATAAATCCTTTTGCTACTGTACCTTCAACAGGAGTTCTCATTCCACGTCCATCAGCAAACAATTCACTGGGGCTCTGAGCATTAACTCTATCTTGTTCCATCATCCAATTGAAAGGCGTGATGATTGTAAGTTTATTCAATGAAAAATATGTCCCACCGGAAACCACAATAGCAATTGCGACTAAAAACATTATAAACTTTGGTTGAAAGATTGGATACTCTTCAACTTCAGGATAAAATATAATTTCTGTTGATATAGGATTTAATTTTTTTAGAAAATCTAAAACTGATTTTTCATCAAACTTCACATCTTCTGCTTCAATTACAACACCATATTTATCAGCAGATACACTTCTCATATATTCAGTATCGTGCAGCGGGTGTTGGTTATCAGGCAATCTGAAAAACAATGCAATCATTGCACCAACAGTTGAAAGAGTTGCGAGTAAAACTGTCAACTCAAATGTAATCGGAATAAACGCAGGTAAAGCAAAAAATGGTTTTCCGCCGATAACGATCGGATAATCGACTGACATCGTCCAAAACATCAGGAGCAACGCAATGGCAGCACCGCTTAACCCCATTACGAGAGTTACAAATCCAAGTTTAGATGGTTTGATTTTCATTGCCTTATCCATTCCGTGAACCGGATAAGGAGTGTTTACATCAAAATGAATGTAACCTGCATTTGAAACTTTTTTTGCTGCATTTATAATCTCATTTGGGGTCTTAAATGTAGCAGTGATTCCGTATATCTTTTTTTCATTAAGCATGGTGTTCATCTCCGTGATGTGTTGGTTGAGCACCATCAGCAACTGCTTTTATTTCTGATATCGAAACAACAGGTAATGCTTTAGTAAAAAGAATTACAAGTGTAAAGAAAAGTCCAAAACTTCCTAATAAAATTCCGCCATCAACTAATGTGGGTTTGTAATATGCCCAGCTTGATGGAAGAAAATCTCTGCTTAATGAAGTAACTGTGATCACAAATCTTTCAAACCACATTCCAACATTAACTAAGATAACAATTACCATCATTATTGGAATTGATCTTCTGATCTTCTTGAACCAGAAAAATTGCGGGAAGATTACGTTGCAGCTAACCATTATCCAATAAGCCCAGGCATAAGGTCCAAATGCTCTGTTGATAAAAACAAATGACTCAACAGGATTGCCGCTGTACCAGGCAATAAAAAATTCCATCGCATAAGCATAACCAACCATCATTCCTGTGGCAAGAATAATCTTATTCATTTTTTCAAGATGATCAATTGTTATGATATGCTGAAGATCAAAAATCTTTCTTACAAAAACTAAAACTGTTACAACCATTGCAAATCCTGAGAAGATAGCACCGGCAACAAAGTAAGGTGGAAATATCGTTGCATGCCATCCTGGTAAGATTGAAACAGCAAAATCAAAACTTACGATTGTGTGTACAGAAAGTACAAGTGGGGTTGCAAATCCTGCAAGTAACATATATGCTTTTTCGTAATGTGTCCAATGTCTATTGGAGTGTCTCCATCCCAAAGAGAAAGTTGAATAAATTGTTTTTTTGATTTTTGAACTTGATCTATCTCGCATCGTTGCAAAATCTGGAATCAAACCAACATACCAGAAAACAAATGATACTGTTAAGTAAGTTGAAACTGCAAACACATCCCATAGAAGTGGTGATGTGAAATTAACCCACAAACCATGCTGATTTGGATATGGAAGTAAATATCCCGCAAGCCAGGGACGACCTGTATGAATAACAGGGAAAATACCCGCACACATAACAGCAAAAATTGTCATCGCTTCAGCAAATCTTGCAATACCAGTACGCCACTTTTGCCTTAATAAAAATAAGATTGCAGAAATAAGCGTTCCGGCGTGCCCAATACCAACCCAAAATACAAAGTTAACAATTGGGAAAGCCCAGCCAACAGGTTGGTTGTTGCCCCACATACCCGTTCCATAGTACAAACTAATGGCTAACATAGTTGCACCAATCATCAACAAAGTACCTGATATGGAAAGTGCTATGTAAAACTTTTTATCTGGCTTTGTATCCATTGGTTTTGCAACAAGCTCTTCGATTTGAGCAAGTGTTAACCTTCCCGCTACAGTGGGCATTTCATGGGAGTAATCGATATTCACTATACTTCCTCCGAATGGATGTTTCTGAGTTTAGCTATGTATGTAACATTAGGTTTTACGTTAAGCTCTTCTAAAACATAATAGCCAAGCTCGTGATTTCTATATTTATAAAATTCTGATTCTTTATCATTTATATCACCAAAATAAATTGCGTTTGATCCGCATGAATCCTGACAAGCAGTTGTAACATCAACTCCTTTTAATGTTCTATTTTCGTGTGTGGCATCTGCTCTTGCCTCAGAAATTCTTTGCACACAGAATGTACATTTCTCCATTACTCCTCGTGATCTAACAGTAACTTCCGGATTGTGCATTAACGCAAGTATTGGATTTTCCTGGAAGCTATCTCTAAAGTGATCTCTGAAATTAAAGAAGTTAAATCTTCTAACTTTAAAAGGACAGTTGTTTGAACAATATCTTGTACCAACACAACGATTGTAAACCATTTGATTCAATCCATCAGGACTGTGAGTGGTCGCAACAACAGGACAAACATTTTCACAAGGAGCCTGATCGCAATGCTGACATAACATTGGTTGCATACTAACTTGGGGGTCTTCAGGAGTTCCAGAGTAATACCTATCAATTCTTAACCATTGCATTTCCCTGCTTACCAAAACCTGATCTTTACCAACGACTGGAATATTATTTTCAACATTACAAGCGACAACACAATCGCCGCAGCCTGTACATTTGTTAAGGTCGATTGCCATTCCCCATTTTAATCCGTTATATGGATGAGGATCATAAACACTCGGCTGATCTTCATGATGTTTTTCTTTTATAACGTGAGGATTTTTTACATAGGCTGCAACTGTAGCTTCTTGAATTATATGTCGTGATTTATGCAGATCCTGAACTTTAGGATCATCAAAAGCGTGATGTTCTTGTGATGAAGCTAATTTATAAGAATCACCAGTTTTAGTTATTGTTGCATCGCTGTATATCCATTGTGAAAGATTAGAATTTTTAGATATCAACAAGTTCGAATTAAATCCAACTTCGTTTGCAACCGTACCAGAATTCTGTCGTCCAAAACCAGATTCGATAACCACAACATTATCGGCTGTTCCTGCTTGCATAAAAACCGGTATAGAAAGTTTTCTATCACCAATTTTTATTTCGATCATATCAAAATTTTCTACGCCTAAATCTTTACAAGTTTTTTCCGATACAGCAGCGTAATTATCCCAGCTAATTTTTGAAACAGGATGAGGTAATTCCTGCATCCATCCATTGTGAGAAAAACTTCCATCAGCAACATTGTAACTTTCTTTTATAATAACGGCAAATCCTTTTTCAGAAGCATTTGCAGATAACAAACCGGTTACAGCGTTATTAAATGAGCGTGAAATGGAAGGAGTATCATTGGTTAAAACAATTCCATCGTGCAAAGCACCAAACCAGAATCTCTTAAAATCTAATTTAGAATTAAATGTTGGATAAATCGATACTTCCCAATTCTTCATCAAATATTCGTGATACAAAGTTTCGTTGAATGAATCTGATTTACCATTAATCCATGTTAGCAAGATTGATTCTTTTTGTCTTGTTGAGTTTAAAGGTGCAATTACTGGTTGTTGTAAAGATATCACTCCAGTTCTTGTTTTTGCATCTCCCCAACTCTCAAAGTTGTGGTTGATTGGAAGAACATATTTACTTACAAATGTTGTTTCGTTTTCTCTTTCAGATAGAGTTACAACTAATCCAACTTTGCTTAATGCTCTCTTATATCCAAAATCTTGAGCAAGATGATAAACCGGGTTGCAATCAAAATGAATTACTGCAGCAACACTTCCATCATTCATTTTTTGGATAAGAGATTCAATTTCCTGCACTGATGAATTTTCAATAAAAGTATTTACAGAAGAATCATTTCTAAACATTGCAGAATTTCCAAGTGCTTCATTTAAAAGATTAACTGCAATGTGTACATTTTCGGATAACGAACTTCCAGCATCAACAATGGCTTTACCCTTGTTGTATGCAAGATCTTTCACTAATTGATCTAAAACTTTTTTCTTTAAATTATACTTTGTTGCAAATCCACTTAAAGAATAACCAGAAGTGTTTATAGAAAGATTTAATGCACCTTTGCTGCTGAGTTCATCCATCAGACTCATTACAAATTCAAACTGTGCTTCAGGTCTTAATCGTAATCTATAATCAGAATTGTTGCCTGTTATGGTTAATGTGCTATCAATACAATAAAGTCTGTTAAATGATTTTGTTTCAAAATCTCTGCCTTCAGCAAATAATCTGGAGTTTTCAATTTTGTTTCCATCAACTCCAAGAAAATCTGATTCCAGTGATACAATGACTTTTGCTTCATTCCATTTTACTAGTGGATACTTTCCTGAACCAAAAGTTTTTTGCCAGGCTGAGTTTTTAATATCATCATTAAATAAACTGTAAGAATAAATTTTTGTGGTTGGATATTTAGATTTAAAATCTTCAATGACTTTTGAGGTTGTGGGAGAAGTAATTGGATTCGTAATAATCGCAATTTCTTTATCATTTGCTGTGGCCAAAGCGTTTATAATATCTGGATCAGCATCTTTCCAGCTAATTTCATTAAATGTTGAGTTTCTACCGATCAACGGAGTTTTTAATCTTTCAGGATCATAAAGATTTAGAATGTTAGCTTGTCCTTTTGCACAAATCTTTCCTTTATTCACCGGATGATCAGGATTTCCATCAACTTTTATAGGTCTTCCTTCACGAGTTTTAATCAAAACACCGCAAGCATTTGCACAAGCTGTGCATGTTGATGCGTAAAAGTTTGGTTTACCAACTGTGATCTCTTCAGGTTTGATATTGTAAGGAACTATCTCACCTTTATCACGATAATCAGTACAAGCTGTTCCGGCTATTGCAGCAGAAGCACCGAGTAAAGCTAAAAATTTTCTTCTGGAAAGATTTGACATTCCGGCTGCAGAAAAATCATCTGTAACTCCTTCTTTAAACTCGTGTCCTTTTGCCTCAATCACTGCCGGATCATTGTATAAAGCTTCAAAACTTCTCCAATAATTTGGTTCGAGTTGATTGCTATCCATATTCTGTGTGTTATCAGATTTAGTATCAGACATTCTTATTACCCTTTTGATTTCTGCTTACTGCAAGAGGATTAATTTTTACTTTTACAGCGCTGTTTGGGTTATTAGATTTTTTTAAAAAATATTTCATTGGAAATGAGTTATAGATTGCAAATCCAACTGCACCTAATGAAACTGATGTAAAAAACTTTTTTCTATTCATATAAATCTTTTTTAATGATTTCTAATTTTTCATTATCTATGACAAGCTGAGCAATATTCAGGACCGGTTTTTATTTTATCCTGAAGTTCCGGGAATTTTGCATGAGCATCACGATGACAATTCAAACAACTTCCCATCGTTAGCGAATTCATCTGTCCAACTTTTTCCATTTGAGTAATTTCACCGTGGCAAGCAGTACAATCTATTCCTTTATTTACATGTACTGAATGATTGAAGTAAGCATAATCAGGAACTTTGTGAATGCGTTTCCATCTTAGTGGTTTTCCATCACGGTAGTATTCTGCGAGTTTGATTATTTCAGGTTTGTCTTTACGAGCTACAGTATGACAATTCATACAAGTCGCAACAGCGGGGACCATAGCATGTCTTGATTTTTCAACACCAACATGACAGTATTGGCAGTCAATCTTCATATCACCAGCATGAAGTTTATGAGAATATGCAATTGGTTGATCAGGAGTATAACCAATCCCATCCCTTTCAGCTCTGGATGCATAATATGTAAGTGTAAATGATGCTATTACAACAAAAAGTATAACAGGTAATCTGTTTCTAAAAATAAAATCCAGAAAAGATTTTTTCATCCAAATCCCTTTAGTGTTTTAGGGCAAAAAAATAATTTACAACAGGAATTATCCTGCAATTAAAAAAGTATTATATAGATTAAGAAAGCGCGGATGTTACAGGGCTTTTGAAGCACTTCCCTGTTTGCTATTTACCAATTATTTATCAATCGAACGTTCTAAATTATGAATTTATGATTTTAAATCAAACGATTTATATAAATATCAATATTTGTTTTTAGTTGGTACCGTCAGAATATTGTTAATGTAAAATAATTTATCATAATAATCTCTTTAATATCTGATAAGTGATTAATGCTGCCCCGGAAACAAGTAGTAGATATAGTACTACTACCCCGAGAGACGCTGAAGTAAATTTTACAGTTCTTAATAACCCCCGCCAACCACATTGTTTACATCTATAGTATCTGAGTATTGTTACGTTGTTCAGGATTTTTTCGCCAAAATTCCGGCTATGAGATTTCATTAATGTACCGGAACTTTTACAAGATGGGCAATTACTATAAGCAGGATTGATCTTGTAATAAGCTCTGGATTTTCTTAACAACGATTTATTCATAAATCTAATCGATTCTTTTGAATTAATTATTTTTGCTTTGAGTTAATAGGTTTGAGTAAACGCTTTCATTATTTAATAGTTGAAAAGCATAATTAAATTGATTATCATATTTGAGACTCTCTTTAATGGCCCCATTAATACCATAATATCTTGTAGCTAGCTCAATTTTAAGTTCTACAAGAATTGATTCACGATTATCCTGAAAATCCTTCTCAAATAAATTATCTACTTTTATTTTTAGATCTTCTATGGTTGAAATTATTTCTTTTGAACTATTGTTTTTATTTAGCAATTCAACTACTTCTGTTAGTTTTTTATCTACACCTGACTCGAATTTATACTTTGTGTTTATTAAAAATTCATTAAAATCTTTTAATAATTTTGCATCGTTGATTTTATTAAAGTCCAAGTTCTCATTTTTATATAAGTAATCATCAGAGAATGTGAAAATTTTTCCTTTTGCTAATAGATCTTTTACTAATTCACCATCAATCCTATTTTGTACAATCGTATCAGGAGTAATTCCACCAGCACTATAAACAACTCTTTTATTATCTGTTGAAAAAATACCCTTCTTTAATGAATCCGTTTCAGGAATAACTGAATTATCTTTAGAATAGTTAATTTTTTGTATACACCTTCCGCTAGGAGTATAATATTTAGCTGTTGTAATCTTGAGTGAGGTATTAAAACTTAATGGGGTTATTGTTTGAACTAATCCTTTCCCAAATGATTGAGTTCCCAGTATCACTCCTCTATCATGATCTTGTATTGCCCCAGCTACTATTTCAGATGCTGAAGCACTACTTTCATTGATTAATACAACAAGTTTTTCATTCCTTGCAAGTGGTTCTTCTATCGCGAAGTATTTTTTCTCACTACTGATATCTTTTCCCCGTGTGGATACAATTAATAAATCTTTATTTAAAAATTTATCGCA
Source organism: Ignavibacteriaceae bacterium (assembly GCA_049291095.1). Lineage (GTDB taxonomy): Bacteria > Bacteroidota > Ignavibacteria > Ignavibacteriales > Ignavibacteriaceae > IGN3. Next base: position 21,307 of record JBATOT010000059.1, on the reverse strand, counting down.
TATATCAACTGCAACATCCAGTAAACCACCAGGATTTCCCCGCAAATCAAGTACAATAGATTTTATTTCTTTTTTAGTTTTTAAATTTTTAAGTGATGTTCTCATTTCATCACTAGCAGATCGGCTGAAATTAGCTAATTTGATATAAACATTGTTAGAGTTTTCAGGATAGAAATCTGCAAATACGATGTTCTTAATAATTATTTCTTCTCTTATGAGTTTAAATTTAAGAGTATCTTCTTCACCGTATCTTAAGACTTGTATCTGAACTTCTGTACCTGGTTCACCCTTTACCATTGAAGAAATTTCATCGATTAAATCCGGAGTAACAATTTTTTCACCTATTCCCGTAATAACATCACCAATTCTTACACCCTGTTTTTGTGCCGCATAACCTTCTAGAACTTCCATAACAGTTACTTTATCATTTCTTACACCAATAGAAATTCCAACACCGCCGTATTTACCATTTGTTAATAGATCAATATCATCCTGATTTTTTTCATCTATAAAAATAGTATACGGATCAAGTTTACTTAACATTCCTTTTATACCGGCTCGCATAAATTCCTGTGGATCAATCTCATCTACATAATTAAAGGAAATTTCTTTATAAACTTTTCCAAATAGTTCAAGATTTTTACTTATTTCAAAATAGATATCACTGTTACTTACAAAGAATCCGAACCCAAATAATAATGTGAATGTTAATGATGTAACAAGTAATATTCTTCGTTTCTTCATGTTGTTATGCTTTCAAATGTTATTATTTCATTTATAATCTGTTCATTTATTTTTTCAATACTTTCAGTTCCATCTATCACTCTAAATCGTTTTTCACTTTCAGCTAAACTAAGATAGCCCTCTCTTACTCTCTCAAAAAATAAGTCATCAGAAACTTCAATTCTATCTAGATTAAGATCTGATTTTTTAGCTTTTCTATCTGATGCAACTTTATTTGGGATATCAATAAAAAATGTAATGTCAGGTATAGTTTCACCAATTGCAATATTATTTATTTGCTTTATTGCTTCAACTTGTAGACCTCTACCGTAACCTTGATAAGCGGTGGAAGAATCATGAAATCTATCTGATATTACATAATAATCGTTATCTAAATATTTTCTGATAACTTCTCTGACTAACTGAGCACGACTAGCTGAAAACAAAAATATTTCTGTTTCCATAACCATCGCATTATTTTTTTTATCTAACAAAATCTCTCTTATTTTTTCAGAAATTTCTGTTCCACCTGGTTCCCTGATAATATGTACTTTTTTATTCTGAGAAATTAAATAATGTTTTAATAATTCAACTTGAGTAGATTTTCCGCAAAAATCTATACCTTCAAATGTTATGAACATAAATAAAATCGCCTTTGGTTAAAAATCTGTATAACAAAATAACTAATCAAATTTTTTAATTACATAATTTATTTGTTCCGGTTTTCTATAAACTAAATGTGTGTTTTCAGGAATAACAATTTTTGGAATAACGCTTCCAGTGGTATCATACACAATATCACTATAATTAACAGTTGCTAAAATTTGGTTGGGATTTATTTTGCCAAGTATGTTAATTCCACCTCTTAAACTGCATTCCAGATTATTTGGAATCAATATAATATTTCTGTCTTTAGGTAAATCCGTAATTTCTACTTTTATATTATCAAATGATTTTTCAACAATTCTTTGCACATCGATTGTTAATTCAACACTTCCAATTTCAGTTTTAAATCCAGGGATATCTTCAATTTCAGAAATAACTTTAATCTTACCATCTAATGACGTAAACGAAAGTTTTTTAGTCTGAATAGTTTCTCTTTTTTCGAGAATGCTTTTTGGTCCAGCAACTAATACCGAATCCGGGAAAACAACTATTGGTGTTGCAAGCCCATAGCCATCATTAAAAGATAAATCTGTTTCAGCTGTAACTTTAAGTTTTTTAAATATTATTCTTTCAACATTTAAAGAAACATTTCTTGGATTTATTTCAATTATTGATAATCCGGATCCAATCCAATTATTTTCATTAACATCATTTATAGGATCAATTTGTATAAGACCACTATCACTATCTGCTGATAAAGCAAAATCATTTTTGACACCAAGTGCGAGGGAAAGAAGTTGCCACCCCTTTCCTTTTAATTTTACTGAAACATTATCAGGATTTATCACTCCACAAGCATATCCCGCAGGTTGATTAATAACTTTTATTTTAAAATTATCTGAGGTAAAAAAATCATCCGAAAGAGTTACTGAACCCCAAATTAGAATTGAGAATACTACTGAAAATATTATTATGCCTATTTTATTTTTCACTTAAAATAATCTTTAATTTATTTTTTTAAATAATTCAACCAGTTCATCTCTATTAGCACGAGAAATTTCACGTCCTTTAATTGGAAAATTTGGAAACTCTCTTGCGTAATGTCTAAGTTTATGTACATTCATACCGTCGATTGCCTCAAAATCAACATTGACTATATTATCGGCATCATTTTTAATTTCACTTGTTGTAGTATCAGAGACTGACAATTCCTGTGAACTTATAGATTTACTTTTTAATCCTAAAGCTTCCTGACGCAATCTTTCTATTGTACTTAGTGATGCACTTGAATCAAGTGGCACATCCGGTTTTTCAATCTTATTTTTTTGTTCAAAAAACAAATTTGATCTATTATCTTTTTTTTCAGATTCCTTATTAGACGAGGGTTTTTCATTTTTAATTGAATTCTTTTTTAACGTAGTTATTTTAGTTACAACTAAAGGTTTAGATTTTTCACGTTTAGATTCTGGTTTAATTTTTTTTGCAAAATTCTCAAATATATCTGCTTCAGTTAAATTTTCTGATATTACTTTTTTTTCGGGTTCATTATCAACAATAGAATTCAGAGAATAATCAAAACCAGAAAATAATTCTGAAAACATTTTTATCATTTCATTAGTAGGATTGTCTATAACTGAACTAGCATAAATTTCTCCAACTCTTCTTCCTGCTTCGGTTCCGGTTTCTATTGCAGCCTTTACATAATCTGAATTCCCGGAAATGGCTAAGGAAACTAATCCATTATCAAGTTTATGAATACCTAATACTTTAACAGGTGAATTTTTTAAAATAACATCCGTAGCTTCTACTAAAGCAACAAGTCCTTTTGATTCAATCAATCCAATTGAGTTATTCATTTTCTATCTTTCCATCTCTAAAATTTTAACTAGATGCTGATGTGGCAAGGGAATTATATGCGAACTTCTGAATTCGTTTGTAGAAATTATTGCCTCTGCTCCGCAATTTAAAGCTTTTTTAAGTGCTCCCAAATCTCCCTTTAAAAACAAGGTTACAATACCTTCACCTAGTATTTGTTTGCCAAATATTTTAACTAAATTTTCTTTTTGAATTGCGTCCAAAGCCAACAAAGAAGATGAAACACTGCTCGTTTCAAATACACCTATTGAATCAAATTTCACTTAATTGCTCCCGATGAAAATTTTTATACTAAAAAATAGTCTGTGCACCTGGCAAAGTCAATTATTATTCAGTTTCAAAGAATCCAGATATTCCTGCAAAATAATTGCAGCTGAATGCATATCAAGAAGATCTTTGTTTTTTCTTTTGTTCTTTTTAGTTACTGATTCTAGAATTCGCTGTTGTGCTATGGCTGACGTATAAGTTTCATCCCATAAAATAACTTTTAAAACAAATTTTGTTTCTAATTGAGTTTTAAATTTTTGAACTTCCTTAACAATGGAAGTTTTGGATGCTCTTTCTTCATTTGGAATTCCTAAAACTATCTCAATAATTTTTTTTTCGTTTATGAGATCTTTTAGCTCATTGAAAGTAACATGATTATTAAGTATTGTTTTATAGGTGTATGCAAACATTTTTAATGAATCAGATAGAGCAATTCCTATTCGTTTCATTCCAAAATCCAGCCCCATCACTCTTGTTTCTAATTCATCAAACATTAATTACTTTCAAATCTTTCGACTAAAAAAACTCCGGTAACACGTTTTAATCTTTCCATAATTCTAAGAAGATGATCTAAATTGTTAACATACAGCGTAACACTTCCTTCAAATACCGAGTCACTGGAACTAATGTTAATCGATTTAATATTAGTGTTTTGGAATGTAACGATTGAATGAGAAACATCGTTTAGTATACCTGGTCTATCTTTGCCTCGGATAGAAATCCCAGCCACAAATAATGATCCTTCAGCCTCCGGCCATTGTACGTTAACAAGTTTGCTGGATTCGGTTGATGAAAGTGAAATTAAATTTACACAAGTTTTCCTATGTATTTTTATCCCTTCGCCAATGGTAATAAATCCAATTACTGGATCACCAGGGATTGGATTACAGCACTTTGCATAAGTATACATTATACCTGATTTACTGCCATCAACTAAAATCCCTCCAATATCAGTCCGTGCAACTTTAGCAAATTTCTGAAATTCAGCTTCTTTTTCAAATTCCTTATCATCTTTTTGGGAGCTTGCTGTAAGAACTTCATCAAGGTTTACTGTACCTTGTGCAATTGCTTTAAAGAATTGTCGTGAATTATCAAATTTATTGGAATGAGCAATTTTTAAAATGTCATCAGGGGTAAAACTAAATTTTAATTTTTTAATCTTTTTCTCCCAAAGTTCCATACCTTTATCAACAATAGTTTGCTCTTCTTTATTGAGCCACTTTCTAATTTCATTTTTGGCTTTATGAGTTTTAACAAACTTGATCCAGTTTTTATTTGGATGTTGATTTTTAGAACTAATGATCTCTACTTGATCCCCACTGTTTAACTGCGTATCAAGTGGTACAATTTTACCATCAATCTTTGCCCCAATACAGTGAAATCCAACCTTACTATGGATATCAAAAGCAAAATCAACCGGTGTGGATCCTACTGGTAATCTTCTTAAATCCCCTTTGGGTGTAAAAACATAAATTTCATCCTGATAAAGATTTAGTTTAAAACTTTCCATCAACTCTTTTTTCTGATCATCACGCGAAGCATTATCAAAAATATCCCTGATCCAATTTACCCAAGCTTCAAGTTCACCATCCGACGCAGTTTTATTTTCTTTATATCGCCAATGAGCTGCAACTCCTTTTTCAGCTACTTCGTGCATTTGTCTTGTTCTAATCTGTACTTCAACCAAACGGCCAATCGGCCCAACAACAGTTGTATGAATTGATTGATAATTATTTGTTTTTGGGATTGAGATATAATCTTTAAATCTATCCGGTACGGGAAGATAAACCTGGTTAACTACACCAAGAGTTGTGTAACAATCATTTCTGTTTTGAGTATCAATAATTATTCTTATCGCAAACAAGTCATATATTTCTTCAAAAGGTTTGTTACGCCTTACCATTTTTCTATAAATACTATAAAGATGTTTAGGTCGGCCGCTCAATTCAAATTTTAAATTTGCTTCTTCAAGCTTAGTAACAATTGGTTCAGAAAACTTTTTAATATAAGATTCACGATCTCTTCTTTTGGATTTGAGTTTTCGTGCAAGCTCTTCATAAGCCTCCCTGTTTAAATACTTAAAAGCAAGATCTTCAAGCTCCCACTTTACCTTTCCTAATCCAAAACGATGTGCAAACGGAGCGTATATTTCCAAAGTTTCTTGTGCAATCCGTCTTTGTTTATCAGGACTAACAAACTCCAACGTGCGCATATTGTGTAATCGATCAGCAAACTTTACGAGAATTACCCTAACATCTTTTACCATCGAAAGTAATAACTTACGATAATTTTCTGCCTTTGTAATTTCGTGTCCTCTAAAAATTCCGCTTATCTTCGTAACACCATCTACAATCTCAGAAACTTCTTTACCAAATTCTCTTCTCATAAAATCAAGTGAGTATTCGGTATCTTCTACAACATCATGTAAAAGTGCACTTACAATAGTTACATCATCCAGTGGAAATTCCTCAGCTACAATGCTTGCAACTTCATAAGGATGAGTAAAATAAGGCTCACCAGATGCACGTAAATCATTTTTGTGTGCTTCAAGACTTAACTCAAAAGCTTTTGAAATTAGTGCTTCATTAACCGTACTAATATTTTTTTTACAAATACTTAGAAGGTTTTCTAACATTTTTTGATATTTAGAATTTTCTATTGCCATCGCTAAAAGGATAATGGATACATTTAAAAATCAAAATCAATTTAGTTTTTTTTAATGATTTGTTAAAGGGGATGAAAGGTCTAAATATTGTGGATTAACGCTTTAATAGTGATGCTTTGAGTTCCTTTACTCTTTCTAATCGATTCCCTAATCTTTCTTGTTCGAACTCAGTATAACCATTAATTGATAAAATTTCGTTACAAATCTGTAATGCTTCATCATTCTTACCACTTTTTATAAGTTGTTGCGCTATAAGGTGCTTCAATGTAACTACATTAATCTTATTCGATTTAAGATGTTTGGGATATGATTCCAAAATTTCATTATAAAGTTCTGCTGATTTATTGACATCAATATTTTCGTAAGCTCTGGCTAATCCCCATTTAAAAATTCTTGATCGTGGATGTTTTAATAAAGCATTTTCTGCGACTTTTATAGCCTCTTTATAATCTTCTTGTTCTATATAAATCCACACAAGAGAATGAATTGCTAAGTGAGAATTATATCCAGAGTGAATAACAGCATTTTTAAGGTACTTAATTCCGGTTTCTTTTTCATCATCAATAAATGGCAGCCAATTAATGAATTCTGTTTTTTTGCTTCTCCAAAATTTATAGCTACCGATAGCTATATAAGCTTCATAAAAATTCTTATCAATACTTAAGCAATCCTCAAATAATGAAACCGAACTTAATCCTGTAGAAAAAGCCTGAAGCCAGCTTTCTCGTAAAGCATCATAGTAAGCAATATAACCATTAGATAATGCCAGATAGTAATTGTACCAAATATTGGCCGGATCAGTTTCGATCAATCTCTCCGAAATTTTCTTTGCTGCATTAAGATTTTTTTTTATTATTTCATCATCAAATGGTTGCTGATAATCATAGGCTTTTGCTATGTGAACTGCAGCAATATAGATTTTACCCAAAGGTATATCTTTTCTCGTCTTTTCTAATTGAATAAATAATTTTTCAGCTTCTGAATAATTTTGATCGATAATTAAATCAATGCCAGATTTTAGAATTTTGTGAATGGATTTATCAGGAAAGATCTGACCATTAGCTGAATTAAAACTAAGTAGAAGTAATGTTAAGAAAAATAAGTTTTCTTTAAAGTGTTCCAAATGTCCTGTCGCCAGCATCGCCTAATCCGGGAAGAATATAACCTTTACTATTAAGTTCTCTATCCAATGCTCCTGCAAATATTTTTACATCAGGATGTTCAGCAACAATTTTTTGGATACCTTCCGGAGCAGCAACTAAACATGCGAACACTAATTTTTTAGCTCCTCGATTTTTAAGATACTTTAATGCTTCAGAAGCACTTCCTCCAGTTGCCAACATTGGATCAAGCATTACCACTTCAGCTAATTCAAGATTTTTTGGAACTTTGTAATAATATTCAATAGGTTTTAAAGTTTCCTCATCCCTTTGCAAACCAATGTGTCCGACTTTCGCTTCTGGAATAATTTGCAAAAAACCGTTCACCATTCCCAAACCGGCGCGCAATACAGGCACAAGTATAACGTCATTAGATAATTTACTGCCCATCGTTTTTTCTAATGGAGTTTCAACTTCAATTTTGGTAAGTGAAAAATCTTTTGATACTTCAGCTGCCAATAAATTTGATACTCTTTGAAGTGCAGATCGAAATGTTTCAGAGTCAGTATTTTTATCTCTGAGAATTGTAACATCTCTCTTAATTATTGGATGTTCAACTAAATAAAAATTGTCTACCATAAACTTTAAAATTTATTTTTGTCTAAAACTCACAGTTATCGGAACTCCTTCAAAACCATAAATTCTTCTAATGGTTCGCTCCAAAAATCTTCTATAATGATCAGGAATGTGTTTCGGGTAATTACTAAAGAATAAAAATATTGGGTAATAATCCCCAACCTGATTAACAAACTTTATTCTAATTTCCTTGCCTGTAGGAGTTGAAGGTGGTGGATTTTTTTCTATTTCCTGGAGTAGTGCATCATTTAATTCTGAAGTGGGAATTTTTTTAGTTCTTTCTTCCTGAACTTTCTTACAGAGGTCAATCAATTTGAAAATTCTTTGCTTTGTCAAAGCTGAAATAAAAATTATTGGCGCAAAATCAACTGTACCTAATTTATCTTTTATATCAAGCTCAAACTTTCTTGCTGTATTCGTTTCCTTTTCTATCAAATCCCATTTATTAATTGCAATAATTAGTCCTCTTCTCCACCTAACAACTTCATCAATTATCTTCTGATCTTGTTTTTCAAATCCGGTTTTAGCATCAAGCATTAAAACAGTAACATCACTTTCACTAATCGCTTTAAAAGTTCTGATGTTTGAAAAAAACTCTATACTTTCTTCAACTTTCTTTTTCTTTCTAAGTCCTGCCGTATCAACTAATACAATTTCTTCATTATAATATTTTAGAATCGAATCAAGACTATCTCTAGTTGTGCCAGGAATATCAGTTACAATACTTCTTTCAACTCCAAGTAATGCATTTGTTAAAGATGATTTACCAACATTTGGTCGGCCAACTATCGCAATTTTTAATCTTTTGTCTTCTTCAATTAAATCGTCAGTTGGAAAATCTCGAGTAATATCATCAAGCAAATCACCGGTTTTTCTGCCGCTCAGTGCTGAGATATCGTACACAAAATCAACTCCAAGTGAATAAAACTCACTTGCTGCGGCAACATGCAATTCAGCATCAACTTTATTAACAACTAAAAAATATTTTTTGCCGGATTGACGAAGTAAGTCGATTATAATCTCATCAAACGGATTAACTCCATTTTTAACATCTACCAAAAAAATCATTGAATCAGACTCTTCGATTGCAACTTCAACTTGTTCTCTGATTGCAGTTTCAAATAAATCTGAAGATTCGGGAACGTAACCACCTGTATCAATTAGACGGAATCTTTTGCCATTCCAATCACATTCACCATAATTTCTATCACGAGTTACTCCACTTTGATCATCGACTATCGCTTCTCTTTTTCCAATTAATCTGTTAAAAAGTGTTGATTTTCCAACATTTGGTCGGCCTACTATTGCTACTAATGGTAATTTCATAGTGTAAAAATACAGAAATATGATTTGGGAATGAAAATAAGTTTAGGCTAAATGTCCCCTTAAATCAATTAAATGAAGGTATTTAAATAAAATTAAAAATTATAAGATAAATATAATGTGGGTATAAACTCTGTCCGATTAGTTAATTGTAAATTTTCTAATCTAATTTTAACTGCAAGATCGTTGTTAAATTGAGCCGCAGACCAAACTGCATCTAATGCACTTAAAAAGTGGTTAACATAAATTCCAATTACTGCGGTAGAGGCTGTTGAATAAAAATCATTTGCCTCTCCTCTCATTCCTGAATAGAATGTAAAGTTAGGTGAAATTTGATCTTTGTTACCAGCACCTGAAAAATCATTCCATCCAGAAGAATATTGATGGTATTTACCAATGAGTTCATAATATTGTTGTTCACCGTACCTGGGTAGCTTATGTGAACCTTTTTCTGAAGCATTTAATAATGCCCAATCTACTCTATCCCAAGGCGGTTGTTGAGTATCATTAATATCTCGATTATCTAATCTGATATTAGGATCAGCACCCTCGTGATCAATAAGCCATTGAGCATATCTTACAACATTCCAGTTATGTCCAGTTACGGGATCATTATTTGTATAATCATCAGCATAGTTTTGAAATTCAGTAGTTTTATCATCTCCTTTTCCGTCATAAATAACAGCAGTTGTAATTACAGCAGCTTCAATTGCAAGAAATATTCCCGCTTTTAAATACTCTTCCGAATATATTTCTCCTGCACCAGGAATTAACAAAGATAAAACTCCAGCTAGTACTGGTGATTTTTTATTTTGAGGAGATAATAATAATTGTGGATTTGTTGGCTCATTAAAATTAGTAAGCAACTGTTTTGCATCGGATGACAGATTGCCTGTTAAATAGTATGTTTTATTTTCTTGTGAGAATAAACTTAAAGAAATAGAGGTTACAATAACTATTAACATAAAAGATTTCATACTCTTCCTTATCTTCTATTAGGAGATTGATTAAAGTTTAGGATTTCAAATCCGAAAAGTATGCCTCCATAAAAACTCCATTCCTTACCATACGTAACTGTTTCATCATTTACGACTCTACTGAATTCATCAAATCCATAAGATGCATTAAAGAAAATACTAGTTGGAAATAAATAATATGAATTTAACTGAATTCTTAATTCTGCACCAACTCCTTTTTTAAATTGGTCAAGTTCAGGTAATGCACCATTCCAGGCATTTCCAATATCAGCATTAAATGATAGAAACATTTTATCAATGTATAAATGTCCGATTTTTGTATCAATATTTCTAAATAAAGGAAATCTATAAGTAAAGTTTAACCATGCCACTTCATTTCCACTAACTGCATAGAAAGGATATGCTTTCATACCAAGTAATCCACCAAGATAAAAATCAAAAAAGTCTGGTTGCTGCGGACCTAAAATAGAACCCAATCTTAGTGTAGTATTAAAAGTATGCGAATCAAACAATGGCATAAACAAACCGGTTTTTAATTCCAATCTGTGAAAATTGAAATTAGAATACTGAGGTTTCAATATTCCATCTTCAACTGTGTATTCGCCGCTTTCATTAAAATCATTAAACTCATAGTTATATGTTAAGTTTATATCAAGTCCCACAGGATTGATTTCATCATCTTTAGTAGGAAGAATTGAACGCCAGGTATATTTAGCTTCTATATTGCTTCCATTAAAGTAGTTATCTTTTGTTGTAGGATATAAAGTCTTGTTTTCATCAGGCAGAAGAAAACTGCCAAGTGCAGCAGTGTAACTACTAAAAACATACTTCAATTGTAAATTCTGATCACGTGAGAAAAGTCTATGTCGAATAATAAAATCAAATTCAAAAAGATTATATGATACATCAGTTGGAATTATGTAATCGTAGTTAACAATGTTTCCAACAGTATCTGCACCAAAATAAATATCAACGTCAGCTTTGCGGCTTATGCTATATAACTCTATTGAAATTTCTGGTTTTAATCCAAGAGAACTTATAAGAGGAAGTTTATTTCTATAATCAAAAACAAAAAACAAATCTCTTTCCATTCTTGCATTCAAAGAGCCGCCTGCAAAAATTGAATACCTATTCAACATATCATTTGTTGTAACAAAAACACCGGGTTTAAATTTTTCTACAAATGAATTTCCTGTGTTATAATTATCAAATCTTAAGAAAGGGAAAAAAGTTAAGCGAGTAAATGCACCAGAATACTTATCTTTTGCTGCGAATGTTAGACCTTTATCTTCATAATTTGTTAATGATGAAAGATTAAATTTATTTATATCTCCAAATGGCTTATCAGTTTCTAAAGGCGGATTTGAAAGCCAAACATAGTCATTACCATCAATCACTTTATTTTGCTCATCCTTAGATATATTAAATATTTTATATCCTGTTGATGTATAACCTGAATAAACTATATCACCCATTTCAGAAATACTTGGCATAAACGCTCCGCCAAGTACATTTGATAACTGCTTCTGATTCTTAGTATTTAAATCATACTTGTAAATGTTAAAAATACCAGTTCTATCAGATGAAAAAATTAAATTACCATCTTTGTCAAATTCAGGATTTCTTTCATCTTTATCAGTAGAAATAATAAAATCAATATTACCACCATCAATATTTACTTTTGCAATATCACGAGTGTTACCATAAGAGTAATCAAATACAATATATGAATCATCATTAGAAAATTTTGGATTATAAACCTGTTCCCCGTTTTCAAAAAAAGTTAATCGCTTAAAGTTTTTTCCATCAATATCTACAGAGCCTAAATTTGTAGTTCCATCTTTTTGAAAAAGAAAAACAATTTTTTTACCATCATTAGAAACTGAAGGATGATTAGCCCTTAAATTAAAAGTTAAACGAGTTTCTTCTTCATCATCTAAATCATATATAAAAAGATCGTGGACATTATACCAATCTTCATTGTCCTCAGAAATTTTAGCAAAAACTATTTTATTTTGTCCGGGAATAAATGAATAAGTTGATCTTACACCGGTAGCAATACTTTTATCTTCTTTCGTTTCTAAATTATATTCATAAATTCCTGCCGGTCCAAAATAATCTGAAGATTTATTTGAGATGTAATAGATTTTTTTTCCATCTTTTGAATAAGTTGGATAAAAATTTCCAAATCCATTTTTGGTAATTTGTTCACCAGTAATATTGTTCGCTAAAACTTTTTCAATTCGTTTACGATAGTCGGATTTTAAAAAGCTACTCCACTCATCATAAATTTCGTCACCATCTTTACCTAAGATATCCTTAAATGCCGCATCTATACTAAAGTTCCAAAAACTACCTAAATCTCTCGTTATTTTTCCAAGTTTATCTTCACCATATTTTTGAGCAATATATTTGGTCAATGCAAAACCGGAATTATAAACTGATTCATTTCCTAAACTTGTTTTACCAAATACGCCCATTTCGTTCCATGTCAACATGTTATTATCAAGTGCATAAGATCTTAAAATCATATCACGATGAGAATCCCAATTATCATAATTCAATTCTTTACGCATGTATTGTGCTGTACCTTCAGCAAACCAGGCTGGTACATTTACCATTGCAAGAGGATATGAAATTATAACATTAGGAAAGCCATATAGAATATCCGGTCTACGCTCATCTTCATAAGTAAGTACTTGCAAAAATACGGCAGGCACACTTCTGGTTGCTTTCATAGCAGCTTGAATTTGAACCATGTGAGTAAACTCATGTGAGATCACATTTCTTAACCAATTATGTGCACCGCGCAAATCAAAATCTAATGCACTTGTCCAGATTTCAATTTTATTATCAAAGAAATATGTTGCACCGTTTGAGTAATCATCGATGTCCTTTACGATGTAATGAACTTTATCTGGTTCATATCCATATAATGAACAAATCGGATCCCAAACTTCATCTGCAATTTTAAGTATAGTTTGAGCAGTTCTTTCTGCCCCATCGTGAAAATGAACTTCAACATGTTTACCTTTAATTGTATACCAATCAAGCTCAGGATGAAAATCTGTAAACTGTGCAAAAGTGTTTGAAGAATAAACAAATAAGAATAACAAGATTAATAATTTCATAAAAAAGATTTTTTGAGATGAATAAAGAAATTATTTAACAACAGCAATTTTAATAACAACCGATTCCGACTTGCCACTAGATCCAGTAGCTTCAATTCGTGCAAGATAAACTCCGCTTTGAATATCACCAACATTCCAAATAGTTTCATTATCCATATTTCCAAAAGCATCATCATTTAACTCAGCAACAAAATCTCCTGCAAGATCGAAAATTTTAATATTTATTTTTGAATCTTCATTTACATAATATCTAATTGCAGTTTCACCACTATAAACCGGATTTGGATAATTGTATGCACGATTGCCCGGAAAGAAAGAATTGTTTTTTTGAGTTTCTAATGCTTTGCCTAGAACAGAAGAATTAGTATTTGAGCCAAATACTTCTGCCCAGTCAATTCTGTTTAACGTAGATGAAACAGCCCAACCACTGAAACTACTTGTACTATCAATTCCGGCCAAACCAATTTTATTACCAGAATTAAAAAGTATAGGATCGGATATCGGTGTATCACCAAAAGAGATTGGAAATCCATCTATCACTTTACCAGAACCACCATCAAATGCAAATACTTTTCCCGTTTTTGAAAACGTTATGATTTCAGATTTCAAATCACCTTCAATATCTGCACTAAGCGGCAAACCGATAAACTCATCACCATCTTTTAATTCATATGGAAAATTATCGGCCAAAGATCCGTTAAGATTATAAGCTTCAATCTTAGTATTGTTATTTAAGATAAGATAATTATTACCTTCATTCTTAATGTCTGCTAGAGAAAATGATTTTGCAGTTTCAGCAGATCCAGTTTTTATGGATGAAACAACAGAATCATTTAATGTTATATAAAAATAATATTCGTCAGTTTTCTCAGATGAGATAACAGAAATGTCATTGCCTTGTGCATCAACAGTAACAGCAAGTTTTAATAATTTTTCATCATTAAACTTTATTATGCTTCCATCATTATATACCAAATCATACTTAGCATTGCTATCCAATTTTTGAGCAATTGCAAAAATCTTTGAACCACTTAATGCTATCTGCTTTACTTCTACTCCTGCTTCAACTAATACTTCAGATTTTGGGATATTGTTTCCGCTAAGTAAAGATGTTAATTCATATATTAAAATCTTGCCATCATTAGTTCCAAATAATACTTCATAAACTTCCGTTACAGTTTTTCTGATTACGGGTGGAGAGGTTATAATTTGAGTAAGATTCGTATTGCTGGTCGCAGATGTTGCTCCATCATAGCTATAAAAATTAATGCTTGATGGAAACTGCTGTGCAGAGCTGCCAACTTTTACGCCAACTAAATAACTATTATTACCAAATTTTACAGAAGCTGGTTTGAAGTCTGAAAAATCGGGAATTGTTTGAAGTATAGAATCACCATTAGAGATACTTAATCCTGTTAAAGAATTAACTCCAAAGAGATACTTTTCTGCATCAATAAAAGTTATGCTTGTGGTTTTAAATGAATCAACTAAACTTGAAACAAATAATGGTTTAATAACAGAATCACCATATTCTATTTTAAATGACATTTTATTTGAAACAGGTGAAAAATCTTTTAAAGTTATTAGGCTGTTTGCACCAGAATTGGTTCTGGTATCAGGCCGTGTATTTTTTCCAAAAATATTTTCATAAAGTTCTGCTTTATTTCCAGAATACCAAAAATCTTCATCTGTCCCTTCACCAATAACTTCATCACCAAAAATTGTTATAAACTTTTCGCCAATATCCTGAACTCCGTCTGCTTCTTCAACATCAACACCGCGTCTTGTTTTATCAACATTAATTTTATTTGCTGATAATTTTTCATTAATCACATTCTCATCAATATGCCATACAACAATTCCATTACCTGGCAAAGCCCAATCAAATTCATCCACATCCAAAACTACTCCGGATAAAGAATCGGTATCGTAGCTGTAAAAACCTGTTGTATCTTTTACAAATTGTCTATTTATAATATTTCCGTTTGATTTATAAGAAAGATTTGAACCATCACTCAATACATCTCTTTGTCTGTTTTCTACTAAATAATATTCAGATGAGTTTAATGGAATTTTTAATATCACGGTATCAGCTAACGTTGCGGCTAAATCAGCCACAAGATTAATAGAGTAGTTACCAGGTAAAACAGAAATTGCATCCGTCCAGCCTAAATATATTTTTTCCCAGGCTGAAGGTTCGGGCGGAAAACATCCATTGTACGCAAAAATAGATTGACCATCCATTAGGCCAAATCTGCCAATTGCACTATATCCAGTTTCGGTATCAAATAAATCAGGTAATCCTAAATGACTGGCTACACTAGCAACTAACAATCCGTTAATAGTAATTTCAAATAAAAATTTTCCTGTAATGGTTTCTAATTCCCTGCTTTCCGTTTCAGGAATTATCATACTATTTTTAATAAAAAATGAACCACCTGAAACAGGGAAACCAGAAAAAGCTTGTCCAAAAATATTTGTTAGAGATTTTTCACTTAGATATACTGAAGGTAAATCTCTTTCATTACCAATACTTCCGGGTAAAGAAATATCTCTTCCAACACCAGCATGAAATATTAAGAAAACATTGTAGTCAGAAAAATTGAAAGCAGGATAGATTTGATCAGCTTTCGTCCAAACTTCCTGAGCAAATTGTCCAACTGGCGAAAGATCATCGGACCCAGGAATTTGAGAATAATTTCTCATCGTTTTTGTAACAGAAAAAGTATCAGGTAAAATTGTAAATTCTATTGAAACTTTTCCGTTCGAAACTTTCTGATAATAATTTTTAACAAATGTAAGATGAGATTCAAAATAATCTCTATCGTGCGGCAGCGGATCTAAAATATCATTACCATAGTTTTGAGAATAGATTGTTCCAAACTTACCATTACCAAAAGTTGCACCATCCTTATCCTCTAAAAAATTTACCATCACTGCTAAAATTTTAATAGTATCTTCAGCAGCAATTTGAGACTTTTGTATTGGATTTGGATTTAAGCTTCCTATAAAATTTTGGGCAGATGAACTGCCCAAAATCATTAAAGAAATTACTAGAGTTAGAAGATTTTTCTTCATAAGTTTTTAGATTCCCCTTGGTAATCCTCTTGTTGATTCAGGCACAGCTCCCCATCCTATTAGAACTGTAAATCTTAATGTATCTGATAAAGGATGGTTTTCTCCATTTTTGAAAACTGAAGTTGTTATATAACTAAAATCGAATCCATAAATATCATACCTGATACCAGCACCAAATGTTAAAAACTTTCTATTTCCATAAGAAGGATCTTCATAGAAAAATCCTGAACGGAGTGCAAAAAGAAAATCACCAGGCGTTCCATACCAATATTCTAATCCCATAGATGTAACTATATCTCTTAGTTCATTACTAAAAGGTTCATCACCCCAAGAAGTAAATAAGGCTGAATAAAATTCATCTGAGCCAGTGCTATCTCTGCTTACTAACAATTTACTAAAGTCTAAAGTATAAATGAGGCTATTGAATTCATCATCAATAACTTTGTAAGCAAAACCGAATCTAAAATTTGTTGGAATCGGATCTGCTTGAGATTTATCTATGTAATAAATCTTCGGACCAAGATTACTTAAGTTAACGCCTAAACTGAATTTTCCACCAATATCTTCATCAAGTAATGGTAGAACAAAAGTTTCAGGTCTCCACATTGCAGCAATATCAAAACTAACTGAAGTTGCAACACCACTTCCTTGCTCTTCAGCAGTTGGTTGATCTGATAAACGACTATGAATTAATCTAAAATTAAAACCTAATCCCCAATCAGAGGAAAGTTTTGTTGCATACCCTAAAGTTAAAGCAGCGTCAAAAGATCTGAACGTGCCAATCGGAGTTGGATCTGCTTCACCTGTTCTAACAAATTCACCAAAGTTCATATATGTTATACTTGCGGTAACACTACCACCAAGTTCTTCAAAATATTGTCTATAAGTTAGATAATCGTAAAACAAATCAAGATTAAATTGTGGAAGCCAGTTACTATGTGTAATACTAACTTCAGTTCCTGTTAAAAATGCAATACCAGCAGGATTCCAGAATATTGCAGCAGAATTATCCGCAAGTCCTGATCCAGATTCACCAATACCGCCGGCGCGGGAGTCTGGAGCAAGTAACAAGAATGGAACAGCAGCTTCACCTTGTGCATACGAGACATTAGCATAAATTCCGAACAGCATGCTGATCATCATAAGTCTGAGAACTATTTTCATTTTTTATCCTCCGAGATAATAAGATTATTTAAATTTCTATTTTTGTTTGAACAATAAATATAACTAAGAACTTATATATGAAACACATTTTTTTTATGGCTAACTATTTAATAACCGCTAATTTACCAAGTACACTTTTATTAAACTCGCCATCAATTGATTTAATAATTAGTTTATAAAGATATGTACCGTTTGCTAACTGATCTCCGTCTTCATCTCTTCCATCCCAATCTATAACTACAAATCTATCGTTAATATTAGATTGTTCAATTTCTTTAATCAATCTGCCGGCGATGGAATAAATTTTTATTTTAACATCAATAGGTTTTGATAAGTTTTGCTGGAAAGTAAATTGAGTTTTTTCACTAAATGGATTCGGGTAATTATAAATATCTCTGATAACCAAATCATTTCCATCAACAACAGTAAAGTAAGTATTCTCTTCAGAAAAATTATTAAATACATCCCAGGCTTTTACAAGTAATTCATAATCGCCATTTTCTAATGAACTAAAGTTATAATTGATCGCACCGGATTTACCACCAGCATTTAAATCACCAGTAAAATAATTAGAAAAATCAATTGGATTTGTAATTTCCCGATTTAATATTCCTTCAAGCTTATGCCCAACTCCTGTTCCTGTTGTATTTAATCCAGTATCATCAACAAGATTAACAATTAATTTTGGGTTTTCGTTTACAAGATAGCCATTATTATATGCAACATTGTCAAAATAGATTTCAATTTCCGGTCCTTTACCATCATTTGAATTTGAACTATCTGTGCCACCAACAATAATTTTATCCGTATATCCAAGCCCATCAACAGAACTATTTAGGAAATAAAAAATAACTTTACCGTTTTTATTTTCATAAGATATGTCTTTAGGAACTACAAACTTTTCAGAAAATTTACCATTTGTAATTGAAACTCTTCCTTTAAATATTACTCCACCAGGAATATTAACATCTAAATCTACAGCATCTAATCTAACTGTTCGCTCGGAATCATAAAATGTTAAAAGACCTTCACCATTAAAATCGGACCAGAAAGTATTATCAGGTTTTATAACCTCTCCATAAATATCAGTTGAGCTTAAAGCTTTAATTTGAACATTGGAGCTTAAATCCTGTCCATTTATGGAATCTATTTTAGCAGAATATTGTGGGGCTAATAATCTTATGGTTGGATCACCTAAAATGTTATATTTTTGATCATTTGGTCGATTATAAATTTGTTTAGTTAAATATGATGCTTTTCCGATTGGCAATAATAAATTTAGAGTATCTGGAACTGATTTAAATATTGAATTAATAAGTGAATAATTTAAATCATGATTCGAAGAGGAAAATACAAGCCTTGTAGCTGAATAAACGGCTATAGACCCTGAGTTTGGTAAAAACAGTAAGGCTTCAGCAGCACTTTGATAATTAGGAATATCAAAATAACCAAAATCACAAGTAGCGGCACATAAAAAGAAATATTTATCATTCTTTAATTGAGGAAGTGTTACACTTTTTTCAAATATTACTTCATGAGCCCATAACTCAGGACTGCCATGACCTACATAATTGACAAATAAGGTACCGGCATTTATAGCATCAATTATTTCTTTATTGACTTGAGGTTTTCTTCGCCCTTGACCAGTTATTTCATCGGGATAGGCAGCACTATAAATTTTACGAGTATTAAAAGATTTAGGTAAAGTATTAGAAATAATTTCACAAGGTCTAGTATGTTCCCACAACGGAATTTCCGCCCCTTTGGATGTATAACCATCATCGGCAATCAAAGTCACCAAATTTCTCCAATCACCCTTTTCCTGATCAAGTTCATATTTCTTAATTTTATTAACTATATCATTTGCTTGAGTGATATTTGTACAAGTTATTCTTCCAAGAAACAAATCAACTTTACTTTCACCAGAGACATTAATAAAAAAATCATCTGTCGTAAAAGAATTAAGTAATGATAATGATTCAGTTGTCTGCCAGGTTGGAATAAAATTATCGTTATAACCTTCTATGTTTTTATAATCATATGTTCCTTTTCCAAATAAAAGTACATACTGTGGCTTTATCAGCCAATTATCAAATGCATATTTTAAATAATCACGCAAAGCCGTTGGATCTAAAACTCCACCAGAAAATTCATTATATATCTGATCAATGTCGGCTACTTTGGTAGATATTGTTACCGGAGCCTCATTTTCCCTATAATTTTTTAATTGATCTGCTGCTTCACGAAAAGCACTATGTGTTATTATAATAAATTTAGCTCCCTGTTCTTCTCCTCGTAAATTGGAATTTTGCACTTCTACAGGATTGATGGGTGTTTTAAAAATATCGCTGCCCACAGCATAATATTTTGATCTTTGAGTAGTATTTTCATAAAACTGAAATCTGCACTCTCCACCACTTAACATAGAATAATTTGTTACAAATTTTACATCAGTAAAATTTGTAATATCAAAAACTTTGATATTGGAAGAGGTAAATCCATTTAAGAAATATTCAACTGTTCCGGAAACAGAATTAGAAAAGAATAAGATATTATCTGAAAAGGCTTTCAACTCTTTTTCATACTGAATGGTAAAATAATCAAGGTAACCTGTTGAAGTAACGCTTGAGGGATTTACTGAAAAATTTAGAACACTCCTATTATCAACTAAATTTCCATTAAAGAGGGTAGAGATTGGATACGCATATCCAGCTACATATGATGTACTGCCGTACCCATTTAAATTCTGAGAGATAAGTTGATTGCCATTTTCGCTCACAGTTAATGTTAAACCTGAGGAACTTCCTACAGCAAATCTAAAATTATAATTTATTGGAGTACCATTTACTCTACCGTTTAGTGTATTAGTATAAGTTCTGGAATTAACCGACGAAGTAAAATTATCTCCAAAATTTTGACGCCCTGTTTTACCTAAATTAATTTTATCAACTTCCCAATCAGCAAAGGCTGAAGTTGTGGTTTGATTAAATGAAGCAGTTGAATTTAATCCTGGTTTATCGCTCATTCTTTTTCCGTTTGAGCCGCCGGATGTTATCCATAAATAATTTTTTGCTGAATACGGATGAAAATATCTTTTGATAGTCGAACCGTTTGCATCAAAATCCCAAAAACTAACTCCTCTTCCATAGAATAATATATAATCTCCATCATCAAATTTTCCATCATCCTGACCAACAACTAAAATTGAATTTTCAACTAGATCAGCAGGACGAGTATCATTAATATTTTCTGGTAAAGTTTTACCACCGTTGTTATAAATTTTTATAGTTCTTGGATCAACTGAATTTGCGTCAATTCCATATAATGTTAAATCAGATTTTGAAATCCTATAAATACCTTCATCCGGAGTTTCAAACTTTACCCATTTACCTGTTGCAAGAACACTATTTGTAACAGCAAGTTTATTTAAGGTTTTAGCAATATTTTGATTGTTCCAATATTTGGCTACTTCATAATTTAACAATACACCGTCAAGAAAATCATCTGCCGGATTTTGTGACAAAACTCCATTAGAGCCAAAATTAATTTTAAAAATTATTTTAGAATAAATTTTAATTTTATTTGTAGTTGCTTCAAACTTAATTGGATTTATGTTTATCGTTTGAGTTCCAACATCTCTTATCAATCCAAACTCTCCAAATGTTACAAGATTCTCATCTGAAATAAAAGAAAAATATTCAGCATTTTGTTTGTACTCGAATGAAACTGAGAGTGAATCTTTAACCGGATATGGAACAGGTA
>JBATOT010000058.1:0-39610 GCA_049291095.1 Ignavibacteriaceae bacterium | reverse complement strand
GTGTAGAAATTGTGACTCTTGTAAACGAAGAAAAATCTTCAGGCTCTTATAGTGTGCAATTCCCGCCAACTGATTCAAATCTCAATGCGTCTTTACCGAGCGGGATATATTTTTATACTGTTAAAGTGGGTGAATTTGCAGAAACGAAAAAGATGATCTTAATCAAATAGTTTATAGTTGGGTTATTAATGTGTTATCCCAATGTTATTAATTTAATCTTGATTTAATTACTCTTAAAAAGTTACATTATTTTGCAATATTGCTTCATAAAAACTGAATGTTGCTAGAAGTAAAGTAAAATTTAATTTGGAAAATTTCTTTTGTTGTTCCATTTTTATCTCTGAAACTAATAATTACTAAAAGAGAGAATATTATGGATACAAAAGATTTTATTGGATTTATGGAAAACCTTTCAGTAGTTAAAGATGTTGAAAAAAAATCACAATTGATTAAAACCGAACTAAACAAACTGAATCAGTTGATCAAAGAAAACGAAGTTAATGAATACAATTCCCGTCTCGAAAAAATAAAAAACCAAACAGAGTATTTAGAGTTTTTATCTTACAAAAATGTACTTTCGTTTAGGTTAAGTCTTTTACAAACTGAACTATCAATTAAATAATTGTTATTCAAAATTACTTTTCATTGCCATTCTACTTTTAGAAACATCATTTTATAATTTTTCGTAATGTTTTGATTTAAATGTTGTTCTTAACATTAACTTAATACACTCCTAATATTTTCATTACCTTAAATTAAACATACGTTAATATTTGATTGTTAGATTTGAATACGGGATAGGCAAAGCCTATAATCTCTCCTCTCTCCTTCGACTGCCGCCTGGAATTCTCTCTTCAGGCGGTTTTTATTACGAAGCTAAAGAAGATTTTATATCCGTATAGTAAAGCTGCTTAATGAAGTAGGAAAGAAATTTATTATTCTCCAATTCTTTGTAAGGCGGAAGATTGTTATCCCAAATGTCATTAGAGGGAAAAAAAGTATAAAATTTCCATTCTACTTGCTTGCGGTAAACAAGAACAAATTTATATTCTTTATTAAAACTCAAATAAAGTTTTTCACTGTTAAAATTTATTTCATAAACATCTGTAATTTTTTTCCAGAATTGATGTTCGAGCAATAGATTTGTTAAACTGTCTATCCTTGCACTAAAATCGCGGGTAAGTACAAAAAAGATGTGCTTGCACATTCTTCGTATATCCCGCAATGGATATAATTTTATACTATCCCGGTACTCTTTACAAGTACAATTTAAGTAGTAAGGATTTACTTTATTCCTGTTATAGTAGTGATAAGTCTTTGGCATTCCTTTAAGAGTTGGGATAAGGAAATTTTTCTTTGATAGAGTAATTTCCTTATCACCACCAACTTGTTTAATGCGTGATTCAGTTAGATCAACAATAATTTCATCATTGTCAAAAGATATTTTCATGTTAAACTTAAAGTATTGATTATTGAATGATATAATTTGCTATTTTATCAATAACATACTTTTTGTATCAGTAAAAGATCCAGCTTTTAAAGAATAAAAATATATTCCGCTTGTTAAATGCTTTCCATCAAAATTAACCTCATATGTTCCGGCCGATTGTTCTCTGTTGACAAGCAAGGCAACTTCTTTTCCCAAAACATCATATATCTTTAGCTGAATAAACTGACTGCTAGAAACTGAATACCGAATTTTTGTACTGGGGTTAAAAGGATTAGGATAATTTTGATAAAGACTATAATCACTTACCTCAATATTTTCATCTTCAATATCAGTTGCGTTAATATAATTGACCAACAGTTTTAGTTGTTGCAAGACATCAGGATTTGGGATGGTGTACTGTCCATTTCCAACCAGCTGTGTATTGACTACAACCCCACCAAATAGATCTACTAGATCACAAGCGATTTCTGAAGGAAAACTATATAATAAAGTTAACGAATCACCACTTCCTCGTTGAAATCTTATTCGATGTTCTACTTGCCCGCTAAATGGTAGATTGCCATTTCTGTAATCTCTCCAGGAACTTTTAATTCCAGAAAAAGAGCCAACCGGTAAATAGAGCCTAAAGTCATACGCACCAGTGGGAGGAATCGGTGGCAGATTATATTCCTGCAAATGAAAATCAAGAGTATCAGTAGCGGTAGGATCTATTCCAAAAAATACTGTGTCGGTTTGTATGCCGTCAGTCAGAATCAAATGTGCTTCAATTGCAGCTTGATTTTGTCCATAAGTTAAAATATTTGTCAGTACAATTAAAAAGATTAAACGGGATAGTTTTTTCATTCTCTTCATCCTTAGAAATTATTTAATTAATGTCATTTTTCTAATTGATCTGTAGTCATCTGTCTGTAATTCATAAAAATAAATACCTGATGAATGTTGAGAAGCATTCCATGTATAGTTATATGTACCGGCAGAATGTGTTTTGTTAACTAACTCTGTTACCTTTTGTCCGATTTGGTTGTAAACAATTAATTTTACATTTGATTGCTTTGGTAAAGAAAATGATATCGTTGTTGAAGGATTAAAAGGGTTTGGAAAATTCTGACTTAAAGTAAATTCAATAGGATTAATAAAATCAACTTTGATAACTTTTGAATATGAAAATGATCCATTAAAATCGATTTGTTTAAGTCTATAATAAGCTGTCTCATTGGAAGTGAGATTATCAGAGAAACTGTAATAGTTTTTTTCTGTTGAAGTACCAAATCCATTAACAAATCCAATCTTTAACCAATTTGAGTTTTCTGTTTTCCTCTGGATTTCAAAACCACTGTTATTTAATTCAGTGGCTGTCTGCCAGGTAAGATTAACTTTTTTTCCACTGACAGAAGCTAAAAAGGATACCAATTCAACAGGGATAACTCCCTGATAATTTACGGTCATTTTTAGCTTATTAAATATTGTAGGTTGTGTCACTATATAACTACCCGAATCTGTCATTGGAACATTTATAATGGTACCAATAACTATATCCTGTAAAACACCGGTAATATTCGGAGGGAGATTCCAGGCGATTGTTACTGTTGTTCCTGAACCAACTTGATATTGCAAACGATGTTCTTTACTACCAGTAAAGGGAAAAGATGGAGCATTTCTGAAATCCTTGAATGAACTCTTAACTCCGCTGAAACCCCCTTCAGGTAACAAAAATCTTGTATCCCAGGCGGTTGGTGGAGGAAGTGGAGGTAAATTTGCTTCACCAAATATATAATCAAAATCATCGCTAGCTAACGAATCCAATCCAAATTCAAGAACCTTTAAACTTCCAATATCATTACTAATTGTAATTGGGACTACTACTCTTGGAATTGAATCAGATTGAGCTAAAATATTTATTGAAAAAAGAAAAATAACTAAAAACAAATAGATGTTTTTCATTTGACACCTTTATTAAATTATAAAAAACTATCTCCCTCATTACAAGGGAGATAGATATTGAATGATTTATTTTAAGAAGATCATCTTCTTTGACTGTGTAAATTCACCATTGCTTGCAGACATTCTATAGATATAGCTTCCACTTGCTATTTGATTGCCACTATCATCTCTTCCATTCCAGTTTAATGTATATAAACCACGTTTAGCTACATTCGAAAATAATGTTGAGATTTCCTGACCTAACATATCGTATACTTTAATAGTTACGAATCCATCTTTAGGAACTGAGAATTGTACACTTGTACTTGGGTTAAATGGATTTGGGAAATTTTGTGATAATGAATATTCTACAGGAATTTCTGGTGCATTTTCATAGAATATTTCTACGTTTATCTCACCAATTTTCTTATTGTTTATATCAACAAGAATTATTTTTTCAACTGTAATATCCTGTGGATTTTCTAAACTGAAAGGAATATTCGCAACAAAATTTTCACCAGCACTAACAAATGCATTACCAGCCTGATCATATAACAATACTCTTAAAAGATCATTGATCTGATTATAATAAGCGCCGCCTAATTTTGAGTCAATGATCATATTGTTTGTATTATCATTAACGCTAGAGAATTCAAGTTGAGCACCTCTTATACCGATCTCTGAATTTAGTCTAACAGCAATTCCTTCGTTGGTAATGTGTAATTTTACAGTAGCAGCACCATTAACTTTATTTAAGGAATTTTTTTCATTTCCTGCTAAATAAACAGGTTTATTAAGAGCTGTACCGCTTGGATAGAATCCTGTTAATATTATGTTTTGAATAACTGCAAGATCCTGTACGTTTACTAAACCGTCAGGAGATGGAGTTGCTAAACCAATAGACCAGGGAGCTATGTCTGCTCTTGCAAACTCAGCAGCATCAAGAGAATCTCTGCCAAGGATATGATCAACTACATTTATAAGATCAAGAATATCTATGCTTCCATCACCGTTAACATCACCTAAAGATGATGCTCTGTTTGTAACTTTAACTTTAAATTCATCACGTGAACCTAAAATATTTACAGGGAATCCCTGGTAAGTACTACCTTGTTCTTGAGTAATTCTAAATGATGATTTAGAAGTATCAACCAAAGCAGGAAGATCAACTACATAGAAGTTAACTTTTAGTAATGAATCATAGTCCCCTACTGCTAATCCACTATTCTGCTGTAGATTGTAAAGAAGAACATAAATTGAATCTACTGATGCACCGTTAGCAGTGATAGGACCTCTGAATACTTCGTATTGTAATGACCAGTTTGGATTTGATGCAACGTCTGATCCTTTTTCAATATTTTGGAAAGTAACAATTGCATTATCATCTGAAGATTTATTAACAAGCAATCTAAACTGGATAGCTTGAGTTACAGCTGATAAACTTTTTAACTGTATAACATCTGTATAACTTGAATCTTCTTTAACTATTCTTTCTTCATCAGCAAACACTAACCCAAATACAGCTGCTGCATTACCTGATAAATTCACAACTGAAGGAGAACCAGCTGCGTTGTGGGTAAATGTTAATGTACCCGGGAAACTACCACCTGCTGTTGGAGCAAATGTTACGTTAAATACCTGGCTACCGCCAGCTGGAATAGTTGCACTTACAGGGCTAACTGAATATGGAGCTGCAGTTGTTACACCAGTAATACTTAAAGTATTTGTTAAACCATCGTTATTAACAGTCACTGGCAATGTTACTGAAGCGCCTTGATTTACTGAGCCAAAATTTAAAGAAGCAGGATTAACTGCAAATGTAGGACCTGCATCTGCACCTGTACCATTTACAACATAGGTTGTTGGTGAACTAGGAGCATCGTGTGTAAACACTAAGTTACTTGTTTTAGGACCAAGTGAAGCTGGAGTAAATGTAACAACAAAAACCTGGTTTCCACCAACAGGGATAGCAGCAGTTGTTGGAGCTATTGAAAACTCAGAATTTGAAGATGTAATTCCGCTTATGTTCAATGCTGCTGTACCAGAGTTACTAACTGTAACGTTTGCAGTATTTGAACCACCAACTGCGGTTGGTGCAATTGTAAGTGGAGAAGCTGGAGCTATATTAAAAACTGGACCAGCAACAACTGGACTGATATTATTATAAGCCATAATAACATTTGCGGCTGTTAAAGGAGATGTAATTGAATATGTTCCGGTACCGGTTAAAGGACCGCTATTAAATACAATTCCGCCTAATTGATCCTGAATTGTTATTGTTGCATTTACAGGTACATCGTAGTTAATGATAACTTGAGTTGCACCTGATTGCTGCTGCCATTGTAATATATGGGTTACACTTCCTGTAAATGGGAATGCTGGAGCATTACGATAATCACGTAAAGAAGATTGAGCACCTAAACTAAATCTAGCATCAAAAGCACCAGCTGGCGGTAATGGTGGTAGATTTGCTTCACCTAATGCAGGATCTAAACCTGCTGTTGCTGTAAGATCCAAACCAACAGCCATATTTAATAACGTTGGTGTTGCAGCATTGTTTGTTACTTGAAGCGGTACATTTATCTGAGCCTGGGCATATATGTTAGTCATGCTAATGATTAACATCCCAATAGTGAATAAAAGTATATTTATTCTTTTTTGTATCATAAAAATTCTATTTCCTTTGTTATAAATAGTTTAATATTTGTTTTGTTTGTTTTGAACAGAACAAGTCCCTCGAACCTAAAACTTTTTGAGAACTTTTTTTTAATTCATTAAGTACCCTCCTTACTTTTGAATTTTTGATTACGTTAATAACTAGCGCCAAGTGACAGCTTGGAATTAGTGTCTTAATTGGTAGTAGATTATTTTGTAAAAAGCCCTCGAAATAAAAAATAATTATCTGCTTATTTTCAGAAGCAGATAATCACTAAAAAGAAATTACTTCATCAATGTCATCTTCTTAACAGAAGAGAAATTGTTTGTATTTAATTCATAGAAATACAATCCTGATGCAACGTTTGAAGCATCCCAATTGAATGAATATGAACCAGCTTCTAAAGTACTATTAACAAGTTCTACAACTCTTTGACCTAATGCATTGTATATTGTTAGTTTTACATTGCTTACTTCTGGAATTGCAAATTTGATTGTTGTTGTTGGGTTAAAAGGATTTGGGAAATTTTGTGCTAATGAATATTCATTAGGTACAACTTCCTGTGATCCAACTTTAAGAACACTAACACTACTATTAGAAATTGTAAAAGAACTTCCATTTTTAATAGTTGTGTTTACAACTGAACCATCGATAGCGTCTTCTAATTTTAAATCCATTCCTTCAACTGAAACTGTTACAGGATATACTACACCGGTTAAGTTAATTGATTGACCGTTTGACAAATCTTCAACAAATTTTTGTGAAGCAAATCTTACATCAAACAAGCCTGCTGGAGGTACCGGAGGAAGATTAAACATTCTTAAGTCAGTTGATTTATCAGCTGCATAAAGTGTATAGTGTTGACCCTGTGCATCTGTTATGTGAATTTTTGCCCAATCAGAGCTTAATAATTCATCCAAAGGATTTTTACCTAAAGTTCCTGCAAAAGAACCAGGAATGTAAATAGTAGCAGCACCGGTTAATTCAACCCAATGTCCGTTACCTGCTTCTAAAGATCCTACTGAAGAATAACCTGAACCAGGTACATATTTAAATACTAAACCAGTTCTTCTGTTTTCTGGCATAGTTCTAATAAAGTTAACATCTGCATCTGTATCGTATCCACCTATAATGCTCCAGCCAGCCTCTGCTTCGTAACCGGTTCTTGCTGCATAATTTAGTTTTGGATAAAGTACTGATGATTGAACTGTACCATTCCATGTATAAGTTCTTACACCATTATGGAACATCCAGTATCCTTCTCCAGGAACCATTGTTGAAGTTGTTGCATAACCAGTACTTGTAGCATATTTGTACACAGGTGTTGGAATATCTCTTCCTCTGTAAAGAGTATCAACACTCATACTATTTGGGTGGAAGCCCGGGAAAGAAACTAAGTTCCAACCTGATCCAACAACTAAAGTTTGATTATATCTTGTATCAACTTCAATTATAACTGAAGCTAAACCAGTAACTGACTGAGATGAAGCTGCTTTCATATCGAGGTTAGGGAATACTACTCCGCCTAAGCCATCTCTTAATGTAAACTTTCCAGCTCCCAAAAAGTTAGGATCCCAGTTAAGTACTGAAGCATCCTGCATTGCAAGTGTGTATATAATAACGCTTGAAGTTGTAGTATTGCTTCTAATATCGATTGCGACAAATTCTGATCCAGTAGGGATATCAGATCTGATGTCAACACCTGATGGAGGAAGTGGAGGTAAATTAGCTTCACCAAATGATGCATCAACACCATCTGTAGCACCATTACCACGACCAATAATAACTGATTTTGTAAATCCTGTTGCACTAGTTAGATTGATTATTGATGACCAAACTAAATTCGAATTTGCATAAGTATTTCCTTGTGGATCATAGTTTGCCCAGCCAATATCCCATCTCTGAGCTCCATCACCACTAAAAGCACCACGATATGAAGTAGCAGTAAAAAATGGATCAGAAACTTTAGGATCTGTAAATGATGCGCCACTTAAAAGAACTGAACCAGCGTGAGGAACAAGAACAGGACTTGTCTGATTGAAAGGTGCTTTTAATAAAACATCATTTGGATTTGGTAATAAACTATTATTATAACTAGAGAACCATGCATTATATGTAACCGGTTCAACTAATTTTGTAACACCTGTAAATACGTTGTTTTTATATGTAAAGTTTGCAGTGTCTCCCTGAACAGTAGCTCCGTCTAAGAAAATACCACCTTCATCATATCCCATAAATACACTATTGAATAAATTTAATCTGGTAGATCTTCTATGATGAATGCCATAGTAAAAATCTGCATGGAAATTAGTACCGCTAACATCAGTAGCTAATCTTTTAGGACCAACAACTGTCATATTTGAAAATACTGGGGATGTTCTTGGTGAAGCTGTTGTGCCAGAACCATCATTATCTGATTCGAAACCTTCGCTTCTACTAACATCAGCTAATTGCGGATCTCTTACTACAACACCAAATTGAATTTTTCCTGAATATCCAAAATCGGTATCAAAATCATCATCATAGTTTTTGTAAGAAATTAAATATTTTGCATTTACAGTACCGCCAAAAAACTCAAAACCATCATCACCATTATAGCTAACCATAATATGTTCAAGAGTTGTTCCTCTTCCAACAGCACCAAGGGTTAAACCATTGATTTCATTGTTTGGAGTAAATGGAATACCGCTAAATTCGATTCTTACATATCTCAAAATACCGCTATTGTCATTATCATCCTGAACGTAACCTAAATCACCATAACCAGCGATACTTCCGATGTTACCTTCAACAACAAAGTTCCCGCCTGGTCTGTTGTTAGCTGCTCTACCGCAAAGAACTATTCCACCCCAGTCGCCGCGTGATCTTAAACCTGCAGGCTGCTGGCTTGTGAAAACGATTGGTTCTTGAGCAGTTCCATTTGCAATAAGCTTTCCGCCTCTTTCAACTATAAGTGAACCTTGTGTTGATGATTCACCTAGAACTAATGTACCGGCAGGAACTGTAAGTGTAGCACCATCTTTTACATAAACAAATCCCTGTAATAAATAAACCTTATTCTTATCTAAAACTCTGTTAACTGTTATATTTCCAGATATTGTACTATCTGTAGGGGTTAGCTGAGCAAATGAAGGGACAGCTAATACCAAAGCAAATAACATCATGCTCCAAATTTTATTCATTTTTGTATTCCTTGTTTTATTAAAAAATTGTTAAGTTTGTATAAACTCTTTGAAAACTTTTTTTAATTCATTAAGTAACCTCCTTTCTTCCTGATATTGTTTACTAATTAGTGAATTATAGTCGATAACCAACGCCAAGTGACAGCTTGGCGTTTGTTGTATATTTTCTTACTAAAGTATCATCTTCAAAATATTCTGTAGGCTGTGATAAAAAATCTTTTAGCGAAAGTTTAAACTCTAAATGATCTCCCAAGCTTTTTGTTAAAACGAAATCAACAATGTCTCTTGGTAATTCATAAATATCATTGCCTCCAAAGTTTGCAGTTTCGATAATTCTTTTTCCAAATCTGTTATAAGCTAGATTTGCAGTAAATCCTAATTCTATATTTTGATATAGAATTGATAAATTTACTACATATGGACTTTGGCCTTGCATTGGTCGGAGAGTTCTATCAACACCTTTATTTGTTTCTTCAATTTCAGACCATATACGTGAATAGTTAGCGGTTAGGTTAAAATTGTCCAATGGATTCCAAATAGTTCCAAGTGAAGTTCTATATTCAATTTCAAATCCTGCATTACGCGCAAAAGGTGAATTTGCAAAACTTCTATCATTTTGTCCTGTAGACACAACAAACACACGCTCAATAGGATTGCGAAGTTCTTTTAGAAAAATGCTGAATGAGATCAGTTCACCAATTCCCGGAAACATTTCAAATCTTAAATCATAATTAGCAATATTGGCTTGAATAATAGATGTATCTCCTCTTACCTGCGTTTGATCTTCAAAGTTGTAGTAAAGAAATGGAGCAATTTCTCTAAATTGAGGTCTGTTAATTGTTCTGCTAAAAGAGAACCTTATATTTATAGATTCACTAGCACGATAAATTAAATTGAATGCTGGAAGAATATCACTGTTAAATCTATCAACAGTAATTGGTTTCATTCCTGTTGCTAAAGATGATGTTGTTCTTAACCTTAGCTCATAATTTTCAACTCTTAGTCCGGTAATAAATACAAAGTTTTGATCAAGAACATTAAAAGGCAATTCCATCATTAAGAAGTAACTAAACAAATTATCCGATGATGTGTAATCATTCGCAGGGTCAAAGTATTCTCGCATTACAATGTAACGATTAGCAAAATTTTCTGATGAATAAACTGAGTCGAGTGCGTAATTACCGATAACTCCGCGTGCAGAACCATTATTTGGATCTGTAACACTTAAAAGTCTTGCATTAAAAGATCTAGAACTGTTAAAATGATTTATACCATATTTTATTTTTATTGATGCTATCGATTGAGAAAGGTCTAATCCAAAACCTCTTTTAAACTCATCTAACTTTGAATAAAATCTACCGCCGGCATAAAATTCAGGATCTCTTGGAAGGTATGCTAAAAATGGTACGCTGCTATTGGAATCAGCAATATCTCTTGTATATGCACTTCTTCTATAATCAGGTTCATTTCTAAATGATGATGAATAAGAGGCTCTCCAATCTGCTTGAATTCCATTTAAAATTGTAAAATAACTTGTTCCAGAAAGTTGACCGGAATATAAATTTCTTGAGACATATTTGAGAGCGGTAATTATTCTTTCATCTTGATAATCAAATTTAAATCCTTGTAAACGAGTAACTTCATCATCAGAGTTAACAGTAAAAGTATTTTTAAACCCAATTTTATGAAGATCACCAATCTTATATGATAAATTTACAATACCACCCCAGTAAACATTTCTAGTTGATCTTTTACCTTGGTAATCAAAAAAATACGTTCCATTTTCTTCGTTTTCAATATCCCTTGTTATAATATCTTTTGTATTAAAGCCGGTTTTATATGTTAAAGAACCTATAATACCAAAATCATTTTCTAATAAACTAAATTTATCACCATAAGTAATTCCAAATGATTGATCCAGAAAAGCTTTACTATCCTTAAGTCCCCATTTGTCATTTAATTTAGTTGACCAATATGTTCTATTGGTATCTGTTCCTGCGATTGAATTATCATAAGTCTTATAAGTAAATGGATCAGGAAAACCATCAGGCAAATCTCTAAACCCATCATCCAAACCAAGATAATCTGTGCCACTGCCTTGATAAGTTTTAAAGGACTTAGTCGAAACATCATTAACATATGATGTTGCGTAACTAAATGTGAAAATAGTTTTGGAGGGAAATTCAACGGTGTTAACTTTAACTAATCCACCGGCAAAATCCCCAGGCTCATCAGGAGTAAATGATTTTATCACAATAGTGTTTTCAATGAGGTTTGAAGGAATTAAATCGAAAGCAAAATCTTTTTTGTCCGGTTCAGAACTTGCCAAAGGAGAGTTATTTAACAATGCCCCGTTGTATCTTTCACTTACTCCTCTTACATATATATATTTATTATCAAGTAATGTTAATCCCGGAACTCTTCTCAATGTTTCAGCGGTCGTTCCATCTGTAGATCTTTTAATTTGTTCAGCGCTTATTCCATCGCTTATTTGAATTGATTTTTTTCTTTGATTTAATAATGCAGCTTCATACTGATTAGATACTTCAGCGATGACAAGAACTTCTCCACCAATTTCTATTGCTTCTGACTTTAACGAGATATTTAATGTTAATGTTTTGCCAGATTCAATTTGAATATCTTTAACTGTGGTTTTTGAATAAGATATAAATGAAATGACTAAATTTATTTTCCCAATTGGAATGTTTTTAATAACATAATTTCCATCAAGATCTGTGGCCGCGCCTAAAGTAGTTCCTTCAACTAGAACATTGGCACCAATAATACTTTCTCCACTTGAAGCATCTATTACTTTACCAGCAACGCTTCCGGATTGAGCATATGTATTATTATATATTAGCGTAGACAGTACTATCACTAGAAACAGTATCAATTTATGCACAACTAAGCCCTCGAATAATAAATGAAATGTGAGGCAAAATTAGCTTAATACTATTAAGGCGGTATTAACGAAGGGTTAAAGAAATATTAAATCAATATTATCAGAATGTTAAATCGATTTGACAAAGAGAATTTGCAAAAGGAATCACTTAAAAACATTAATATTGGTGATGCTTCATTTGTTTGTTTACTAAATCTTACAAGTGATTGTATTTCAATCATTTGCAACTTTTTCAAATATTATTACAAATGTTCTATAAAGTATTTACTAACAATATAAACTAACAATAATTTGGAATTAAAATAATCGTAGTACAAATTCATAATAATTTTTTAACAATCGATGGATTAATATTGTTTAGTCTTCTGAGTAATTTTATTAAAATATTATAAAGAGTTTTACATTGATACAAAAGTTTCTAATTAATAGTCCAGCATTGCCAAAAGAAATATTTCAGATTTTATTATCCATAATTGATGAGGCGATA
This sequence comes from Ignavibacteriaceae bacterium, assembly GCA_049291095.1. Taxonomy (GTDB): domain Bacteria; phylum Bacteroidota; class Ignavibacteria; order Ignavibacteriales; family Ignavibacteriaceae; genus IGN3. The sequence continues at coordinate 27,013 of JBATOT010000058.1, read as the reverse complement.
CTTGAGATAACTGAAAGAAAAATATCAGATGACTTGATAGTTTTTAACCTAAGAAAAAGAGTAAAAAACCTTAGGGCTTTATTAAAATTATTAAGAAAAGAATTCGGTGAAGAATTTTATAAAAAGAATAATTTTTCTTTAAGAGATGTTAATCGAAGATCAACCGCAATAAGAAATTTTTCAGCCTTAATAAAGGTTTGTGAAATTTTAAAATCAGCAAGCAGTGATCCTATATGCAATGAAGCACTTAATCTTTTACAAAGTAGAATTGAATCTGATTTTGAGGACGTGAAAAGAAAAACAGATTATGATGCTTTATTAAATTTCTACAAAAATCAATTGGGAAAATACAAAACCAGATTATTACACAATGAAATCGATTCAAATAGGTTTAGTAATATAAAGTATGGATTGTATAAAATTTATTCCGATGGTAAGAAGAACTTTGCAATGGTTATTAATAATCCTGAAAGCGAAGTGCTTCATGACTGGAGAAAAAACGCCAAAGATTTATATTATTCTTTACTAAGTTTAACTCCGCTCTGGAAACCGGTTATTTTGGGATATACAAAAGAAATTAAACTGCTATCTGATATGCTTGGAGAATTACATGATTTATATGAATTTAAACTTTACATCCAATCCTTAATAGATAATCCATTTGATTTTACTTCTGTCATATATTTTATAGAATCACAAAATTCTTCTTTATTGGAGGAATCGGGCTCACTAGGAAAGAAAATTTATGCAGAGGATGAAGAACAGTTTTCCGAAAGAATAAAAAAATATTATACCGGATATAAGCGGGAATTTAAGAAGTAAATCTGCTAACAATTTAATATTCATTTCTTAACATTTTGTTAAAATTGATTTTATAGATTATTAGGGAAGAAAAACCTAAATATGAAAAAAATCAATCTAATCGAAATAATTGCAAACCAAAACAATACAATCCTTAATAAGATCCCTATGTTCTTTAAAGATATCACTATTTATTTACTTTCCTCTGTAATGCATTTAAAGCAAATCAATAATTTTATTGAGCATCAACGATCAAAAAGCGGAATAGATTTTATTGATGAGTTACTCGAGGAACTTGATATTTCTTATTCTCTATCAGCAAAAGATAAAAGCAAAATCCCAAGTGAAGGGAAACTATTTGTCGTATCTAATCATCCGCTTGGTGGTATTGACGGAATTATACTATTAAAACTAATCAGCGAAGTAAGAAGAGATGTGAAAATAATAGTAAATGATGTGTTAATGAATATTGATAATCTTAAAGATCACTTTTTACCTTTTGATCTTTTTACTGATAAACAGCAAAGAATAAATATAGAAACGATTTACAAATCACTAAATAATAATGAAGCTGTAATTGTATTTCCCGCAGGTGAGGTTTCTAGATTTAGTATATCAGGTATTAAAGATTCTAAATGGAAAAAAAGCATTGTCCAACTATCTAAAAAATTTAGAGCTCCAATATTACCCGTATATATAAATGCCAGAAATTCATTTTTGTTTTATTTCGTTTCTATGCTAAATAAAAAATTTTCAATCTTTTTTTTACCAAGAGAAATATTTAATAAAAAAGGAAGAACCTTTAAAATTGCTATAGGACACCATATACCAAGCGCTGCATTTGAAAACAGATATCAAAAGACAGAGACACAAATAAAACTTTTAAGAAAGCATGTTGAACTAATAGGAAAAGGTAAAAAAGGAATTTTTGAAAACGAAAAAAATGTTATTCATCCATTACCCAGCAAATTATTGAAACAACAAATAAATAAATGTAAAGTTCTAGGATTAACATCAGATAGAAAAAAAATATTCCTGGTTGAATCGTACTTAGCACCTGATGTACTTAAGGAAATAGCAAGACTGAGAGAAATTACATTTCGTAAAGTATCAGAAGGAACTGGAAACAAAATGGATTTGGATAAATATGATCAATACTATAAACATATTGTTTTGTGGGATGAAGAAGAGCTTGAAATAGTTGGAGCGTACAGGGTTGGTATCGGAAGTAATATTATGTCTACTTTGGGAACTAAAGGATTTTATACTAGCGAACTATTTAACCATTCTCGTAAGCTCGAAGAAATACTTAATCAATCTGTAGAACTTGGAAGAAGTTTTATACAATCAAAATATTGGAATACTTCCGCTTTAGATTATCTGTGGCAAGGACTTGGTGTTTTCTTAAGCGATAATCCTGAGATCAAATATACATTTGGTGGTGTAAGCTTAAGTAAATCATATTCTGATTTAGCTAAAAAACATATTGTATATTTTTATAGAAAATGGTTCGCAGATCTAGATAATTTATCAACAGCTAAAAATAGATACACTATCTCTGAATTAGACGAAAAAGAATTACTACTTATCTATTCATCAAATGATTATAGGAAAGATCTATCAGTCTTAAAGGAAATATTAAAACATTTAGGTTACTCTATTCCTGTCCTTTATAAACAATATTCAGAGCTTTGCGAACCAGATGGTATTAAATTTATTGATTTTTGTATTGATCCGGATTTTAATGATTGCGTTGATGCTCTTATACTTGTTGAAGTTGATAAAATTAAAGCTGCGAAAAAGGATAGATATATTAATAAAAAAAGATTGCTTCAGTGCGAAATATAGATCAATAAATAATTCTTATTTAATAAATAAATTTTAAAACAATTAAAGATTAAAAATGAAAATAGCACATATTTCCGATTTACATTTAAACACATATTACCGAGATTCACACTTAAAAGAGATAAGAGGCATACTTAAGTATTGTAATGATTCTGGTGTTGATCATTTAATAATAACAGGAGATTTAACAGATAATGCAAGTGAAATTAATCTAAACATTCTCAAAAAATCACTTACATATTTTGGATATGAACAAAACAATAAACTTTCCGTTATAGTAGGTAATCATGATATTTTTGGTGGTATTCAGAAAGCCGAAGAAATCTTTTCTTTTCCAGATAAATGCAGAAGAACAGACTACAATTCAAAAGTAAAATCGTTCAATCAAATCTTTGCAAATTCTTTTTCGGATTGTGTATTTGAAGGAAAAAGTAATTTATATCCATACGCCAAATTCGTTGGCGACGCCCTGATTATTGGGATTAATTCAAATGCTGAGTATTCTTCAATCTCAAATCCTTTTGCTTCAAATGGTGAAGTTTCGATAGAGCAGCTAACTGACGTTGTTAAAATATTAAATGAGTTTGGCAATTTTGTAAAACACAAAATAATTTTAATTCATCACCATTTTAATAAATTACAAAATGATTCTGGATTTTCATCGGCGGGTTTGTGGCAAAATATTGAAAAGCAAACTATGAAGTTGAGAAAAAAGAAACGTCTATATACATTGTTTCAGGAATATAAAATTGACCTCATATTACATGGTCATCTTCATATAACTCAGGAGTATGAAAAACATGGTCTTAAATTTCTAAATGCTGGCGGGTCTGTAAAATGTTCAGAAAATGGTAAACTAAAAATAAATCTGTTAACTATTAATATGGACGTAATAACTTCTGAAATAAAAAAGATTTCGATGGATAATAAAAAAGAATCAAAATATTTTACAATTCCAGAAACAAAAAATATTAACTTAATTAGCCAACAAACTGAAGTAAATTAATCATTTATGAATATTATAAAAAAACTATAGTAAAAATGATTAACTAATTCGCTGAGCGATGAAATATATAATAATTTATTAGGAATGCGCTAAGTTCGAATACTTTCTTAGGTTCAATCTAAATTTTTCAATCTATAGCCTACACCTTTAATTGTTTCTATCAGGTGCATATGCTTATCCAGTTTCTCTCTAATTTTTCTAATGTGAACATCAATTGTTCTATCAATTATATAAACATCTAATCCCCAAACATCTTTAAGTATCACCTCTCTACTAAATACTTTACCTGGACTATTCATTAAATAATACAACACTTCAAACTCTTTTCTGGGAAATATTTTTAATACGCCATCAATCTTTACTTCAAACTTATCTTTGTTGATTTCAATTGGGCCGTAACTAATTATAACTGGAAGTTGTGTATCCTGATGATTGAAAGTTTCAACCTTTCTAAGATTAGACTTAACTCGAGCAATTAATTTACTCGGCGAAATTGGTTTTTGAATATAATCATTCGCCCCAAGTTCCAAACCTTTTATTTCATTTGTTTCACCATCCTTAGCCGTTAAAAACATTATGGGCACATTATTAAATTCTTTATTTTCTCTAATTCGTTTACAAGTATCAAAGCCATTAAGTTTCGGCATCATTATATCAAGAATAATCAGATCTGGTTTTTCGTTTAACTTCTGAAGTGCCTCTTCCCCATTATAACCAATAATCACATTGAAATTTTGTTGTTCAAGATTATATTTTAAAAATTCGACGATATCCTTTTCGTCATCAACAAGTAAGATTTTTTTCATACCAACCTAAAAATGTATATAACAAAATTACACTTGTTATTATGATTGGTTTTGATTTTAATGTTAAGAAGATGTTAAATAAATGTTAAGGATTGAGCCAAGTGAATAAGGGTAATAAGTTTTATATAATCGGGGACTAAAGCCTCGACTTTTTACTGGTTAAAGAATCAGAGGTTATTATTTAATACGACTACATGAACAAACAGTCTTCTTATCAGTTGAAATAAGTCAAGGGGTTTTTAAACGTAAAAAGCCCGAAAACGAAACGTTTCCGAGCTTTTCTTAGTGGGCCCAGATGGACTTGAACCACCGACCCTCTGATTATGAGTCAGATGCTCTAACCAACTGAGCTATGAGCCCAAATTTTTAGCGATCAAAAATAGTATTTAATAGTCTTCAAATCAAGGAGTTTATCCAAATCTCAATAATTAACCAATCTTAGTGGAATCAATTATTTCACCATTTTTATAAACCCTAATTACCTCAACTTTACCAAGAGAATCATAACTCAACCAGTTTCCATCACGAATGCCATTAAAAAAATTGCCTTCTTCAGAAATTCTGCCATCTGTTTGAAACCATGTCCATTTTCCTGATGGTATATCATTTTCAAAAGTTCCAGTAGTCTGAAGAGCTCCACTAGAAAAATAATATTTCCATTCTCCAATATTTTTATTATTAAACATCTTACCTGTCATTTGAATTTTATCATTGGAAAAATATATTATAAAATCTCCTTGCTTCACACCATTTACAACTTCATATTCAATCTTCATATCTCTCATACGAGATTTATGTCTTCCTGTAAAAGGATTGGCTGATAGCGAATCACTGAAAAGTAATCCATTTTTATAAACTAGTGGTCTGGTAAGTTTTTCATCATTTGGCTTATTACATGAAACTGCAATAAATAGAATGAGAAAAAAAGAGATCATTCTATACAAATTATTACCCATAAATAATCCGGTTCTACATGTTAAAGTGATGAATAGGCCTTCAGTAATTTTTCTTTAGTTTCCGCCAGATCTTGAGATATTACTTTCACTTCCCCTATTATAGGCATAAAATTAGAATCGCCATTCCATCTTGGTACTATATGAAAATGAATATGGTCTTCAATTCCAGCTCCAGCTACCCTACCGATATTTGCACCAATATTGAAACCGTGCGGATTTAAAACTTTTGTTAGTGCTTTTTCAGCTAATTGCAGCTTTAGAAAAGATTCGGATATTTCTTTATTTGTTAAACCTGAAAAATTATTTGTATGTCTTTTAGGAATTATCATTAAATGACCGTTGTTGTAAGGATAGAGATTTAACACCGTTATTGTGTGCTCACCCTTATCAACAACAAGATTTTGAAGATCGTTTATATCAAAATCTAACATCTGACAGAAGATACATTTTGATTTATCCTCATCACTTTTAAATGATTCAATATATTTCGATCGCCAGGGAGACCACAATTTTTCCATAATAAACCTTAAATTAAAAAGGCGGAAACTTATTCCGCCTTAAAATTACTTATCCTCTTCACGGGATTTGTTATACTCATCAATAACTTTTTGTTCAACCTCTTTAGGAACTTCTTCGTAATGTGTGAATTTACGTTTATGAACACCTCTACCTTGAGTTAGGCTTCTTAATTGAGATGAGTATTTATAAAGTTCTGATAGCGGAACATGTGCTTTAATAATTTGAAAATGTCCGTCAGAATCCATTCCCAAAATTTTTCCACGCTTACTGGAAATATCACCCATTACATCACCCATATACTCATCAGGTACAATTACTTCAACTTCGTATATTGGTTCTAACAAGCAAGGTTTACACTCTAAAAATCCTTTTTTAAAGCATTGATTTGCCGCTAACTTGAATGACATTTCATCTGAATCTACATCATGGTAAGAACCAAAATGTAAAGTTACTTTCACATCAATTACGTGATTTCCGGAAAGTACACCTTTGGACATTGTTTCAATAATACCCTTCTCAACAGCAGGAATAAATCTACCTGGTACAACACCACCAACAATCGCGTTTACAAATTCAAATCCGGTTCCTCTCGGCAGCGGTTCCATCTTAAAATGCACGTGACCATATTGTCCTCTGCCACCTGATTGTTTTTTATGTTTGTATTCAACGTCCTCAACTCTACCTTTAATAGTTTCTCTGTAAGGTATTTTTGGTTCAACTAAATCAACATCAACCTTATAACGCTCTTTTAATCTTTTTGCTGCAAGCGAAAGTTGTAGTTCACCTTGTCCAGAAATAATTGTTTGAGAAATTTCGGGATCAAATTTTACGTAAAATGATGGATCTTCTTCGTGCAAAGTATGTAAACCGGATGCAATTTTATCTTCGTCGCCTTTTGCTTTAGGAAGGATAGCACTGCGAATAACTGCTTCCGGAAATTCTATTGGATTCATTATAACAGAAAGATTTTTAGAAGCCAGAGTATTATTTGTATGTGTATCTTTTAGTTTCACTACAGCACCAAAATCTCCCGCAGAAATTTGTGCAACATCTTTTCTATTTCTACCATTTAACACAGATAATTGGCTCAATCTTTCAGTTTTGCTATTAGATTCATTCAATAAATCCAATCCTGCCTTTACTGTGCCTGAATAAACTTTAAATAAAGAAAGTTCGCCAACGTGTTGTTCTGCAATAGTTTTAAATACAAACATAACAGGTTCACCATTTGGATCAGGTTTTACTAAAACCTTTTCAGTTTTTCCAGCTAGTGTTCCTTCTTCTCCACCTCTATCTTTAGGTGAGGGAAAATACGATGCAACAAAATCCAAAAAATTATCTATTCCAACTGCTTTAAGTGAAGAAATAGCAAAAACCGGAGTTAAACTGCGCCCAATAATAGCGGCTTTTAACCCAACCTCAATATCAGAATCACTCAATGCACCTTCTTCAAAATATTTGTTCATCAATTCTTCATTTGTTTCAGCAATTTTTTCAATTAATTCTGTTCGATATTCTTCAGCCTTTGCTTTTAAATCAGTTGGAATATCTGATTCAGTTATTTTTTTTGAACCAGGATCACCATAAGAAAATGATTTCATTTTTAATACATCTACTACGGTATTAAAATTCACACCTTCTGATGCTGGAAAAGTAACTGCGATAGCACCATTTGTTAACCTCTGTTTTGATTTTATTATCGTATCATTAAAAGTTGAGTGTTCATTATCAACTTTATTAATAATGATTGCAGAAGGCAACCCAAATTCATTAACAAATTTTCCACTAACTTCTGATCCTACTTCAACTCCTTCAGCTGATTTCAGAACCATTACTGCTGTATCACAAACTTTCATTGCCGATTTAACGTCACCAATAAAATCGGAGTATCCTGGTGTATCAAGAATATTTATCTTCTTGCCATTCCATTCAATGTGCATTAATGAAGTTGAAATTGATATTTGTTTTTCTATTTCATTTGAAGTGTAATCTGAAACTGTATTACCTTCAAGAACGTTTCCAATTCTATTAATTTCGCCCGCAGTGTATAATACAATTTCAGACAACGATGTTTTGCCACTACCACCATGCCCGATTAATGCTATATTACGTATTGATTCTGGTCCGTACTCTTTCAAGGGAATTCCTCCTAAAATATTTAAAGGTGAGAATAAATCGATTACTTATTTTTGAAGCTTCTCCAAAATGTTTCAACTCCTTTTCCAATAGCGTGCATGTTATTTATAAAAGGCATAAAAGCCTCTTCAACACCACTTCGGATTTTATTTTCTATACTCAATAATTTATCAGCACGCTCTCTAAAATCACTTAAAATAGACTTTGTAATATTCATTTGGTTTTTAGCTTCAGCAGTAATTTTGTTTAGATTATCAGAAAGTTCAAGAGTTGATTGAATAAGCGGCTTAAGGTTAGCAGATAGTTCAGTTAAATTGTCATTAACGGATTGCACTGATTTAACTATTTTATTTAAGTAATAAATCAGTGCAATACAAAGTGCAGTGGCAGAAACGATTAATACTATAGTTAGTATTTGTAATATATCCATAATATTAATTAAGAATTTTTAGCTTCTTTATAGGCATCTAATCCAGCTTTAACAGACGATTTAATTCTGTCAGCTTCAGTTTCTATTTTTTCTTTACCACTATTAAATGCATCAGATGTTTTTACTTTTGCTTCTTTAATTATCTTTTCAGCATCTTTTAGAATATCATCTGACTTTGATTTTGCGTCGTGTATTATTCGTTCAGATTTTTTCTTTCCCTCATTTATCAATTCACGAGCTTTATCTTTTGCTTCAGTAAGATATTTTTCAGCCTCATCCATATACTCTTCAGATTTCAATTTTATATCAGCTCTTAATTCTTTACCGCTTTTAGGAGCTGTTAACAGTGCAACGATTGCACCTACTGTACCACCAGCTAAAAATCCTATTAAAAAACCTTTAGCAAGATTATTATCTTGTGCCATTTAAAACTCCTTTCATTTAATAATTTCCTATCAAAATATATCAATTGACCTATGTAAAATCAAGGAAAACTCAAAACTCTTAGTTGTAAATGGTTGCGAATCATATTTTTAACAATATGAAATCTTATTTAGAATTCTTAAAAATGAACTTTTTAACAACAATTTGATAGTACTCAACTTACAATTTATCTTATAATATCAGTCTCAGTTTTTGAATCAATTACTATTTTACCGAATCTTTTTTGATAAAATAAAACACTAATAATTCCTACAATTACAGCAAACCAAAGAGTAACGGCTCTTACAATAAAAGTTGTTGCAAATGCATCATTTTCCTTAAATCCATTTTGAGTTAACATTAGTGTCAATGAACCTTCGGTTACTCCAAGACCACCAGGAAGCATTGAAATTGCACCGACAATAGTGGAAAAACTATAGCTAAAAAAACTCCACAGTACATCAATTTCCGATTCAAAATTATTAAGTATGAGATAATAACCAAAACACTCAAATCCCCAAGAGACTATACTCAATAATGTCATCAAGAAAAGCGGTTGAATTGATAAGAGTTTTGCAGATGATTCATAGACATTTCTTATTTTCAAAATATGTTTTGCAATTAATTGAATATGTGAGAAAAAAGAAAATATTTTGTCAAAAAGATTTTTATTTAGAATAATAACTATTCCTAGAATCAAAAAAAGTGCAATGAATATTGTAATACTTTTCCCATAATCGTAAAAGTATGCACCTATAAGTGCAATCAGTGTTAGTGATAAAAAATCAGTTACTCTTTCAGCAAAAACGATTGGAGCAGTTTTGCTTATTGATGTTCCATTTACTTGCTTTATTAAATAAGATTTAAGTAACTCACCCATTTTACCAGGAGTAATACTCATAATTAAACCCGACATAAAAATTGTGAACGAATCACCTTTAGTGAGTCTAACATCAATAATCTTTAAATAATATTCCCATTTAAAAAATCGAGAAATATAGTTTCCAAAAGACAACAACAATAAAATTGGAATTAATTGCCAGCTGAAATTTTTAAATGAAACTAGAACCTTCTGATAATCTGCATATATTGTAAAAGTAAGATAAACCAGAGCAGCAATTATAATTGAAATAAGAATTCGGTTACGAATAGATTTTAGCACTATTGTATCCTCAATAGTGCATGATAAAATTTTGCAAGTGGAAGTCCAACAACATTATAATAACAACCATTTATTTTTTTAATAAACACAGCTCCAAAATCGTCCTGGATTCCATAAGCACCTGCTTTATCCATCGGACTCCCACCTTCTATATATTCAAGAATTTCTTGATCGGTGAGAATACGAAATGTTACTCTTGTTTTTTCATATTCGCAAATCGTTTTGTTGTTTAACGAGTTATGTATCGCAAAGGCTGTATAAACAATATGAGTTTTTCCACTTAACATCTTTAAAATTCTAAATGCATCTTTTTTACTTTTTGGTTTCCCTAAAATTAAACTATCAAGAACAACGATTGTATCTGCTGTAATAATAATTCCAGATTTAACTTTTAACTTTGCAAGTGCCAATTTTTCTTTGGACAAACGAAGCACAGTATTTGAAGGTTTTTCATTTCTATTAACTTTTTCATCCATATCCACACTAAAAGATTTAAAGGATAAGTTTAATTGCTTTAATAACTTTCTTCTTCTTGGTGATTTTGAAGCAAGATGAATGGTGCTCGAAGATTTAATCATAAATACTTTTTACGTTTGTTCCAGGAAAATAATGATTTAAAATTTCTATATATTTTTTGCCTATTCTAGATTGACCAATTGCACCCCATTGACAAAGACCAACACCATGTCCATTGCCTTTACCATTAATACTAACATTTTTATTTTCATCTACATCAATATTAAAATAATTACTTCTAAGAATTGATTTACCATCACTGCTTCTAATTGTACTTCTTATTGAATTACCAACTAATAAAACTACTTTTTCTTCATTGCCATTTTCTAGTAAAGTAAACATAAGCTCATTTACTCTGCCAGAATTAAATCTGGATTTAATTTCCACATCGGATAATTTATAGTTTTTAGTAAAAATTAGTTCAGCATTATAAAGTCTTTCGACTATCACTTCTTCAGGGTAATACTCTTTCCATTCATACCTTGGAGAAACTTTGCAATAATGTTCATCACCATCTTCAACACTAACAAGGTAAGGAATTTTAGTTTTTGTAAATACATTTTGCACATCCTCCGTGTATCCACCACATGTTGAATGGTAAAAAACAATTGCAGGCTCGTCACCAAAAAAAAGTAACTGGCCTTTTGTTTCATCAACTATGCTATTAGTCTTTTCTGTTTCTCCATCAATACCTCCATAAACCTGGTCACGCGTATCTGAATAAATATCAAAATAATTCTTATTCTTTAGTAATTTATTATAAGCGTATGTCCTTACGCAAATTGAAAATGCTTTAAGGGCGTTATAATTTTCATTTCCATTGCCTATTGGCATTTCTTTTGTCATTACACCTTTTACATAATCCTCAAGACTTAGTTGATTAACAAATTTGAGCTGTGAATCTTTTAAAAATATTTTAACTATTCCTCTATATTTTTTATTGTTTATATCTAAAACTTCATCATCAGCTGATTTAATAAAAAATGAATCCGACAAATATTCTTGATTATTTATTATAACTTTTATGCTTTCAGAATCCAATAAAAACTCTAATTTATTCCCAGAATAAATTTTTGCAACTAGTTTTGATTCATCAAAAAGATTTACTTTTGAACCAACTACAATTTCAAAAGAATCAGGTTTTTCATAAAGTAAAACTCTGATTGAATTGAGATTTAATTCACTATTGTTTTCATTATAAAATCGTTTTGAGGTTGAACATCCAAAAAGAAAAATAAATAGCAAAATTATTATTTTAATTTTAGATTGAAATTGTAACGACGAGAAAATGTTGGGATTTAATGAAGTAAAAAAATTCACTACTGATTATCTGAACATAGCCTTTATGCTACCCCAGGTTCGTTTTACGCCCGAGATACTATGTGATACTGAGGTTTCATGAGAATAAGTAACCTGCCCACTATTATCAACTATCTTAAGTCTGTAAACAAAAATTATATCATTCGTCTTATAAGCATTTTGATCTAAATACGTGTAAAAAGAATTGCTGCCTTTAGGGGATAAATATCCTATTTCTGCAAAAGAACTTTGTGGAGTTTTTCTTTCTATTACAAATTTTTGGAGATTTGTTTCCTCACCTGATTGCCACTCAAGTTTTACATCTTCAGATTCACTTCTTCCGTGAAAATATTGTATATAAGCACCGGCATAAACCGTGGCAAATATTAGAAAAGAGAGTAGTATTGTTGATAATTTGATTTTCACACTGGAAATATATCCGCAATGTCTAAGATTGTCAAGTATTTTTGTAATGTTTTTTAACAAAATCTAAAGGGGATACAAATTTAAGTGCTTACCTTTTTTTCGTTATTTTTGAATTATATGATTAACTGGAAAAAAAATCTCTATGTAATGTGGATTTGTCAATTTTTGGCAATGGTCGGAATGAGTTCTGTTGTACCATTCCTGCCTCTATATATAAGAGAACTCGGAGTAACGACTATTGAAGAAACATCCAAATGGAGCGGACTAGTTTTTGCAGGACCATTTTTTGTTTCACTTTTTTTATCATCGATTTGGGGAAATCTAGGTGATAAGTATGGTAGAAAAATTATGACTATTCGTGCAACTTTTGGTTTAGCTATTGCACAAGTTTTAATTGGATTTTCTCAAGATATTAATCAACTTTTTTTGTTTAGAATGTTACAAGGCGGATTGAGTGGTTTTCTGCCAGCAGCAATGGCCTTAATTGCTTCAAATACACCTGAAGAAAAAACCGGTTACTCACTTGGAGTATTACAATCCTCAACCGCTGCGGGCACAGTTTTAGGCCCTTTACTTGGTGGCGTAATTGCTGATTTAATATCATTCCGCGCCGTTTTTTTTGTTGTTGCTGGTTTATTAGTTGTCGTGGGATTTGCAATTATCATATTTGTAGAAGAAGAGAAAAGAGAAAATACTAAGGATGATTTTTCTTTAATAGACAATTGGAAATTTGTGCTATCGAACAAAATATTTTTAATTCCATCAATTCTAATAATGTTAACTTCACTAGGGATTTCTTTTGTTAGACCAATCTTTGTTTTATTTGTTGAAACTCTGGAAATAAACAAAAACTATTTACCTACAATCTCCGGAGCACTTTACAGCATCGTGGGAATTTTTTCAATCTTTTCTGCTTATTGGTGGGGAAAAAAAGTTGAGAATTTTGGGTTAGCTAAAAGTTTATTCATAGCATCATTACTCACAGGCATAATGTATATATGTCATTCGATAATTTCTAACCCGTATTTATTAATTCCTGTAAGAACTCTGTTAGGATTTGGTTATGGTGCAATTACGTCGTTGCTTTTTACAAAAATAAGTAATAATGTTTCTAAGGATAGACGTGGTGGTGTGATGGGAATTGGATCAAGTTTTCAGGTTATGGGTAACTTAATAGGCCCTTTATTGGGTGGATATGCAGGCGCAGTCATTGGGTTTCAATTTTCATTTATAGTAACAGGATTTATTTTTCTTGTTATAGCAATTATTTCTCTATTAAGCTTAAAGTCTAATCAAGATTAATAGGAATTTTTGTAAACCAATTTTTTGAGTTGTACTTCAAAAAAATTGATAGAGAATAAAAAATAATATATCCAGGTAATGCAAACCAAGCTCCGGTTAAACCAAAATCCAATACAATGCCAATAAAGTAAGCAAGCGGAACAAAAATTATTAGATTAGTAATCATCTCTGCTTTCATTACAAAAATAGTTCTACCGGCTGCTTGTAAACCATTTGCTAAAACAACTCCGGTGGCATAAAAGATTTGTGTAAATCCTGCAATCCTTAATGATGATTTAGCCATCTCGATTATGTTCCAGTCATTTGTTATAATCAGTAAAACATACTGAGGAACAGATAGAAAAATTATTCCAAGGAAAATTGTATAGATTGTTGCAACCTTTGCTGTTTCAAATCCATAAATTTTAGCAAGATGGTATTTCCCCGCTCCTAGGTTATTCCCTACTAAGGTTTGAACAGCAATTCCGAACCCAAATAGAGGTAAAAAAGAGATAAACAATGTAGAGATGATCGCTTGTGTTGCAGCCTGTTGTAATGTTCCAATAATTCCGGTTATTGAAACAAAACTTAGAAAACCTATCAGCACAAAAACATTTTGAAATGAAACGGGTAATGAAATTTTATAAATTCCTTTAATTATTTCTTTATCTAATTTAAAGTGTTTAAAATTTTGGTATTTGTTTCTATAGGATGGCAATAAAATTATAATCAAATAAAAAATAACATCACTAAATGTTGCAAGTGTTGATCCCAATCCTGCACCTGCTAGTCCCATCCTTGGTAAACCGAATGATCCATAGATGAACATATAATTAAATATTACATTAAATAGATTTGTTAGTATTCCACTTACCATAAAAATTTTTGTTTTACTAATGCCAAAGAAAAAGCCACGATATGAAACGGAAATCAAAAAGAAAGGGATTCCAAGAAATCGATAAAAAAGATATTCTGATGCATAATTACCAACCAATTCATCGGTAGCAAAAAAATGTGCAATAGGCGAAGCCATCGCTGATCCAATACCAGCAACTATAGTCCCAACAATTACTGATGCAATTAGAGAATTGTTTAGAGTATTGCCACATTCAAGAAAATTACCTTGCCCAAACCTGCGGGCAACGATTACGTGAGTCCCAGTTGCTAAACTCGAAAAAAAACTTACTAAAGCCCAGGTAGCCAAAACTCCAATTCCCATTGCTGCAAGTGCATAAGTTGCTTCATCTAATCTCCCAACCATTGCTGAATCTACAAGTGAAACTACCATTTGGGTAGATAAACCAGCTATAGCCGGCAAAGCTACATGAAGTATTTTTTTGTAATAACTATTAACCGGTAATAAATTCATAGGTAGTAAAAATAGAGATAGTTGGATAAGATAAAAATCTAGATTAGTAAATTTATTAGATTTTTTGTGGAGCTAAGCGGGATCGAACCGCTGACCTCTTGAATGCCATTCAAGCGCTCTCCCAACTGAGCTATAGCCCCGAATCAATTTATATTTTACAATGAAGAATGTGGAATTAAATTCACAAATTCTTGATGATAAAATAGAAATGTTAGTGATTAATTTCAATCATTATTATTATTTAAATGAGTGATTGATTTTAACATTTATTTCAACTTGTTGAACTTATAATTTTCCAATAGTAATTAATTATATTTAAGCATGAAATTTTTAATCAATTTTTTCGGATTTTTTTTAATCGTAATCTTCACTTCGTTATTACTTGTTAGTTGTGATGATACATTAACTGTTGAGGATATTGATAATAAAATTATTCCAGACCAAAATGTTAGTTTTTCTCAACACATTTATCCAATACTGCAAGTTAAATGTGCTTTTTCTGGATGTCATGCAAGTCCAAACGCATCTAATGGATTAGACCTTACAACCTGGTCTAATGTTACTGCTGATCCAAATATTGTATTTCCTGGCGAACCTGATTTGAGTAGATTAATATGGGCAATTGAAGGTAACCGTCCACCAATAGAACCTATGCCGCCTGTTGGTTATAGCAGACCAGTAACAACTAATCAACTTAAAGGAATTAGGACTTGGATTACTGAAGGTGCACAAAATAACTAGTTAAATCCAATTCATTTGTTTGTACCATTCTACCGTTCTCTTAATCCCCTCTTCGACTTGAATATTCTGTTTGTAACCTAAATCTTTTATTGCTTTAGAAGTATCACAAATCCAATATTGCTGAGTAATATCTTTAGCTTTTTCTATGTTTAATGTTGCAGGTTTACTGCTAAACATCGCAAAAAATTGTGCTACTGTCGCAATAGTGTAAACTAAAAAGTGTGGAACTTTAATTATTATTGGTTTTTTGTTCAACAACTTTGATGTGATTGCGTTTATTTCCTGCCATGTGTAAAATTTTTCTGATGAGATAAAATAAATCTCACCATTCGATTTTTCTGAAACAGCAGCTTTATACAAACCTTCAACCAAATCAACAACATGTATTAAACTTAATTCTTTTTTATCAAATCCAATCGTAGTAGTTAGTCCTTTACTAAAAGTCTGGAAATAAATAAAAATTTCTGTATCACGTTCACCATAAACCGCAGGTGCTCTGCAAATAGTAACTGGTAATTTATCTTTGTATGACAATGCAACTTTTTCCTGTTCAAGTTTACTTTGACCGTAGGTTGTAATCGGATTGCAAATAGTATTTTCATCAACAGGTTTGCCATTTACTGCTGGACCCGTGACAGTTAAACTACTGACAACCAAGAACTTCTTAAGAGTCGAGCTGTCTTCACTTGCAACTTCTAACATTGTTCTTGTTGAATCAACGTTGCCCTCAAAATATCCTTCAGGAGTTTTTGATTTTACAACTCCGGCAACATGAAAAATGTAAGCAGCATCTTTAAATGCCTTTCGTAAACCTTCTCTATCAAAAAGTCCGCTATTGATAATATCAACTTTCTTTCCTTCAAGCCATTTAAGACTACTTGATTTTCTTAAGATACATCTTACTTTAAATCCTTTGCTTAAAAGATTATCAACAAGATGACTTCCAACTAATCCACTCGCGCCTGTAACTACTGCTATTTCTTGAGTTTGCATCATTATCTTTATTTGTTTTTAACTCTATTTAATGATAAATTTTGCGCGCAATTTAATAAAAAGTCGAATCAGTTTTCTTATTATACATCACCCAAGGAGGAATTTTTGGATATTTTTAAGAAGTGTTATGAATTTACACGCGCAGATGAAGTTAAAGCCATGGGAGTTTATCCTTACTTCAGACCAATTGAAGAAAATGAAGGACCAGTTGTTCAGATTGAGGGAAAAAGAATTATTATGGCTGGTTCTAACAACTATCTTGGATTAACCGGACATCCACATGTTAAAGAAGCTGCTATCAAGGCAGTTGAAAAATATGGAACTGGTTGTTCAGGCTCGCGATATTTAACCGGAACTTTAGATCTTCATATAGAATTAGAAGCAAGATTAGCAAAGTTTTTTAATGTTGAAGCAGTTTTACTTTTCAGTACAGGTTATCAATCTGCACAAGGTGTAATTCCAACTTTAGTACAAAGAAATGATTTTGTTATATCGGATAAAGACAATCATGCATGTATTGTTGCAGGTACGATGATGGCAAAAGGTGCAATGGGCGGTTTAGTTAGATATAAACACAATGATATGGATGATCTTGAAAAAACAGTTGCAAAACTGCCTGCTGATTCTGGTAAACTTATTGTTTCTGACGGTGTGTTTAGTACAGGCGGAGAAATTGTTGATCTTCCAAGAATGATTGACATAGCAAAAAAATATGGTGCTCGTGTTATGATTGATGATGCTCATTCAGTCGGTGTTATTGGTAAAGGCGGAAGAGGAACAGCGAGTGAATTTAATCTTGAAAAAGAAGTTGATTTAACGATGGGAACCTTCAGTAAAACATTTGCATCATTAGGTGGATTTGTTGCAGGTTCTGAAAGAGTGATAAATTTCTTGAAACACTTTTCTCCTGCATTAATTTTTAGTGCCTCACCTACTCCAGCTTCAGTTGCATCTGCATTAGCTGCTCTCGATATACTTGAAGCCGAACCACAAAGAGTTCAAATGCTAATTGATAATGCAAACTATATGAGAAAAAATCTTAAAGAAAAAGGTTTTGACATCATCGAAGGCAGAACAGCTATTGTTCCGGTAATAGTTGGAGATGATTCTTTAGCATTTCAAATGTGGAAATATTTATATGATAATGGTGTTTTTGTAAATGTATTTATCTCACCAGGAGTCCCTCCAGGAAGACAAATGATGAGAACAAGTTATATGGCAACTCATCAAAAAGAACATCTTGATGAAATACTTCACATTTTTGAAAATGCCGGTAAAGCTGTTGGTCTTA
This sequence comes from Ignavibacteriaceae bacterium, assembly GCA_049291095.1. Taxonomy (GTDB): domain Bacteria; phylum Bacteroidota; class Ignavibacteria; order Ignavibacteriales; family Ignavibacteriaceae; genus IGN3. The sequence continues at coordinate 9,010 of JBATOT010000058.1, read as the reverse complement.
TTTAATAATTAAAATATTCTATTTAAAGCATACTCTTTTGAGTATGCTTTTTTTATAAGGTATGATATGAGTGATATAATAATTAGAAAAGTTGAAACTAAAGCTGATCTGGACAAATTTATAAAATGCCAATGGAATTTTTATAAGAATGATCCTCATTGGGTACCGCCGCTTATTATGGAACGAAAAACTCTTCTTAGTAAAGAAAAAAATCCTTTCTTTCAGAAAGCAACTGCTGATTATTTTATCGCATACAGGAATAACGAAATTGTAGGTAGGATAGCTGCCATAAAAAATGATATTCACCTTGAACATCATAATGATAACACTGGTTTCTGGGGATTTTTTGAATCTGTAAATGATCAGCAGGTTGCCAACGCTCTATTTGATACGGCAAAAAATTGGTTGAAGGAAAAAGGGTTATCCAGAATGATGGGTCCGGCCAATCCATCAAGTAATGATGAATGGGCAATGTTGTTTGAAGGTTTTGATGATTCACCAAGATTGTTAATGACTTATAATCCTAAGTATTATATTGATCTATGTACAAATTATGGGATGACAAAAGCAAAAGATCTACTTGCCTATAAACTTGAGAACCACAAAGTAATGGGTTCAGAAAAATTAAAACGTGTTCAACAATTAGCCCGTGATCGATATAAACTGAAAATTTCTCAACTCGACATGAAAAATTTTGCCAAGGAATTAGAGAAAGTAAAATTTGTTTATAACAAAGCCTGGGCACCTAATTGGGGATTTATTCCATTAAGCGATGCTCAAATAGATTCAATGGCAAAGGATTTAAAACCTTTAGCCGAACCTTCACTAGTTCTATTTGGAGAAATTGATAATCAATTAATTGGTTTTGCTTTAGTAATGCTTGATTATAATTTTGTATTTAAGCATATGAATGGAAGATTGCTTCCATTTAATTTTATCAAATTGTTTATGATGAAGAAAAAAATTAAGTGGGCTAGAATTATTACTCTTGGATTAGTACCAGAACATCAGAAAAAAGGTTTGGACGCAGTATTTTATTGGGAAATTGTTAATCGTGCTCATGCAATTGGAATTGATTTAGGTGAAGCAAGCTGGATACTTGAGGACAATGAAATGATGAATCGTGGAGCTGTTATGATGGGTGGTGATCCATATAAAAAATATAGGGTCTGGCAATCTGATTTATAATTTTTAATAATTTATTTTGAGGAATATGTGCGTATCCTCATTCTATTCCTTGCACTGAGTAAATTAATTTTTGCACAGTATGATTCCACAATGTACGATCTTATCAAAACTACTTATGAAAGAAGTTTTGATAAACAGATCATCTCAAAATATCTCAACTCTGATATTGCCTATAAAACAAGGGCTGCAATATTAAGTATTGCTCAAAGTGAAGACACTTCTTTCGTTCCAGAATTATTAAAATTAGATGTAACGAAGTTTGGAAGCCAAGTTTGTTTTGCACTTGCTCAAAATGGTGAATGTGATCAATCAATAAGTTTTCTTTGGAATTATTTACACTCTTCTCCCCCGCCAAATCATTTCCCTAAAATCTTTTTTGCGATTGGAAAAATCGGTTATGAAAATGATCTAAAAAAACTCGTGGAGTTTTATAATTCATTTGATGGTCCAATTTTTCCATTTGAAGGAATATCAGAAGCTATTTTGCAATTTCAGATACGTGGAATAAAAAGTGGTGATGCAAAATCAATTTTAGAAAATGAGATTACACATCAACTTTCCAATAAAACAAGAATTGAAAAAGCACTATTTACATTAGCAAGATATCAAAACAATGATTTGACCTCTGATCAATTTAAAATATTATTTGAATCTAACTATGCTAAAAAAGATGTAGTATTCACACAATTTGTTTTAATGAATGTAAATAAAAAGATTTGTCTGAGATCTGTTGAGTTAGAAAAAATAATTTCTTCAAATTCACCACTGACAAAAATTCAATTGGCAAAAATTTTACATTTTATTGAGATTGATTCCACAACATCACCAAAAAATATTATTGATTATTATTTAAGATTATTAAATGATGATAATCAAAATGTTGTACAGCAGTCGGCTATCTCAATAATAAATATAAAATCATTTTTAAATGATTCACTGAAAACATTGGTTAAAAATAAAGTAGATTCTTTATTATTTGATTCAACAAAATCTTTAAGTTTTAAAGGTAAACTTTTCTTATCAAGATTTGAGTTGTTTGGGAATTATGATGAACACATGGACTTAATTGGGCTTGGAGTTTCCATTGACACAGACCAGTTTCTTGCTTTTAATATAAGAAGTTTTGGAAGTTATCCTCCTCAAAAACAACTTATAGAATATTTCTTAGTATCCCCAAGCATTACTTCTTCTATAAAGATATTTGAAGAATTCATTAACAGTAAAACTAAGATAAAGGATAGTCTGGATTACAAGAAAATAATTTTTGCTGCTTTAAAATCAAATCCTCCTAAAATTTCGTTAGCTGCTGATAATATTGATTCAATTTTTATTTTTAATTATCAGAATGAGTTGAAAGAATTAATTTTCGACAAGATAAGTAACTTAGGAGATAATCTTAATTTTCTAGAAGCCACAATGGCTCTAGTAAATTTAGCGGAAATGATTGATAAGGAATTTTATTCTCAAATAATTGAGAAAACTAAATCATCAGAACTCTTTTCCATAAGAAAGTTCTATTCAATAAAAACTGGCGACAAACAAATTGGGTTTAAAGAACTCGATAAGTTGGAAGATATATGGGATTTTGCTTTCAAATACAAACAAGCAGTTATCAGAACTTCTAAAGGTGAAGTCGTAATTGAATTTGATTCTGAAATTGCTCCAATTTCTGTTGCAAATTTTTGTATGCTGACAAAACAAAATTTTTATAATGGAATTATGTTTCATCGTGTTGTTCCTGGATTTGTAATACAAGCTGGAGATCCAACTGCAACTGGCTGGGGCGGACCGGGTTATGATATTATTTCAGAATTCTCTGATACAGATTTTGATATTGGTTATGTAGGAATGGCTAGTGCCGGTAAGGATACGGAAAGTTCACAATTTTTCATCATGCAAGGTAACTATCCGCATCTTGATAGCAAGTACACTTTATTTGCTAAAGTCATAGAAGGAATGGATGTTGTTTATAAAATCACCGAAGAAGATAAAATATTAAATATTGAGTTAAGATAATTTATCTTATCGCTTCATCATACTTTGCTGCATGAGGCGGATCTATCTTTTTTAATCTCTCAAAGATTTTTTGATCTGGATAATCCCTAAGCAATTCAACAATTTCTCCAAACTTGGTATCAAAAAATTGCTTAATTAAAACGCTGTTACTAATCCCAACCTTTGCTTGCAAATCACTAAGTACATTCACTAGTCCAATAAGTTTTTCCTGTGCATCTGTTTTTCTGATTTGATATTCATCAACTCCATAATGATATACATAAAACGCTTCTCTGAATGATCTGTATTTATCATTTAATAAATCATTGCATAAACCCCATTTGCTGTACGAGGCACTGCTTTGTTCCCAGCCTTTTTTATATGTACTGCTAACACTAAGATTTAAAATATCAGATGCTTTCTTAAAATATTGAGTACCACCAAGCTCCTGCCAGGTTTCCCAATCATACCCGATTATTAGATTTGCATAAAAATCCAGAAAACTTGTTAAAGGATCAAATGTTGCCTGATTAGCATAAAGCGCTTGGTTTGGAACATATCTAAAAGACCAGTTTGCATCACTTATGGTTAACATTGGAGTTTGTCTTGTCGATTTGAAGACAGGTCTTGTTGATACAATAACAACTTGAGCTGAATAATCTGTTTCGTTAGAAGCCCCGGTAAAAAATATTGTAAATGCACAATCAATTTTTTGTCCGTCCCAGGCTTCACCAGTAAATTGTGTTGTATTCAGATATGACTCAACAACACTTCCAAAATCAATAAGTAACTCTCTATTATTTACAGCTAAACCTTCATAATTTACAGTTACAGTACAATTTAATTCCTGTGCAACTGAAAAAGTAAAAGGCATCAATAAAAATATAATTAGATTGCGCATCAGAATTCCTGTTAAAGATATTGTTGATTTAGTTATTAAATTTAGATATAATCGAACAACCAACTATCAAATATTATGAAACTTTCCTATACAATTATAATAATTTGTGCAATAAGTTTAAGTGCATATTCTCAGTATAACCCGGGGGCAAAACAAATCTCCCTTTCAAACTCAGATGTTGCTCAAAGCAATGATGTTTTTAGCCTATTTAATAATCCAGCTGGATTGTCTCAAATGAATTGGCGCGAACTTGGGTTATATTATTCCCCCGCTCCGTTTGGATTGAGCCAATTGGCAAATGGCTATGTGGCTTATCACGAACCAACTTCTTTTGGATCTTTTGGTTTGGGTGGGATGAGTTATGGATTTGAGCTTTACCGAGAGACAAAAATTCTTCTTGGCTATTCATATAATTATCAAAATAAATTTTTTGCCGGAGCAGCAATTAATTATCAAACTGTATCAATTAAAAATTATGGAAATGATGGTGCTTTATTCTTTAATGTTGGAGGATTAGCTTACATAACCGAATTATTAAGAATTGGATTTTCCATCCAGAATTTAAATCGGGCAACTTTTGGGGATCAAGATGATCAGATACCGATGCAGATTAATACTGGGCTATCTTATGATATTGTTGAAGAATTAACTATAAATCTTGCACTTGAGAAAGACATTAAATACAAAGCTTCGTTTCTGTTCGGTATCAATTATGATATTATTGAAAATATTTCATTGCGTTCCGGATTTTCAAACGAACCCTCAAAATACAGCGCTGGTATCGGGATCAATTATTCCATGTTTAGTTTAGATTATGCGATGTTTACACATAATGATTTAGGTTTAACTCATCAAGCCGGACTAATTATAAGTTTTGGCAGAGATGAAAATCGAAATATTTCCATTAGAAAACATTTGGGGATTGAATAGTTTGAAAGTTTACTTTTGTTTAATTGGGATTCTATTGTGTTTATCAAATTTTGCATTCGCTCAATTGGATAGCACAGCTATAATCACCGAAGATGTCCTTGATAACATTTTGATAGAATCTGAGGAGGAATCTGATAGTGAAGGACTTGTTGAAATTGTTGAATATTTGATTAACAACCCTGTTGATTTAAATACTATTGATTTAATAGAACTATCAAAAATTCCCAATATAGATCCGCAATCCGCGCAAAAAATAATTGATCACAGAAATAAATTTGGATATTTTTTTTCAACTACTGAACTTTATTCTATTAAAGATTTAGACAAAGGTCTAAGTAATAGTATTCTCCCATTCTTAAAAGTCACACAACCTAACTCCGATTTTGAACAAGGACAAGTTGATCAGGTATTTTCTGAGCCGTTTTTTAAATATGCGAAGTTTAAACTGCGAAGTAGAATAACTAGCGATCTTCAGAACCGGGATGGATTTGAAAGTGAGAAGTATGAAGGTTCTAAATTAAAATCTTACAGCAGGTTTTTATATAATCATAATAAAAATTATCAAGCTGGATTTTTAATTGAAAAAGATCCCGGAGAAAAATCATTTTCAGACTTTTCATCATTCCATCTACAAATTAAAGATTTAGGATTTTTAAAAACCTTTGTTGCTGGTGACTATGTTTTAGAATTTGGACAAGGTTTAGCACTTTGGAGTCCATTTGGTTTTTCAAAAGGTGCTGATGCAATCTTTCCGGTAAAGAAAAAAGCAGGCTATTTACGTGCTTATACAAGTGCAGCGGAATATAGGTTTTTTAGAGGAGCTGCAACAAGACTTACCTTTGACGATTTTAGCTTAACTGCTTTTTATTCTTACAATTCTTTTGATGCAAGTATTGATTCCATTAGTGGAGAAATTACTTCCGTAGGTATTTCAGGTTTTCATCGATTTGCTAATGAATTAGATAAAAAAGCAGCAGCAAAAGAAAAATTAATCGGCGGAGTATTAGACTATAAATTTTTAGGTAAAATGAATGTTGGTGTGATTTATTATAACGCTTCTTTTGATAAAATATTTGAATCTAATTCGCTTTATGATTTATCAGGTAATGATTTTAATTATATCTCGACTTACTATGATTTAAATTTTTCTAAATTTAATCTATTTGGCGAGGCCAGTTTTGATGGAACTTCTGTGGCTTCAATAAATGGAATACAGTTTTCTGCTAGTGGAGATTTTATATTTACAAGTGCTGTTAGAAGCTATCCAAGAAATTATAATAATCTTTATGGATTTGGTTTTAGTGAAAGATCTGGAAAAATAAACAACGAAGTCGGCGTTTACTCTGGATTTAGGTGGAAAATTCCATTTGGAATTTTAAATCTATACTATGATATTTTTAAATTTCCATTTAAAACAAATGAAAATTCTTTATCAAGTGAAGGAAGTGAATTACTAGTTGATTTTAGTTCACTATTAATAAATAAGTTCGAAATAAAATTACGTTATAAATATGAAAACAAAGAAATATCTGAACTAGTTAATTCTGATGAATTAACTGTAAGAAGATTAAAACAAATTGCCAGAACTGAACTTGTTTATAGTTTATCAAAATACTTAAGACTAAAAACTCGAATTGAATACAACCATTTTTTTGTAAAAGAGGCTAATAAAAGAGAAGATGGCTTTTTAGTTTTTCAGGATGTTCGATTTGCTGCTCATAAAAATTTAAACTTTTCAGCAAGAATTATTTTTTTTCAAACTGATTCATTTAACTCAGCAATCTATGAATTTGAAAATGATTTGCTTGGTGTTATGCCAAATCTTGCAATGTACGGAAAAGGAATCAGATGGTATTTAATCACAAAGTATAAACCGCTTACGTATCTATCAATCTCAGCAAAATATTCAGAAACATTCCAACCAGATGTAACTTCTTTAAGTTCTGGAGATAATGAAATAATCGGGAATCTTGATAACAGATTTAGTTTACAAATCGATTTGAATTTTTAGTGTTTACTTTCTCCGTGGTTCTCTGTATAATCTCTGTGGAACTCTGTGAAAGAATTCTCTATTCTATTTCACGGAGAAACACTGAGAAGTCACTGAGTTACACAGAGAGAATAACACAATACTAATAAACTAATTATTCATATCTCAGAGCTTCAATAGGGTCAAGATTTGAAGCTTTGTAAGCGGGATATGTTCCAAATATAACACCAACAGCCACACACATACTTAAACCAATCATAACCCAATCCCAAGGGACTGCCGACTGAGCATTAATTAAACCACCAGCAACGTTTCCTATGGTAACACCAATAATAATTCCTATCAATCCTCCTAATAAACAAAGTATTATTGCCTCAAATAAAAACTGAATAAGTATCCACATTTTCCTGGCACCAAGCGCTTTTCGTATTCCAATTTCACGAGTTCTCTCAGTTACTGATACTAGCATGATATTCATAATTCCAACACCAGCGGCAATAAGAGCTATAAGCGAAATTGCTAATGCAATTAATTTTATTGGGCCTGTTATCTGGTTTGTTTGTTCGATCATCGATTCATTACTAAAGATAAAGAAATCATTTGGCTCGCCTGGTCCAACTTTTCTAATTGTTCGCATGTAACCAGTTGCAGCTTCAATTACATCATTATAATCTTCTTTACTTTGTGACATAACAGTTATATTAACTGATCGTCCATATCTTCCATACATTGATTGCCAGGTTGTAATTGGTACGATGACGTAATTATCTCGACTTTGTCCAAATAAAGCTGATTGCGGTTCAACAATTCCAATTATTCTAAGTGGTCTTCCATCAACTCTAATTTCCTTTCCAATAGGATTACTGTTTGGAAATAGTTTATCAGCAATTGGATGGAAAATCAAACAAACATTTGATGAATAATTAATATCATCTTCTCTAAAATCTCTTCCCTCTTCAACATTCCAATCATTTGTTTTCATAGCATCAGTGTTTACACCAGCAACAGAAATATTTGGATTGGTTTCTTTGTTTTGATACTTCACAACAATTCCAAATTGCCATTGCTCAACTCCAACATACTTGGCTTCAGATAACATTTCTCTAAGTCTTCGGCCATCTTCGATTGTTAAATCTTCACGATTTCTATCCCGCATTCTTGGTCCACCTCCAAATACATTATCGTGTTTTTGGATTTGGAAGGTATTCTTTCCAAGACTTGATAATCCTTCATCAATACTATTTTGTAACATCGTAAGAATTGTCATAATTACTATGATTGAAAAAATTCCTACAACAACACCAAGAATTGTTAAGGCTGTTCTTAACCTATTACTTTTTAATGATTGAAGAGATATTGCTAATATTTGATTGATTTTCATTTACTCATACCTCAATGCATCAACAGGATCCATTTTAGCCGCTGAATAAGCCGGTGCTAATCCAGATATAATTCCCGTAAGTAGTGAAATAAATATTGCAAGAATCACAACATCATACTGCACAGATGTTGGAAAAAATTGATTTAGCATAAAGCTTAAAAGTATCGCAGCAATCAACCCGATCAATCCGCCAATTAAACAAATTACAGATGACTCGAGTAAAAACTGGGCAAGTATTGTTCGCCTAGTTGCACCAATTGCTTTTCTCAATCCTATTTCCCTTGTTCGTTCTTTAACAGATACGAACATAATATTCATAATTCCTATAGCACCAACAAAGAGCGATAAACCTGTAATAAATAATCCAGCAATCTTTATTACGATGGTAATTGAATCTAAAAAATCTGTTAATCCTTCTTGCTGATTAATTGTAAAATCATTCGGTTCTGCGTGTGAAAGTCCGCGAATTTTTCTCATTACTCCTTCTGCTTCAGCTTTAGTATCTTCAAGCATTTCAGGATTTGCAGCTCTAACATTAATAGTTACCGTTCCAAAGTGCCTTGATGTAAAACTCTTAAAGATTGTACCGATTGGAACAAATACTTGATTATCAGGATTAAACGCA
>JBATOT010000057.1:0-93990 GCA_049291095.1 Ignavibacteriaceae bacterium | reverse complement strand
AAGGAGCGAAGAATGAATCTTGAAATTCAGTTGATAAGGAATATACACTATATCGGATATTTGTATCCCGGCAATGTAGAAATGTGCAATAGCTTTTTTGATCAGAGTTTTTTGAAAAGGAAGAAAGCGGCTAAGAAGTAAGAACTAGAAGTATTCTTTTCTCTGCGCCTTAGCGTCTTTGCGCGAAATCTTTTTTCTCACGCAAAGACGCAGAGTCGCTATGTAGAAACCGCAAAGATTATATATTATGTGTTTTATAATCATTCCACATTGAACATTTATCCAATGCGGCGAATTAAGCATTTCAACAAACTCAAACTCAAAACCAATTCCTAAATCAGAGAAGTTTATTTCTGAACTTGGTATTACTACACAATTGTGAAATAATATTCATCAATAAAAACAAACATATCAATCATTAAAGCTGTTTTACTATATGGAACATTTTTTGAACTTTAACTTTTTATAATGAAGCGATATTTACTAAATCATTTTTAGTGAATAATAATTTTGTAGTTGTTGAAAGTTTAAAATCATTATGATTGTTGATTCAAGCCGACCACATATAGCAATTGTTGGAAGAAGAAATGTTGGCAAATCTTTATTAGTTAACTCTTTACTTAACCAAAATGTAACCGTTGTTTCTGATATAGCAGGAACAACAACCGATATTATTAAAACTAAGTATGAACTCTTACCTTACGGTCCGGTTGTAATTGTAGATACAGCCGGTATTGATGACGAAGGTGAGCTGGGGAAAAATAGAATTACCGAAACGATAAAAATATTATCTTCATCGGATTTTGCACTGGTTGTGCTTGATGCTCGTGAAACTTTGCAAAGCAAAGAGCTGGAATTGTTTGCTTATCTTGATAAACTTCAGATCAATTATATAGTTGCTGTCAATAAAATTGAGTTTGGTGTTAATCCTGTTTTGCTGGATGAACTTAAAGAACTAAGGATGACACATTTTGAGGTTTCGTGCAAGGAGAAAGCAGGCATTGAAGAGCTTAAACGCAGGATTATCAGATTATTACCGCAAGATAACGAACCGCCTCTTGTTAATGATTTAATTTCAGCTGGTGATGTTGTTGTAATGGCTATTCCACAAGATGAAACTTTACCACCAAAAAAACTTGTACTTTCTCAAGTTCACATAATACGAGAATCTATTGATGAAAATGCTGTTGTAATTGTTTGTCCTGAAAAGGAGATAATTAAAACGATCAATAGTCTAAAAACTTTTCCGGATCTGGTAATTGTTGATAATAATATTTTCAGTGAAATAAAAAGTGAGATTCCTGATAAAATAAAATTAACAACCTATTCTATAATCTTATCAAGACACAAGGGCGATCTTTCCTTATTCATAAAAAGTTTGAATAAGATTAATGAGCTTAAGAATGGAGATAGAGTTTTAATTGCCGAGGTTTGTTCTCATCACAAGATTGATGATAATTCCGACTCGATTAAGATTTCGAAATGGTTAAAATCAAAAACAAAAAAAAATCTGAATATTGATATTTTTAATGGATATGATTTACCTGATAATTTATCCGAGTATAAGCTTATAGTTCATTGCGGCGGATGTTTATTAACGCATCGCGCAATGCAGACAAGAATTAATGAAGCACGATTGATGGATGTTGCTGTAGTAAATTATGGTGTTATAAATTCTTACATCGATGGTGCAATACCACGAGCACTTGTTCCTTTTGCCGATGTTTTTGCTGAATGGGAAAAACTTAAATCCCGTTAATTTTTTTTAAGAAAAATTAATTATTTTCTATAATTTTCCCGAAGAAGCTAAAACCACAAACTGAAATAATTTTCGCTCCCGTTTCCATCACATTCAATCATTGTTACACAAGTACAGTTTCAACTTTGTTCTATCTCACATTTTCATTCCATTTTTCAGTAAATAACTTCTCGAAAGCAAGAAAAGATAATTGCTAATTATTATTTATTGTTTTGAATTTTTTACTTAAAGAAGCTTTTTAATTTAAAAAATCTGGCATTTTGCATGAACAAGTGTTGCGACTATACGAAATACTTGAGGATAAAATGCACAAAAAAATATTTGAATCTTACCAACCGAATGACAGAAGTTCTTTAATTCCCCTTCTTCAGGAAGTTCAATCAATCTACGGTTATTTACCCGAAAATGCTTTAAGAGATATATCAGATTTTGTAAAAGTTCCGCTTAGCCGTGTTTACGGTGTTGCAACTTTTTATAATCAATTCCGGTTAATGCCGCTTGGTGAAAACATAATTCGTGTTTGCCGCGGAACAGCTTGTCACGTTAAAAATTCTGCAAATATACTTTTTGCATTAGAAGCGGAATTAGGTGTGATGGCAGGACAAACTACACGCGATAAGAAATTTACTCTTGAAGTTGTTAACTGTATCGGAGCCTGTTCAATCGCTCCGGTTATTTTAGTTAACGATGATTATCACGGAAGAATAACTGTAAAAGATATTCCCAAAATTTTAAAGAAATATCAGGCAGTTAAAAAAACTGATATCGCCGAGGCATCCAAATGAAAGATTTTAATCAACTGTGCTGCGAAAAATGCTGGCACACAACAGAAAAACCTTGCGAACATTTTATTCAATGCTGTACAGAAGGGCCGCTTTGCCACCACGATGATAAATGCGAACACGAAATATCATCACTTCGTAAGCGTTTGAAATATGAAGAGCATGATCTTCCAATTATAATTATTGGAATGGGAACTTGCGGACTTGCTTCCGGCGCAGCAAAAGTTAAAGAAGCAATTGAAGCCGAACTTAAAAAATTAAACATCGAAGCGATCATTGAAGGAACAGGATGCATCGGTTATTGCGCTGTTGAGCCAATCGTTGATATAAAGCTTCCGGGCAAAGACAGAATAGCCTACCAGGAAATTACAGTTAAAGATGTACCGAGATTAATAAAATCAACCTTAGTTGATAAAGAAGTTTACAAAGAAAAAATTCTTGGCAGTCACGGAAAATCAAACGGAGTAATAAGTTTAAAACAAGTTCCGTTTTTTGAACATCAGCAAAAAATTGTTCTTGCAAATTGCGGAGTTGTTAATCCTACATCTATAGATGCATATTTAGCACACGGCGGATTTAAAGCCTTTGATAAAGTTTTACGATTAATGAAACCCGAAGAAGTTGTTAAAGAAGTTTTGGATGCCGGTTTAAGAGGTCGCGGCGGCGGCGGATTTCCTACCGGAAAGAAATGGGAACTTGCGCTTAAACAAAATGCAGAACAGAAATATTTAATATGCAATGCTGATGAAGGTGATCCAGGCGCATTTATGGACCGATCACTTTTAGAAAGTGATCCATATCGAGTGGTTGAAGGAATGGCTATTGCAGCTTATGCAATCGGAGCGAGCGTTGCTTACATTTATTGCCGTGCAGAATATCCATTAGCAATTGCAAGATTACAAAACACAATTGCAAAATGCGAGGAGTACGGAATTCTTGGCGATAATATTCTTCACAGTGGATTTTCGCTTCACATAAAAATTAAAAAAGGTGCCGGTGCTTTTGTTTGTGGTGAAGAAACCGCTCTCATCGGTTCGATTGAAGGTAAACGGGGAATGCCAAAACCTCGCCCGCCTTATCCTGCAATTGCTGGATTGTTTGGCAAACCAACTGTTATTAATAATGTAGAAACTTTTGGAAATGTTCCACCATTAATAATAATGGGCGCACAAAAGTTTGCTTCAGTTGGAACTGCAAAATCTAAGGGCACAAAAGTTTTTGCATTAAGCGGTAATGTTAAGAACACAGGATTAGTTGAAGTTCCGATGGGAACAACTCTACGTGATATCGTTTTTAAAATCGGCGGCGGAATTCCGGATAAAAAAGAATTTAAAGCTGTTCAGATTGGCGGACCGTCAGGCGGATGCTTACCTGAAAGCGTAATTGATACACCGGTTGATTATGAATCGTTAAAAGAAGTTGGCGCAATGATGGGCTCAGGCGGATTTGTTGTGATGGATCAGGAAACCTGTATGGTTGATGTTGCAAAATATTTCTTAACATTCATACAGGAAGAAAGCTGCGGTAAATGTGTGCCTTGTCGCGAAGGAACAAAGCGAATGCTGGAAATAATTGAACGCATTCCAAAACGGTATGGCAATGATGGAAACAAACTTGATCAGTTACAAAGATTTAAAGGAATGATTCACTTACAAAGATTAGCTGATGTAATTAAAGATACATCTCTTTGCGGATTAGGACAGTCAGCACCAAATCCGGTTTTATCAGGATTGAGATATTTCCGTCACGAATACGAAGAGCATTTGTACGATAGAAAATGTTCAGCAGGTGTTTGCAAAGAGTTATTAACATTTACAATTGATAATGAAATTTGCACAGGCTGCGGATTGTGTGTTAAGAAATGTGCTGTTGATGCAATCGTTGGTGAAAAAGGACAAGCACATTACATCTTGGATAACAAATGTGTTAAGTGCGGAATGTGTTATGAAACCTGTCGCTTTGAAGCTATTAACATTAATTAGTTCTTAAATATTTTTATTGCCCCGACCTTCAGGTCGGGGTTGAATAAGCCTTGACATTTTAGGGCTTCAGCCCAATTTAGAAATGTGGCTAAAGCCAAAATATTTTTATAAAGCTTTACCACGACTTGAAAGTCGTGGCAATAAATGAATGACTTGAAAAGGAATATTGGAGTTTTTATGGTTCAGTTAACAATAAATGGAATAAAAGTAAACGCAGAAGAAGGAATGACTATTCTTGATGCTGCTAAATCAGTTGGAATATCAATACCAACTCTTTGTCATCTAAAAAATTTAGATCCAACCGGCGCGTGCAGAATTTGCGCTGTTGAAGTTGAAGGATTCAGAGGACTCACACCTTCGTGTGCTTATCCTGTTTCTGAAGGACTGGTAGTTACAACAGATTCACCAAGAGTACGCAAAGCAAGAAAAACAATTGTAGAATTGCTTGTAGAAAATCATCCGCAGGATTGCTTGATTTGCGTGCGTAATAAAAATTGCGAGCTTCAGGATTTATCAGACCAATACGGAATCCGTGAACATCGCTATGTTGGTGAAACAAAATCTCACGCAATAGATATTTCAAGTGCATCAATGGAACGCGATCCGGCAAAGTGTATTCTTTGCGGCAGATGTGTTCGTGTTTGCCACGAGGTACAAAAAGTCGGCGCAATAGATTTTACAAAACGAGGTTTCACTTCTATCGTAACTACACCTTATAATAAAGGTTTAAATGTAAGCGATTGTATTTTATGCGGGCAATGTATTCTTGTTTGTCCAACAGCGGCTTTGCGTGAAAAGAGCGCAGTTAAAGAAGTTGCAAATGCAATCTACAACAGAAAAAAATATTGTATCGTACAGGTTGCACCTGCTGTTCGCGCTTCACTTGGCGAAGAGTACAATATGCCTCTTGGTACAGATGTAACAGGCTTGCTGGTTACAGGTTTACGAAGATTAGGATTCAAAAAAGTATTCGATACAAACTTTGCCGCTGATCTTACAATTATGGAAGAAGCAACGGAGTTGATTAACAGAGTTCAAAATGGTGGCAGCTTGCCGATGTTTACAAGTTGCTGTCCTGGCTGGGTAAAATATGTTGAGATGAACAGACCTGAAGTTTTGGAACATGTTTCAAGCTGCAAATCACCTCACGAAATGGAAGGTGCAGTTTTAAAAACATATTACGCAAAGAAAATGGGAATTGATCCGGGCGATATTTATGTGGTTTCAATTATGCCTTGTACAGTTAAAAAGTATGAATCAAATCGTGCAGAACTTTCTGAACATTCTATGGCTGATGTTGATGCAGTATTAACAACGAGAGAACTTGTAAGATTTTTTAAGATTGCAGGAATTGATTTTAATGATTTACCTGAAAGTGAATTTGATAATCCGCTTGGCGAATCAACGGGTGCGGCTGCGATATTTGGAACAAGCGGTGGAGTTATGGAAGCGGCTTTACGTACTGCTTATTTTAAAATGACAGGAACAGAACTTGAGAATGTTGAGTTTGATGAGATACGTGGAATGGCCGGTGTTAAAGAAGCAACAATAAAAATTGGTGATCTGGATGTTAACATTGCTGTTGTTAACGGAATTGGAAATGTTGATCCAATTCTTGATCAGGTTCAGAATGGAACTTCAAAACATCATTTTATAGAAGTGATGGCTTGTCCCGGCGGATGTATAAACGGGGGTGGTCAGCCGATTCATCAGAAACCTGAAAAAGTTATGAAACGCATAAAAGTACTTTACAAGATAGATGAAAATGCAAAAACGAGAAGATCACACGATAATGAATCTGTAAAAACTTTGTACAAAGAATTTTTTGGTGAACCAAATTCACATAAGGCACACGAGATTCTTCATACAGAATATTTTGATAAGAAGAAGATGTTTAAGAATTAAATTATTTATTTGTCATTCCCGCGAAAGCGGGAATCTCTTTTAGCTCAAAAGATTCCGGGTCAAGCCCGGAATGACATAAGCAGAGTAAAATGAATCACGCAATAGTTACCACAATAAGCGATAGATGTAAAAGATGTTACTCTTGTATAAGAGAATGTCCTGCTGCAGCTATACGCGTTATCGATGCGCAGGCAAAAGTAATTGAAGAAAGATGTATTGCCTGCGGTCATTGTGTTAAAGTTTGTTCACAGGATGCAAAACAAATTTTTTCTGAGATTGATGACACATATAATCTGCTTCAATCAGGAAATGCAATTGCTATAATAGCTCCATCATTTGCGGCTTCGTTTCCGGAGGAGTATAAAAAAGTTCCCACTGCACTTAGAAAACTTGGATTTACAAAAGTTATAGAAACAGCTTTTGGGGCTGATCTTATTGCAAATGATTATATGGATTTGATAAAAGCAGACAATGATAAAACAGTTATCAGTTCTGCTTGTCCTGCTGTTGTCAGTTTCATCCAGAAATATTACATCGAGCTTGTTCCTAATCTTGCTCAAGTAGTTTCACCAATGATAGCACTTGGCAGATATCTTAAAAAAGATCTTGGTGAAGATGTAAAAATAATTTTTATTGGTCCCTGCGTTGCAAAGAAACATGAAGCTCAGGATGAAGACGTTGTTGGTGTTATAGATTCAGTCTTAACATTCACCGAATTAAAACAAATGTTTGATGAACAAAATATTATTGTTAATGATCTTGCTGAAAGTGATTTTGACGAACCGCATGCGATGATGGGAAAAGCTTATCCTCTTGCAGGCGGATTAATTAAGACAATTGATGTTAGCGGAGATATTCTTGAGAAGGATATAATTGTTGTTGAAGGAAAGAAAAAAGTTTTAGAGATAATTGAAGAAATTGCAAACAATCATATCAATGCAAAGTTTACAGATATTCTTTTCTGTGAAGGTTGCATAAGCGGTCCCGCAATCGATACTGAACTGAATTATTATGCAAGACGAGAAAAAGTTATAAACTACATTGATGAAAAAATTAATAATGTTGATAAACGTGTTTGGAAGAGTAATCTTTACAATGCAAGAAAATTAAATCTACAAAGAAGTTTTAGAATTGATAATCAGCGCAGACCTTATCCATCTGAAGAAAAGATTAAAGAAATTCTTGCACAAACAAAAAAATACGAAGTAAAAGATGAATTAAATTGCGGTGCATGTGGTTATCCAACATGCAGAGAATATGCCGTAGCAATTGCTAAAGATCTAGCTGAAAAAGAAATGTGCTTGCCTTATGTTCTGGATGAATTAAAAATAGCTTATGATAATCTAAGCGACACAGAAGAACAGTTAAGAGTTGCTGAAAAGCTTGCATCGATTGGACAACTTGCGGCAGGTGTTGCACACGAAATAAATAATCCGCTTGGAACAATTTTACTGTATGCTTCGATGCTAAAAAAAGATTTGGAAAAGATTTATAACGATGATCAGAGAACTGAAGACTTAGAGTTGATTGTTGAAGAAGCTAACCGTTGTAAAAATATTGTTGCAAATCTTTTAAACTTTGCACGACAGGGAAAGCTAAACTTAAAAGAGTTTGATTTAACAGAAATGATAAGGGAAGTTTTAAAACCGTTTACTGTTAATCCTGGTTACAGGCAGATAGAATTTAAATTTGACATTATCGAAAATAATTACAGAATTACCGGGGACGAAGAACAGCTTAAACAGGTGTTAATAAACATAATTAAAAATGCCTGCGATGCAATGAATGAAAGCAGCACAAAAGAATTGCAAATAATAGTTTCGGCTGATGCACATAATTTTAAAATAGAATTTTCCGACACAGGTAAAGGAATCCCAAAAGAGAATCAGAGCAAAGTGTTTACTCCATTTTTTACAACAAAAAGTATGGGTAAAGGTACAGGACTTGGCCTTGCAATTTCCTATGGGATAATTAAAATGCACAAAGGAAACATTAGTTTTACAACAGAGATTGGAAAAGGTACTACATTTAAAGTAGTGCTTCCCAAAACACAAAATTATCAAACAATAGATGTTAATTAAGGAATAAAAGATTAATGGACACAAAGAAAAAAATACTTTTAGTAGATGATGATTTAGATCTTCTTGAACAGAATAAAATATTAATTGAATCCAAAGGTTACGAGGTAATTACAGCAAATAGCGGCAAAGAAGGATTTGAAACATTTAAAAAAGTTAAACCGGATGCCTGTGTTGTTGATTTAATTATGGAAGAACATGATTCCGGTTTTATACTTTGTTACAGAATTAAAAAAGATGAACACGGAAAAAACATTCCGGTTTTCATTCTTACATCTGCGACCTATGATACAGGATTTAAATTCGGTGCATCAACAACAGAAGAAAAAGAATGGATAAAAGCTGATGCTTTACTCAATAAGCCGGTGATTATTGAAGAGTTTGTTCAGAAGCTTGAAGCATTTTTTGAATTGAAGAAGTAATACATCTTGTCGCACCGAGCGAAGTCGAAGTGTGATTGTCTATTATTTATATATTAAAGGTCATCCTTCGTCTTCGCTCAGGATGACAATTATTATAACAATGTCATTCCCGTCCCGATTTTTATCGGGATAAACTCCAGCGGGAATCTACAACTTGTACATCATAGATTCCGGGTCAATCCGCCGAGGCGGACGGAATGACAGAAAAAACAATGAACACATACAAACCAAAAGTTCTGATTGTTGATGACGAAAAAGGTCTTCGTATTGGTGCGCAAAGACTGTTAAGCGGTGAAGGCTACGAAGTTACAACCGCAGAAAATGGAACCGATGGAATTAAATTCGGAACTGAGACAGAATTTGATCTTGCCGTTATCGATCTAAAAATGCCCAACATTGAAGGGCTTGAAGTTCTGCAGCGAATAAGAGAAAAATTTCCTAACACCGTTTGCTTTATTGCAACAGCATTTGCAAGTTATGAAACAGCCGTTGAAGCAACACGACTTGGAGCCCACAGCTATATTCTAAAACCATTTTCACCAGAAGAACTTCTATCAAATCTTAAGGAAGGATATCAAAGACGATTAATAAATCTTGAAGCTGAAAAATGGCACAGAGAACGAGAAGAACGTTTGCTTGAAGTAGCGTTTGAAAAAACAAGAATGAATACGATAGTTAATGCAATTACGGATGGTGTGCTTGTTGTTAATAAAGAGGGACTTGCTGTTCTTTACAATCCTGCCGCATTAAGATTTTTGGAAGTTACAGGTATCGCCGTTGAAGAATACATACTTGATAAACTTCGTTCGGAAATTATTGATCTGTTTAAAAAAATTGTTAATGAAAAATCATCAGAACACAAATCATATACAATTCAGTCGGAGCTTAAACCTAACAGAGAGTTTTTTATTGAGGTTACTGCTTCGGCGGTCCGTCATCCCGGTGAAAATATTGCAGGCGTAGTATTTGTATTTAAAGACATTACTGAACTAAAAAAAATTGAATTTGTAAAATCTCAGTTTGTTTCGATGGTATCGCACGAACTTAAAGCGCCAATTGCAGCCGTGTATGGATTTCTAAAATTGTTTAATGATGATTCGATTCAACTAAGTCCTGAACAAAGAAAAGATTATGAGAACCGTTCAATGATAAGATTGGATGGTTTATTAAAAATGGTTAATGATCTTTTGGATTTATCGCGAATGGAAATGCAAACAGTTCATCGTGAAATAAAACGCGTTTGCATTCACGAAATTATCGCATCAATTCTTGAACTATTTCAGATTGATATCAATAAAAAAGGGATTCATGTGATTTTTGATCAGGATGAATACAAGCAATGTATAAAAGCAGATAGCGATGAGATCACAAGATTGTTTACAAATCTTATAAGCAACGCAATTAAGTATAATCGTGAGCAGGGAACAATTACAATAAAACTTTCTCTGTCTGATGATTATCTACTTACTACAATTAAAGACAGTGGAATTGGTTTAAAACCAGAAGAAAAAAATAAATTGTTTACTGAATTTTTCCGTGCAAAAAATGAAAAAACAAAAAATATAAGCGGCACAGGATTAGGACTTTCCATAGTCAAACGAATTGTTGATTCATACTCAGGTAAAATAGAAGTTGAATCTGACTATGGCGAAGGAACAACATTTAAAGTATTTTTACCAATGATTATTTCTAATTAATTACTCTGCTCTATCACAGGGGCTATTTTTAAACTACATACAGGGAGAAAAATGAAGCGCATTTACAGTTTCTTGTTCGTTGTGCTGTTTTCATTTTCATTAATGATTACAACATTGTTTGCTCAACCTGAGGGAATTTCAGTCGTTAAAACAAATAACGGCTATTCGATTAATTTTTCATTACAACAATACAATTTTTCTTCAATATCAAAAGAAGGAAATGATTTTGTTGAAATTAACATTCCAAATTATGGTACAGAATCAGAAGTTGGAATGCCGGCATTACCACAATTATCTTTCAACCTTTTTATTCCAAATGAAGAAGCAATTCCATCAGTAACGATTAATTCTGTGGATAGAACAATTCAAACTTTGGATAAAAAGATTTATCCAAAACAAATGTACTGGAGCAGAGAAAGATCTTTAAGCGATAGACCTTTTACAATTGACTCAGATTATTACAACTCAACTGGTATCGAAAAACCGGTTGTAAAAATTTCTGAGCCATTTGTGGTCGGAGGTGTTTCCGGTGTTATGGTTACGATCAATCCTTTTGCATACAATCCTCAAAACGATCAGTTGACAATAACAAGCTCAGCATCATTTGATATTAAATTATCTTCAACTGGTGAATCCACAACACTAAAATCAGAAACTTATAATGAATTTCTTAAAAATGTTTTAGTCGGATATCAACCGACAGAAGCATTATTAGCTATGAGATATTTGATTATAACTGCACCAACTTTTGAGGCAGGATTATCTTCATTTATAACTCATAAATCTGCCCAGGGATTTACAGTTGATGTTTTTAACACAACAACTACAGGAACAACTACAACTGCAATTAAATCATTCATCCAGGCAAGATATGATAATGCAGCAACAAGACCAGAATTTATTTTACTTGTTGGCGATGTTCAGCATATCCCATCATGGATTGGTACCGGAGAAGGAAATCCTAACACTGATTTAAACTATGCGCAGCTTGCAGGCACAGATAAATTTGCAGATGCATTCATTGGCAGGTTTTCTGTAACAACAGCTCAAGAACTTCAAAATGCGTTAAGCAAATCCATTTATATGGAAAGCTACATAGCAACCATGGCAAAGAAAAATGTTTTTATGGCTTCAACTGATAATTATTCAATTACCGAGGCGACACATAATTATGTTATCAATACACATTTTCAACCGGCAGGCTGGGACAATTTAAAACTTTATACGGTTACTTATAATGCAACAACACAGCAATTAATTGATGCTTTAAATGCTAATCAAAGATTTGCAATTTATTCCGGTCACGGTGCTGAAACATATTGGGCTGATGGTCCGGAACTTTCACAAGCTCAAGTAAGATCGTTAACCAATACAGTAATGTATCCATTTGTTTACTCTTTTGCCTGCGTTACAGGTTCTTATCACATAGCAGAAAGTTTTGGTGAAACCTGGATTCGCACAACAAACGGCGGATCAACTTTTTATGGTTCATCTGTAAACTCTTATTGGGATGAAGATGATATTCTTGAAAAAAGATTAATTGATGCAATGTTTCTGGAAGATCTGACTCGCGTTACACCAATGTTTGATAAAGCAAAATTTGATCTTGCGACACATTATGGCGGAGTAACAGCAACAGTTTTACGATATATGGAAATGTATAATTTGATGGGCGATCCTTCAATGCCTGTTGAAAGACAGATTCCGCCGGATACAACACCACCAAACGCAATTACAGATTTAAGTGTTGGTGATGCGACATCAAACTCACTAGTTCTAAATTGGACAGCTCCTTATGATTCAACCTTTGGCGGAGTTACATCTTATGATTTGAGATTTTCTCTAAATCCAATTACAAATGATGTTGATTTTAACAATGCCGCACAAAGATTACTTACAGGTGTTTCAGATAGCTCCGGAACTCCAAGATCATTTACAATTGATGGTTTAGATTTTAATACTACATATTACTTTGCAGCAAAAGCAATGGATATGTGGAATAATAAATCATTAATGTCTAACGTTCCAACAGGCGTTACATTATTTACTCCATTAGCTTCTCTCAACTTAGATTCAATGCATTGTGTTTCTGTACCTGATACAACATTTACAGAATATCTTTTATTATCAAACACATCAGCACAAAACTCTACGCTTGATTATTCAATCGAACTTACCAATAGCACTTTCCCGGATAATGTGCAGATAGTGCTAACAGGAGTCAATCAGAATCTTGAAGGAAAAAAAGATTACAAAAAAGATTTTCCACCAGCATATAATGGATATAGTTTTAAAGGTTCAGGTGGCCCGGATGCTTTTGGATACAAATGGAAAGACAGCAACGAACCAAATGGTCCGGCTTATGTTTGGACAGATATCGCAGCAAATCCAAGTGCTGTACAAGTTACAACCTGGAATGGTACCCTTGATGATGGTTATACAAATGCAATTTCAATTGGATTTGATTTCAAATTTTATGGAACTAACTATTCAAGTATTTATTTAAGCACAAATGGATTTTTGAGTTTTAGTGCATTAACATCTGCATATTATTCTAACTATGGAATTCCTGATTCAGATGTGCCAAATAATATCATCGCGCCTTTCTGGGATGATCTTGATGGAAGAACACAGGGAACTGTTCATTATTTAAGCGAACCAGATCAGCTTACAATACAATTTACAAACTGGCAAAAGTATAATGCAACAGGTTCACTTACATTCCAGATTGTATTAAAATCAAATGATAGAATAATGTTCTATTACAATAATTTAAATGCAACTTTAACAAGTGCTACTGTTGGAATAGAAAATGGTGCAGGTACTGATGGTTTACAGATTGCTTATGATGCAGCTTATCTTGCAAATAGCTTAGCAGTCCAGATTGCAGCTGATCCCGAATGGCTAACACTTAATAATTATGGTGGTACAATCTATAGCGGTAATTCAATTAGTGTTGGATTATTAATTAATACAGATGGAATTGATCTTGGTGATTATTCAATGGATATGGAAATATCAACTAACGATCCTGTTCATCCATTGATGATTGTTCCTATTACAATGACAGTTACCAGCGAAGTTCCAGTAGAACTCGTTTCTTTCAATGCAGAAATGGTTGATGGAAATGTTGTCCTTAACTGGAGCACAGCAACTGAAACGAATAACAATGGTTTCCAAATTGAAAAACGTGAAAAGTCAAACGTCAAAGGTCAAACGGAATTCAGTTCTGTTGGATTTGTTTCTGGTAAGGGAACAACGACTGAAAAAACATTCTATTCATATTCTGATAAGAATGAAAAACCAGGAACATATTATTACAGATTAAAGCAAATCGATTTTGATGGAACATTCAGTTACAGTAGCGAAGTTGAAATTGAAGTAACAGGACCAAAAGATTTTGCTTTATACCAGAACTACCCCAATCCGTTTAATCCAAGTACAACAATTAAGTTTGCATTACCGGTTAAAACAAACTTAAGCTTAAGTGTTTACAACACTCTTGGTGAAAAAGTTGCAGAAATATTTAACGGTGAACTTGAAGAAGGATATCACGAAATGATGTTTAATGCTTCAGGACTTTCATCAGGAATATATTTCTACAAGATAGAAAGTGAAAATTACTCAGCAACAAAGAAATTGATGCTGTTGAAATAAAAATTGTACCGCACGAATCCTTTCGTGCGATTGTTTTTAGTTAAAGGCACGAGCAATCGTGCCTTTTTTATTTTAAAGTGTTAATAAAAATTTAACTTAGTAAAATTAATTACCTGCTTAATTAATTTTTACCGCCTATATTGACTTTGGCTTTGAATTTGATTTTTTTTTTTACCTAATTTTAAGGCATATAACTTGTAACAAATAGCAATGGCAGGAGGACTTTACCAATGCTTAAACAAAATTTTTCAAAAACTTTTTCTATAAAAACATTTCTTTTTTGGTTCTTGAGTATGACCTTACTCTTGAACTTTTCTTGCAACACCACAGAACCAACCGACGAGCTAAAACCAGGGAGAAGAGATTATACTTGGACTGTTGATACCCTTAATATTCCTTTTACAGTATTAACCAGAATATGGGGAAGTTCGCCTTCGGATGTTTGGGCAATTGGGCCGGGTGGTGATTTAGATAAAACAATTTACCATTTTGATGGAGTAAGCTGGAGTAATGATGGAATTTCAAGACCATTATCTCCAACTGCAATTTTTGGAACTTCGCCAAGTAATGTTTGGATTGGAGGTAGAGGCGGTGATATTTGGAATTATGATGGCAGTAATTGGACAAAAAATACGACTATAACAATTCCAGATTATAATTTAGTTGGTTTTGAAAATATATGGGGAGATTCTCCAAATAATATTTATGCAGTAGGATATGCTCAGGATGGAATAACATATAGAAGCGTATTAGTTAAGTATGATGGTGTAAACTGGAAAAATATCAACATTTACAAAATCAGGAATTCATTTATTAAAATCAGAGCTGGAAGTAAAACGAGTAAAGACTCTTTTGTTTTAGGAATTAGATTTGAACAACTCTTTGAAGACACTTCATTAGTCTATCGATTTGATGGTGATTCATTTATTGAAATTTACACTGGTATTACTTCAAAAGATGAATTAGGAGAATTTGAAAATATAAATAATGAAATCCTCTTCTTGAGAGGATCTGAACTTTACAAATATGAATATAACGATAAATTAAAATTAATCTACAAAATAAATAACTCTAATTTCAGTAATGCAATTTGGGGAAGAAATAGTATAGATATATTTCTTCGAATGACAAATGGTATCGCACACTTCAATGGAACTGATGTTCAATACTTATACAATTTTGATAATGGAATTTTGATTAATGGGGCGATTGTATTTAATAGTACCATTTTTTTCTTAGCTTATGATTTTAACAATTCGTTGAATTTAATAATAAGAGGCAAGCTAGATTAATAAAATGGAGAAAACGCAAATGTAAAATTTTTAATTAACAGGAGATGATGTTAGAGCATCATCTCCCTTAAGCGAATAGTCCATCAGGCTTGCAACCTACGTTTCTTATTTAAGAAACAGGGCTATTCTTTATTTAAATATAATAATTATCAATAAAAGAAAGGAGGAAAAGACAATAAAAATGATTTTTAAAAAAAATTATCATTTAGCAAAATGAATCAATATTAAATTTAAAGAATTAGGAGTTTCAGAAATGAAAAATATATTATCCATAACATTTTTTTTGTTTTTGCTGGCATATTATTTTCCAATCAAAGCAACTGATTTTGCCGGTTCTAAAACAGTAGTTACATACGTTGAACCAAACAGTGGTTCTCCATTTTATTCTTACGGTGTGTTTGGTATTGACATGGGAAAAAAATATGATTCTGGGTCTCAACAAAGAGAAACCGCAAGAACAAAGTATACCTTTGATCTCACAAGTATACCCACTAATGCTAATATTAACAGCGTTTCCCTTGTATATAATCATTATAACTGGGTTAATGGCTCATATAAATTTAAGATTACACAAATCGGTAATTATTCATCACCGCAGGATATATGGACAAATATTGGTCAAGCAACAGCATTATTTTCTGATATACTATATGGCGGTTCTTCAAGTTTAAATAGTACTACGCTTACTTCATTGGTAAACAGCAGTAAAGGAGGTTACTTTTATTTGGGTGGCTTTTCTCAGAACGAAATATCTTTGGACACATATGCTAACCTAGACATTACACTATCAATTTCTTATTCAATACCGCCAACAGCAGTTAATATAACCGCAAAAAATAATTTTGTATTTGGAACAATTAAAGTTGGAATTGATGTGCCTGCGATTGAAAGAAATAGCCCCTTTCCATTTACACCAAATACTGGGCAAACAATAAATCTTGAAGCACAGAACCAATCTTATGACAGTTATGGAAGAGTTTGGAATAATTATATGCCAACATATCAAAGCAATTGGCAAAGGCAAATAGGATCTACAACAACTGATTTACCGAATAGTCAAAACATAGGTTATAGTTTTACAGCTTTAACCGGTGATAATAATTCTTACTATATAGCAGGTCTTAGAAAAAACTATCTAGTTAATCGAATCAACCAAACCGAATTTGATGGCAACCAAACATTACCTGGCTATATAGTAGAACAAAACAGCGGCCAAATATCAACCCAGGGTAACGGTTATACACCTGGTACAATTCCGTATAATTTTGTTTATTGGACAGATAATCTATCAACTTCAACAACCAGATCAATTACACCAACAGACAATCAATCATACACAGCACTTTATAAATATGTAAACCATGCCAACCAAACAAATGCATTTACCGGTAACAGTCAGAAGAAAGTAGTAAGAACAGCAGATGGCAGATTACATAAAGTTTATGAAAGTATGAGCAAAGTTTGGTATGAGGTTAGCACAAATAACGGATCAACCTGGACAATAGGTAATAATGGTAAGCCCTTATCTGTTAATGAATCAAAATTGCCGTCAATAGATTTTTATAGTAATAGTTACATATTTATAGTATGGCAGGAAAAAATTGACGATACCTATAAAATAAAATTAGCGCATCTTGGTTTTCCTGCTGTACAGTTTGTAGTTTCAGATGTTTACGATGATTCCTGGAATCCTCTTGCACTGCCGTACACTTTTAACACAACACCTGTTGTTGCATGGGAAAACAACAAAATACTTGTTGCCTGGCGTGATAACTATGGTTTGAATTATCAATTTGGCAATATTGATCCTTATGGTCCGCTCACCTGGTACACTGGCGAGCCGTTTGCAGAGGTAACAGGTACAGATGCAAATTCAAGTAATCCAACAATTTGCATAAGAAAAGATGGTGGAACGGTTGTATTTCATCTTGGCTGGCAGCAAAGTACAACATCAATTAAATACTGTACACTTACTCCAAACGCACAAAATGTTATCGCTCAATCAACAATAGAAACACCTTCCACAGGTGACGGCTTCAACTACAGAATAAACCCATCCATATCAATTAAAAGCGATGGTTACCCGACGATGGTTTGGGTCGGTGCTATATATCAGGGAGCAACAACGCAGGTTACTAAAAGATCCCGTATTTCAAGCGGCTGGACTTCTACTTTCGGAAAGTATGGTTCAAATGTTAGTTCACCAACCGAGTACAACAGCATAATTACGTGGAGCGAGAGTAATGCAAACAAACTATACCGCCCCTGGTCAAGCATAAGAACATTAAGCACCTCAGGTAATTCTATTCATCTAACCAATTCTGTTAGCAACACTCAATATGCAGTTACATACAGGCAATACTCGCCATACGATTTCCAGACAAGTCCGGATGTACTTAGCCTGGCAAAGCAAAATAATATTGTAAATCAGTGTGGCAGAGAAGGAATTGTTAGAAAAGGTGAAGCAGAGTTTTATTTTATACTTGGTGATGTTTTGGTTAACGATGAAATAATAAAGTTTGTTAACATTCCCGATTCCATTGTTGAGATAACTGATCAGCAGTTAAATAGTTATATGGAAACAAATCCATTTACTATCAATAGCATTTCAAATTTTTATTTTAGTCTTGGTTACGGTTCACCGGATACAGTTAAAGCATTAACTGAATTGCAGGGAAATTACAACCTTAATCATAGTGTAGAATTAGTTGATGCAGTTACAAATAATGTTATCGCAATTGTTAATAATATAACCACAAACGAAAATAACATTAGTATTGGTGAAGTAATATCTTACCAGGTTAACACACAATCTATTGGTGATAGAGTAATTAAATTAAGAGTAGTTACAAGTAGTAACTTTAGTAACTCTTTATCATTGGCAGATATACTTGCTGAAGAGGACATACTTGGCAAAAAGAATTACGAGCAACTGGATCTATCAAATGCGATTGTAACAGATTATGCATTGGAACAGAACTTCCCAAATCCATTTAACCCAAGTACTACAATAAAATTTCAGCTTCCAAAAGCTGGATTTGTATCATTAAAGGTTTATGATATACTTGGAAATGAGTTAACAACTCTTATCAATGAGCAGAAATCTCAGGGCAAATACGAAGTAAACTTCAATGCTTCACAACTTGCCAGCGGAGTTTACATATACAAAATTCAATCAGGTGATTTTGTTAGCTCGAAGAAAATGATACTCATCAAATAAAATCAGTTTATAGAAGGGGCAGGAATTCTCTTGCCCTTTATTTCCTATTATTTTTTTAATCTAAATTATATTTATTTGCTGGTGTTAATTATAACTTATGGCAGTTATTTAGTGCTTGGGGGTAAATCTATTCTTAGTTTTCCCTCAATTTTTAATAAAACCTTTGTTTTCAGACAATTTTGCATTCGTAAAAATCAGAATAGGACATTGAAGCTTCAGCGGGGCATTCGTAAAATCCAGAATAGGGCACTGAAGCTTCAATGGGGCATTCGTAAAATCCGGAATAGAGCGCTGAAGCTTCAACGGGGCATTCGTAAAATCCGGAATAGGGCACTGAAGCTTCAATGTGGCATTCGTAAAATTCAGATTAGAAAACTCTTGTTTTGGCGTAAAAATAAGGAAAGTGTATAAAGAGAGAAAAAGCATAATCCCTTGAGAACGGATTTGGGGTAAGGCATTATTCCATCAAAACCGCCCTGTTTAGATAACACACTATATAATTAGATAATGAAGAAGAAAATCGAATACCACCGACGGAATAAATTGATGATATTAAGGCACGAGCAATCGTGCCTTTTTTATTTTTGAGCAAATAAAATTAAATCAGTTGAAGTTTTAGTATTGAATGGTTTCTTATCTAAACTCCCAAACAATTCTATTTTCTTAAATCCAGTTTCATTAAAGTATTTTTTTAATCCTTTGGATGTGTAAGGAAATATTTTGGTTGAGATTAATTCTTTCTTTGTTGTTTGATCGGAATTAAACCTTAAGATGTTAAAGGTTAAATCATTCTTACCAAAATCATAAAAGCGAATGAAGTATTCATCATCTTTTTTTGTAATGTTAACTATTCTTTCTTTATCTCTGAGAATCTTTTCGTAATTAAGAATTTGAATTAGAACTCTTCCATCTTTCTTTAATAGCTTAAATAATTTTGCTACTGATTTATCAATCTTACCAGAAGGAATATTTGCTAATGTATTTCCAAGTGAAACAACTAAATCAAACTTATTATAAAATGTCTTTGGAATTTCATTAGCGCTAAAGTTGAAGAAATAAATTTTACAATTATGTTTTTCTGAATTTACTTTTGCAATGTTTATCATTTTTGGTGATGGTTCAAATGCAGTTACATTTAATCCAAGTAAAGAAAGTGTAATTGAATCAACACCAGTTCCGCATCCAACATCGGCAACGGTTTTAATTTTATCGTTTACAAAATTTGATAAAAGAATTTTGCGCTTGTGTAATGCAGAATCAAAATCAATCATCTTATCGTAATAAATAGAAGCTTGATTATAAAAGGAGTTGCCTGGGTTCATATATTATATTTTTGTTTATTATAAGCTCAAAATAATCATTTAAAAATAGTTTTTACTTATTTACTTTTTTTAATTCTTAATTGTTCATTGTCAATTCTCTTCATCTTCATCATCATTTTGCAATTAGCAAAAGCTAACAAATACCATATCTTATTTGAGAGTAAAACTTCTTAGGATTAAGAAATTTTAATTATTCTAAATATTAAACATCACACTAATTGCATTAGAATAATTATTTACTAAAAAGCAGCATGGCATTTAACATGTTAACCAATCACAACAAAATAAATCTTAATTAACTATATATTCCAACAATTTATCTGTAGGGAATAAACAATGGCCAAAATAGCAATTATAGACGACGATCCGGATATTGTTGATGCCAGCAGTTTGGTATTAACTTCAAAAGGATACGACGTTATCACCGCTTCTAATCCGACCGATGGTTACAAAATCGTTATGGAAAATAATCCTGATTTAATTATCCTGGATGTAATGATGATCGAACCTGACGATGGATTTTTTCTTGCACAAAAGTTTCGCAAAATGAATGTTGACACACCAATAATCATGTACACTTCCGTTTCAAAATCTTTAGGAATGGAGTTTGGAGTAAGTGAAATGGTTCCCGTAGATGACTTTGTTGAAAAACCAATTTCACCGGAAACTCTTGTTGACAAAGTAGAAAAACTTTTAGCAATTCATTTAAAGGAGTAGAGTAAATGTTAGTTGTAGAAAAAAATGCTCTCTCCGAAGAGATTGAGAGCTATGTATTAAAATATGGAAAAGACAGATCATCTCTTTTGCCAGTGCTTCAGGCAATACAAAGGAAGCACAGTTATGTAAGTGATTTTGCTCAGCAGGAAGTTGCACGTTTACTTGATATTCATCCTGTTGAGGTGTTTAGTGTTATATCTTTTTATTCTTTCCTTCATTCAAAACCAACAGGAAGAAATATTGTAAGATTATGCCAGACAATTTCTTGCGATATGGCGAACAAAAGCAAAGTTGTTCAGGCTATTGAAAGAGAACTTGGAATAAAGTTCGGCGAAACAACAAAAGATAATCGCATTACACTTGAATACACAAACTGTGTTGGTATGTGTGATCAAGGACCCGCAATGATAATTAACGATCGTGTTTACACAAAGCTCGATCCCGAAAAAGCTGTTAACATTCTTAACGAAATAAAGTAGGGAGGGAAAATGAAAACACAAACTAAAATTGATGCAGTAAAAACTGAAAGAACAGGTCCTGTTCTTTTCTCCGCTTATAAAAGAGGAGAGGGAATTAAGAAAGCTTTAAAAGACAAAAGAGAAGATATTCTTTTTGAGATTAAAGATTCAGGTTTAAAGGGCAGAGGCGGTGCAGGATTTCCAACATCTACAAAATGGATGTTAACTGCTGCTGCAAAAGCCGATAAAAAATTTATTGTTTGCAATGCTGATGAAGGCGAACCAGGTACATTTAAAGATAGAGTGCTTTTAATGGAATATCCTGCACTCGTTTTTGAAGGAATGGTTATTGGCGGATATACTGTTGGAGCAAAAGTTGGTATCGTTTATCTGCGTGCTGAATATGAGTATATGCTGGAACAATTAGAAAATTATCTTTCTAATATGAGAGAAGATAATTTGCTTGGAGATGGAATTCTTGGAACAGATTTTTCTTTTGATATTTCTATTCGACTCGGTTCCGGTGCTTATGTGTGCGGTGAAGAAACTGCGCTTATTGAATCACTTGAAGGCAATAGAGGTGAGCCGCGTAATCGTCCACCATTTCCTGTTAACACCGGCTATCTGGGATATCCAACTTCTGTAAACAATGTTGAAACACTTGCTTCAGTTCCTCACATAATTACTAAAGGCGGAAGCTGGTTTAAAAAACATGGAACTGATAAATCAACAGGATCCAAATTATTTTCAGTTTCAGGCGATTGTGAAAATCCCGGTGTTTATGAATTGCCATGGGGAATTACAATTAATGAATTATTGGAATTAGTTGGAGCAAAAAATACAAAAGCTGTTCAGGTTGGCGGTGCATCCGGTACATGTATTCCAAAGTCGCAGTTCGATCGCAAATTTGGTTATGAAGATATACCAACCGGAGGCTCAGTAATTATTTTTAATGAATCAAGAAATATGCTTCACGTTCTTAAAAACTTTATGGAGTTTTTTGTTGAAGAATCCTGCGGGCAATGTACACCATGCAGAATAGGAAATGTAAAACTTCTTGAAGGAATTAATATGATTGAACGCGGAGAGTTCACTTTCAAATATATAAACACGTTAAAAGAACTTGGAAAAACAATGCAGGTAGCTTCTAAATGCGGATTAGGGCAATCAAGTCCCAATGCATTCATATCTATTCTGGATAATTTTAAAGATGAAATCTTTCACACAGTTGGAAATGATGGATTTAACGGAAAGGCAGGTAAGTGATGAAAGAAAAATCAAGAACCCCAATGTCTCAGCAGCCGCTTACGATTGAAAAACCAACTTTAGAAGATGGAATCGGAAGTAAGGTAACTGTTGAAATTAATGAAAAGAAAGTACAAGTATTTTTTGGACAAACAATTCTTGATGCTTGTAAAGAAAATCAAATTCACGTTCCTACACTTTGTCATCATCCTGATCTTTGCATCGCAGGCACTTGCCGTATTTGCGTTGTGGAAATTGAAGGAATGAGAACACTTCAAACAGCTTGTTCATTCCCGATAACTGCTCCGATAAAAATTAAAACATCAAGCAGCATGGTTCGTAAAGCAAGAAGACACATTATAGATCTTCTTCTTAGTGAACACTACGGTGAATGTTATTCTTGTGTAAGAAATAATAATTGCGAACTTCAAACACTTGCAAAAGAGTATGGAGTTGATTCATATATATTTGGACATGTTACAGAACCATTATACGAACAGGATTTATCATCTTACTCAGTAGTTCGTGATATGAATAAATGTGTTAACTGCAGAAGATGTGTGAGAACTTGTATTGATCTTCAGGAAGTTGGTGTATTGGAAGCAATAGATCGCGGAGATAAAACACACATTGGAACTTTTTTAGAAAAACCTTTAGCTGATGTTGTTTGTATAAACTGCGGACAATGTATCAATCGCTGCCCAACCGGTGCATTAAAAGCTAATGATCCCTCGGATGTAATCTGGGATGCAATTGATGATCCAACAAAACATGTTGTAATTCAAACTGCCCCATCTCCTCGTGCTGCAATTGGTGAAGTGTTTGGTTTGGAGCCAGGTAAATCTTTTACCGGTGAAATGAATACTGCATTACGCAGAATAGGATTTGATGTAGTGTTCGATACAAACTTTACTGCAGATCTTACAATAATGGAAGAGGGAACAGAATTAATATTAAGACTTTACAAAGCATTGGTAAAGAAAGAACAAATTGCAATTCCGCAATTTACATCATGCTCACCAGGCTGGGTAAAATATCTTGAACATTTCTATCCAGAATACATTGATAACTTAAGTTCTGCAAAATCACCGCAGCAAATGTTTGGTGCATTAATAAAAACTTTCTACGCAGAAAAGAAAGGCATTGATCCAAAAGATATAGTGTCTGTTGCCGTTATGCCATGTGCTGCTAAAAAGTTTGAATGCAATCGTCCTGAAATGAATGACTCAGGTTTTAAAGATGTTGATTTCGGATTAACAACACGAGAACTTGGACAAATGATTAAGGAAGCAGGAATTTATTTACCTGAAATGCCTCAATCACATTTTGATGATCCGTTTGGTGATGCTTCCGGTGCAGGATTAATTTTTGGTGCAACCGGCGGAGTTATGGAAGCTGCTTTAAGAACAGTTATTGAATTAGTAACCGGAAAGAAAGTAGAAGATATTTTTGCCAACGCAGATATAATTCCATTACGAGGATTTGAAGGAATAAAATATGCCGAACTTCCAATAACGGAAGTTGGTCCTGTTCCTAAAATTCTTCAGCATCTCGTACCTGACTGGAACTGGTTAAAAGGTGCTACACTAAAAGTTGCAGTTGCACACGGAACAGCAAATGCCAAAAAAATTATGGATGATATAAAAGCTGGTGGAAAATTCAGCGAATGTCATTTCATTGAATTTATGGCTTGTCCTGGTGGTTGTTTAGGCGGCGGCGGTCAGCCAATTCCTACCAATGAAGAAATCAGGAAGATGCGTGCAAAAGCTATTTATGATGAAGATAATTCTTTACCATTAAGAAAATCTCATGAGAATAGACATGTTACGGACATCTATACTGAGTTTTTAACTGATGGACCTTGCGGACATATATCGCATAAACTTCTTCACACACATTATGTGAAGAGAGGAAAGTACATCGCTTAGTTTTATTATTACTTAAATATGTCTATCTATATAGTAATAAATAATGAATGTCATTTCGACCGGAGGGAGAAATCTGATTTTTATACTTATAAAGATTTCTCAGTCGAGGACTCCTTCGAAATGACTAGTTCATTTTAAGCAACTGATCTTGTAGGCAGATGTTCGTAATTGGCATCTGCCTTTTTTATTTTTTCAGTGATTAAAAAGAGATTGTAATGTTTAATCTTGTTCCTGCTTGGGCAAAACACTACGAAGAATTCTGGTTAACCATACGCAGAAGAAATCTCTGGTTTATAAAACTTCGCTATGCCGCAGTTGCAATGCTTCTTTTTTTTATAATATTTCCCAAATATTTTTTAGGCATAACACTTGGGGATGAGCAGCAAAGAGCTATAATTATAGTTACGTTTTCAATCCTGCTGTATAACATTCTTTTCCATTACATACGGCCATTTATTAAACACGATGCCGATAGCTTTAATCCATTGCATATGTCAATCCTGCAGATGATTTCTGATACGATTGCACTTATGCTCATTGTTTACTTTACCGGAAGTGTTGAATCACCACTACTGCTATTTTTTGTAATTCACATGATTGTCGGCAGTTTAATTTTACCTGGATTTGTGATTTACACATTTGCAGTCGTGATTGTACTTGCATTTTGGGGTATTACTGTCGGCGAGTATTATTCGATACTTCCGCATTTTCATATAATTGGTTTCCTTCCATCACAGCTGCATAAATACTTTAATTATGTGTTAGCTATTAACACAAGCTTTGCATTTATGATTTTTATGGTTGTATTAATCTCAAACAGAATGGCGAATCAACTTTATATTAGGGAACAGCAGTTGTTGGAATCGATTGATAAAATAAATGCTGCAGAAAAAGAGAAGCAAAAATATATTTCAGGCATTGTACACGAGATTAAAACTCCACTTGCCGCCGTTCATTCATATCTAGATTTAGTACTGCAAAAATTTCTGGGTCCATTGGATGAAGTTGTAGAAGAAAAACTTACCCGCGCAAGAAGAAGATCTGATGAGGCTATAGAATTAATCAACAACGTATTAAAAATCTCTAAACTTAGAATTGAAGATTCATTTATTAAGGAAGAAGTTGATATTGCTTCTATTCTTGCAAGAGCAATTAAAAGTGCAAAAGTAAATGCAGAGGCAAAAGGCGTTAAACTTTCAATTATAAATCATAGAAAAGAAAAACATACAATTGAAGGCGATCCATTATTAATTCAAATTGCTTTATCAAATATTATAAGTAATGCCATTAAGTATAATAATATGGATGGAATCGTTGAGATTGAAGTTGATGAGGACAAGGAAAATTTAATTATTAAAGTTTGTGATGACGGTGTTGGAATCCCCAAAGAAGAAACTGAAAAAATATTTAATGATTTTTACAGAGCAAGTAATATTAAACACGGCAGCGTTGAGGGTTCCGGCTTAGGTTTATCTGTAGTTAAACAAATTATAGAAAGACACAATGGAACAATAAATGTTCAAAGCCCCTCACATCTTTCTACAAATAAATACCCGGGAACTTGTGTTAAAATTACTTTGCCTTTTTTGAAGAAGTAGTTTAGTACCTTCCAACTATTTATAACCGTAAGATTGAAAAATCTGCACTAATAATTACATCTTACTTTCTGTGGTTATTAACTAATCTCAAGTTGATTCTTTCTTTTTGAGGTTTACGAAATCATAAACATTTGATATAAAAATCTTTCAAACAAGAAATGATAAATATTGGCACTAATTAATTAAAAGATAGTTGAGTGAGATTGAAAGAATTAATTATTAATAGTTGTAAAATGAAATAAAAATTCCTTAATTTTTTCAATCAAATCAACTAAATAATAAAATATATTCGACCAAATTGTTGGATAGCTCGACCAAATGGATCAACAATTAAATTGACATTTCTGTAAAACCCTCTTTTAAGCAAATTAGCCAACCATTTAAACAAAAAATATTCTGGCTTGATAGTTACTAATGTGTTGATTGAATAATTTTTTATTCAATTGGAATGTACAGTTGTTTCTAAAAATTCAGCATTGCATTTCAAACACGTAACTAAAAACTAAATATACTTTTTGGACTTATAAATTGAAAAAAATTGCTGTAATTTTTGGAACCAGACCTGACACTATTAAAATGGCTCCTATTATTAAAGAGCTTGAACATCAAACAGAACATTTCCAACTAATTACTATCGCTACTGCACAACATCGCCAAATGCTTGATCAGGTTTTAGATGTATTTAATATTAAACCTGACTATGACTTAAACATTATGAAGCCTTCGCAAACGCTTGCAACAATTACAAAGAATACAATTGAAGAACTTGATATAATTTTTGAAAAAGAAAAACCCGATTTAGTTTTAGTCCAGGGGGATACTACAACGACATTCGTTGGTAGTTTAGCAGCGTTTTATAGACAAATACCAGTCGGGCATATTGAAGCAGGTTTACGAACAAACGATAAAAGTAATCCTTTCCCGGAAGAAATTAATCGCAGACTAACAAGCACCATTACTGATCTGCACTTTGCGCCAACACAAACTGCAAAAGAAGCACTGCTTGTTGAAAATGTAAATCCCAAAAATATTTTTGTTACTGGAAACACTGTTATTGATGCTTTAAGTTATTCGGTTAAAAAAGATCATGTCTTTTCATCAGATATCTTGAATCAGATTATTGAGCAGGAAAAAAAAATAATTCTCGTTACTATGCACCGCCGAGAAAATTTAGGCGAGCCTATGAAAAGCGCGTGCAATGCTATAAAAAATCTTGCGCTAAGTTATAAAGATTACAATATCATATTTCCTGTACATCTTAATCCCAAAGTTCAAGATGTGGCGCA
The DNA here is from genome assembly GCA_049291095.1 of Ignavibacteriaceae bacterium. GTDB lineage: Bacteria > Bacteroidota > Ignavibacteria > Ignavibacteriales > Ignavibacteriaceae > IGN3. The sequence continues at coordinate 66,642 of JBATOT010000057.1, read as the reverse complement.
ATCAATTTTAGGAAATATCCCAAATATCTTTTTAATAAAACCATTGGATTATCTGGATTTCGTAAACCTGATTTCCAAGTCTTATTTAATTTTAACAGACTCAGGTGGTGTTCAGGAAGAAGGTCCGCATTTTGGAATTCCAATACTTGTGTTGCGAGAAGTTACAGAAAGACCGGAAGCAGTTGAGTATGGTACGGTTAAACTTGTTGGATTAGATGAGCATAATATTTTTACTACTGCAGATAACTTGCTTAATAATGAAGACGAATATATTAAAATGGCTTCTGCTGTAAATCCTTATGGAGATGGTCTTTCATCAAAACGAACAATACAGATAATTAAAAATTATTTCAAGATTTCTAATACTGCAATTGTTGAGTTTGATCCGCTGGCAATAAAGGAAATATCAAATCATATCGTATTAACTGAGAAATTGGAATATGAAAGTAATTTCTAAAATATATTTCCTGATATTACTTTTATCTTTTTTATCTCTCCAGATTTTTGGTGAGAATAATTATAAACAAAAAAAAATATTGGTTGTTGTTCAAGGAAATTCACAGTTAACCAACTTAGCAATGGGTGATGGAAGACAGTTGGCTCAACTACTCGGACATTTTAACGCGATAACGGATGTGATTGGAGTTGATGACTATAAAACATCATCAATCAATAACTACGATTATATTTTTTATATAGGATTCTATCAAAGGAATTCAGTACCCGGTTCTTTTATTAATGATATAGTAAAAACAAATAAACCTTTAACCTGGATCAATACCGGGTTCATCGAATTCTCTACCAAAATTAATACCTCAGATTTGTATGGATTTAAAGTATCAAAACTCGACACAACAAGTATTTTTGATTTTGTAAAATCTAATAACAAATCCTTTACTAAAGGCGAAGTAAATATAAATTTGATTGAAATATCTGATCACAACAAAGTTGAAATTATTGCAACTGCTTTATCATCAAAAAAGAAAATCGAAGTTCCATATATAGTTAAATCTAAAAATTTAGTTTACATTGCAGACTCACCGTTTGCTTATGCCAATTCCACAGACCGCTATTTATTATTTGCAGATTATCTTCACGAAATATTAAATGAACATCATGATGAATCTCATACCGCAATTGTAAGAATAGAAGATGTAACACCGTTAGATGATCCGGATAAAATCCGAGATATCACTGATTACCTATCTGAAAGAGGAATTCCATTTTTAATTGGAGTTGTTCCATTTTATATTGATCCAATCGGGGGAGTTAGAATTAGTCTTTCTGATAAACCGGATATGGTTGATGCATTACACTATGTTGAATATAATGGCGGAACAATTGTGATGCACGGTGTAACTCATCAATACAAAGATGTAACTGCTTCGGATTTCGAATTCTGGGATGCAAATCTTAATCTTCCAATTCAGGATGAAAACGCAAATCTTATAAATAGAAAAATTGAAATGGGGCTTGGTGAATTTTCTAAAAATGGTCTTCATCCATTATTATGGGAAACACCGCACTATACTGCTTCAAATATTTTATACAAAACAATTTCTGAATATTTTAGTACTGTAATCGAGCAAAGACTGTCAATCGAAAATCCTGATTACTGTCAGTTCTTCCCATATATTATTTTTAAGGATTTGTACGGTCAAAAAATTTATCCCGAAAATTTAGGTTATATCCCTCTTAATCCTGATCCCAAAGAAGTAAAAAAATCAGTTGACGAAATATTGAGTGGTGCAAAAGCAAATTTATATATTCGTGATGGATTTGCTTCATTTTTCTTTCATTCTTTTCTTGATATCGATATCCTAAAAGAACTGATTAATGAAATTGAAAAAATGGGTTATACTTATTTAAATCTAAAAGATGAAATCAATTCAGTCAAATCCAAAAAACAAATACTGCTTTCAGGTTCCCAGAATTATTCATTAGCAGTTGACGATCAATATGTAACTGAGACATACTATAATCAGGATGGTAAGATAAAAGAGAAAAAGATTGCCGATAAAAGAACAATTGGCACTATATCTAAAAAGATAAATCTGAAAACAGGTGAATATTACAAAGCAGAGTTAACCGAGTTTTTGAAAAGTGAACCGGGTTTTTTAGAAAATATATTTCAAACCGTTAGTGATAAATATGATGAGGTTTTTGATATAGATGAGAACTGGAATGATCTTCGTGTGGTGATATTATGGAATCACTTTGCAAAAGGCGCAGCTTACAATGATCAAGCATCACTAGCTTCTGTATTTCAGAGTGTTAACGTAACAGTTGATACAATATTTTCAGATCAACACATTGATCTGGGTAAATACAATTTATTAATTGTCCCTTACACATCAGTAGAATCACTTAAGCCAACCGATTATAATATTATAACAAACTTTGTAAAAAGTGGTGGAAATATAATTACAGACACCAAAAATTATTTATCGGAAGAACTTGGCATCAAATACACATCAACACAAATTAAAGTTGAAGGTATTCGTGATAATAATTTTCATGAAGAAAAAATTGTTTGGAGTGATCCGGAACTTGTGAATAAGTTTGAAACGAATGATGTTGAAGAAGTATTCTGTTTTGATCAGGCAACTGAATTTCCGATGGTTATTGGAAAAAAATATGGCAATGGAAAAGTTATATACATTAGTTCTAAATTCGATCCTCATTCACAGCTTGGCTACAGTCACTATCCATATTTGTTAGAATATGTAAGAAAATATTTCCAGCTAAAACCAACAATCAAAAAAAACAATTTAGAAGTTTACTTTGATCCTGGTTTTAGATCAAAGATAAGTATCGAAAAATTAGTCAAGCAATGGGTAAAACAAGGAATCAGAATTATACACGCTGCAGGCTGGCATCAATATCCAAAATACACTTATGATTATAAAACTTTAATTGAGCTTGCACATGCAAATGGAATTTTAGTTTATGCTTGGTTAGAACCGCCGCAGGTAAGTCAAAAATTCTGGGCAGATCATCCTGAGTGGCGAGAAAAAAATTATTTGGGTGAGGATGTTAGACCTTCGTGGCGATATCCTGTAGCTCTAACGGATGCACAATGCGTAAATACTATGAAGAACGAATTTGTAAAGTTTCTTGAGAGCTATGATTGGGATGGAGTTAATTTAGCAGAGTTATATTTTGAAGCTGGCTTAGGCTTTAAAAGTCCAACTCTATTTACTCCGATGCATCTTTCTGCTCAAAAAGAAGTTAAAGAAAAATATAACATCGATCTTACTAAAATATTTGATCCAACTTCAAAATATTATTGGGAAAATAATCCACTGGTAAGAAAAACCGTTGTTGACTATAGAGTTAATAAACTTAATCAAGTTTACGAAACTCTCTTAACTGCATTTCAAAATATCGTAAATAGAAAAAAGGGATTTCAAATTATTGTAACAGCAATGGATAGCTATGGTTCACCTGAACTTCGTGAATATATTGCTGATGACATGGATAATGTTTTAGCATTGCAGAAGAAATACAATTTTATACTTCAGGTTGAAGATCCTCAGCATCTATGGTCAACAAATCCAACAAGATATTTTGATATTGGAAATCTTTATTTAGAAAAAATCGGTGACAAAAATAAGTTGATGCTTGATCTAAACATTTTAAAATTCAGAAATGAGAATGATGTAATACCATTTCCAACATTAACACAAACAGGAACTGAAAGTTTTCATATGGTTCGTTCTGCTTCTTTGGGAGCACCAAGATTAACGATTTATTCCGAATCAAGTGTTAATCCACAGGATCTATATTTCATGCCGTATGCTTTAGCAAGTGAAGTAAAATATAAAGTTACTAAAGATGGAATTGAATATTATTCTCCTACATCTTTTACATTAGAACTACCCAAAAACGTTACTAGTATTAGTCTTAATAATAATACAATTTCGCCCGGTAGAAATAATTCATTTATTATACCTGCCGGAACTCATCTTATTAATTTCAACAATAGTGATGACCAATTTAATCCGACAGAATTACAGACAAAGATACTTTCTTTCAGCGGGAACCTGCTTTCAATCAATTATGGTTATCAGGATTTATCTTTTACTTATGAGTCAGATACACGAACAATTATTTCTCTAAATCGAATTCCTACCTCAGTAAAAGTTGATGGAAGGAATTACAGCTTGAAGATTATGGAAGGTGATGATTGTTTTAGCATTTTCTTACCTGTTGGCCAACACAATGTCGATTTAACGGTTGGTGATGCCTTTTCAAAAGGTGTAAACTTAACAAGTTTCTGGTCATCAACAGGTATAGCACTATTTGGAACAATTTCTATTGTTCTGCTTTTAATAATGTATTTATCAGTAAAATATTTAAACCATAAGTATATACCGCAAGAGATTAAACGATGACAAATTTAGAATTAGATCTTAGTGTATTGTTTCTGATAACAGTTATACTTATCTGGTTTATGATTGCATATCAATTTGTGCTAACTGTGTTTGGATATATTAATTATTTAAAGTCGTTTAAGGAAAAAAGATTTGTTGACGAAAATCATTTTGATTTGCCTACTTGCTCTATATTAATCCCGGCTCACAATGAAGAAAAAGTTATTGGGCGGACAATAGAATCAATGCTGCAATTGGATTATCCCAAAGACAAACTAAAAATAATTGTTATTAATGATGGCTCTGTAGATTCAACCAAACAAATAATTAATCAATTTGTTCAGAATGATAATCGAGTTGTATTGTTTGATGTTCCCAAAGGCTTGGGCGGAAAAGGTAAATCACGAGCACTTAATCTTGCTTTAGAAATTGTTGAATCAGAAACAATTGCAATTTATGATGCTGATAATACTCCTGATAAAAACGCACTTAAGTATTTAGCAGCACAGCTTATCGTAAATAAAGAACTTGGTGCTGTACTTGGAAAATTCAGAACCATTAATAAAAATGAAAACTTACTTACAAAATTTATAAACATTGAAACTCTAAGTTTCCAATCAATGCTTCAGGCAGGCAGATGGCAAATTCATAACATCGCAACTTTACCCGGGACTAATTTTATTATGTGGACTGACTTAATCAGAAAGCTTAAAGGCTGGGATGAGGAAGCGCTTACTGAAGATTCCGAATTAAGTATAAGAATTTATCAGGAGGGATATAAAATTAAATACATACCTTACTCAGTAACATACGAACAGGAACCGCAGGAATGGAAGGTGTGGATAAAACAGCGGTTAAGATGGGTCAGAGGAAATCACTACGTGATTTCAAAGTTCTTTAAACAAATACCACATTTTAAAAATAAGCGTCTTGCTTTTGATTTACTTTACAATCTTGCACTATACTATATTTTTTTCTTTGCAATTCTAATCTCAGATTTTCTTTTCATTATCAGTGCAATGGATTTAGTTAGTATGTCACTCCCGGGTCCTTATACAGTTGTATGGCTTATTGCATTTGTACTTTTCATATTCGAGATAATTGTTTCAATTTCTTATGATGAAGAAGATAGTTTTGGAAAAATCGGGCTTATAGTTTTAATGTATTTCAGTTATTGCCAGCTATGGATTTACCTAGTTATCAAATCATTTTATATCGAATACATAAAAAAAGAAAAGCATGTGTGGGATAAGACAGTAAGATTTGATTTAGCTTCTGAGAAAAAAAGCGAATGAAAATAAAATCAGTAATATTGTTACTTGTTGTCTTAAGTAATGTAAACAGTTTTGCGCAATTGTCTCTTTATAGTTCTGCGAGTTACGGGTACTATCAAAATCCTCTTTACAATTATCAAGAACTTGATGACCAGCTAAAACAAACTTACACTGAATTAAACTACTCAACAGTATTTGACCGCTCAAAAGTAAATTTAAGTTACGTAAGTGGGCTTGTGTTGTTTAATCGGTTTGAGGATAGAAACTATTACGAGCATAATTTAACTTCAAAATACTTGTTCGAATTTAAAGAAGATAAACTTTCTGATGAAAATACTGAAACTGTTTCTATTGATTCTATTAATCCGCTGCTAACACTTGCTGTTAGAGTTGGAGGAAGACACGATAAAGATATTTTCAAGGACTTCAATAATTTTGGAACAAGTACATTGGCTGGTTATAAATTAATGATTTCAGATGACTATTATATTGAACTTACTAATACGTTTGGCTATAGAGATTACACAAACATCACAGTGTTATCTAACATAACAGATATTTTAAATGTTCAGATAGGAAATAAGCTAAGCAGTTCGTTTAATTATGGTCTTAATCTTTCTGGTGGATTTAAATACTATACAGAGTCAGTTTACGATACAAGTAAATTTGAAGTTACGAGGAGTTTTACTATAAAATACACAGGTAAAGGAAAAACCGGAGCAAAAATAACAGTTCCTTCAGGAAAAGGAATACTAATTTCACCTCTGTCAAATGGCACTGCACAATTTGTTACAGATATTTTTATGAAGACAAATTGGGGAGCTAATTCATTTCAAACAAATTTTCTCTATCGATATAATCCGAATACATTAGTCAGGTACCTGGCACAGTATGCAAACACAACTTTTCTAACTGAAGATATTTATAATGATAATTTTAGTTATGAAGGTTATGAAATCAGATCCGAATTTATTCAAAAGTTATTTTATGATATTGAATTAAAACTCGATTTATCATTTCAACAAAAACTATTTGGTGCACCTGCACTTGATTTGGTAGGGACTAAATTAGCTGATCAACGAATTGACTTGCGAACATTTACCGAGCTGTACATTTCCAGATATTTTAATTTATCTGATAACCTTGGAATGGGAATAGCACTAAGTTCCGGCTTTGTCCGAAATCAATCTAATGATGTTTACAATAATTTTTCAACTTACTACATTTCTTTATCAATAGGCCTTGGCTTTTACGCGGAGTTTTAAATGTTTCGTAGAACTATACTTTTTATCTGCTCAATTTACACATTAACAGTTGCAAGTGATTGGAATTGGCAATATCCCAAACCTCAAGGAAATAGTTTATGGGCTATAGAATTTTATAATGAACACTATGGATATGCAGTTGGTGAATGGGGAACCATTGTATTTTCTTCAGATCACGGATTAACCTGGGAAATTCAATATGAAGGAGTTACAGACAACTTACGGGATATTGCTTTAGCGGATTCTATTACAGCCTGGATTGTTGGTGATAATGGAATGATTTTAAAAACTACTAACAATGGTTATCATTGGACTGAACAAAGTAGCGGGATACAAAACGGACTGAATGCTGTTTATTTTTTAGATAAAAATAATGGGTGGGCGGTTGGTGATAATAAAAAAATAATCAAAACTTCTGATGGTGGAACTAATTGGATAATACAAGCAGCACCAGATGTTCCTAATAACATAAGTTTTAATGGTGTTCACTTTGTAAGTTTAAATGAAGGGTGGATTGTTGGCTCCTCAGGTTATATACTACATACAACCAATGGTGGTACAAATTGGATTATTCAAAAGAATAGTGGAGCAACTTGTTTACAAGTGAAGTTTAATAGTCCAACTACAGGTTTTGCAGTTGGTTCAAACGGATCAATTTTAAAAACAACCAATTCCGGAACAAACTGGAACTCTATTATATCGAACACCACTCTTGGATTAAATGATATTCGTTTTTCTTCTGCTGCCGAGTATTGGATTGTAGGTGATAACGGAACTATTCTTAGGTCATCAAATTCCGGTTCTTCATGGTACTCTGAAAATCTGGATACGTATGCCTCAATACATCATATTTCAGAATTTTCAGGAATAAAATTTATTGCCGGTGAATATGGTTTATTAGCAAAAAAGAATAACTCAGATCCCTGGAATTTTTGGAATAAGGGAATGAACATAAGTATTAATTGGATTACATTTTCAGAGGGTGTGAATGGATTTGGTGTTGGACAGTATGGTAGAATTATAAAAACTACAAATGGAGGAAAAATCTGGAATGATGTTTACAACGGCATTACAGGTGATTCATTCTATGGTGCTGATATGTCTGATCAAAATAACTTATGGCTCGTAGGCGATCTGGGAGTTCTTCTCCATACCTCAAATGGTGGTACTAGCTGGATTCAACAAACAACAAATACAACTAACACATTATTAAGTACTAGTTTTGTTGATGAACATAATGGCTGGGCTGTTGGAGATTTAGGCACATTAATTCACACTACAAATGGTGGAGAATCATGGGTTGGACAAAATTCTGGTACAAGTAAATTACTCTTTGGTGTAACCTTCAAAGATTTAAATAATGGCTGGATAACTGGAGAAGATGGTCTTGTGTTAAGAACTTCCAATGGTGGAGTTTCCTGGATGCAGCAAAGCAGCTCAACTACAAACGCGCTATTTTATCCATACTTTATTAATCTAAATACTGGTTATTGTGCCGGTTCTTATGGAACAATAATTAAAACTACAAATGGCGGAAGCACCTGGTCTTCATTAGTTAGTAACACAACAAATAATATTTATTTAGTAAGCGGAGTTTCCGAAAATTCTATTTGGGCAATAGGAGATAGCGGATTAGTTCTTCATAGCACAAATGGCGGATTAATCTGGCAAAATGAATTTTCAAAAACCGGTTATGATTTATTTGGATTGGAAGTTCTTGATGATACTACAGCTTGGATTTGCGGTGATAATGGTGCTGTTCTTGCAACAGGAAATCCAGAATACATTTCAGGTATTCAACTTCAAGAGGCTAATAATTTTGATCTGCCATCTGAATTTGAATTGTTTCAGAATTATCCGAATCCATTTAATCCATCTACGAAAATAAAATTTTCTATTATGATAAGTGCTAAGGTAACGATCAAGATATTTGATATTTTAGGTATAGAAATTGAAACATTAATAGAAGAAGAATTATCACCAGGAATTTATGAGATAAATTGGAATGCTTCAAAATTACCGTCGGGTGTCTATTTCTATAGATTAGAGGCGGGTCAATTTAGTCAGACGAAGAAAACCCTTGTATTAAAATAGGTAGTTAGTAGGTTTATATTTTTCATTTAGTGTTGTGATACTCCATCCGATTTTGTTGTATGGAGATAACAATTATTTTGAAAATGTTCCTTCGATTGAGAAGTAATTTTCGACTTTTTAGTCGCATCAAACAGTGTTTGTCGAGTAGAGTTATTTTAATGTTTGATTTATGTTGCGCTATAACAATTATATTACTGGCATTTATGTTGCTAAATTTCATTAGAGGTTTATATGAAAACAATAATAACAATACTATTACTTTCAGCTGGTTTGATTTACAGTCAGACAATTTCTGATTCAACGCAAGTACGAAATAAGAATCAGGAAAAAGAAAATATCCGGAACAAGAATTCTGAGATCAAGCAGGTTCAAGATCAAACTGGACCAAAGCAAAATGCAGAAGGTGAAGTAAAACAAAATCGCAAAAAGAAAGATGTCTTTATCGATAAAGATGGCGATGGAATTTGCGATACAAGACAGGGTGGGATGAGTTTTAATAAGATTCGCAAAAGATCCGGAAGCGGAAAAAATGGTCCTGATGGTAAAGGTGGAAGTAGTAAAGGAAATGGCTATGGCGGCGGAAATTAATTTATTAAAAACTAAATCATGAAAAAAAGAATCAGTCCGGTAATTTTAGTATCACTTTTATATGTGATTAGTGTACAAGCCCAATTTAATCTTTACACTAATTATGAAGGTATTTATGATGACAATATCTTTAACACAAGTAACAATGTTTCGGATTTTATAAACAGTTTGTCATTTGGTTCAGCATATAACTTTGAGTCTGAGTTTAATAATGTTCAGCTGTACTATGAAGGAAGTTTGAATTTATTTCAAACAACAACATCAAAATCATTTAACACACATCGCTTTGGATTGGTTGAAACGCATTTGTTTTCGATTGATGATAATCCAATTAATGCAGGAATAAATTATTCTTTAAGAAATAACCAGGATGAATATGTGGTTTATGATTTTGATCAAATTTCTGCATATGCAAACTACCGTCATTCGATTGGTGAAAGCGATTTTATTTTACCCGGATATATCTTCAATAGAAACAATTATAAAAACTTTAGTTTGTTCTCACATTACGAGCATAAAATATTCCTGACTTATATTTCAAACTTCGAAACACAAACTTCGCTGACTTTAAATACGGAGTATTCACTAAAGCAATATTTTGAAGAATACAATTTTGAAGGTTATCTCAATCAAGCTTCACAATTAAAATTTAAAGTTAATGTCGGGCAATCAATAAGTGATCTTACAGGATTAAGTGCTTTTGCAATCTATCGGAAAAATCTTTCCGAGGGAAGCAGGTATCTGGTAAGTGATTCTCTTTTATACTACGAAGAAGAAATATTTAATGATATTTATTCTTACGATGGAATTGAATTGGGGATAGGATTTAAACATTACTTTAATGAAAAATTAGAACTTAGTCTTGAAGGAAGATATTTAATAAGAGACTATTCTTCACTTCCTGCTGTTGATAGAAATGGAGTAGAATTGTCAGCCATGCGTGAAGATAAGCAGTTCGGATTTGGAGCTGGATTGGCTTATGATTTAAGTAATGTTATGAATGGTCTTTCTGTTTCTGCAACCTGGAATTATTTTAAGAATAATTCAAATGATTATTACTACAAGTATTCAAATCAAATTATTTCTTTTTCCTTTGATTATGGTTTTTGAAGTCACACTGAGCGAAGTCGAAGCGTGACATTTATATCAAATTTATCACCCAAACTTTTTTATCTCATACTTCTGCATTTTGTAACGAAGATTTCTCTCGGTCAGTCCTAATATTCTTCCAGCCTGTGATTGATTTCCGTTTGCCTTACTTAAAGCATCGTAAATAAGTTTCTTCTCTAGTGCTTCAACTTGGTCTATTAAACTTGCTTCATCATTTACAGAAATTTCTTTTTCAGCTTTAAATCCTTTTACAACGTTTGGAAGATCATTTACTGTAATCACATCTCCACGAGAAAGAACTACTGCACGTTCAATAATATTTTCAAGTTCACGTACATTTCCTGCAAAATTATATTTAATTAATAAATCAATTACTTCTTTTGATAAACTAATATTTTGTTTCTTGTTTTCTTTAGAATACTTGTTAATAAAATATTCAATCAATGGTAAAACATCTTCTCTTCGTTGACGCAAAGGAGGAATATGCAGTGAAACAATATTTAACCTGTAATACAAATCTTCCCTAAAACTGCCATCTTTAATTTTTTCTTCAAGATTTTGATGAGTTGCTGCAATTATTCTAACATCAATATCAATATTTTCTGTTGAACCCAATCTTTCAATCTGATGTTCCTGCAAAACGCGCAAAAGTTTTACTTGCAGATTTATCGGGATATCTCCAATCTCATCCAGAAAAATTGTTCCAGTATCAGCAAGCTCAAATCGACCTTTCTTTGCTTTTTCTGCACCTGTAAAAGCACCTTTTTCATGACCGAACAATTCACTTTCAAGTAAAGTTTCTGGTAACGCCGGAATATTTACTGCAATAAAAGGCTTATCTTTTCTAGGGCTGACATAATGTATTGACTTTGCTAGTACTTCCTTTCCAGTTCCGCTTTCACCCGTAATTAATATAGTAGCTTTGCTGTCTGCAGCGCGTACCGCAACACTTAAAACTTCTTCCATTTTTGAAGAGTTGGATATGAAAGAATCAATTTTAAATTTTTCTTTAAGCTGATTTTTAAGAACCTGAATTTCAGATCTGAGATTTTTATTTTCAATAATTCTTTCAATCATCAAATCAAGTTCATCAAGATCTACGGGTTTGGATATATAATCAAAAGCTCCGAGTCTCATTGCTTTAACTGCATTTTCAATCGTACCGTAAGCGGTTAAGATTACAAAACTTATTTCCGGATTAATCTTTTTAACTTCTTCAAGAACTTCTAAACCGGTTTTATCCGGCATTTTATAATCAGATAAAACAATATCGATTAGATTATTTTGAACGGTTTTTATTCCTTCATTTCCGGATGAGGCAGAATAAATTTTATATCCTTTTTTTTCCAGATAGCCCTTTAAAACATTACGCTGGGCATCTTCATCATCAACGATTAAAATAGAATAGTTATTCATTGTATTGGTAATATAATTTTGAAAGTAGTTCCACTATTAACTTTACTTGTAACAGAAATTGAACCGTTGTGCTGTGCAATAATTTTTTGTGATATACTCAATCCCAATCCGTTGCCATCTTTTTTTGTCGTAAAATACAAATCAAAAATCTTTTTTTGCTGCTCTGTCGAGATTCCAATTCCATTGTCAGAAATTTCAATAATCAAATTATTACTTAGTCTAAAATACTTAAAAACAACCTGGCCATCATTTTTTACCGCATCAAACGCATTTTGTAAGATGTTCATTAAAGATTGTTTAATTAAATCAGCATCAAGATTTAAAATAATATTTTCAGCGCCTAGTAGGATAAAGTTAATAGATTTTTGTTTCGCCTGCGATTCAAATAGTTTATAAACATCTTTAAGATAAGAACCAATCTCAACCGGCTTGGGATTAATATCAATTGGTTTTGCATAGCTTAAAAACTGAGTTATGATTTTATTAATTCTAGTTACTTCATTTCTCAGTAATTGTGTAATATCTAAATACTCAGTATGATTTTCTGTTGGAATAAATTCTTTATTTAGTCTTTGTGCAATCATTCCAATTGCATTAATTGGATTTCTTATTTCGTGCGCAACTCCGGAAGCAAGTTCACCCATTGCAGAAAGTTTTTCATTTCGTTTTGCATCTTCCTCTAATCTTTTAGTCTCTGTTAAATCTTTTATAACAACAGTATACTTTGTTTGATTTGTATCAGGATCTACAAGAGGGGAAATGCTTAGTGAAAAATGCTTTTGTTCACCATTGAAATTTATTTCCTTTTCAAACGAACTTATAGTATTGTTTAAGTCTTCTACTTGAAGAAAGTTTAATGCTCCATTAGCAATTGCGCTAATGTTATTTTGTAAAACATTTTCAGATTTAATCTTAAACAGGTTTTCAGCGGATTTGTTAAATAGTGTAACAATGTTCTCATTATCTAAAACGATTACTGCTTCACTCATATTTTCCAGTACGGATGAAGTTAACGTTTTAAATTTGTCGTATTCATTAGAAATTGATTTAAGATTTTGTGTGGTAAAAATTATGCTTAAAACGATAATTGAAATAGCTGCGAGAATTAAAGAAATTAAAATCATTCTTCTCAACATTCTATCTTCTACATTTTTAATATCTTCAAGTGAAACACCAAGTCTGTATAATCCAAAAAATTCATCATCAAAAGAAAATCTTTTTGTCACTTCGTAAACTTCATACCCTGTATGAAAAGTAGTTCGAGAAAAAACCGAATCAGATGTTAAAGCAGGAATTAAAAAATCAGAATCGGTTATTGATTCTACTGTATCAATCTTTTCACTCGCCGCAAGAATTCCAATTGTATCTTGTAAAATTATGTATTCAATTCCATGATGGGCAGACATTTGCTGCAATATAACGCCGATTCCTATTTTCTTTCTGAACTCTAAAAAATCTTTAGCATCCATATTAATAACGATTGCACCTTTATTATTGGCTCTTGCAACAGCTACCGCAAATCTTTCTTCATCAGTAAACTCGGCAGTTTTTAATCCAATAATTAATTCATCTGCTTCATTATTTAAAATTGCAGAAAGTTCTGTGTAACGGTTTACTTTTTCTTCACCATGAAGATGTCCGGGTTCAGGGATACGATTTGTTAAAACTCTATTGCCCCTGGAATCAAAAATATTTATTCGGTAAAGATTATTTTCATTTCCAAGTTTAATTAGTTCATCTCTATTTAGTGAATTTAAACTGTCTAACTTCTTAACCAATCTTGCATTATCTAAAAGTCTATCAGTTATTAAATTTTCAATTTCAAAACTTGAGTTAAGAGTATTTTTACTGCTCTGTATTATTGATTCAAGAAGAGTTGAAGAATGTTCAAAAAGTAATTGAAAAATTTCTTTCTTACTTTGTTTGAGCTCAATGTAAGAAGAGACAATCATAACAGCAGCTATAAGAACAGTAATTGATATAACCGCTTTTGGTGAAAGTTTAAATCGAAATTTCATAATGCAAATTACTTTTTAATTTTTTAGATGAAAAGAAAATAAAATTAAAATTCACAAATACGATTCTGTTTCGTCCAACAAGTCGCAGCAATTCGCCGTGATAGTCGAATTCAATTAAAAACACTGCATAACAAGTTAAAAAGAAAGAAAATATTTCGGCACATCATTTGGATTACTCTATGCAACAAACACAAACACATAAAAGGAGTTCTCAAATGGAAAAGAAAAATCTTATAAGCATCCTCTCAATCGTAGTGCTTATGGCAGTAGTGTTCTCAGTTAATGGTTTTGCTCAGGATAGCCAAACCAAAGTAAAAACAAAAGGCTTTGTTGATGCTAACCAGGATGGTTATAATGATCTAGCCCCTGACGCTGATGGTGATGGAATACCAAACGGCAGAGACGAAGATTACACTGGTTCTAAAGTTAGAAAAAATGGTAAAGGATTTGTTGACTTAAATGGTGATGGAATAAACGACAATGCTTTCGATTCTGATGGTGACGGAATTCCAAACGGTCAAGATCCTGACTTTGTAAAACCTGAAGATGGAACCGGACGCAAAAACATGAACGGAAAAAACAATCAGAACAAATCTGGTGGAAATAAATATGGTCCTGGAAACGGAACTGGTAATAACGGTGTTGGTCCAGAAGATGGCACTGGTTATGGGTCAGGAAATGGAACCGGAACTTGTGATGGAACTGGTTCAAAAGGTAGAGGCGGAAGAAAATAAGTAGATAGTTAAGTGCTGCGATGCTCTTAATGAGCATCGCTTTTTTTTATAACAATTTAAAGAAAGTACATCATGAATAAATTAACATCAAAAATATTGGGATTAGTTTTATTAACTTTTGTTTTATTTGGCTGTAATGCAAACACTGATGTTGTATCTCCTGAAAGTGATTTATCCAAATCCAGTAATTCAGAATTATTAAATTTTGATGGCGGTATTTATCCAATAACTCAAGAAGAAATTGACGGATTAATTCATATGAGAATAGAAGAAAAACTTGCGCGTGATGTTTATACCGTATTTGGTACTGCATTCAATTCTCAGGTTTTTCTCAATATCAAATTAAGTGAACAGGCACATATGGATGCTGTAAAGAGAATGTTAGATAAATATAATATTCCTGATCCTTTAACATCTGATGAAGTTGGAATTTTTCCGGATCCAACCTTTCAATCACTTTATGATCAGTTAATTGCTCAAGGAAGTGTTTCTTTATATGAAGGGCTATTAGTCGGAAAAGCAATTGAAGAGCTTGATATTGCTGATCTTGAAGCTCAATTAGCATTTGCAACTAACCCGGGAATAATTAGACTTTATACAAATCTAAAAGCAAGATCAACAAATCATCTTGCTGCCTTTAATAAAAATTTGATTGGATGTATACCATTAGTTACTGAATGAGTATGGATTGACCGTTAGTGTGTTCCTAGTGCATTGTTTCTATTTGCCAGGAAGGCGACTTACAAAAGTCGTCTTCTGTTTTGCATTTAAACAAGTTATTAAGATTTAATTTATTTAATTTTGGAATACTCTACGGGGAGTAATAAATGTTTTCTGTTTCTGGTTCGACAAAAAATATTCAGCCTGCTTTTGTGTGGTTTATTAAAATCCACATACTTCCAATTTCTATATCTAGCAAATCCGATATTCAAACACATTCATATTCAAAATCAAATTTCGAGGCTTTCTATGAAAATAATTGAACTAATTTCAGTCTCATTACTATTTGTTTTTATTTCTACCGCAAATCTATTTTCTCAAACAAAAGCTGGTGCAGATGCACTTGGCTCCAGAAAGTATGATGAATATAAAACACCTCAATTTTGCGGGTCATCCTGCCACGTTGATTTTTATCAGCAATGGAAACAGGCAATGATGTCTCAAGCCTATACTCATCATTGGGATGAGATTGAATATTTTGAACTTGCTGTTCCCCATGCAGAAAAAGATCCGCTTGTTGCAGAAGTTAAAGCAGGATGCAACGGCTGCCACGCTCCAGTTTCTTTTTTAGTCGGGGATGTTCCTCCGCCAAAACCAGAAATGAATTCTAGAGCAAATGAATCAGTATCCTGCGATGTGTGTCATACAGTCTCGGGATTTGAAGGAGAGATACCGCATAATTTTAATTTTGTTTCTAATCCAACAGACGGCAAAACTAAATACGGCCCAAGAGGAACCGGAAATTCACCTGAGCATAAAATCATAAAGTCAGATTTTCTAAAGTCGGCTGATTTTTGCGGAACATGTCATAATGAAATGTCACCATTTGGTGTTTGGGTAAAATCAACTCATCTGGAATGGAAAGAAGGACCATATTCTAAAGAAGGTGTTCAGTGCCAGAATTGCCATATGACCCAGGCAGAAGGTTACACTGCTGCAATGGGAAATAAATATCCGGATGCATGGCAGCATTTATTTCATGGAGCTCACGATCCTGGAAAAGTTAAAGGAACAATTGAATTACGAATTCATCCTGACATTCGTGAAGCTGAACCAGGAGAAACTGTTAAGTTTACAGTTGCACTTTTCAATCAAAAAACAGGACACAAATTTCCAACAGGATCTGTTGAAGATAGGATTGTCTGGATGCATGTAGAAGCGGTTGATGCAAAAGGGAATGTTTATCATTTACCTGTGAATAAAAAAGGATTCGATGGTGAAGAATATACAATTGGTGCTGATGTTTTAGCTTACCAGGATATGGGAATCGCAAAGAATGATCCAAACTTTAAAGGTGTGCAGCGTGATGGAATTCCAATCGGAGATAGAATATTTAGAATGGCTTATTTTGATCCGCAAGGTCGAATGACAATTCAACAATGGAATACAAAATCACTTGGTGTTGATTACCGACTTGGACCACGCGAAACGAAATTGGAATATTTTACATTCAATCTGCCTGATAATGTTGCACCAGGGGAGTTAAAAGTAACGGCAGTACTTAACTATCAAAAATTAGTTAAACCTGTTGCAGATTTTCTAAATGTTCCTGATGAGGAAGAAGAAATAATTAAAGTTAATGAGCACTCAACTTTTGTAACTGTGTTGCCTTAAACACGAAGTGTCATGCCGGACTCTGTTCCGGCATCTCAATACTTAAAAATAAATTCCGCATCAAGTACGGAATGACAAGACAAAATAAAAGAGGAATAAAATGAAAAAAATAATGTTACTTATTCTCTTAGCTATTATCATTACTGCAATTGCAGCATCAGACATTTTCGCCATACCGGCATTTGCAAGGAAATATAATATGACTTGCAAAACCTGCCACTCACCTTTTCCCAAGCTAAAACCTTATGGAGATGAGTTTGCCGGAAACGGATTTCAGCTTAAAGATCAGGACGCACCCAGATATTTTGTTGAAACAGGCGATCCTGAACTTTCACTTATTCGTGATCTGCCTTTAGCCATGAGGATGGAAGGTTATGTAACTTACAATCAAGCCAACTCACAACAATCTGATTTTACAGCTCCGCTTTTCTTTAAACTCTTATCCGGCGGCACAATTTCAAATAGTGTATCATACTATGTTTATTACATCTTAGAAAATGGTGAAAGAGGAAAAATTGAAGACGCATGGTTAATGTTTAATGATGTTGCAGGTTCTGATCTTGATTTGACTCTTGGACAATTTCAAGTGTGTGATCCATTATTCAAAAGAGAACTTCGTTTAACTAAAGATGATTATTATGTCTATAAAGTAAGACCAGGGGCATCGAATGTGGATCTTACATATGACAGGGGAATTATGCTTACTTATGGGTTGGAATCAGGAACCGATCTTGCATTACAAATTGTAAACGGCAGTGGTATTGGTGAAGGTTTTATGGGTGGAAATTTTGATGATGATAAATACAAAAACTTTATGGGAAGGGTTTCTCAGGATGTTGGTGAACACATTAGAATTGGGGCTATGGGTTATTATGGTAAAGAGCAAAATGAATTAACCGAAGGGATTAATGGAACTTTTACAACCTATTATCCTCAAAATGAATTGTGGATGTTAGGTGGTGATGCAACGATTACATTTGACCCAATTGAATTAAATTTACAGTATGTAGAGAGGAATGATAATAATCCCACTTTTCTCTACAACCAGGACAATCCAATACCTGAGATTGCAACGCGTGGTGCTTTTGCCGAATTAATTTATCTGCCAAAAGGAGATGATAGTAAGTGGTACGCTGTTGGGTTATTTAATTGGATTGAATCTGATTTTTCAGAACTGAATTACAAAACAGTTTCCGGTCATCTTGGATATGTATTTAAAAGAAATATAAGAATGGTTGTAGAAGCTAATTACAATTTTAAACAAGAGTACACAAAATTTGGTTTAGGAGTTATCACAGCATTTTAATTATTAATTTCGTAACGCAGATTAATGTCTGCGTTACTTATCAAATTGAGGAAAATATATTATGAAATTTATTTTTTTTATCATCTTAATAACATTTGTATCATTTTCATTATCAGCACAGCATCATGGAAATAAAAACAAATCAAATAAAAACGGAAAAGGGGATTGCATACAAGTAATAGATTCAATTAAATATGATCTTTCATCTACTGAAAACGATGGTTTGATTTATATGAGATTGGAAGAAAAACTTGCCCGTGATGTTTACTTAACTCTCGGAAAAACCTACAAACAGAAAATGTTTGTTAACATTCCCGAAAGTGAACAGAGACATATGGATGCAGTAAAAGCTCTACTTGATAAATATGAAATTGCTGATCCAATTACAGATGATGAGATTGGTTCGTTTACAAATCCAGATTTTAAAAAATTGTTTGATGATCTTGTTGCAAAAGGACAAACATCATTTAAGGATGCAATGCTCGTTGGAAAAGAAATTGAAGAACTTGATATAAAAGATCTCATCGAAAGAATTGAACAGACCGATAATCCGGATATAAAAGTAGTTTATGAAAATCTTAAACGTGGATCAGAAAATCATTTGAGAGCTTTTACGAATCATTTGTAATTCAAGTTTATTCCAAAGTTAGAAATACAAAATTGTCATTCCCACGAAAGTGGGAATCTATTTTGAATTGGATGTTTTGGATTCCCGTTTTCACGGGAATGACACGCAGAAATAAAATTTTAGGAAACATTGAAGCAATACTATTAATTCTCCAGATCACTTCGTGTCGCTCATGATGACATCCAATTGCAATAACATCTCAATTAATTTTATCGTAATTTTGTTTTAGTCGAAGTGTCAAATAATATAAGGCAACTTAAAATGACTTCTGCAAAAAACGATTTTCAGTTTTCAAACAATGCTGAGCCGCACAAAGAAAGAACGCGCGCAATTCTTAAAGCGCATCCGGAAGTGCGAGAACATATTGGAAGAAATCCGGTTAGCTTTTTAATTATTCTTTTTGCAGTCGGACTGCAACTCACGATAGCTTACTTCCTTTCATCCCAGCCCTGGTGGTTAGCACTTATTGTTGCTTTTCTTGTTGGTGCTTTTGCAAATCACGCTTGCTATGTTTTAATTCACGAAGCAGCACACAATCTTATCTTTAAAAACAGGCCAATGAATTATATCTCAGGCATTCTTGCAGATATTCCAAACGTACTTCCTAGTTCAGTGTCATTCAGAAGTTATCACTTAAAGCATCATTCTTTTCAAGGCGATTATTATCTTGATGCTGATCTTGCAAGCAAGTGGGAAGCAAAAATTATTGGTCATTCATTTTTCGGAAAAGCTCTTTGGGAAATATTGTTCCCTGTATTTCAGGCAATTAGAACACCGCGAATGAAAGAAATTCAGTTTATGAATATGTGGACAATCATTAATTGGGTTGTTGTATTTGGAGTTGATGCATTAGTAATAGTTTTCTTTGGCTGGAACTCATTCCTTTATCTCGTTTTTTCTTTCTTCTTCTCAATCGGTTTTCATCCGCTTGGTGCAAGATGGATACAGGAACATTTTCTTATCGCACCGCCACAGGAAACTTACAGCTATTACGGACCATTGAATACGGTTGCTCTTAATGTTGGATATCATAATGAACATCATGATTTTCCTTCTATTCCGTGGAGTAATCTACCTAAAGTAAAAGCAGCAGCACCTGAGTTTTATGATAATCTTGTTTATCATAAATCGTGGACAAAACTTTGGCTTAAGTTTTTATTTGATCCAAATCTATCGCTCTATTCTCGTATGTTAAGGGAAAACAGGGGCGGAGTAACTATAGACTAAAATTATCTGGAGGAACAATGCCCGAAAAACTTTTGTGTGATTTCTGCGGAACAGAAATATCAGACGATTCCGAGTTCTGTACCAAATGTGGAACAATTTTTATCGATGATGTAAGCTGCTTTAATCATTCTGATGATGATGCTAAAGGCGTATGTGCTATCTGCCATCAAGCTTACTGCAAAAAATGCGGACTGCGCGTTAATGGAATATTTTTATGTAATGAACACTCCGATTACGAAATTTATGAAGGTATGGCTCGTGTTTTTGGTTCATCTGATGAGCAGCAGGTAAATCTTTATAAATCTGCTTTAGAAGAAAATGAGCTTCATCCATTTATTTATGAAAGAAAGGCTTCACCGATTTCTTTAGGCGGCGGAGATTATACTCTCTTCCGTGCAAGTGGCGATACAGGCGGACATATTATTAATGAAATAAAATTAATGGTTCCTTGTTCAGAAATTTTACAGGCAGAAAAAATAATTGATGAGTTAGAACAAACCACAAATGAATAAAACTCTGTGGCTCTCTGTGATAACTCCGTGTATCTTCGTGAAATGGAATTACTAAATTCTTACACAGAGTACCACCGAGAACTCACGGAGAAGCACAGAGAAAAATAATATATGATTTACAGAAAATTTGGAAATACAGAATTAAAAGTCTCCGCACTTGGATTTGGTGCTGGAGAAATTGGTGATTATGCAGTCTCAGAAAATGATTCTGAAAAAATCCTTAATACCGTTTTGGATTTAGGAATTAATCTTATCGATACCGCACGCGGATATTACGCAAGTGAAGAACGAATTGGCAAATATATTTCTCACAGACGAAGCGAATTTATCCTTTCCACAAAAGTGGGATATGGTATTGAAGGTTATACTGATTGGAGTTATGATATTATTATTGCGGGAGTTGATAACGCTTTACGCTTAATGAAAACAGATTACATTGATATTGTTCATCTTCATTCCTGTGAATTAAATACTTTACAGCGCGGAGAAGTTATCGAAGCACTTCATAAAACAATTGAGCAGGGAAAAGTTAGAGTTGCCGCTTACTCAGGTGAAAACGAAGAATTAAAATTTGCTGTTGATTCTAATTCTTTCGGCAGTATTCAAACATCTATAAACATTTGTGACCAGATTGATCTTGATGGTTCTATTAAGCAATCAAAAGAAAAGGGAATGGGTGTAATTGCAAAACGTCCGATCGCAAATGCACCGTGGAGATTTTCTGAAAGACCTGTTGGACACTATTGCGAAGAATATTGGCATCGCTGGAAAACAATGAATTTACCTGAACAGAAAAACTGGCTGGATACATTTTTACGTTTTTCAGTTTTTACAAACGGAGTTGATACAGCAATTGTTGGAACGACAAACATTGAACATTTAAAATCCAACATAAAAATTATTGAACAAGGTCCGCTTGATGAAGAATTTAATAATTTGATTATAGAAAGTTTTAAAACACACAATCAAAACTGGCGTGGCGAAGTTTAAGTTCTCGTGTCATTCCCCCGCAGACGGGAGTTTATATTACTTAATCAGGAAGTCACGATGTGGAGTGTGCCTGTAAATAAATATAAGGAATTTCAGAATGTTGAAGAAATGGTTAATGTTGGTAACAATAATATTTATCTTTAATTATCTTAGTTGTGATTTCTATGGAGATGAAAAAGAATTTAGAAGGAAAATTACAGTTGAAACAAATTTATCATTCTTAGAAAGCAATTATTTTTATTTAGATTCTAATACTGTCTATCCACATACCATATATGAAGAATCCGGGCCTCTTTCAAGTTCCTATTATATGAAATTCACTATATATGCTACCCAAGATACAGGAATGATCAGATTAAATATTTATGGTGGAGATGGGTATAGTCAGAAATATTATTTCAAAGACTCAATGACGGTGTATGCATCCATGAGTAACACTTTAATTGAAATTGATGAGCACCATTTCAGGTAGTTACAATCGCATCATGACTTAAATGGTACTCAAGAAAGAGTTGTCACGGAATAGTCCGTGACAACAGAATCACTCCAAATTCTATAATAATTGCTAACTATCAAAACCTTCTCACAAATAGGAATAGCTTTTCTTTAAGCCTTCCTAAATCTGATAATACACCCATAAAAAGTGCTTTTAAGTGATTTAACTTCGTTATCCAAATGGCACTAAGATTGAGATTTTGGTAATAATTAAAAGCATTCTCACATCCAAAAGAGAGATAAAAATGATCAAAGGAACTATTAAAGTTGATGGCAAAATTTGTAAAGGCTGTGAGCTTTGCATCGTTGCCTGTCCGCAGGATGCTCTTGCACTCTCAGCAAATTTTAATGATAAAGGTTACCGCTTTGTGGAATTGATTAACAATGTTTGTACAGGTTGTGCAAACTGTGCGCTTGTTTGTCCCGAAGCAGCAATAGAAGTTTATCGCGAACCAAAGCCTGCTAAAAAAGTTCAGGCTTAAGTTTAATTAATTACAAAAAGGTTTTTATGGAAAAGAAAGAAAAACGAACTGGTGAAGCAAAGTTAATGAAAGGTAACGAAGCATTTGCAGAAGCTGCTATCCGTGCAGATATAGATGCATACTTCGGTTATCCAATTACTCCGCAATCAGAAGTGCTGGAATATCTTGAAAGAGAAATTCCTAACAGGCACGGTTTGGTTTTGCAGGCAGAAAGCGAAGTTGCTTCAATCAATATGGTTTACGGTGCCGCAGGTGCCGGTGCACGAGTGATGACTTCATCTTCATCACCGGGAATAAGTTTAATGCAGGAAGGAATATCATACATTGCAGCAGCGCAGCTTCCTTGCTTAATTGCAAACGTAGTTCGTGGTGGTCCGGGATTAGGAACCATCCAGCCTTCTCAAGGTGATTATTTTCAGGCCACAAAGGGAGGTGGTCATGGTGATTATCACCTTATTGTTTTAGCTCCGTCTTCCGTTCAGGAAATGGCGGATTTTGTATTTGATGGATTTAGATTGGCAGAAAAATATCGTAACCCTGTTATGATATTATCTGATGGTGCACTTGGTCAGATGATGGAAAAAGTTATTCTGCCTGAAGAAGGATCATTACCAAAAACTACTCCTGCCTGGGCAACGACTGGAAAGAAAAAAGAAAGAGAACACAACGTTATAACTTCTCTTTTTATTCAGCCTGAAGAAATGGAACAGGTAAATCTTCGCTTGCAAGAAAAATATAAAGCAATACAAAGCGAAGTTAGATATGAAGAAATCCAGACCGAGGATGCAGAAATACTTTTAGTTGCGTTTGGATTGTCATCACGTATATGCCAGAAGACAGTTGATCTTGCTCGTGAAAAAGGAATTAAAGTAGGATTGCTTCGACCGATTACTGTTTATCCATATCCTTATGCAAGATTAAATGAATTGGCAAGCCAGGTTGAGTTTATGTTAACTGTTGAAATGAATGCAGGACAAATGGTTGAAGATGTTCGTCTTGCCGTTGAAGGAAAAGTTCCTGTTCATTTTATCGGTAGAATGGGCGGAATGATTTTATCTCCTGAAGATATTCTTCATAAGCTGGAATCAGTCCACGAATCACATAACGCAGTTAATGTTTAGAAATTACAAGGCTGTCACGAACCACTTCGTGACAGATAAAAGGAGTTAATTAAATGAACGAAAAATTATATTTAGAAGATGAAGAAAATTTAGGAACCCAGGTTGATGAAAGCTACGAACAGGTTTATTGTAAGCCAGGTACATTAACTGATGTTCCGTTTCACTATTGCCCGGGATGCGGACACAGTGTTGTTCACAAAGTTTTGATGGAAGTTATTGCTGAACTTGGAATACAGGAAGAAACAATTGGTGTTGCACCGGTTGGCTGTTCTGTTTTTGCATATCAATATATGAACATTGATATGCAGGAAGCTGCACACGGTAGAGCAAGTGCAGTTGCAACCGGAGTTAAAAGAGTTTTGCCTGATAAATATGTTTTCTCTTATCAGGGCGATGGCGATCTTGCCGCAATTGGTACAGCAGAAACAATACACACAGTGAACCGTGGCGAAAACATTTTAATGCTCTTTATCAACAACGGAATTTACGGAATGACCGGCGGACAGATGGCTCCAACTAGTTTAATTGGACAGGTTACATCAACATCTCCATACGGAAGAGAAGCAGCGCAGGTTGGTAATCCAATCAAGATAGCAGATATGCTTTGCTTACTGCCAGGGGCTTATTATGTAACGAGACAGATTGTTCATAATCCAAATGGAGTTAGAAAACTTAAGAAAGCATTAATAAAAGCATTTGAATATCAGAAACAGAAAAAAGGAACTTGCTTTGTTGAAGTTGTTTCAAATTGTCCTTCCGGTTGGAAGATGACACCGGTAGAAACAATAAAATATATTGAAGAGAAAATGCTTCCAATGTATCCTGTTGGAGATTTGAAAGTTCCACAAAATTAATTCTGAATTTTTATTATAAGGATTTTAAAATGACAAAAGAACACGAAATAATTTTTGCAGGATTCGGCGGGCAGGGTGTGCTTTCCATGGGCAAATTGATTGCCTATGCTGGTATGATTGAAGGCAAAGAAGTTAGCTGGATGCCATCATACGGACCTGAGATGAGAGGCGGCACAGCAAACTGTACAGTTATTGTTTCTGATTCAAGAATCAGTTCACCAATGATTTCGGTTTTTGATACTGCGATACTACTAAATCAACCGTCAATAGATAAGTTTGAAAAAACAGTTAAGCCGGGCGGATTATTAATTTATGAACAATCAACTGCTGTGCATCCGCCAACCAGAACTGATATTGAAATTGTTTGCATAGCCGGTAATGAAGAAGCAACAAAGCTTAATGCAAAACAAGTTGCAAATATGTTTATGGTCGGCGCATTTTTAGAAAAGCGTCCGATTATAAAAGTTGAAACTTTAATTGAAGCACTTAAAAAAGCATTGCCGCCGCGCAGACACAATTTAATTCCTATGAATGAACTTGCACTAGCACGCGGTAAAGAATTAGTAAAACTAGCTGATCAAGTATCAGCATAATTAATAATATTAACCTGAGGAAGCCATGGCTGAGTTAGAAATAAAATGTCAGCACGCCTGCAAAAATACCTGCGCTACTTTAAATGAAGCGTTACGCAGAGAAACAGCAATGGTAAGATTTTACGAAAGCGTTCTGGATGAATGCAACATGCCCGATGTAAGTTCCTATATGGCGGGACTTGTAGAAGACAAAAGAAAAGTTATTCTTAGTCTTATCCAGAAATTGAATGAAATTCACGCTCGTTCGCAGGCATTGGATGGAATAGCATCCAGTTTTAACAATACTGACGGCTGATATAAAGTTGATTTGCAATCGCAAGGCTGTTTGACTATATTTGCCCACGAAATTTTGAAAAGAAAACAGCGTTTATCGCTTAAAAAAATAGAAATTACATCGCGGGGTGGAGTCCCAATGGGAGTAGCCCGAATTCGGACTCAGTAAATTTAGAATTAAAGAAATTATATCGCGGGGTGGAGCAATTGGTAGCTCGTCGGGCTCATAACCCGAAGGTTGTAGGTTCAAGTCCTGCCCCCGCTACTAAAGAATAAAGACCGGCTTTTTAGCCGGTTTTTTGTTTTTATTTAAAACAAACTTTCATCAATCATAACCTATAAATCAAATAAAACATGTGATTACAATGCAAAATAGAATTTTTTCTACTATTTATTAAGTTTTATTATATCTATTGTAAAGTCGAGAAAAATTTAATTTAAATACAAAGGAGTGCGTTATGAGTAAAGGACTGGTTAGTAAGAAGAGCACGAAGAAAGAGGCAACCAAAACTATGAAAGAAAAAAAAGCTGCAAAGCGTGATAAGAAAAACGAAAAGAATAATTCAGGTCTTCTAAATAAATAATTCTCAAAAATTTTGTCTCAAATTCTTTTTATTTTATTTGAACTGGATATCCGTGCATAATAAAAAAACCTCATATAGATGAGGTTTTTTTGTAATAGATATTAAATACAATTATAGCTTTATAAACTCAACTCGTCTGTTATTTGCCTTAGCTTCGGAAGTAGTGTTTTTATCAGAAGGCTCAGTTTCACCTTTACCATCTGTTTCCATTCTGTCAGCACTAATTCCAAAATCATTTGATAAAATATTCTTAACAGCGACAGATCTTCTTTTTGATAAATCAAGATTTGATGCATCACTGCCATCGCTGTCTGTATGTCCCACAATTTTTACTTTAACTGTAGAATTTTCAGATAATACAGAAGCAATTTCTTTAAGTGTGCCGTAAGATTCAGGTTTTATTTTATCAGAATTAATATCAAATAAAATTCCCCGGGTAACAAGCTTGCCTTCGGTCATAAGTTTACTTCTCATATCCGGCGCACCAACAGCAATTCTAACATTAGAAAAATAAAAATATGGATTCTCCGATTCACCGGTGTCAAATCTTATTTTATCCAATAATAATCCCACAGGAACAGCGCGAGGTAAATCAAATAATTTAGTTTCATTTATCCATAAGCGTACTCTTTGTTTTTGAAAGGCGATTGATACTCTAACAATTTTTTTGTTATTATTCCATAAAATATCTGTGTCCTTATCATTTTGAATATCAGTATATTCATAATCATTCCAACCAAAGATTCCAAATGTGTATGCACCAAATACGAGAGATACGCCGCCATTTCCGGGAACCAGGTCACTAATGCCATCTTCAGATTTAGATGATATAAAATATATTTCAAAGCTTGGTGGATTAATATCCGGAGCATTAAATATCAAATCAAATTCCATTGTAAAGTTTTCAGGCAATTTGTCTAGAAAATCTGGAACAAAAGTACCGTTGCCGCCCGGTGCAAACCAATTACCCGGATAGTGATTTAAAGTTTTCACCTCGCCTGATGCATTAGTATTCCACTTTGCAGGGAAATCACCAATTGCATCCTGAGAAAAATCTTCAAAGAAAACCACCTTTTCACCTGGCACAAAATCAAACTTGGAAAAAGATTTTAAGTCATCCTGTTTTTGTTTAACTGTTTTATTAGTGTTTGTCTCATCATTTGTTGTCTGTTGATCGTTCCGCTCTTCATTTTGCTCCTTAATCTGTTCCTCAGAATATTCTTCATCTTCATTTGTCATCCCCTCTTCAAATTCATTTATTCCTTCATCAATTGCTTCGTCTGTTTTTTCCTTGGTTTTTTCTTCAAGTTTATCTTTAATTTTCTGTAATGGATCTAATTGCGAATATGAAGTTGAATTGAATATGATAAGAAATAATGCTGCAAGTACAAAAATAAACGGGTATTTCATGATCTCCTCTGAATTGGGGTAGAATAATATTTGATTACTACACAAATCTAACAAAACTTTTCTTCGTATTATTTTAGCTTGATTTAGTATTGCGAAATATGAATTAGTTATTTAGATAGAGTACAAAATTATTCTAGTTAACTTTGATAAGTCATTAACCAAAAACATTATGTATTTTTACGTGTGTCAAACTATTATTTCAGGAGAATGGAGTGAAAACTTTTATCATTTTTATTGTTGTGTTTTTAGTATCAAATATTTATTCACAGAATTGGCTAAAGGTTGATTCAATATTTGCTGTTTCTGGCGTAACGGTTAAAAGTTTTTCCGCCCCCGAATTTGCAGATCTGAATAATGACGGTAACCCTGATTTGATAATTGGAAACCTTGATGATAAAGCAGATTTTTTCTGGAATAATTCTCACGACTTTCCAACAACATTTTGGAAAGATACTTCTGTTCTTTCAAATGTTTATCCAAGTGGGCAAACAAATACGAACGCAGCCTATCCTACATTAATTGATTTGGATAACGATAATGATCTTGATCTGGTTATCGGTGGTTATAATGGCTTGCGTTATTATGAAAACACCGGAACAATTTCTTCTCCATATTTTATTATTGCTGATGGAATATTTGATGTAGTAAACTCAGAAATCGGAAGCGATGCACAGCCGGCTTTTGTTGATATCGATGATGATGGTGATCTTGATTTGTTTGCTGGAATTGGAGAGTCATTAACGGGCGGACCTGATCCTGGAATAACAATGGGATATAGAAACACAGGAACTGCTGCAGTTCCTCAGTTTACTTTTGATAATACATTGGTAGCAGGAATACCGGATATAGGTTTAAATTCTTATCCAACTTTTGTTGATCTGGATAATGATGAAGATTATGATTTAGTTTTTGGAAGAGATTTACAAACACTGGTTTATTATAGGAATACAGGTACAAAGCAGAATCCTGTTTGGACGCAGAACACAACAACTTTCTCCAGTGTAGAAGCAACAACATATTGGAAGAATCCCACTTTTTCCGATTTAGATTATGATGGCGATTTTGACCTTATATATGGAACAGATGGCGGCGTGCTTTATTTTTATAGAAATATAGGAACAGCTACAGCACCATCATTTCAATACTATCCTGATTACTTTAAAATTATTAAGTTAAGCGGAGGAAGTGCAACCGTTTCACTTAAAGATTTTGATGGTGATGGTGATAATGATTTGTTAAGTGGAGACTGGCTTGGGAAATTTAATTACTTTAGAAATGATGGCACCCCATTGAAACCAATCTTTAACCAGGTTACAATGCCATTTTCAAATCTAACCGTAAACTCTTATAGTTCTCCGGTTTTTGTTGATATAGATTTAGACAATGATTATGATATTGTTTCCGGTGCGCTTAACGGGCAGGTTTTTCTTTTTGTAAATAATAACGGAACATTTGTACAAAACACAACAATGTTTAGCGGAATTGATGTTGGATGGACGAGCATCCCGTCATTTGCAGATCTTGATGGAGACAAGGATCTAGATTTACTTGTTGGTGGAGAAACCGGATCTGAAACAAAGTTTTATACAAATGATGGTAACAATGTGTTTACTGTTAACACAACTACATTTACGGGTGTAACATTTCCAAGTTACGGACGACCGATCTTAGCCGATTTTGATAACGATGGTGATTATGATTTAACAATTGGTGATGCCTGGGGTACAGTTAAATATTATAGAAATGATGGGACAGTTAATACTCCGGTCTGGTTTAGATATGATGGGATGTTTGCCGGAATTGAGGTTGATCAAAATCCACACGCAGGTTTTGCTGATCTCGATGGTGATTCAAGAAAAGATATGATACTCGGTGAATATAACGGAAATTTCACGTACTATAAAAATTTATTTTCACCTATCACAGATATTGAAGATAAAAATATTCAAAATGTGCCTGATGGTTTTGTTCTGAATCAAAATTTTCCAAACCCATTTAATCCCAGTACAAAAATTAGCTGGCAATCTCCGGTTAGCGGCTTGCAATCTTTAACAATATACGATGTATTGGGTAAAGAAGTAATTACATTGGTAAATGAATTTAAAGCGGCTGGAAAGCATGAGATTGACTTTGATGCGAGTAACTTATCAAGCGGTGTATATTTCTACCAATTAAAAGTTGAAAACTTTACTGCAATTAAAAAACTTATGCTAGTAAAATAGATTTTTCCTTAAACCCTCCCCAAGGGAGGGTTTAAGTGAGCCTGCCTCTTAACAATTTCTTAATCTTAATGTAACAATAAGTTTAAACATAGGACAATTTCTTATAATAGATTTCCCTCGAAAATTAAATAACATTTAGAGGTAAAAATGAAATCGATACTACTTTTCTTAACATTACAATCCTTATACTTTTTGTTTGGAATGAGTGATGCAAACCAGCTAAGTATAATTATACTTGGTTTTGCTATTGCAATTTTTATTGCCAGTTATGTTGGCGTAGTGATTAAAGAGAGAAAGCACAAAAGACAACTTGTTAATGCATTATTGAGTTCAAATTAGTTCTGCTTTAACTCTATTCCAATCAACCAATTCTGTTGGTTCTGATTCAGCGTCATCTCCTTAATTCCACGGGCTGACTTTCTACTCTTTTATTGAAACTATAGTTTTAATAGCTTAATTTCGTAGTGAAATTAGTTTCACTATTTCAGAAAAGCTTATGAAAGATTTATTTAGTGTTCAGGAAGTTGCAAAACTTTTAGATATGAGTCATTCGGGAGTTTTGTATCATATTAAAAACGGAACATTAAAATCCACCCAGGTTGGCAAAATTTATATTATTACAAAAGAAGATTTTGCTGATTTTCTTAAAGACAAGAAAAAAGAAAAAAAATCTAAACAAAAACCTGAGGAGCCTTTACTGTTCTGATTTCTCAAAAGAAAACTCTAATAATTCTTGTCTATACTTCTCAATATCCTCAAAGCTTTCTCCGCTAAGCTCTTTTATGCAACAACAATATGCTCCTAAAACCGGAATTACCAGATTTTCTTTATTGTCATAAAACTCATCAATCATTTTTTCAATCGTCTGCAAATCTATAACAGGAGATGAATCAGATTTTAATAGTTCCTCAACTTTTGCATCACAACCTAATGGAAATGATACGTCTCTTTGAATTTGAGTCTGATATTTTCTGCGATTTAGCATTCCAGAAAGTGATTCCCCTTTTGAATAAGCAAGCATACTAGCAGATGGAGGTGCTGTCCAAGCGTAACCATTAGCTAACCCTTTTGTATAAAATTTATCTTGTGCAAGAGTAGTCAATGTAAAAAAAGATAAAGCTATGGTTAAAGTCCATTTCATTTTTTAAACCCTTTATAAAATAGCATGATCAAGTTACTAAATTGATTTCTAAAAAGATTAAATTACAATACAAAATTATTGCAGATTGGATTTTCAATGTCTTCACATATTCTGAGTAAGTCTTCCTTTATTCGCGGAGTGCAATGTGAAAAGCATCTTTATCTTTATAAGTATCACTATAATGAAATGGATCAGCTTTCTGATATGCAGAAAGCAATCTTTAAACGAGGCACAGATGTTGGCAAGTTAGCTCAAGATCTTTTTCCAAATGGAATTGATGCTTCTCCAAAATCACAATTTGAATACGCCAAAGCTGTTATAGAAACAAAAAAGATTATTAAAGAAGAACAAAAAGTAATTTATGAAGCATCATTTAATTATAGCGATGTACTTGCTGTTGCAGATATTGTGGTTATTGAAAAATCAGGGTTGAATGTTTTTGAAGTTAAAAGTTCAACTTCAATTTCAGAAACTTATATTCGCGATGCAGCTTTGCAGTATTGGGTCATCTCTAATTGCGGATATAAGATTAAAGATTTTTCAATCACTTACATCAATAATCAATACATTAGAAAAGGCAAACTGAATCTGGAAGAATTTTTTATAACTGAATCAGTTTTAAAATTAATCCTGCCTTTACAAAAATGGGTTGAAGAAAATGTTATCAGATTTAAAAAGGTTTTAGCTAAACGATCGATACCGGTAATTGATATCGGCGAGCATTGTTATGATCCGTACACTTGCGGTTTTTATGAATATTGCCGTAAACATATTCCGGATAATTCAATCTTTGATCTTTCAGGCTTTCATCTAAATAAAAAATATGATCTCTATAGAAATGGAATTGTTAAACTGGAAGATGTTCCTGCTGATGCTGATCTGTCTAAAAACGCAAAACTTCAAATTGAAATCTATAAAAGCAAAAAAGATTTGATTGATAAAAAAGCGATAAAAGAATTTTTATCTGATCTGAATTACCCGATTTACTTTATGGATTTTGAAACATTCCAACCCGCGGTTCCAATGTTTGATAATTCGAAACCATATATGCAAATTCCGTTTCAGTATTCTTTGCATTATAAGAAAAATAAAAAAAGCACTGTTGATCATTATGAGTTTTTAGCTGAAACTGGAAATGATCCGCGCATAAAGTTTATAGAAAATCTTTTACGTGATACTAAAAGTGAAGGTGATATTCTTACTTATAATAAATCTTTTGAAGTCTTAAGATTAAAAGAGATAGTTGAAGCATTTCCTAAATACAAAAAAGAAATTGAAGAACGAATAAATCGCGTTAAAGATTTAATGCTGCCGTTTCAGAAAAAATATTATTACACATACAAAATGCAGGGTTCGTATTCAATTAAATATGTTCTACCGGCTTTGATACCCGAATTAAGTTATAAAGACCTAGAAATTAATGAAGGTGGACTTGCATCAGTTGCATTTGAAAGTCTTTACTATGAAACTGATTTAATGAAGATTGCAGATACCAGAACAAATTTACTTGAGTATTGTAAACTTGATACTTTTGCAATGGTTAAGCTTCTGGAAAAACTGGAATCAATACAGTAATTAAATTTACCTCTGCGTTCTTTGCGCCTCTGCGATAAAAAATCTTTACCGCGGAGACGCAGAAACGCAGAGAGAAAAAAACCTCTAACATTTAATGGTTATTATAGAATGAAAAATATAATCGTATTATTTATAATAGTTTTATCGTCTTCAACTATTTTTACTCAAACCGAAAACATAAAGGCAATGTCATACAACATCCGCTGCGGATATTGTGAGGATTCATCATCTGTAAATAATTGGAGCAACAGAAAATATCTTGTTGCCTACTTAATTAAAAATCATAATCCTGATCTAATTGGATTACAGGAAGCAGAAATGTTCCAGGTAAATGAACTGATTGAAATGCTTGATGAATATAGTTGGTATGGACTTAGTCGCGAAGATGGAAAAGAAAGGGGCGAGTCAACTGCAATTCTTTACAAGAAAAAAAGATTTGAAGTTTTATCAAAACAAACACTGTGGCTTTCCGAAACTCCCGAGCTTGTTTCAAAAGGTTGGGATGCTGCACTTAATAGAACTGTTACCATAATAAAGTTTATGGACAAGCAATCTCAGCAAGAGTTTTATTACGCGAATACACACTTCGATCATATTGGAGAAAAGGCAAGAACAGAAAGTTCAAGATTGATCGTTAATTTGTTATCAAAATATTCAAATGAGTTTCCGATTATTTTCTCCGGTGATTTAAATTATACTTCAAACTCAACAGGTTATAAAATCTTATCTTCAAAACTGTTTGATTCAAAATTAATTTCTGAAAAAGAAAGCGGCGGCAACATTACATTTAACGGATTTGGGAATGACATCAAACCAGACAACAAAATCGATTTTATTTTTGTTAATGATAAGGTAAAAGTATTAAATCATATAGTTGATACAACAACCTTTAATGGATTGTACCCATCGGATCATTATCCTGTCATATCCGAAATAAAAACGATTCCATAGTTACGG
The DNA here is from genome assembly GCA_049291095.1 of Ignavibacteriaceae bacterium. Classification (GTDB taxonomy): domain Bacteria; phylum Bacteroidota; class Ignavibacteria; order Ignavibacteriales; family Ignavibacteriaceae; genus IGN3. The sequence goes on along the minus strand of JBATOT010000057.1, from coordinate 33,063 downwards.
GAAAATTGTTTTAATTTATCGAAAACAAGGAAATTCCATTCTATTTCCCCAATCAAATTATTTTAATGTATAGAATAAGAATTGGATTTTTTTCTATTTGTCCTTAGCTTTATAACAATTCAATCCGATTATAATTCAATCTAATTGTTGAAGTTATTTTACCGACTTCAATAAAAGAACATAATAAATTCAAAATTCATAGGAGGCTATGTGAATCTGAAATTTATATACTCAATAGTTATATCTTTTCTAATTATTGCCAATACTCAACAATTGTTTTCACAACAGGGATCTGAAGATCCGTTAAGCAAAACACCAACACTACTTGAATCAAGTGAAATTGTTATAGTTTGGACCGAAAGGAATACCGATGGTTCTACTTATCGTTTTGGGCAAAAGATTTATGATTATAACGATGCAAATCCTACCCCGCCAAATCAACTTATTACCGGAATTCGTGGTGATGAGTTAAATGCTGTAAATAATAGCCAGGTCGCTGTTGCTACCGGAGATTTTAACGGAGACGGGAAGAGTGATTTTATTTCTTCATACGTTAACACTCAAAACGAAGTAAGAATGATTGTCCCGGAAATAAATTCACAAACGTTCGGATGGAACCAGACTAATAGTATGGTTTCTCAAGAAACCATTAATACCTCAAATGAATATTTTAAAAGGATGAGACTTGTTACTGGCAATTTTGATGCAGATACCGACGAAGAAATTGTACTGGTTTATATTGATAACACTAATAAATTAAGACTAGAACTTTACGACACTGATGGAACTTTAATTCCTGTTTATCGTGGAGGAATTGCTGATGAAACTATCGAATCGACACTTTTAAAATTTAACATAACAGTAAATGATTTTAATGAAGATGGAATTGATGAAATAATGATTGCTGGAATTGACCCGGCAGGAGGTGGTGGAAGTAATTGGGGTATCTTTGCAAAGGTTTATCAGGTTACAGGTTCAAATCCCTTTACCCTTGTTCCAAAAGCCAGACAAATTATTTTTTCTGAGCCTCAACAATATAGTGTGTCAAACTTAAACCTTGGGTTAACATCAGGAGATTTTAATGATGACATAAAACCCGACGGTGCGATTGCATTTTCTTTTCTTACTCAGAATTTGGGAGAAAATGATTCATATCTTTATCTGCTTGAGATAAGTAATAATCTTAACAATATAATTTTTAACGATACAAGAAGAGTTGCAAGAAATTCTGTTGGTCCAAACCAAATGTCAAAAAACGATCTTGTTGCTGGTGATCTAAATGCTGATGGAAAAGACGAAGTTATTTGGGGCATTGAAAGTAATATTTATATCTACGAACCGGATACAGCAATGATTCCTATTTACAAAACACAAATCGATGGTTTATATAATGGCGGAAGCGAAAATCAACTAACAAATAAGTATTTAGATATTATTGATATTGATCGTGATTTAAAAGATGATATTACTGCTGTTGAATCATTTTATCTTGGTGAGCCTAATTCTGATCAATACTTTAAAATAAGTGTTTATGGTTCTGCAGATAATACAACATCTAACATAATTCTTAAAGCTCAGCTTAATAATGAAGAAAATATTCAAATCAGTGGTGGGGGTTCTGAGTTTAGAAATTATGCTGTTGCGCTTGGCGATTTTAATGGTGATAGAGTAAGACTTGGACCGCCGAACCGTTACCAGATTTCAGATATTTTGCAGCCAATGGTAATATTAAATGCACCACCCGTTCACTTTGATATTATTAATGGAAATGTTTATGACCTTAATACATGCTACAATGGAAGCAATTGTGATTTTTATTCCCGCTATGAAAAAGTTACAACACAATCTGTTGAAGTAAGTTCGGAAATTAATCGTGAATGGGGTGTAAGTTCAACTTTATCCGGCGGCGGAAGTTTTTTAGGTATAGGTGTTAAAGCAAGTATGACGGCAAGCTATGGTGAAAAATTTAAGAAAGTGGCTAACTCATCACAAACTGTTACGGTTGGTGTTCAGGTAACTGCATCGGAAGATGATTATATCTATGCCACGGTTGTTGATTATGATGTTTGGGAATATCCGGTTTATACAGATAACGGTTTTGAAGGAAATCTGCTGGTACTTAATCCGCTTCTTAACGAGAACAGATGGTTTCCGAGTAAAAGCTGGAGCGGCAGTTCGTATAAACCAAATCATGAAGTTGGCAACATTTTATCATATTATGGTTACACTGATTCACTTGAAGAAAATGAAGATCTTGCACAAAGAATTAAAGGAAGCTTGAATGAAAGCTTTGTTCTTAATGGTAGTTCAAATATAGATTGGTTCCAAACTTTTACAGAGTTTCAAAATAACCAGGCGCAATCATCGTGGAATGTTGGACTTGAAGTAGGTGCATCTGTTAGCGGATGGGGACTTGAATTGGGTGTTAATGGAACGTACAATCAGAGTGAGATTTCAACTCATACAACAAGCGTTAGTGAACAAATCAGTCTTAAGGTTCATCTTGATAATATAAATACATCACTCGGTGAAGTTTCATATTTGGTTACACCTTATTCTTATTGGGCTAAAAATGGTGCTCTTGTAATTGATTATGCTGTTAGACCTGAGTTATCTCTTCCAGGAGGTACCCCTACTTGGTGGCAGGTAAATTATCAGAATAAACCTGATCCCGCATTTATCTTACCTTGGAGATATGATCCTGAAAAAGGTTTTACCCTGGAAGATCCAAATAAAAGATTTCAAACAAAAGAAATAACTTTCCAACCATCTAATTCTTCACCAGGTGATACTGTTATTGTTAGAGCCAGAATTCATAATTACAGTTTAATACCAACAACAGATGTAGTAAATGTAAAATTCTATGTTGGTGATCCGGATTCTGGTGGCACATTAATTAGCGCATTAAATAGTCAGAATATTTTTCAAACACCCGGTATAATAAATGCACGTGGTAAACACGAAATTCAATTTCAATGGGCAGTACCTTCCAATCTTCCATTGTTCTCAAGAATTTATGCTGTAATCGATCCGGATAATTTAATTGATGAATTACAAACTAATAACAATAAAGGCTGGTCAATACTTGGTAGAACTGTTCCAACTTCTGTTGATGATGATGAAAACTACATTGTTAAAGATTATGAGCTAACGCAAAATTATCCCAATCCATTCAACCCATCTACTAAAATTAGTTATTCACTTCCGGTAGCAGGTAAAGTAACACTTAAAGTGTATGATATACTTGGTAGTGAGGTAGCAACATTGGTAAATGATTTTAAATCCGCCGGAAGATATGATATCAATTTTGATGCTTCCTCAAATGGATTAAGGTTATCTTCAGGAGTTTATTTTTATAGATTACAGGCAGGAGATTTTGTTCAAACAAATAAAATGATACTGCTAAAATAACCTCCGCGACCCTGTCTACCGACAGGCAGGTTTGCGCCTCTGCGGTTAAAAAAGCTCTTACCGCAGAGACGCTGAGTCGCAGAGAATTCAAATACAAACTACAGAATAGCTTTCAGACTGCATAAAACCTTGATATATTTGTAATAGAATAATTTATCAAACTATCTCATAGGGGAGATTATGAAATTAAGAATTCTTTTTTTGTGCATACTTTTAATAAGTTCTTGCTATTCACAAGATTTCTGGGAAAAAACTAACTTCCCATCAGACAACACTTCTCTTTACAGCGTGTACTCAATGATTACAAACGCTTCAGACGATGTATTAGCAGGTACATATGCTAAAGGTATTTTCAAATCAACGGATTTGGGAAACACTTGGACTGAATCAGGGTTGGCAAACCATTGGATTATTTCATTCGCAAAAGATAATTCAGGAAATATATTTGCTGCATCTATTGGTTCGCAATTTGGAAGCGGCGTACACAAATCATCTGATCAGGGTTCAACCTGGAATAAAGTATGGGACGCACTTACAGGAATGAATTGTGTATATGTAGATCAAACCGGAAATATATATGTTTGTTTAAACTATAGTTCGGAACAGAGCGGCATTTATAAATCTATAGATGGCGGAGGCAACTGGGCTAAGATTTTTAGTTTAACTGAAAATATATATTCAATTATAAAAACTAATAGCGGTAGAATTTTAGCCGCCGGTTATGGCAAAGTTTTTTATTCAGATAATGAAGGTGCTAACTGGAATACAACAACCAATGGTTTTGTATCGTTTACACCAAGTGCTTTCGCCAAAAACAATCAAGGTGAAGTTTTCTTATCAACGTTAGGTTATGGAATTTATAAAACTACAGACAATGGGATTAACTGGGTAAATAAAACCGGTGCGGGATGGGAATATAGTAGTTTAATAATTAATTCAGATGGCTCTATTTATGCAGGAACTAAAGGGAACTGGATTTATAGATCTCTTAATAACGGTGATAATTGGGAACTCGTAAAATCAGGCATGGGAGAGGATAAATACGTATTAAGTTTACTTACTAATAGTACAGGATATCTTTTTGCAGGTATGGATTATTACGGCCTATATAAAAGTGTAAATAAAGTTGTAACCAATATTGAAGAAGCAATCACTGAAATTCCTGAAGACTTTATTCTTTATTCAAATTATCCAAACCCATTTAATAATTCCACAAAAATAAATTATGAAATTCCTGTTCAGTCAAATGTTTCGATAATCTTATACGATGCTTTAGGAAAAGAAGTTGCTACACTTGTTAATGAAGTGAAACCAGGTGGTAAGCATCAATTTAGTTTTGTAGAATATAATCTTGTTAGCGGAGTCTATTTCTATACTTTGCGCGCAGGAGATTTTATCCAAACAAAAAAAATGATCCTACTAAAATAATTACATAATAGCTTGCTAAAAATACATTGTAAATTTAGTATAAATAATACTGCTAAAGTATAATTTATTTAAAGAAGTAGTAGATGGTTAATATAAAAGAGTTTGAAACAATAACTAATCAAGACGATTAATCGGTTTAATCCAAAATTTTAAAACTCATTGTAAATTGCATTCCATTATCATTAGTGATTTCGTATATACCGCCAAGCTGGGCAACAGACTGCTTTATTAATAACATACCTAAAGTTAAACTGCCATTAATATCATAACTATCAGGAATACCTTTTCCATTATCACAATAATTAATAATAATATCATTGTTATAATCGGGTTTTACTTCTAAGTTAATCTTTGGTGATGGAGTTTCATCAAAAGCATACTTTAATGAATTGGTAACCAGTTCATTTAAAATTAATCCGCAAGGAACAGAATGTTTGGTATCAGCATTAAGTGATGATTTGTTGTAAGAAAATTCTATATTTCTCTGAGAAAGATTTTGTATAATATGTTTTACAAGTTCGGCAAGGTAATCTCCCAAAATAACTTTTTCAAGATTCATAGAATGATACAATTTATCATGGATAATGGATATCGCTGATATTCGGGACTGAATATCTGATAATACATTTTTTAGACTATTATCATCTTGATCCTTTATAGATTCAAGATAAATTGTTGAGAGTATTAAATTAAAATGGTTTTTAACACGATGATGAACTTCTCTAAGTTGTGAATCCTTTATTACAAGATCATTTTCCATTTGTGCATGTTTAAGGATAGATTGTAAATCATTTTGGATAATTTCTCTTAAGGATACTAACAGCTCTTTATAAATGTCTGAATATTTGTGTTCTTTAGAATCAAGCATGCAAAAAGTTCCAAATATTTCACCATCTGGCCAAAGGATTGGGATTCCCATATATGATATCATATTAAAAGGAATACTGGGGTTATTCTCTTTCCATTTATCATCTTTATTAGCGTTTGATATAACAAGCTCACTTCTGGTGCCGGCAACATTTTCACAGTACCATCCTAAACCCAAATCCAGTTTTAAATTTTGTTCAAAAATATTATTATCAGTTTTACTTGTTAGATACACTTCCAACTTTTCTTCGTGAAGTTTAGTAATTAATCCGGAAGGAACACCAATTATTTTTGCAGCCAAATCAAGTACTTTTTGCCACTTTTTCTGCAATTCATCAGATATTTCAGGTTTATCTGCTGATGTAATAGCAATTAGAACTTCGGTAGAAGAAGTTTCAGTTTTTAGTTTTGCAATTCGCATGATTTTTCACTCATTATTTTGTAACTAGTATTACTAATTGTGCAAAACCTTTATAAATTATTATCGAATTATACACAAATAAATTAATTACTTTAGTATAATTCTGCAACCAATTTTTATTTTGATAACTGTTAAGGCAAAGATGATTTTACTAAAATAACCTCCGCGTCTTTGCGCCTCTGCGGTAAAACCTTCTTCCACCGCAGAGACGCTGAGTCGCAGAGAAAAGCATCAGGATGAGTTACAACTTTAATAAATACTTTCTTAAAATCTCCATTTTACTAATTACCATAAATTCCCAAATGTTTTCTCAGGTTAAATTTGCAGCAATTGGTGACTATGGATTATCTGGTCCAAATGAACTTGCCGTAGCTAATCTTGTTAAAAGCTGGAATCCTGATTTTATAATTACTCTTGGCGATAATAATTATCCGCTTGGTTCTGATTCAACCATCGATCAAAATATTGGGCAATATTATCACGATTACATTTATCCATATAAAGGGATTTATGGTAACGGAAGTAATTTTAATAGATTTTTTCCCTCACTTGGAAACCACGATTGGTATACCGATAGTGCTCGACCTTATCTCAATTATTTTACATTACCTGGAAACGAAAGATATTATGATTTCATTTTGGGAGATGTTCATCTTTTTATTCTGGATAGTGATCCAAATGAACCGGATGGCGTTTCAGATACCTCAATTCAAGCAATGTGGTTAAAAAATGCTCTACAAGTTTCGCAGCAAAAATGGAATATTGTTTCTGTTCATCATGCACCATATTCTTCTGGACCACATGGTTCAACTCTTTATACACAATGGCCATATAAACTTTGGGGCGCTGATTTGGTTTTATCTGGTCACGATCATCTTTACGAAAGACTAATTGTTGATAGCTTGACATATTTAGTGAATGGTCTTGGGGGTCATAGTATTTATACATTTACAGATACACTTGAAGAATCATTGTTTAGATATAATGAAAATTATGGCGCATTATTGATTGAGGCTGATGAGAATAATCTTAGTTCTAAGTTTTACAATATTAATGGAACATTGATTGACCCTTTAATTGTTTCATCAGATAATGAAAAGTTCAAAGTGGAAGATTTTAATCTAATTCAAAATTATCCGAATCCTTTTAATCCATCTACTAGAATTAAATTTTCAATTCCGGTTGCAGGCAAAGTTTGGCTTAAGGTTTATGATATATTCGGTCGTGAGGTTACAACATTAGTAAATGATTTTAAATCTGCAGGAAGATATGATATCCGTTTTGATGCTTCATCAAATGGATTTATGTTATCTTCCGGAGTTTATTTTTATAGGTTGCAATCTGGAGATTTCATCAAAACAAAAAAAATGATCTTACTAAAATAACCTCCGCGTCTTTGCGCCTCTGCGGTAAAACCTTTTTCCACCGCAGAGACGCTGAGTCGCAGAGAATTACTATTCCTTCCAGTCAGGAACTCTACCCGGAGTCCACGGAGCATTCAAGTTATCCAATTGATTTTCAATGTTCTTCAAATCAATCTCAACTAATCTTTTCAAAGTTTCTAATATAGGTTTAAACTCCTCAGAAGCAATTTGATAGTTTTGCTTATAAGAGTTTGTAGGTGCAGAAGTAGCTGACCACATTCCATACACAACTTCTCCAACTCTGGCAGAAATACCTGGATAAGTCGGTTCGTTGCGCTTGGCTAGTACTTCATCATCAACAAGTGTTCTATAAAGTGTTGTATTCTCATCTGCAATTCTGTTTGCTTCATCAATCAAACTTTGTGGTGCATTTCGTGTTTGCTTAATTGCTGTTTTAATAATTTCAATCTTACTCTTTAAATCAGATGAAACTTCAATCGCTCCATTAATAGCACGATTCAAATCGTTTACTTTAGTCTGGAATGCAACTAATTCACTTCTATCACTTGCGGGTAATGTAACATTATTCAAAACTTTCGCTTCAAACTCAACGGGACCGGCAACTTCTTTTAAAATACCATCAATACTTGTAGACATTGTTACTTTGTACTTACCAGGCATAACAGGATAACCGCTTGGGTTTTCATCAGTCGCTTTTTTAATAGGATTAGTTGAAGCATAACGCAAATCCCATGTAAATCTATTAATTCCAGATTCAACTTTTGTTTTTAATTTTCTTACAACATTTCCAGCTTGATCATAAACAGTAAAAAGTAAAAACGGTTTTTCTTCATCATCTTCTTTTCGTAAATCATCAAACGATGGATAATAAACCGGTTCATTATTTTTAATAAGTTCTTTTTCTTTATCCTGTCTTTGTTGTTTCAAAGTTTTTGGAGCTTCTTTTATATAGTAAGTAAACGTAGCACCAAATGGGGGATTATCAGCTTTATAAAATGATGAACCAACTCCACTAAATGTTGCACTTCGCTTTGTAAACATCAAAGTCTCTTTAACAGGAAAGAGTTTGTAGTTTTCATCATTTAAAACTTTTTCAGATGTTACTCTTAATGGCGAGTAATTATCAAGTATATAAAATCCTCTTCCAAATGTAGCAAGCGCTAAATCATTTTCTCTTTTTTGAATATCAAGATCTCTGACTGCCTGTGTTGGAAGATTACCTTTTAATTGTATCCATTTTTCTCCACCGTTGTTTGTAAAGAAAACTCCATACTCAGTTCCGATAAAAAACAGATCTTTCTTTATATGATCCTGCACAAAAGAGTAAACAACTTGAGGTTCTTTTAAATCTCCTGCAATTGATTTCCAGCTTTTGCCGCGATCATTACTTACTAAAACATAGGGTTTAAAATCTGCTCGCTTATGATTATCAAACGTTGCATATACAGTATTTGCATCGTGTTGTGATGCATACAAACAGCTTACATACGTCATTTCAGGAATATCAGGAAATGATTCAATCTTTCTCCAGTTTTTTCCGCCATCTTCTGTAACTTGAACCAAGCCATCATCAGTTCCAACATAAATTAATCCCTCAACAAGCTGAGACTCTGTTAACGAAACAATATTTCCATAAAAAGATGTAGAAGCATTTTTTGCAACTGCATCAACGCTCCAAACTTTATCCATAACTTTAAATTTATTTCGATCGACCTGTCTTGTAAGATCATCGCTTATAACCTGCCACGTATCACCGCGGTCATCACTTCTGAAAACTTTATTTGCAGCAATGTAAATTCTTGTATTGCTGTGCGGACTTAAAATCAATGGAGTATCCCAATTCCATCTGTAAGGAGCTTCATCTTTTCTTTCCTGTGGTTTTATACTTAGTTGTTCACCGCTTTGCATATCATATCTTGTTAAACCGCCATGCTGCCATTCACAATAAATTATATTTGGATTACTTGGATCAGTAAGAGCTTCGTAACCATCGCCGCCAACAAGTGGAATCCAATCTGCATTTACAATCCCTTCATCGTTAATTGTTTGCGATGGACCGATCATACTATTGTTATCCTGCGTTCCGCCCATTACACGATAAAATGGTTCGTAATTATCCACACTAACTCTGTAGAATTGTAACGTAGGTAAGTTCTCTCTGAAGTGAAAATTTTTACCTGCATCATAAGTAACATATATTCCGCCATCACCGCCAATCATATAATGATTTGTGTTTTTAGGATTTACCCAAAAAGCATGATCATCAACGTGTCTTCCTTTTGTACTTATGCGATCAAATGTTTTTCCGCCATCAATAGTTATAGCAGAAAAAGTATCTAATATATAAACTTTATCTACATCAATTGGATCACAAAATATTTCCGAATAATATTGCGCACTTACATTTTTATAATCACTCATTTTCTCCCAGCTTGCACCACGATTGGTTGTACGATAAAATCCACTTCCATCTTTTGCGGCTTCTACAACTGCATAAACATAATCAGGATTAACCGGAGAAATCGCCAAGCCTATTCTTCCAACATCTCCGCTTGGTAAACCACTTGATAACTTATTCCAGGTTTTACCGCCATCTGTTGATTTATGAATAGCACCTTCAGGTCCGCCATTTATCAATGTCCAAACGTGTCTTCTTCTTTGGTATGATGCTGCATAAAGAACATCGGGATTTCGTGGATCCATCACAACATCTGTTACTCCTGTATTTGGACTGATGTAAAGAACAGAATCCCATGTTGTACCATAGTTTGTTGATTTATATAAACCACGCTGCCCGCCTGGTCCCCACAACGGACCTTGTGCTGCAACATAAACTACTTTGCTATCTCTTGGATCAATCAAAACTTTTGCAATATGTTCTGATTTTTTTAATCCTATGTTTGTAAAACTTTTTCCGCCGTCTTCACTTCTGTAAACTCCATCACCCCAGCTAACGCTGCGTTGAGAATTGTTTTCTCCGGTTCCAACATAAACAACGTGTGAATTATTGGGATCAATTGTTACACAGCCGATTGAATGCGAACCATAATTATCAAAAATTGGATCCCAGGTTGTACCTGAGTTTGTTGTCTTCCAAACATTACCGCAGGCAACTGCAACATAAAATTGATTTATGTCATTTGGATTTACCGCAAAATCCACAACTCTGCCTGATGTAGCAGCCGGACCAATCAAACGGAATTTTAATCCGTTAAATGTTTCGGACTTGTATGGATTTTTATCTTCCTTCTTGTCTTTTTCTTGTGCTATAATTGAAAAGGAAAGAAGTGATACTAAAAGAATGGTAAGAAGTTTAAATTTCATAATAACTCCGGTTGAATAAACTGATAACATTTAAAATAATCAGTCAAAAATTACTCAATTGATTTCTTTGAACAAACGAATTCATCATTTCTATTAACAACTCATCATTAAAATTCTATTTACTGTTCCTTTTATATATTTTTATGCGGTTAATTTGGAGTAATTAAGAAATTTTCTTGGATAAAGCATTTAATACCATCATCGATCTGATTAACAGCGTCAAAGAATAAAAAAACTTGTTTATGAGTTGTCTGGATTGATAAAAGAATTATTCAAAATTGCATAAAATAGTATTTAACAACTATTTTAGTGACACTACACTTAACATCAATTTTTACTGTTGTGACAAACAAAAATATAAATAGAAATACATTAGTAGCCATATTAAACAAAAGGGAGGATCTTGCAATTGCTTTAAAACAAAATTGGTATCGCATCCCGATAAAAACAAAACGCACCCCTCTATCAGTTAGTGAGCGTAGACTTAAGTACATAGCGTTTTATCAAACAAGTGTTTTCGGTAATGAAGCTTTTACGATAAAGTGGTACGCAGAAGTTAAAAACATAACGATTCAAAAAAGGAAAGAGCTGATACCTGAAGAACTATTAAATCCAAAAGCAGATAATAATTACTACAAAATCGAATTCTTTCCTTGTGAATCATTAGCTAATCCTATAATTAGTCAACGCCATAGAAGAATGCTTTTTGTAAATACAACTTATGAAAGGCTTTTGAATGCAAAAGAGTTTAATGATCTCTTTATTGAGAGTCCTATCGAAGAAAAATTATGGGAAAAATTTAGACAGGAAAAAATAAGTGCAGAAAGACAATTCATGGTTCAGACTGAGGATAAGCTGTTTTACCTTGACTTTGCATTATTCTGTGGAGAAAGAAACTTGAATATTGAATGTGATGGAGATAAGTATCATTTATCGGTTGATGCAGTAAAATATGACAAGAAAAGAAATAATTTGTTAACAAAACTTGGATGGATAGTTTTAAGGTATCATTCTGAACAAATTAAACAGAATATTAATATTATCATTGACGAGGTCAAAGAAACGATTAATCGTTATGGGGGATTGCAATTAATTTCAGGTTCACAAGACTTGAAATATTTTTCATCTGATGAGCAAATAGGTTTATTTGATTAATCTCTTGTTCCCGTGTTTTACCACTTAACAGAAAATGAGATTAAAGTTTTAGAAAAAAAATAAATAACTTTGTCTCAACCCGTTATCTCTAATGGAGAAAATTTTAAAACTCCCTCTCCTTTAAAAGGAGAGAGATTAAGGGTGAGGTTGGATTGGAAATATTATAGTTTATTCAATTAATTGAAATATTATCTTTAATAGAAAAATAAATTTATGAACCTCTCAGACGGTATTCTCTGGTACTTAGTTTTTTTATTCTCAACTGTTTTTCACGAAGCAGCTCATGCGTTTACTGCCCACAAATTGGGCGATAGCACTGCGCATGCAATCGGACAAGTTAGTTTAAATCCTGTTCCGCATATAAAGCGTGAACCATTTGGAACAGTTATAGTCCCGTTACTTTCTTTTGCAGCCGGAGGATGGATGATAGGCTGGGCAAGCACACCTTACAATCCGCAATGGGCACACAACTATCCCAAAAAAGCCGCTGCTATGGCCGCTGCCGGACCAATCTCAAATTTTATTCTACTTATCATAGCCGCAGCAATTATTCATTTAGGTATTGCATTCGGAATCTTTTATCAACCAGATACTATAACAATTTCCGGAATTGTTTCTGGTGTTAGCGCGGATTGGACAGAAATACTTGCAAAGATAATAAGCGTAATGTTTTCGCTAAACCTTATACTTTTTATTTTCAATCTTATTCCATTTCCTCCGTTAGATGGTAGCGCAATACCACCAATGTACTTAAGTGAAGATGTTGGAAGAAAATATATCAGTTTTATCCGCAACCCGGTTTTTGCAATTGCCGGATTATTTATTGCCTGGAAGTTATTCGATCTGATTTATTTCAGAGTACATTTAATTGTTATAAACCTTCTCTATCCGGGGAGTAATTATAATTAGTCGAAGACTCAAACAAATAATCGTTGCAATTAGTATAACACTATTTGTCCTTATAATATTGTGTTACTTTGTTTTAGACTATGCGATTAACAATTACTTAGCATATTCTCCGATTAGACCAACAAGAGTATTGATAGGAGATTTAACTCCCTCAAAGTATGGTCTTAAATACAAAGATTTTAATATCACAGTTGAAGACACAATCATACTAAGGGGATGGTTTGTTTTTTCTGATAGTACAAAACCTAAAGGTACAATATTTCTATTACACGGAATTGGAAGCAATAAAGCAGCAATGTTGGCCAACGCTAAATCATTGGTCGCAGCTGGTTTTAATTGTGTCCTTTATGACTCCAGAGCAAATGGAGAAAGTGAAGGATTAAACTGTACTTTTGGTTTCTATGAGAAAAAAGATCTTTCATCATTTATAGATTCAGTAAGCATTCTGTTTCCTGGATCAGAGCCTTATGGAGCATTAGGCCATTCACTTGGTGCAGCAATTGTTATTCAATCTATGAAAAATGATAAAAGAATTAAATGTGCAGTGGCTCAAAGTCCTTTCGCTGACTTAAGAAATACTATCTATGATTATTCTGAAAGGATGTACTCCATTAGAATCAATTGGATTGTAGAAAAAATCTTAGAACGCAGTGAAGAGATTGCAAACTTTGAAGTTGATAAAGTTAATCCATCACTTGATGCAGAATTTATAGATCAACCGGTTATGATTGTCCATGGATTAGAGGATGAAAGAATTTCATATAAATATGGTAAAGAAATCTATAATAATCTTAAATCACTTAATAAAAACTGGTATCCTATTCCTGGTGGAAATCATAATAATCTTTCGCAGATCGGTGGTTCTAAGTTAGATTCTTCTATTATTAAATACTTTGCGGAGTATTTAAAGAAATAATTCTTTTATGATTAAGTATACAAAAATTAAAGGAACATATTAATGTTTACTAAATGTAGCATGGTGCTATCATTCGTTTTGTTTTTATTTTTATCCACAACGTTTAGTCAAAAAATTCTTTATCCAATAATTCACAATGGTATGTGGGGATATATTGATTCATCTGGTACTGAAATTATTGCGCCCCAATTTATTCAGGCAGGACCATTTTCGAACGGGCTTGCATTCGTTAAAAAAGGTTCAAATGCTTACGAAGGATTTTCTGTTATTGATGATATCGGATACATAAACACAAAAAACGAATTTAAAAGTATTTCTAATTTTTTTTCGGGATTTGATGAAGCTGAAAATTTTTCCGAAGAAAGAGCTGCTGTAAGATTACCGGGCATTGGTATTTTCAGTAGTTCAAAATGGGGTTTCATCGATACCTCTTTGAATATAGTGATTGAACCTGAGTACACTAAAGTGGGTAATTTTTCTGAAGGACTTGCATGGGTAATGAATAAGGAAAGGTTTTTATTGTTTGTTTTTTCCGTGAACTATGGATATGTGAATCTGGAAGGTGAACTAGTTATACCTTGTCAATTTGAACTTGCGGGCAATTTCAATGAAGGACTAGCAAACGTTACGATTGATGGGAAAAAAGGTTTTATTAATAAAAACGGCGAAGTAATAATTGAACCTAAGTTTGAAGCGGTAGGCAAATTTTCGCAAGGATTAGCGCCGGTAAAACTGCAAGATAAATGGGGCTTTATAGATCAAAATAATTTGATGGTCATTCCACCAACTTATGATGAGGCGAGATCATTTTTTAATGATTTGGCACTTGTCAGCGATTCCGGAAAGTGGGGATTTATTGATCGTAAAGGAAAATTTGTTGTATCACCACAGTTTGAACAAGTATCTGATTTTTCAGAAGGTCTGGCTCCGGCATTATTAACAAATAAATGGGGTTATATTGATAATAAAGGTACCATAATAATAGAACCTCAATTTGATTATGCTAACGAATTTAATGGTGGCATAGCGTTAGTCGAAATAGATGATAAGTTGTGCTATATAAACAATAAAGGAGTTTATGTTTGGAAACAAACAAAATAGTTTTCTTACCTGTTACCAACTACTTAGTGACAGAGGTTTAATATATTTATGCACCTGCACTCATAAATATATTCTTTAACTAATAATTCAGTGCAGTATGCGTAAAAGTTAGGCCTTAATACGAATGAAAATTTATAATTCATTATTTCTATTTTTATTAGCGTTTTATAGTTGTAATAATTCAATTTCAAAACAAGAAATTTGTTATGATGATATTTTTGAATTTACGGGAATGGTTACCCACCGTTACGAATTAATAATTTATTCAATTGATAGACTCAATAGCTGTTTTATTAAAGATAATCCTAATGTTATAATTAATTCAGACGTATATATAAAGAATAATAGAAATGATAAATGGAATGAATTTATGAAATCGAGTTCTAAGATAAATTCATATGGGGCTGTTGGAGAAAGAATATCTAAAATGCGGTGGGATTTTGAAAGTAATTCGGATTCGACTATTGGTGAAATGAAGTGGGAATATTTTTATAATAATAAAAATTTAATAAAAGAAATACATTATAAAAAAGAATTAGATTTGCCAACTTCTAAGAATAAAATTTGGATATCAGTTTCTAAGAATGAGATAAAACGAGATTCATTAGGAAGAATTACTTCAAGTATTAAATACACAAGTTGGGATAGAAATGCCTGGGAAATAGAACGCAAAAGTTTTTTCAATTATACTAACTTTGCTGAAATAGAAGAATTTGATGATTTTCATCTCGATGATAATTGGAAACAAATTAGAGAAAAAGATGATAAAGGTAATATAGTTAAAGAGCTCACATATATTTTTAAAAAGGATAAATGGATATTGTATAGCCAAAGGGAATTTATTTATTCTAGTAAACATTATAAAAAGGAAAAAGAATCATATATGTATTGGAGTTGGTTCTACGAAGAATTAAAAGATAAGTATTCTAAGAATTACATTTATGATAGAGAAGAAAGATTGTCAAAAGTAGTCACTATCTCGGAACATTTTATTTCAAATAATGAAAGCGAAATACTCAGAGATACTGTGAAGTTTGAATATTATAATAATGGACTACTAAAAAAAATAGATGAAGGAAGTGATTTTTTTATTTTTGAATACTCTGAAAATGGTTTTATAAAAAAATTTCTTTGGCAAAGTGTATTTGATAAAAAAATATCAAGTAATTTAATGGTAAATCAAACATATACTAAAAAATAACAGCCTAACCTCTTTAATAAGAACAAAGTCAAGAGGAAACAAAAACATTATTCAATCTAGCGTCTCAATGACAATCGCCTTTCTTGTTTGGTAATTATTCTTGGCTGTCTTCGACCATTTGGTTGCAGAACTTTTTACATTCTTTCCTCATTTCTCCTTAACTTTGCAATAAAAAAGAGGCACAAATGATAATTAAAGACTCAACATTCCTTGTTACCGGCGGTAGCGCAGGAATTGGAAAAGCAACTGCAAAACTTTTAGCTGAAAAAGATGGAAAAGTCGCTATCACAGGTAGAGATAAATCAAAGTTAGAAAAGGTTGCAAAAGAAATTGGCGCATTCCCAATCCACGCGGATGTTGCTTTGGAAAATGATGTACACAAAACTTATGAAATATTTTTTAAACAATTTGGAAAACTTGATTGCCTAATCAATAATGCAGGAATCGGTGATGCCTGGAATGAAATTACAGAACTCGATATGAAATCATTCCATAAAGTTTATGATGTAAATGTTTTTGGTGCCGCACTAATGGCAAGCGAAGCAGCTAAACTTTTTAAGAAACAAAAATCAGGTAACATAATTAACATAGCTTCAACAGCAGGCACAAAAGGTTTTGCAAATGGAACAGTTTACGCTTCATCCAAATTTGCTTTACGCGGAATGACGCAATGCTGGCAAGCCGAGTTAAGAAAATATAATGTGCGCGTTATTCTTGTTAACCCCAGTGAAGTTACAACAGCATTTGGTGATAATGATCGAAATGAAAAACCTGAAGTAAAAAATAAATTACGTCCTTTAGAAATTGCTCACACAATAGTTTCAACATTAGAAATGGATGATCGTGGTTTTATACCAGAAGTAACAGTCTGGGCAACAAATCCTTTTTAACTTAGTGAACCTTTGTGATCTTAGTGTCTTAGTGGTTAAGAAGCTATTAACCACTTAGACACTCAGGACACTAAGAAACACTTAGAAAGAAATTCTATGAAAGAAATCAATTTTAATTTTAAATGGCTTGAGATAGCAAGAGAAATTCAGCAGCTTTCTCAAACAGGTGCAGCATTTTCAGTTACTGATTATGAAAAAAATCGTTACAAAAGATTAACTGAAATTACTGCGGAGATAATTGAACATCATACAACTCTCGAAAAAGAATCAGTAACAAAAGTTTTGATGGAGCATCCCGGTTATGCAACACCAAAGATTGATGTTCGTGCGGCAGTAATTAAAGATGGAAAAATTTTGTTAGTTCAGGAATCCACAGATAATTGCTGGGCAATGCCAGGCGGTTGGGCTGATGTTGGCGATGTCCCCTCTGAAGTTGCAAGCAGGGAATGTAAAGAAGAAAGCGGCTTTGATGTAAAACCAGTAAAAGTAATTGGAGTTTTTGATGCAAACAGAATCGGTGGAAGACTGGAATTCTTTCACGCATTTAAAATTATTTTTCTTTGTGAACTCATTGGCGGTCAAGCCACACCAAGTGATGAAACTTTAGATGTACAATTCTTTGACTTCAATAAGCTTCCATCGTTATCTTTAAATCGTACAAATGAAAACCATTTGAACGAAATTAAACTTCATTTAATAAACCCGGACCGTAAAACTTATTTTGATTGAATTATGAGTGGAGTAAGAGATTTAATTTATAATGTTGCAAAAGCCGAACTTTTACAAGGTGAACAAGCAAAAGAGATTGGTAATATTGGTCAAACACGGGTTTGCGCTAGAAGAGCATGTGGAATGGCTATTGAACATTGGCTGGAATTTCATCAACACAAAAATTGGGGAGCTTCAGCAATTACAATGCTAACAAAGCTTCAGGAAGATCATAGAATGCCAAAAGATATTCGTGATGCTGCAGAACGACTTACTAAAAAAGTGGATAATAATTTTGAAACCGGAATTGAAGAGGATCCGCTTAATGATGGCAAAATTATTATTGAATATTTCCTTGATCCAAAACACTTAAAAAAATAGCTATCTGTTTGATGGAGATGGTTTATCTCTTTGTCCGGAATCCTTACTCCTGTTTTCCTTTTTGTCTGTTTTTTTAATACGCTTGTCAGAATCGTTTTCATTTTTCAAATCCAATTTGTAGTCAATCTTCATTTTATCAGAATCAAGATCATCAACATACCACATACTTAAGTCATCCATCTCCGGATCGATATCTCCAATTTGCCATCCGGGGTAAGTTGTTTCTACAAAATAATAATTTTTACCATTGTGTAATTTAGAATTTCCGCGTGCATTAATGGCAACACCTAACATCGCATGTTTGTATTGAAAACTCCAGAACATCACACAGTCCACGCCGGCTTTTTCTAAAATGATGTATAGTAAAAGAGCTTTTGTATCGCAATCGCCATAGCGGGTTGCAAGTGTCCCAAGTGGCGGAAGCAAATCAAGTTCACCGCCTGGTCTTTTGTACTCAATATTTTGAATAAATGAAATTATAAAATAAAGCTTATCACGATCATTCATTTTTTCAATTCTAAATACTTCATTAAACCCTTTTAAGATATTATCAAACTTATCATATGATTGCCAATAAATCCTCTTATAGATTTCATGCCACATCAGTTTTGCAAAATAAACCTTATCACTTTTGTAACGCTGATCAATATTTAAATCTCTTGAACTTAACTTTGCAATTTCATCCATATATGCTAAAGCATTTTTCACTTCATATTCTAATAGATGAAAAGATAGTTTATAATTTTTTCGTCCAAGTGATGATGAAGTATATTTCCATTTAAAATCTGATTTAATAATTGGTTGGTTTTCAAGAGTGTCTATTTCAAACGAATAATCTCGGCTGGTTTCTTCAAAAGCATCGAAGCTAAAATCCATCTCAGAAATAAAATCAATAATAATTACGGCAAAGAGAATTATTACAATTATTCCCGAACAACCGATACTTGAAGCACAGCCCTTTTTCATTAAAATCTATATTCCAATATCTCTTAACGATAAGGCAGGAAAGGGAATCAAAGCATCAAGAATAGACTTTATGCCTTGCTGCATAAGAAGTGAAATTGAAATGATAACAATTCCAAGAACTATGCTTACTGCAATGTTATTGTTTTTTATTTCTCCAAGTTCATCCAGATCTTTTGTAAGACGAGTATATAGGTTTATTGCAAGATAGATTGATATGTATGCAATAATTCCTGCAACAATTATTTGAACTAACATTATACCGGCCATTTGAAGAAATGACAAAAAAGTTGCGTTTGGATTTCTAAGTGCCATGCTAAATACCGTAATAGCTGGTTCGATTGCATTCTTAACCATTATAACTAATGCAAGAATTATTGATCCGTTAAGAATTGCGACTGCAATATTGTTTTTCTTTAGTTCCTCAATCTCATTGATTGTGTTAATCTTTTTGTGGAAGAATCTAAATCCGGCATAAATAAAAGTGATACCGATGACAAGAGAAAGTATTAATTGTAAAACGCCTGATAGTAAAAGGGATAGATCCATAAAACTCTCTTTTTGTTTTAGATGAAATTAAGAATAATTACTTAAATAATTTATTGTGTTATGGTTAATTTGTAAATTAAAATCAGAAATCAACAACTAATTTTACATATGAAAACTTTTATAAGAAACTCTTTAGTTTATGTTTCTTTTCCATTGATTCTTGCTGCTTGCTCAAGTACAATTCAATTGCCTGAATATCTTTCAGCAATTAAAGCATATGATGACGGCAAATATCAGACGGCAATTACGTTTATCGAACAAGCAATAATTTTGGAGAATAATATAGCAGATTTTTATTTATTGCGGGCAAAAGCTAATTATAAGTTAGGTAATAAGTTTTTATGTCTTGATGATCTTAACAAATCTATTGAATTGGAAAGTACATTTAAAGCATTGCATCTGAGGGGTAAATTATACCTGGAAATGAATGAACTTGAAAAATCTAAACTGGACTTGAGGCAAGCCTATAATTTAAATCCTGAATCTGCAGATTTACTTTTTGATTTAGGATATCTGGAGTTTTTATCAGGCGAAAATCAACTTGCATTAGAATATTACATCAGCGCTTCTAAGTATGAATCCAGAAATCCGGCGACTTATGTAAATATTGGCAACTTATATGCAATGATGGGTGATAGTAAATTAGCAATTGATAATTATTCAAAAGCATTAGTATTAGATACATTAAATGTGATTGCTTATTATAATCGCGCCAACGAAAAAATGCTTCTTGGAAATTTTACAGAAGCAATTGAGGACTATGAAAGTTGTTTGCTAATTGATTCGACATATATAAATGCATTATTTATTCTTGCAGAAGCAAAAACAATAGTTAAGGATCATCCAGGTGCACTTAAAAATTATAACTCAATAATAAAGTTAGATTCAAGTTCTGCAAAAGCTATTTATCTAAGAGGTACAACTGAAATTATTCTTGAAATGAATGATTTAGCTTGTATAGATTTTAAAAGAGCTGGTGAACTTGGTTATTTTGATGCTTATGAGATGATAAAAAAATATTGTGGTCCCAAAAAGAAAACACAAAAAAAGAAAGTAAATAAAAAATAGAAACACTTATAATTATAGTCGGAATAATTCTATCTTTAATAGGTATTGTCGGATGTATAATTCCTGCATTACCGGGTCCTCCACTAAATCTGCTGGCACTTTTGCTTCTAAGAATATTTATTCCAGATTCAATTTCCTGGACTATTGTCATCATTTTTTCTGTGTTAACAATTGTAATCACAATTTTAGATTATGTTTTGCCGGTTTGGGGAGCAAAGCGTTATAAAGCCTCAAATCATGGAATTTGGGGTTCGATAATTGGAATGCTTATCGGGATGATTTTTTTTCCACCCTGGGGAATGATCTTAGGTTTATTATTTGGTGCAGTTATCGGAGAATTAATCGCTGGTAAAAAAAACTCTGAAGCTTTTAAAGTTGGAATAGTAACTTTTATTGCAAGCTTAATTATGATCATTGCCAAACTGATTCTTTCAGGAATAATGACTTTTTATTTTATGTTGGAGACAGTTTATACAATACTTTAAAATTAAAAAGGGAGCCTATAGCTCCCTTAAAAAAGTTTAGAATAAATTATCTTCCAACTTTATCTAAATGTTCTTTCTTAGCCATTAATTGTTCTTTTGTTTCTTGATGGTCCGGGTTCATAATAATTGCTTCAGTTGGACAAGCAGGAATACATTGTGGTTCATCATAAAAGCCAACACATTCTGTACATTTATCTACTGCGATATATGTATGATCTGAATTTAAAGCTTCATGTTCATCTTCTAAAAGCCAAGGATCACCAGCGGCGTAAATTGCATTGTTAGGGCATTCAACTTCGCAAGCGTTGCAAGAAATACATTCATCAGTTATAAGAACTGCCATATAAGATCCCCTTATATTTTGTTATTAATTAAATTATTTGTCGATTGAAAAATAATAAAAATGTTTGAATTATTTGAGTGTAATTATTTAGCAGCAGGAGTTTCTACTACAGGAATACCATTAATTTCAATTATTTTGATGATATTTCTAAATCGAGGCAACCATGGAATATAAACTCCAACAACTTTCACTTTATAAGAGCTCCCTGGATAAAGTTTTTCATTTAAATCATCTGCATTTTCTTTGCTGTGATAATAGTTATTTGAATTATTGAATACTTCATCTTGAGTAAAAACGAAGTATTTTCCTGGTTCATTCCCAAATTGTGATTTATTTAAAACCTTAATTGTAATTGTTTCTTCTGTTACAAAAGGTTCAAAAAATAGATAACCAAATAACAAAATGAGCAAAACTATTAAAAAGCCGACCATTGCTGATAATCGAAAAAAACCTTCACTTAACATCATTTAATTTTTTCTCCTTTTCAGAAAACTCCAACCTATATATTATATTTAAGAATCAGCAAATATTATTTCTTAAAATCAACTATATATTCAAGAAGTTCACACAATATGATTTTTATTATCAAAAATTATGCAATAGTAATATTGCTTCTTTCAATAGGTTTAACCCAATACAAATGTAATACTAACAGGCAAGAATCTCCAACTGTTAAGAAACTTTTAGTGCAAAAAATGACGCCAATAAAAGTTCCCGAGCCATCAGGATTAGCATCTTCTTTTGATAAAAAAAGCTTTTGGTCCGTTGGTGATAGTGACAGCAAAGTTTATAAACTTGATCTATCAGGTAAAATTTTAAAATCGTTTTCCGTTAGTGGGGAAGATTTAGAAGGCATAACAGTTATAGATTCAAAACATATTGCGGTTGTACTTGAAAGAAGCAGAGAAGTTGTTGTGCTTGATACTTCTGGAAATGAAATTAAACGTAAAAAAATAAATCTTACTGGTAGATTGAATGAAGGATTAGAAGGAATTAGTTTTGATACTATTACAAAGGATTTTTATTTAGTAAATGAAAAACGACAGGGACTACTACTCAAAACTGATAGTCTTTTTAATGAGATTTTTAGAAAAGAAATAAAGATTGCAAAAGACTACTCTGATATTTTCTTTGCCATTGAAGATACAAGTCTTTGGATACTTAGTGATGAATCAAAAAAAATTATTAATACTAATTTGGATGGAGATAAAATAAAAGAATACAAAATTGATGTTACACAACCGGAAGGATTGGTTGTTGATTACAAAAATAAACTGGTTTATGTTGTTTCTGATAAGAAAGAAGCTTTGTATATCTTTACATTACCAAACTAAACAGCTTTTGTATCTCCTTTTATCATTTGCCATATAGTCATAAAAATAATTTGAATATCGAGCTTCATTGTCCAGTTTTCAATATACCACAAGTCGTATTTCATTCTCATAATTGTTCTGCGATTATTTTCTGTCTCATCTTCAACATCACCGCGTAAACCATTTACTTGTGCCCAACCTGTTAAACCAGGACGAACATTATGCCGCATCTTTATTTCTTCAAATATTTTTCCATACAAATCCTGATAAGGAATAGCGTGTGGTCTTGGGCCAACAACAGACATATCACCTTTTAAAACATTAAAGAACTGTGGTAATTCATCTATATTGGATTTTCTTAAAAAATTTCCAATTACAGTAACCCTCTTATCACCCATCAAAACGGGTTTGAATTTTTCAGTTTCACGTGATGATTCAGATATTAATGTCCTAAACTTATAACATTCAAACAAATCGTTTTTAGCCCCAACTCGTTTCTGTATGAATAATACTTTTCCCTTGGAATCTAATTTTATAAGTAAGGCTAAAATTGGATACAGCCAGCTTAGTAAAAAAATTAGCACCAATAATGAAAATATAATATCAAATGTTCGCTTAAGAAATCTGCGGTTAGCTTCTTCAAGTGGTTCTTGCCTTGCAGTTATTATAGGAAAATTACCTATGGAACTTATCTGAAATCTGCTTGATAAAAACCTAAAATAATCTGGTATGATATGAATTCTAACAGCGTTAATGTTACAGATTCTAATTATCTCATCTAACAATTCCGGTGGCTGTGAAGAAAGGGTAATTATAACTTCATCAACTTGTTTTTCCTTAATTTTTTCATCAAGCTGATCTAGCACTCCAATTACCTCATCATCTTTACTT
This sequence comes from Ignavibacteriaceae bacterium, assembly GCA_049291095.1. Lineage (GTDB taxonomy): Bacteria > Bacteroidota > Ignavibacteria > Ignavibacteriales > Ignavibacteriaceae > IGN3. Next base: position 9,354 of record JBATOT010000057.1, on the reverse strand, counting down.
GTGTTATCAAGAAATCCGCTAAAGTGATAACCAAAATCTGGATTACGAGTGATTGTATCTTTGAAATTTTTACCAACTTCTTCAGCTCCGATAATTAAAAGATTTCTTATGTTCTTACCTTTTCTTCTTAGGGAAATCAGAACTTTTTTAAATATGGCAGTACGTAAACTGATTGAAAGTGTGAGAAACAATCCATACAACAAGATAAAATTTCTAGTAAAAAGATCTTCTTTAGTTAAGAAGATAAACAATACTGTTAACCCTACTTGAAGCAGAGTGGTTTTGAGAATATTAAAAAACTGGAATGAGAAAGATCTTGTAAAAAAATCTAAATAAAATCCGGAAAGGTTTGCATTTACGAACCAAACAATATTAAGCAGAAGCAAAAGTATAAACATATAATCGCGGGCAAGCAGCATATCTAAAGATTGGGCAAGAATGGCGGAAACGATAAATGATAAATTAAGAAGTAATAAATCCGAAATTAATCGTGAAGTGTATATAGATTTTTTGTTAACGATCATTTTTTCTTTTTTGATTTTGTTTGATTGAAGCTTTTTAATTTTTCATTAACATATTCTTTGATATTATGCTCAAATCTTTTCCGACTGAATTTTTCAGCATGTTGACTTATTTCTGAATAATTTAATGAACTATTGATTTGTTCAAACCTTTTTATAGCTTCGATAATTGAATCAGTAGTTTGTTCCTTGAACAAAATCCCTGTCTTTCCTTCTACTACTGTCTCTGCCGCACCTCCGGTTCCGAATGCTATAACCGGAGTACCACATGCCATTGCTTCAACAACAACAATTCCAAAATCTTCTTCAGCCGCAAAAACAAAAGCCTTGGCTTTTTGCATGTATGATCTTAAACTTTCAAAATCCTGATAGCCTATCACATCAACATTTGGAGTTGCCTTGGAAAGAATTTTTTCTTTTTCAGGTCCGCTGCCAATTACAACGAGTTTTTTATCGAGCATTTTTGCGAATGCGTCAACAATCAAATGAATTTTTTTATAAGGTACCAATCTTGAGGCTGCTAAATAGTAGTCTTCCTTATTTGTTTCAAGTGGAAATTTATCTGTATCAACAGGTGGATAAATAACATCAGCCTCACGATTATAAATTCGTTTTATTTTATTTTTGATATGTTCTGAAATTGCAATGATGTAATCGGGATTTTTAGAAGACTTAACATCCCATTTACGTAAGTAATTTAGAAAAAATTTTGCAACAGTACCTTTAAATCCTACCAAATATTCATCTGCGTTATCCCAGGCATACCGCATTGGTGAATAACAATAACTTATATGAAGTTGTTTCCGATTGGTTTTTACCCCTTTTGCCACAGCATGTGAGCTGGAAATTACAACATCGTAATTAGACATATTAAACAATTCAATAGCCTTAGGAAAAAGAGGAAGATAGTATCTATGTTTAGTTTTTGCATTCGGCAGATGCTGAATGAAAGACGTTTTTGCGTGTTTACCCTTAAGAATTATTTTTCTTTGCTCATCATCCAAAAAATCAACGAGAGCATAAACTTCGGCATCGGGATAAATATTTGTGAAAGATTCCACACATTTTTCCGAACCTGCGTAATTTACAAGCCACTCATGTACAATTGCTACGTTATTTCCATTCATTTCTTTTTGTCGTTTCAAATCAACAGCTAAGTTCACTCTGAAAATTATTTTAATACTTTAATGTACAAATCGTTATAAATACTTTGCATTTGCTTGGTCATTTTATCAATAGAAAAATTATCCTCATAAAATGTTTTTGCATTCTTACTGTAAAATTCAAATAAATTATTATCAGTGCATATTTCTATAATATTATTAACTGCAGTTTTAAGATCTCCAGGGTTGAATAACTTACCATTAAAATTATTTTTAACAACTTCATTATTTCCAACCACGTTTGTTGCAACTGCAGGTAGACCCATCATGGAAGCTTCAATAAGTGAATAAGGCAACCCTTCCCAGCGAGAAGTGGATAAATAAACATTGCTGGCTGCAATATAATCAAGAGGATTATTCTTAAATCCTGTAAGTAAAACATTGTTTAGTTCTTTTATCCTGATTTCATTTTCTATCTCTTCTCTTGTTTCACCATCACCAACCAAAACAAACAGAAATCGTTTATCAAATTTAAGTAACTCAGCGATAGCAAGTGTTGCTTCAATATTTTTAGCAAATGAAAATCGAACAATTGATAAAACAATAAATTTATCTAAAGGAAGATTAAGTTCATTCTTCAAAGATATGCTTACTTTTTCATTTTTAGCTTCAGGTATAACGTTATAAACAACTTTAGATTTATGTGGAGAAAATATCGCATATTTTAAACAGTTCTCTTGCTCACCCTTGGAAACATTAATAAACAAATCAGTATATCTTGAAAAAAATTGCTCATAATAAATGTACAATTTTTTTTTAACCTGATTGTACTGGGCGATGTGCAAACCATGAAAAGTAAAGATTACTTTAATTCTATTTGATAAAAGTATCTTTAATAATCGGCCATACAATCCAGCTCCTTTGCCATGAGCATGAACAATTTTTATTTCATTGTTCTTAATGAAGGTTTTTAATTCAAAAAGTTTGGAAATCGAAAATTTTCGATGTTCTAGTTCAAAAAATCTTTCTTTACCAACTGATTTAAACCAACTATCTCCAAATGGATCACTAATTGGAGCTGCAAAATAGATTCGATAACCGGGTCCTATATTATTATATAAAATATCAATATGTTTCGGTCCACCACCCCAATCCGATCTGAGTGTAAGGTATAATATTTTAGTGGTTTTTTCTAATGGTTTCACTGGCAAATACAATCAAGTGATATTTGTATATTTATGTACAATTAAAAATTCTGGTTTTCAATATTATCTATGAAAATTTCCGTCATTACACCAACATTCAATTCTGAAAAATCGATAACAAAGAATGTTGAATCGATACTAAAACAATCGTACAAAGATTTTGAACATATTATCATTGATAATCTTAGTCACGATAATACTCTTGAGATAGTTGAAAAACTGTATAAAGATTCACCTTTAAATTTAAGAATTATTAGTGAGAAAGATAGTGGAATCTCTGAAGCATTCAATAAAGGTATTAATAATGCATCGGGTGATATTTTAACTATACTAAATTCAGATGATTATTACTATTCGGATAATGTATTTGAGCAGGTAGTAATCAATTTTAAAAAATCACAATTCCTGGTTTTTCATGGTGATCTTTTATTTAATGATCCTAAATATGGATCGTACTTAAGAAAACCTTACACTCTTAATACATTTAAAACAATGCCGCTCAATCATCCAACAATGTTTATTAAAAAAGAAGTTTATGATTTAGTTGGATTGTTTGATACATCGTATCGTTACTCTATGGATTTTGAATTTTATTGTCGGTTATACAAAGGTTATCCTGATTTAAGTAACAAACTCTACTACTTTGATAAAAATCCAGTAGTCGTTATGAGTGCCGGTGGTGAATCATGGACAAATGAAATTCAATCAATTCTTGAAGTTAAAAGAGCTGTTAAGAAAAATAGTCTCAATAATTTTAATATAGATATACAACTGCAATTAAGATTATTCAGAACTTATTTAAAAAGTTTATTAAATAAAACTGGTTTTACTTTTCTTGTCAGACTCTGGAGAAAGAGTATTCATTAAGCTGAAAAAATCATTTCATCATAAACAAAAGTAGATTTGAAATTACCAAACATAAAATATTCACCTTCGGAGCTATTTAGTTTTAAGAATTCTTCACGTACTGAAAAGGCTAAGAAGAATATCGTTATACTTTTTATCTTACATGTTTTTAACTTCGTTTCATTGATGGCGATTGTTCCTGTCACTTTAAATTATCTGGGTAAAACAGAATATGGAATCTGGCTTACACTTGCCTCAATACTAAGTTGGCTAATTAATCTTGATTTTGGACTGGGCAATGGTTTGAGGAATAAACTTGCTGAAGCACTTGCACTTAATGATATAAAGTTAGCCCGGATTTATGTTAGCACAGCTTATGCTGTTTTTTCAGTTGGCATTTTTGCTGCTTTTATTTTTTACTTTACCATTCATGGCTTTCTTAACTGGGCAGATCTTTTACAGGCACCAACGGATTACACTTCATTACTTAACACTTTAGTTTTATATGTTATAATTCTATTTCTTGTTCAATTTTTACTAAAACTAATTACGTCTATTATAAATGCAGATCAAAGGCCTTCACTTAATGGCGGATTAAGTTTGATTACTAATTCTCTAACACTGTTGTTTGTATATCTTCTTTCGAAATATGCTGAACCATCATTAACTGTATTTGCATTGGTATCAAGTGGAATTCCCGTTTTAGTTTTTTTAATTGCATCTCTGTTTTTATTTGGTGGTCACTTTAAAAACATTTCTCCATCTTTCAAGTTTGTAAATCTTAAATACTCATCTAGTTTAGTTAAACTCGGAATGCAGTTTTTTGTTATTCAAATTTCCAGCTTAATTGTCTTTACAACTGGTAACATTATAATTACTCAGCTTTATGGACCCAAATCAGTAGTAACATATAATGTTGCATATAAATATTTCTATATGGTTCCATTAGTTTTTAATGTAGCACTCGCACCATTTTGGTCAGCATTTACAGAAGCATTTGTGAAAAAAGAGTTTGATTGGATAAAAAATTCTGTTCGCAAACTTGTTATCATCTGGATGATTTTATCTGTGATTGCAATAGTTATGATTTTAGCTTCAGATTTTGTTTATAAAGTTTGGGTCGGTCCGCAAGTGCAGGTTCCATTTATGCTTTCAGTTGCATCTGGAATATTTGTAATCATAGCAAACTGGAATAACATTTTTGGTTATTTTATAAATGGAGTTGGTAAAGTAAGACTGCAACTTTATTATTCTATTATCATTGCATTACTGAATATTCCGCTATCAATATTTCTTGCTAAAAATATGGGACTTGGTGTTACCGGTATCATGTTTTCGACAAATATATGTTTGGTTTTTGCTTCAGTGTGGGCGCCTATTCAATATAGAAAATTAATTTCAGGTACAGCTAAAGGTATATGGAATAAATGATTTGTAAAATTTGTAATTCAAATGCACAGCAAGTATTTACCTCTAAAATCTTAAAGAAGTATGATGTTAAATATTTTAAATGCGATAATTGTGGATATTTATTTACAGAACAACCATTTTGGCTTGATGAGGCATATTCCAGAAGTATAAATCTTTCAGATACAGGTTTGCTGGATCGAAACATTTACTTCTCAAAAGTTCTTTCTGTTCTCATTTACTTTTGTTTTAATAAGAGAGGTTTGTTCCTGGATTATGCGGGCGGGTATGGAGTTTTTACTCGTTTGATGAGAGATATTGGATTTGATTTTTTCTGGCATGATCCTTACACGCAAAATTTATTCGCCAATGGGTTTGAGAGAGAGATAGAATCTGATTCCAAATATGAATTGATTACAGCATTTGAAGTATTTGAACATTTGGTTAATCCCAAAGAAGAAATAGAAAAAATGCTTAGTTATAGTAATACTATTGTATTTTCAACAGAACTTATGCCCAAAGAAATTCCTGATCCTAACGAATGGTGGTATTATGGTTTTAATCATGGACAACATATTTCGTTCTATTCTGAAAAAACTCTTAATACTCTAGCAAATCAATTTAAATTGAATTACTACAATGTAAATGGCATCCACATTTTATCTGAAAGAAAATTTAACAACACAGCTTTAATTCTTATGAAAAAGTTGAGAAACTATGGTTTGTATCAAATTGTAAAGAGACTGGTAAAGAGCAAAACTTTCAGCGACCACCTAAATATTGAAAACAAAAGTTAACGAGGCTTTGTTTGTGAAAGTATTATACGATCATCAATGTTTTGTGCAGCAGCAATTTGGGGGAGTATCTCGCTATCACTATCAATTGATAAAAGAATTGAACAAGTTGCAGGGTGTTGAAGCAAAGCTTTCACTTAAATATTCAAACAATTTTTATATTACTGAAGATAAAAGTTTTGAAGTAAAGAAATTCTTGCCCAATAATAATTTCTATTTCAAAAGAACCATTATAGATTATATAAATCGCTTGTCAACTATCCCTGCTCTTAAGCAAGGCGATTATGATATTTTTCATCCCACCTATTTTAATCCTTATTTCTTAAACCATATAAATAATAAACCTTTGGTTTTAACTGTTTATGATTCGATTCACGAAAAGTACCCTGAGATTATAAACATTATTGATAAAACTCTTGTGCATAAAAAACTTTTGCTTTCTAAAGCAAACCTGATAATTGCAATTTCTGAGAGCACGAAAAATGATTTAATAAAGCTTTACAATATTCCTCCTGAAAAAATTGAAGTTACTTATCTGGCAGCCTCAATAAATAAAAGTATTGTATCATCAACTCTGAAATTAGGATTACCCGAAAAATATATTCTATTTGTTGGCAACAGAGATTTTTACAAAAATTTTAACAATTTCATTCTTTCAGTTGAACCATTACTTAAAGAGCATAAAGATCTATTCTTGATTTGCGCCGGTGGTGGTATTTTTACTAATGAAGAAAAAAGGATTTTTCATTCTAATGAATTAGAAAAAAAAATACTGCATAAAGCTGCCGATGACATTACTCTTGCAACTTTATATTCAAATGCACTAGCTTTTATTTTCCCCACATTGTATGAAGGGTTTGGAATTCCTGCCTTAGAAGCGATGAATTGTGATTGCCCGGTTGTTATGAGCAATACTAGCTCACTACCGGAAGTTGGAGGTGATGCGGCTATTTATTTCGATCCAACTAAAATTGATGATATGAGAGTGAAAATTGAATCATTAATTATTAATAAAGATTTAAGAAATGATCTAATCTTAAAAGCTAAAACCCAAAGGCAAAAATTCTCTTTTGAAAAAACAGCAATACAAACTTTAGAAGTCTATAATCGACTATTAACTAGTAAATAAAAGTGATTTTGGTAAACCGAAATTTTGCATTTCATTAAAATATCTTTCCCTAAAAAATTGTAATTTATCCCTGCACATAAACAACTTTGAGAAAATTATGTTAATAGGAATCATAGCCAATATCACCAAAGAAAATGTTTTTCAAGTTGTATCCTCTTTCATATCCAAGCTAAAAAAAAACAAACTCGACTATATCCTTACTAAATCTCTTTCTGAAGATAAAGACAAAATTAAACTTGAACTCTTCGATGATTTTGTAACCGACGATAAAGAGGTTTACGAAAAAGCAGATCTTATAATCTCAATCGGTGGTGATGGAACTATGCTTGCAACTGCATTCAATGCGCAGTTTTATGATAAGCCCGTGCTTGGTGTTAATCTTGGTAAACTCGGATTTCTTGTTGAAGCAAATATTGATCAGATGGATAAGATTATTAAAGAACTTAAAGAAGGGAAGTACAGTATTGAAGAAAGAATGGTTATTAGTGCTGAAGCAATTGGACACGAAACGGAAAAACTTTATGCAATAAATGATATTGTAATTGATAAAGGCGGCTGGCCTAAAATGATTGAGCTAACCATTTGGGTTGATGGTGAATATGTTACCACTTTTTCTGCGGATGGATTAATTGTTGCAACTCCAACAGGTTCAACCGGCTATTCAATTTCAGTAGGCGGACCAATAGTTTCACCGAAGACTGATGTAATTACTCTTTCACCAATTTCGCCACATAGTTTAACTGTTCGTCCTTTGGTTCTTCCAAGTTCACAGGAGATAGTAATAAAAGCTGATTCACCTTACAAAGAAGTGCAGGTTAGCTGTGATGGACAAAGAGTTTTTGACTTTCCTCCGCCGACAGAAATAAAAATTTGTAAAAGTGATCGCCCGTTAAAATTAGTTCACACATCCCTAACAACTTATTTTGAAACTCTAAGAAATAAATTGTTATGGGGAATTGATTTAAGAATTAAAAAGGATTAAAACCGGTTGTCACACTGAGCGTAGTCGAAGGATGAATCGTGAATTATTTATTGCCACGAGCTTCAGCTCGTGGTTAACTGTACAATAAACATTTGGCTTTAGCCACATTAATATTTTTCAAATGTGGCTAAAGCCGATTTATAGATTATGAAATTTATCCACGACTTGAAAGTCGTGGCAATAGAAAAGGTTATTTATGTTTAAGAACTTTATCCTATCAATATTTTTAGTTACAGTTTCCCAAGCCAATGCCCAGGATTTCAAAATCATATCAGATGAAAAAAATGGCGAACCATTAATCCTCGGTTACTGTCCTGCAAGCATTATCATCGATTCACTTTTTAAAGATACCTGGACAACAGAATACAATAACTACCAACCTGATTTTGAAACTCTGGATAGCTTAGAAAGAAAACTCGAAGATATAACTATCAAAATTGTTTTCCGTTCTACCTGCAGTGATAGCAGGGAACAGTTGCCAAGATTATTTAAAATACTAAACGAGCTTAACTACGATGTAAACTCAATTACTCTAATTGGAGTTAACAGGGAAAAACAAGCTTTATCCAACGAAGCAGAAGGTCTTGAAATTGAATTAGTCCCGACAATTATTTTTTACAAAGATGGAAGTGAAATTGGAAGAATTGTTGAAACGCCAGTTGAAAGTATGGAAAAGGATTTGTTAAAAATTGTAATGTAGTTATAAGAAGCTTACGTATCCTTCTTATATTGCTTACTTAATAATACTTGCTGATTATTTTATTCCGCTTTCTATGAACTATATCATTAGTAACAAAAATATAATTTGACTTTGATGAAATAATTCTTTCCCTTTGTATTGTTTATTGGAGGTTATTATGGATCGGGTGCGTAATAAAGTTCTGGTTTACTCTATTCTTAAATTTCAAAAATAATTCTGGCACTCCGCGGCGGCGGATTTACTCTCTCTGCATTTTTATTGGGGTGGAGAGATGTTATTGACTTATGTTTGTATACTGTAAATGAAAATGTATGAAATACTTTTTTCTATATTGCTATGTTACCAAATCATTATTCATTGAAATCCTTTCCGACGTAACGGATTAAATATTGTATTTTGTCCAAGCGGTTTTAAGTAGCTTGGCGGTGCTCAGGTGTCTTTTTAAAATTATTTTTACATCTTAGCTGTGACGCAGATGTTTAGCTGTAAATAGAAAAAATGTTGAATAAGGAATGAAAAAATTAAAATTAAATATTTTCATAATCGTGTTAGCTCTAAATTCAATAACTTTATGCCAGTGGAGCAATGACCCTTATGTAAATACAAGAGTATCATACTGGGGAGTCTCGCCAAAAGCACTAGCTGATGGAAACGGTGGCGCATTTGT